>JBAVOL010000030.1:0-39505 GCA_049692035.1 Rhizomicrobium sp.
CGCGTGCGGCGGTCAAGAAAGCCGGCTGGACGTTCGACGATCTCGATCTGATCGAAGCCAACGAAGCGTTCGCGGCGCAGGCCTGCGCGGTCAACAAGGAACTCGGCTGGGATTTGTCCAAGGTCAATGTCAATGGCGGAGCCATCGCCATCGGCCATCCGATCGGCGCCTCGGGTACCCGAATCCTCGTTACGCTGCTGTATGAAATGGAGAAGCGCGATGCGAAGAAGGGCCTCGCCACATTGTGCATCGGCGGCGGCATGGGCATCGCGATGTGCGTGGAAAGATAGCGGCGCCTGGGATTGCTCGGGCGCGTTCATCACCGTGTCACGCTGTCGTTGCGCGGCGCAAGACACGGAAAAAATGGACGCGCCCCGAAAACGCCCATATGTTTCCCGATGAGCATAGTCGCGAATAGGAAAAGTTGGAGGACGGAATGACGCGAGTCGCGATCGTCACGGGCGGCACCAGAGGCATCGGGCAAGCGATTTCCGTTGCGTTGAAGAACGCCGGCTACAGGGTGGCGGCGAATTATTGCGGCAATGACGAGCGGGCCCAGACCTTTTCGGCGAAGACGGGCATTCCCGCCTACAAATGGGATGTGGCAAATTTTGACGATTGCATCGCCGGGACGGCCAAGGTCGCGGCCGATCTGGGCCCGGTCGACATCGTCGTCAACAATGCCGGCATTACACGCGACGCCACGATGCGCAAAATGACCCGCAGTGGCTGGGACGAAGTCGTCGACACCAATCTCGGCGGCTGCTTCAACATGTGCAAAGCCGCCTGGGACGGCATGATCGAGCGGAGCTTCGGCCGCGTCGTCAATATCGGTTCGATCAACGGCCAGGCCGGCCAATATGGCCAGGTAAACTATGCCGCCGCCAAATCGGGCATTCACGGTTTTACCAAGGCCTTGGCGCTGGAAGGCGCGTCCAGGGGCATCACGGTCAATACCATCGCGCCGGGCTATATCGACACCGACATGGTCGCCGCGGTGCCGCCCAATGTTCTCGAAAAGATCGTTGCCAAGATTCCGGTCGGGCGGCTGGGGAATGCCGAAGAAATTGCGCGCGGGGTCCTCTTCCTCGTCGCCGACGATGCCGGTTTCATCACCGGTTCGACCATGTCGATCAATGGCGGCCAACATATGTATTGAGGCCGTGAGCGCGCTCTCAAATCTGGAAGTCGACAATCTTTCACTGGCGCGGGGCGAGCGTTTGCTTATCCGCGGGCTCGGATTTCGCGTGGCGGCGGGCCAGGCCCTGTCGCTCGAAGGGCCAAACGGCGTCGGCAAGACAACGCTCCTGCGCGCCCTTGCGGGCTTCATCGAGCCGTGTTCGGGGACGATCCTGCTGCATACAAAAGACGGCGCCGCGGTCGCCGGCAGCGAAGAGAGGTCGGGCCTTGTGGGCTGGCTCGGACATCAAGACGGCGCCAAGCCCCAATTGACGGCGGTAGAAGCGCTTGGCTTCTTCACGCGCTTCTACCGGGGCGGGCGGGACATCGAGTCCGCGCTCGCCGCCGTGGGTCTTGCGCGCGCCCGCGACCTGCCGCTGCAATATCTGTCGGCCGGGCAGAAACGGCGCCTGGCGCTGGCCCGGCTTTTTCTGAGCGAGCGACCGCTCTGGCTCCTCGACGAACCGCTGGCCGCGCTCGACACGGCCGGCAAAGCGCTGGCGGCGCAATTCATCGCCGCACATTGCCAGGCGGGCGGTCTCGCCATCGCCGCCACGCACGAGCCGTTGGGGCTGGACTGCCAGCGCCTCGCACTGGGGAGCCTGCATGACCGCATCTCAGCGTAACTCTCGCATTGCTTCGGTGCGGCAAACACAGACGCAAATGCATTCGGATTCATGAGCGCTTTTGTCGCCCTCGTCGTGCGCGACGTCCGCCTCGCCGCCCGCGCGGGCGGCGGCGCCGCGCTCGCCATCACATTTTTCGCAGCCGTCGCGGCCCTGGTGCCGCTGGGCATCGGCGCCGATCTCAAATTGCTCGGCCGCGTGGCCGGCGGCGTGTTGTGGGTGGCAGCCGTGCTCGCTGCGCTGCTGTCGCTCGACCGGCTGTTTCAAAGCGATTTCGAGGACGGCAGCCTCGATCTCATTGCGCTCGGTCCTCTGTCCCTCGAAGCGACCGCCCTGGCAAAGATGCTTGCGCATTGGCTGGCGACGGGCCTGCCGCTGACGCTGCTCTCGCCCGTGCTCGCGCTGCTGTTCAACCTTCCGGACAGGGGATATGGGGCCTTGATCGGTTCGTTGGCGCTGGGGACGCCGTCGATCAGCGCAATCGGTGCGATCGGGGCGGGACTGACGCTGTCCGTCCGCCGGGGCGGCTTGATCCTGCCGCTGCTCGTGATGCCGCTGATCGCGCCCGCAGTCATATTCGGGGCCGGATGCGTCCTCGCCGCCCTCGACGGCCTGGCCAACGGCGCCGCGTGGCTCCTCGCGGCATTCTCGCTGGCGGCCGTGCTGCTATCCCCGTTTGCGACAGCAGCCGCACTGCGGCTGAACCTCGCGGGATGACTTGCCCCGATGCGGGCGAAGCCTTAGACGGACGCCCATGTTCGAGTTGGCCAATCCGAAGCGGTTCCTGGAAGTGAGCGCGCCGGTCATTCCCTGGATTGCAGGCGTCGCGACGCTCGCCATCGCCAGCGGGCTCTTCATGGCCCTGTTCGTCGTGCCGCCCGACTATCAGCAAGGCGACACGGTGCGAATCATGTTCATCCATGTGCCGGCCGCCTGGGTTGCGATGATGGCCTACGCTGCAATCGCCGGCGCATCGCTTTTCGGGCTTGTGAATCGCCATCCGCTGGCGGATGCGGCCGCCAAAACCGCCGCCCCGCTGGGCGCCGTCTTCACCGCGCTCGCTCTCGTCACCGGTTCCTTGTGGGGAAAGCCGATGTGGGGCGCCTATTGGGTGTGGGACGCGCGGCTGACATCGTTCCTGATTCTGTTGTTTCTCTATCTGGGCTACATGGCGTTGTGGAATGCCATCGAGGACGAAGCGCGCGCGGCGCGTGCCGCGGCGATCCTGGCGCTCGTCGGCGCGGTGGACGTCGTGATCATCAAATATTCCGTCGAATGGTGGAGCACGCTGCATCAAGGCGAAAGCGTCTTCCGCAGCGGCGGCCCCTTGATTGCGCCGATCTTTCTGTGGCCGCTGCTCTTGATGGGCGTGGGCTACACTGCCCTGTTCTTCCTGCTGTGGGTCATCCGTATACGCACAGAAATCCTCACGCGCCGGGCGCGCGCGCTCCTGCGCCAATCGGGCGAGGCCTGAAGATGGCGCATTTCCTTGCAATGGGCGGCTACGCCGCCTTCGTGTGGCCCTCTTATGCGCTCAGCGTCCTTGGCATCGGCGCAATGATTGCGCTCACCTTGCGCGATTACCGGCGCGCCAAGCGCCGCCTTGCCGTGATCGAATCCGAAGGCAAGGCCAAAGTCGAGGAACATTGTTGATGCGTTGGCTCTATGCGCTTCCAGCCTTGGCATTTGCCGCCCTCGTCGCGGTCTTCGTCACCACCCTTCTGCGTTCCATCGGCACGCCATCCGACGCGTTGCCTTCGGCGTTGATCGACAAGCCTGCGCCCGCACTCGACCTGCCGGCCCTCGACGCGGAAGCCCGGGCGTTTTCGCCGAAGGATCTCGTATCGGGCCATGTGACAGTCTTGAATGTCTGGGCTTCATGGTGCGTGCCCTGCCGCGCCGAAGCGCCTGCGCTGTTGCAGCTGGCCAAGCTCAGACGTGTCGCCCTTTACGGCCTCGTCTACAAGGACACCCCGGCCAGGGCGCGCGCCTTCCTCGACGAAATCGGCGCTCCATACCAACGCATCGATCTCGACAATGATGGCCGTGCCGGCATCGAATGGGGCATCTACGGCGTTCCCGAGACTTTCGTGATCGACGGAAAAGGGATCGTCCGCCTGCGTTTCCCCGGTCCGCTGGTCGGCAATGCGCTCACCGATATCGTCTTGCCGGCCATCGAGCGGGCGCAGCGGGAGGGTTAGGTCAGGTTTCGCCAACCCGTTCAGCCTTTCGAAACCTTACGCTGGGAAAATTCTTCCGCGTTCCGGAGGAACCGTCACTCCATGCAGGTCAGCGCGCTTAATCTCATCATTGCCGCGCAACAGGCGCGCGCGGGCGGCACGACCTCGCGTCCGGCAGCGAGCCCGGTATCCCCGCCATCAAGCGGGCCTGCCGAGACGAAACAAGCCGATGCGACCGTGCCCGTCACGTTCAACGCCGCGGACGCTGCGCCTTGCGCACCGGCTGCGCGGACAGCCGCCAATCCCTTCGCTACTCTCGCGCCCCTGGGATCGCAACTCGATATTCGCGTCTAGATGTGAGCGTGATTCGATCGAGTTGAATCGAATCGCGCGCTCATTTCCTTGAATGGCCGCACAATCCGACGCCGAAGTGCTTCACGCTCGGCGATTGCGGGAGATCTTGCGCCGGGGACGCTTGGTCCCCTCCCGGCCGAGCAACTCCACCGCAGCCGCAATCGTCGCCAGGGATTTCACGAAGCGCGCGCGCTCGGCCGGCGGCAAGGGATCCAGCAACGCTTTCTCGGCACGATCGGCCGCAATGCGTGCTGCACGGAGCGCCTTGCGCCCGCTCGGCGTGATCGCGACGGCATTCGCACGCTGGTCTTCTTCCGTGCGTTCGCGCGACAACAGGCCGCGATCAAGCATGCGGCGCACCATTTCCGCCAAAGTCGAACGATCGATGCCCGTGATTTCGACCAGCGCAGTCTGACTGACGCCGTCATTGTGCTCGAGCGCGCACAGCACCGTGAATTGCTGCTTGGTCAGATCGCGAGCTCCAGCTTCGCGGGCATAAAGATCGCCATAAAGCTGATGGCATCGCCGCATCAAATGCGAAGGCGTGTCGGCGAGTTCAAAACTGCCGTTCGCCTTTCTTTGCCCCTTCAACGTCATGAGCTACCCCTGACATTCCCATTATGATTTTCGAAGAATGCGGCGCCGTTCCGAAAAACGCCATCACGCCGAACCGCTCCATCCCGGGAATGCTACGCGACCAACCCCTGCATTTCCCACCGGATATGGTGAAGACTAGACGCGCAACAGCGCCACGACAACTGTTTCGGCGAGCGATCTCGCACGAAGTTGCACGTAAATTTTGTTGCTGACGGCCTTTTCTTGACCGCCGTGATTGGGCAATGCTTCTTCAATGAGCGATCCGGGCAGAGCCGTCCCTCCATCGCCCGGCCCGCAATTTGAACGTCGCGTGCCGGAAGGGGACACAGCGCAACGCTACGTCTGCGGACAATGTGGCCACATCCATTATACCAATCCGAAAATCATCGTGGGGGCGGTCGTCATGCATGACGACCGCATCCTGTTGTGTCGCCGGGCGATCGAACCACGAAAAGGCCTGTGGACATTGCCTGCGGGATTTCTGGAAGAACATGAAACGCCCGAGGACGGCGCCCGCCGCGAAGCCCGGGAAGAAGCCTGCGCCGAGATCGCGATCGACGCCTTGCTGGCCGTCTATTCCATTGCGCATATCAGCCAGGTTCATCTGATGTATCGCGCCCGGCTCGCGCAACCCCATTTTGCCGCAGGCGCCGAAAGCCTGGATGTCCAACTTTTTACGTGGGACAAAATACCCTGGCGCGAACTTGCATTTCCAAGCGTCACATGGGCGTTGAGGCATTATCGCGAAACGCAGTATCGCTCGGTGTTCGCGCCTTTCACCAATCCTGCGCCACACGATCCGGCGCCGCGCTAAAGCGCTGCCCGGCCAAGTGGAATCGGTTAGCCGATCAGGCAGCGCGACCAACAAGGAATCCAGGGATATGCCGGTTCGTCCGAACCCGCGTATCTCTAGGAATTTCCCTCCGGTTCCTTTGCAGCCGAAATGTCGTGCCTGAGCACGAGCGGAGTTTGCGCCAATGCAAACAAAAAGATCAGGGGCATGACGCCCCACACCTTGAAATCTACCCAAATTGCAGTGGCGAATGTCCGCCAGATGATTTCGTTGAGGACTGCGAGCGCGAGCGCGAAGCCTCCCCAGCGCCAGGTGAGCTTGCGCCAGCCTTCTTCGCTCAGCTCGAACGCCTGCGCGAAGACATATTTGATGAACAGACGGTTGTACGCGAGGCCGCCGAGGAGCAGCAGGCCCGTGAACGCATAAAGAACCGTCGGCTTCATCTTGATGAACGTGTCGTTCTTCAAATAGAGCGTGAGCCCGCCGAAAACGACGACGAGCACCGCAGTGACCAGGGGCATCGGCGACAGCTTGCGTTCGCGCAGATAACCGAGGGCGAGCGCAGCCAGCACCGCGACCATGAACGCAGCCGTCGCCCCGAAGATTCCCAGATAGCGGAATGTCACGAAGAAGACGATCAGTGGCCCGAGGTCGAGCGCAAGCTTGACAAGTGGCGATCGCAGGGCTTTCACGACGCACCTGTCAGGGCGTTGGCGAAGGCCTGTGCATCGAAGGGCTGAAGATCGTTCGCCTCCTCGCCCACGCCGATGAAATGCACGGGCAAAGCGAACCTGTCGGCCAGCGCCACGAGAATGCCGCCCTTGGCGGTGCCGTCGAGCTTGGTCATGACGAGGCCGGTGAGCGGCACGCTCGCCTTGAAGGCTTCCACTTGAGCAAGCGCGTTCTGTCCGGTTGTGGCGTCGAGCACGAGAAGGACGGCGTGGGGCGCGGTGCCGTCAAGCTTCTTGATGACGCGTACGATCTTTTCCAGTTCCGCCATCAACCCCGCCTTGTTCTGGAGCCTGCCGGCAGTGTCGATGAGCAACACGTCCGCTTTTGTCTGACGCGCGCGGGCAAGTGCATCGTAAGCCAGTCCCGCGGCATCGGCGCCAGCGGCGCGCGCGATCACTTCGGAGCCTGTGCGCGTACCCCACACTTGCAGCTGCTCGATCGCGGCAGCGCGGAACGTGTCGCCAGCCGCCAGTACGATCCTGTAACCTTCCTTGCTCAACCGGTTTGCGAGCTTGCCGATCGTCGTCGTCTTGCCGGTGCCGTTGACGCCAGCCACGAGCACGACGAAGGGTGCCTTGGCGCGGTCGATGAGAAGCGGCTTCTCGCACGGCTTCAACAGCCGCGCCAGTTCGGCTGCGAGAATCAGACGCACTTCGGATTCGGAAATTTCCTTGTCATAACGGCCCTTGGCGACCGCCTGCGCCACGCGCGCTGACAGCGCCGCGCCCAGATCGGCACGCACCAGCGCTTCTTCCAGTTCGGCGACCGTCTGCGCGTCGAGCTTCTTCTTGGTGAAGAGGCCCGTCAGGCTTTCGCCGAGAGCGCTCGCGCTCTTCGACAATCCCTGTTTCAGCCGCGCGAAAAAGCCCGGCTTTTCGTCGCGATCGTCTGTGGTCATGCGATGATATCCGCCAGCAGATGGTCGCTGCCGGCGCCCGCAATGCGCGCACGCGCGAACGCGCCGGGCTCGGCGTTCCCGCGAAACGCGACCGGCGCAAAACACGGCGTGCGGCCGAAACCCGTCTTTTCCACGAGCAAAATCTCCTCGCGGCCGACGCAACCGCCAAGCCGCCGCGCGAGACTGTCCGCGCCCTTCGCGCGCAACCGCTCCGCCCGCGCCTTGACGAGGGTGCGCGGCAATTGCGGCATGCGCGCGGCCGGTGTTCCCGGCCGCGGACTGAACGGAAAGACATGCAGAACGCTCAACCCCGCATCGTCCACCAGTTGAAGCGTGTTCTCGAACATCCGATCGGTTTCGGTCGGAAATCCCGCGATCAGATCGGCGCCGAACGCCGCGCCGGGGCGCAATCTGCGCACCGTCTCGCAAAATGCGATCGTATCTCGGCGGCTATGCCGGCGCTTCATCCGCTTGAGGATCAGATCGTCGCCCGCCTGCACGGACAAATGAAAATGCGGCATCAGGCGCTCTTCTTCGGCAATGGCACGCAACAGATCGTCATCGGCTTCGATGGAATCAATGGATGACAGCCGCAGCCGTGCAAGTTCGGGAACGAGCTTGAGAAGCCTGCGCACCAATTGTCCCAGCGAAGGCGTGCCCGGCAGATCGGCGCCGTAAGCGGTCAGGTCCACGCCCGTCAGCACGATCTCCGCAAAGCCCGCCTGCACGAGCCGGCGCGCTTCCTCGACCACCGCGCCCATCGCAACGCTGCGCGAATTCCCGCGCCCGTACGGAATGACGCAGAAGGTACAGCGATGATCGCAGCCGTTCTGGATTTGCAGAAAGGCGCGCACGCGGCCATCGAAGCTGTCGACGAATTGCGCCGCCGTCTCCTTGACCGACATGATGTCGTTGACGCGCACGCGCTCGGCGGTACCGACACCGAAATCGGCATAGCTCGCACGCTCGAGCTTTTCGCTGTTTCCCAGCACGAGATCGACTTCGGGCATCGCGGCATAGGTATCCGGCTCGGTTTGGGCGGCGCAGCCCGTGACGATGATCCGGGCGGACGGGTTGGCGCGGCGCGCCTTGCGGATGGCCTGACGCGACTGGCGCACGGCCTCCCCCGTCACGGCACAGGTGTTGACGATCACGGCGTCGCCCAGACCAGCCTCGGCCGCGCGCGCGCGGATCGCTTCGGATTCATAGGCGTTGAGGCGGCAGCCGAAAGTGATGATCTCGCTCATGCTCGCGCTTCCAGTGCGCCAAGATCGATATCGCCCACGAAGCTGAGCGCCGACGGCCCCGTCATCAGGATGTGATCGTCGCGTTCGCGCCATTCGATGGCGAGCGTGCCGCCGTCGAGCACGATGTCCGTCCTGCGTTCGGCGAGTCCGCGCCGGTGTGCGGCCACCGCCGCGGCGCACGCCCCCGTTCCGCACGCCCGCGTGATACCGGCGCCGCGTTCCCACACGCGCATGCGCAATCGCGACGGCGAAAGGACGCTGACGAACTCGACATTGGTGCGCGCCGGAAACAGCGGATGACGCTCGATTGCCGGTCCGAGCCCGGCGACGTCCGCCTTTTCGGCATCGTCCATGAACAACACGCAATGCGGGTTGCCGACCGAAACAGCGGAGGCCGTAAACGTTGCGCCGCCGACGGTCAGGGGAAAGCCATTGGTGTCGACGCTCTGGTCGAGCGGGATTTCCCTCCAGCCGAAACGCGGCGTACCCATATCGACCGTCACGTTGTCACGACCGGCATCGGTGCACAGAAGCGGACCACCCGGCGTCTCGATGCGCACGGAACTCGCGTCCTTTTCTTCCATCAGCAGGCGCGCCACGCAGCGCGCCGCATTGCCGCAGGATTCGACCTCGCTCCCGTCGGCATTGAGGATGCGCATGGCGGCATCCGCGCCGCCTCTCGCCGGCTCGATAACAATCACCTGGTCGCAACCGACACCCTGCCTGCGGTCGGCGATGGCGCGCGCAAGCGCGGGCTCGGGCCGAATCCCCGTCTTGCGCCCGTCGAACACGACAAAATCATTGCCGAGGCCGTGCATTTTCAAAAACGCCGTCATGGGGCGCCTTATAGTCTGGCGCGCGCGGCTGTGCCAGCAGGGGCCTTGACCCTTTTGCCTTGCTCTCCGACAAAGACCGGCGGCGCTGGCAGGAGCTTTCATGCATTACAGGATCGGGATTGCGATCGGGATTGCGGCAGCGCTGGCTTTTGGCTGGCAGGCAAGAGGAGCACAGGGCGTGAGCGATCCCTATCTTTGGCTGGAAGACGTCCATGGCGAAAAACCGATCGCTTGGGTCAAGCAGGAAAACGCCAAGACCCTGGGCGTCCTGACCGCCGATCCCGACTATCACGCCGATTTCAACGCCGTTCTTTCGGTCCTCGACGCCCAGGATCGCATCCCCTTCGGCGACCTCGATCATGAATATGTGTTCAATTTCTGGCAGGACGCCCGGCATCCCAAAGGCATTTGGCGGCGCACGACTATCGCCGATTACGCGAATGCCGCCCCCCATTGGGAGACGCTGCTCGACATCGATCGCCTCGCCGCCGGCGAACACGAAAACTGGGTATTCAAGGGTACCGATTGTGCGCGATCGCTCACGCGCTGCCTCGTTTCGCTGTCGCGCGGCGGCGGCGACGCGGTGGTGATGCGCGAATTCGATCTGGCGACCAGGAGCTTTATCAAGAGCGGCTTTACGCTGCCGGAAGCAAAATCCACCGCCGCCTATGTCGACGACGACACGATCCTGTTCGCAACGAATTTCGGTTCGGGCTCGCTGACCACATCCGGCTATCCCCGCATCGTGAAAATCTGGAAACGCGGCGCGGCGATCACGAGCGCCAGGACCGTGTTCGAAGGAAAAGCCGCGGACGTGTCCGTCGACCCGGTCGTTTTCCGCGACAGGGACGGCGCGCTGCCGCTGGTGTCGCGCGCCACGAGCTTCTTCGAAGCGGAATATTTCCTGGTCAATCCCGACGGCACGACGCTGAAAATCCCGTTGCCGCTATCGGCCGTGCTGCAGGGCGTGAACGATGGCAAGTTGATCGTCACGCTGCGCGAGGAATGGATGCCGGCAGGTGCGCCCGCCTCGTTCCCCAAGGGCGCGCTGATCGCATTTCCGATTCGCAGCTTCGCGGAAGCTCGCCTGCCGCCCAAGGTGCAATTGCTGTATGCGCCGGGCGCGCGCGCGGCAATCGAGCAGGTGTCGGTCGGCCGCGATGCGGTCTATGCGGCGATCACCGAAAACGTCAAAGGCGAGATACGCGCCTTTCGCCTCGATTCCGCGAAAAATACGTGGAGCAACAGTAGGCTCGATCTGCCGGAAGGCGGCTCAACGAATATCGTTTCGACCAACGACGACGGCCCCGAGGCGTATTTCCGTTTCGAGAGTTATCTCAATCCCACCACGCTCTATGCCGATTCCGGCAACGACAGACCGGTCGCGATCAAATCTCTGCCCGCACGCTTCGATGCGTCGAAGCTGGTGAGCGAACAATTCGAAGCGATTTCGAAGGACGGCACGAAAATCCCCTATTTCGTCACCCGGCCCGTAACGCTCCACGAACCGACGCCGACGGTGCTGTACGGCTATGGCGGCTTCGAAATTTCGTTGACGCCGAGCTATTCCGCCAATTTCGGCCGGCTGTGGCTCGCCAAAGGCGGGATTTATGTGGTCGCGAATATCCGCGGCGGCGGCGAATTCGGACCCGCCTGGCATCAGGCGGCGCTGGGGCCGAACCGCCAGAAGGCGATTGACGATTTCCAGGCGGTCGCCGCCGATCTGGTGGCGCGCGGACTGACCACGCCCAAGCAGCTCGGCATCATGGGCGGTTCGAATGGCGGACTTCTGGTCAGCGCCAATATGGTCGAGCGGCCCGATCTGTTCGGCGCCGTCGTCTGCCAGGTGCCGCTGATCGACATGATCCGCTACACCCATATCGGCGCGGGCGCGTCGTGGATTGCCGAATATGGCGATCCCGACAATGCGAAGGCACGCGCATGGATCCTGAAATATTCGCCGTATCAGAACGTGAAACCGGGCGTGAAATATCCGCCGGTGTTCTTCGTCACCGCCACCAGCGACGACCGCGTGACGCCGGTGCATGCGCGCAAGATGGCGGCGAAGATGATCGCGCAGGGCCACGATGTGATGTTCTATGAAAACACCGACGGCGGACACGCGGCAGCCGCCGACCACCGCCAGGCGGCGGAAATGTGGGCGCTGAGTTTTGTGTATCTCAAGCGGGTGTTGGGGTTGGGGAAGTAAGTTTGCTGGGACCGCGGGCGTCCCGCCCGCAATTTTGTCGCCGTTCGTCCGCCAAACACGCACTGACAAACAAACTCACCATGGGCGGGCTTGACCCGCCCACCCAGTCTTTCATGCTCGCACTATGCCCAGCGGTTTCGTTTACATTCTCGCCAGCAAGCGCAACGGCACGCTCTACACCGGCGTGACCTCCAATATTCCGGCGCGCATTTCAGCCCACCGCGAAGGCCGCGGTTCGCAATTCTGCAAGAAGTACAATGTGACGAGTCTCGTCTTTGTCGAGGAATATCCGCTGTACGCCGACGCCATCCGCCGCGAAACCAATATCAAACGTTGGAAACGGGTGTGGAAGCTCGAATTGATCGAGAAGGTCAATCCAGAGTGGAACGATTTGTTCGAGAAATGGAACGGTTAACCTCACCCTCGGTATCGTCGGCGACCCACCGCTCCCTCCCTCACCATGGCAGGGCTTGACCCGCCCATGGTGAGTTTGGGGTTGGCGTTGCGTGCCATGTTTGCGCAAAATCTGTTTGACCCAACTCCCATCTTCACCGGCCTTCTCCCTCACCATGGCCGGCCGCCATCGTCCCCACCTCACCATGGCAGGGCTTGACCCTGCCACCCAGTCGCGAGCGTCCGCGAGCGAAGAAGCATGTTCGGTGGAGGGTTCTCGATAGTCAGAGACCATTCGCCGCGCCGACGCGCGGCGGCTGGGTGGGCGGGTCAAGCCCGCCCATGGTGAGTTTGGGGGGATGTTGTGTGTTATGGTTGAACAAATTGGAAGCGCGGACTGCCTCATGAAAGCTGGAACTCAACAAGTGTTGATCGTGATATTCGTGGTCGCAGCTATCATTGGCTTTCCCTATGTCATTGCTTTCGTTGGTGACGCCCTGACTGGTTCCCCAAAGGCCCGGCCAGTCAGTGTGTCAGAAATGAGTGAAAGCGAACGCCTGCAAGCAGCGTGCGATGAGGTGGAATCTCTAAATGAGCAAATGACGGGTGCAAAATTTGGCACAAAGCATTGGCTTTCAACTCCGATACGTCCTGAGCTCCGCAGCCTCCATGAAACAACGTGCGGATGGTAGACACTTCGATTTATCCCCCGTTTCTGCTTTCCGAATTGACTTGGGCCCCCGCGCGGCCTAAATCCTCCTCCACTCCGGAACGCTGAAAAGCTTTCCGGTCCCGGGCGCGGCCCGGGATCGCCCCCAGGCAGCGCGGATGCGCCCCCTGGGGCGTTCGTGCTTTGCGTGAGGTCACATGTTCGACGCTTTGCAATCCCGCCTCGGCGGCGTGTTCGACAGGCTCAGAGGGCGCGGCGCGCTCTCCGAGAGCGATGTCGATGAAGCGTTGCGCGAGGTGCGCAGCGCCCTGATCGACGCCGACGTGGCGCTGCCCGTCGTCAAGGATTTCATCGACAAGGTCCGTCCGCGCGCCATCGGCGAGAACGTCATCCGCTCGGTCACGCCGGGCCAGCAGGTCGTCAAGATCGTCCACGACGCCCTCGTCGAAACGCTCGGCCACGACAACGCGGCGCTCGATCTCGGCAGCCCTCCCGCCCCGATCCTGATGGTTGGCCTGCAAGGCTCGGGCAAGACCACCACTTCGGCCAAGCTTGGCCTGATGCTGCAGACGAAGGAAAAAAAGCGCGTGCTGATGGCCTCGCTCGACGTGCGAAGGCCTGCTGCAATGGAGCAACTCAAAATCCTCGGCGAACAGGCGGGCGTGGCAACCCTCCCCATCCTCGCCAACCAGATGCCGCTCGACATCGCCAAGCGGGCGCTGGCCGCGGCCCGCGTCGGCGGCTATGACGTGCTGATTCTCGACACCGCGGGACGCCAGCACATCGACGAAGCGCTGATGGCCGAGGTCGCGCAGGTGCGCGATTGCGTCAAGCCGCACGAAACCCTGCTCGTCGCCGACAGCCTGACGGGCCAGGACGCGGTCAACATCGCCAAATCCTTCAACGAACGCGTGCGGCTGTCCGGCATCGTTCTCACCCGTGCCGACGGCGATGCGCGCGGCGGCGCGGCCCTTTCGATGCGTGCGGTGACCGGCGCGCCGATCAAATTCCTGGGGCTCGGCGAAAAGCTCGACGCGCTCGAAGCATTCCATCCCGCGCGCGTGGCGGCGCGCATTCTCGACATGGGCGACGTCGTCAGCCTGGTCGAAAAGGCCGCCGAGACGATCGACAAGGAGCAAGCCGAGAAGCTCGCCAGGAAGATGAAGAAGGGCGAGTTCGACATGAATGATCTCGCCGATCAGCTGCGTCAGATGAAAAAACTTGGCGGCATGCAGGGCGTGCTGTCGATGTTGCCGGGCGTCGGCAAGATCAAGGATCAGCTCGCCACGGCAGGGTTCGACGACAGCCTGTTGAAGCGACAGGAAGCGATCATCCTGTCGATGACCAAGGTCGAGCGCACCAAGCCCGACGTCATCAATGGTTCGCGCAGGAAACGCATCGCCAGCGGCGCCGGCGTCGAAGTGTCCGAGGTCAACAAGCTGCTCAAGATGCACCGCCAGATGGCGGACATGATGAAGAAGATGGGCAAGGGCGGGCGCAATCCGTTCGCCGGAATGGGCGGCATGCCGCAATTGCCGCCCGGCATGTTTCCGGGAGGGCGGCGATGACCCCTCACCTGCTCCTCTCATCTGTCATGGCCGCCCTTGAGGCGGCCACCCATCCGCGCTTCGTCGCGCGAACAAGAGACCGTTTGATTATTTGATGGGTAGCCGGGTCAAGCCCGGCCATGACAATGAGAGTTGAGTTCGCCAAAACCTATAAATCAGCATACGGACCAAGAAAGGATTTACACCATGGCACTCCGAATCAGACTTTCGCGCGGCGGCACCAAGAAGCGCCCGCATTACGCGATCGTGGTCGCGGATTCCCATTCGCCGCGCGACGGCCGCTTTATCGAAAAGATCGGCTTCTACAATCCGATCCTGCCGCGCGACCATGCCGACCGCCTGAAGATCGATCTTGAAAAGGCGAAGGTGTGGGTTGCCAAGGGAGCCGTCGCCAGCGACCGCGTGCATCGCTTCCTGTCGGATGCGGGCGTGGTGAAGCCGCTGACCAAGAGCAATCCGGAAAAAGGCCAGCCGAAGAAGAAGGCGCAGGAACGCGCCAAAGCGGCGGCCGGCGCCGCGGCAGCGTAACGCCTTAAGGGCCGCACGTGCCCCGCGACATTCTTCTGGGCGTCGTCATCGGCGCACACGGCCTCAAGGGCGAGGTGAAGGTGAAGACTTTCACCGAGTCCACGGACGGGCTTGCCGCCTATGGCGCGCTGCACACGAAGGACGGGCGGGAATTCACGGTGACTGCCACGCAGCCCGTCAAAGCCGATATTGCCGTCGTGCGGTTTCGCGGAATCGCCGACCGCGACGGTGCGGAAGCGCTCAAGGGATGCGAATTGTTCGTCTCCCGCGACGCCCTGCCGCCTGCCGGCGCCGAGGAATTCTATCACGCCGACCTGATCGGCTTGGCGGCCGTCGACGCGCAAGGCCGCACGCTTGGCACCGTCAAGGGGCTGCACAATTTCGGCGCCGGCGACGTGATCGAAATTATGCGCTCCGATGGCAACGAAATCCTCCTGCCCTTCACCCGCGAGATCGTGCCCATTGTCGACCTGAAAGGGGGCTGCATCGTCGTCGCCGCGCCCGAAGAGCCGGACACCGGCCAGGAGGACAAGGTCGCATGAGCTGGCAGGCCTGTGTCCTCACCCTCTATCCCGAAATGTTTCCCGGACCGCTGGGCCATTCGCTGATCGGCAAGGCGCTCGGCAACAAACTGTGGAGCCTCGAAGTCCGCGACATCCGCGAGCACGGCCTCGGCAGGCACCGCACCGTGGACGACAGCCCCGCCGGCGGCGGTCCCGGCATGGTCATGCGTCCCGATGTGGCAGCGGCTGCGCTCGACGCGGCGCGCGCAGCCGGTTGCGAGCGGCCGAACCTCTATCTGACGCCGCGGGGCGCGCCCCTCACCCAGGAGCGCGTCAGAACGCTGGCGCAAGGCCCGGGCGTCATTCTGCTGTGCGGGCGTTTCGAGGGGCTGGATGTGCGCGCCATCGAGGCGCGCGCGCTGGAGGAAGTGTCGCTTGGCGATTACGTGCTTGCCGGCGGCGAAATCGCGGCGATGGCGCTGATCGAAGCCACAGTCCGCCTCATCCCCGGCGTGTTGGGCGACCGGACCTCACCCGCCGAGGAGAGCTTCGAGGCAGGGCTGCTGGAATATCCCCAATACACGCGGCCCCAGACCTTCGAGGGACGGGATATTCCCCCCGTCCTCGGCTCAGGTAATCATGCTGCGATTGCACGCTGGCGGAAGGAGGCGGCCGAGGCACTCACCAAACTTCGTCGTCCTGACCTCTGGTCCCTCTATGAAAAGCGCAAAGGGTAGGCTATAGGGCGCCCCTTCTTTAGACGAAAGCCGGCTTGGCCGGCTGAACAGCCGCCGCACGGAGATTGCCATGAACATTTTGCAGCAGCTCGAAGCCGAGCAGATGAGCGCGTTGCGCGGCGATAAGCCCCGTCCGGATTTCCGCGCCGGCGACACCGTCAAGGTCAACGTGAAAGTCGTCGAATCGACCTACGACGAAAAGTCCAAGCAGACCAAGACGCGCGAGCGCCTCCAGGCCTTCGAAGGTGTATGCATCGCGCGCTTCGGCGCCGGCCTCAACGAGAGCTTCACGGTGCGCAAGATTTCCTACGGCGAAGGCGTCGAACGCGTGTTCCCGATCTACAGCCCGCTGGTCGATTCCGTGCAGGTCGTGCGCAAGGGCAAAGTCCGCCGCGCGAAGCTCTATTACCTGCGCGGACGCCGCGGCAAATCGGCCCGCATCGTCGAGCGCCAGGACCGCGCCTCGGAGACGGCGGGCGCCTAAGCACCGCTTGGCCAGCCATTATCGAACTGCCATCGCCAAACCTAATTGTTCGGCGACCTCCTTCAATCGTTTGTCGTGCGTCCACAGTTCCGCGCCGGCAGTCAAACGGACCGCCGCCAGCAGATGGCTGTCGAGATAGCCGATGCCGCGCCCAAAAAGCGCGAAGCTGTCAATGAAGCGCAGAACCTCGGAATCGGCTGCGACGCTCGCGTGAGGAAGGTTTGCAACGGCGTCGAGGATAAGCGCTCGCTGCTTCAGGCTGCCTAGTGCAAGTTCTCCTATGACGAACGGATGGACCAGAACCGCGCCGGAATCGAGAAATTCGATCAGGGTTTGGTTGCCGGCGCGGAAGTGATCGATCCAGACCGACGTATCGACCAAAATCACGTTGCCAAAGTCACGTTGGGGCCAAAGTCACGTTGGCCGCCGGCGTCGCGGCGCTTCTGCTCCGGGCTCCGTTCCGCCCAAACGTGCCAAACGCCGTGCGCTTTCGCGCTCGATAAGAGCCTTCAAGCCCTCTCGAACCAAGCTCGATTTCTCCGTGAGGCCGGTGAGCTCGCGAGCTTTTGCGAGAAGTTCGTCATCCAGTGCAAGAGTGGTACGCAATGTTATCCGGTTCCGCTATGAGGCACGAAATTATCATCGATCGATGCCTATTTCAATGCCTTCGCAGCTCGCCTGCCCTGTTCTTGCGTGGTCGCGCATTGTCGTCTGCCTGCACCCTGAAGGTTGCTCCTGCTCACGGCAGCACGTGGTTGCACCGCGTTAAATAATTTCGCGCGTTACTCTTCCTTCCGTTTCCCGTGAGATTATTCTCTCGCGCCCCGCGAGAGATGCCGTGACCCGTCACATCGTTCCCGATGAAGTGTTGACCAGACCCGAAAGCCTGGGCGAAGCCCGGCCGCTGGAGCGCCTGCCGACGACGCCCTTCGGCTTCCTCTGGTTCCTGATCCGGACGCATTTCCCCCGGCGGGTCGCGCTGCTCGCGACATTGGCCGCCACAGCCACCGCGATCGATGCCTTCGGCCCCTTGGCGCTCTCGCACCTGATCAACGCCATCGCAGCGGCTTACGCCAAACATTTGAGCTTCGCCGCGGCGGTGCTGCCTTGGGTCGTGTTGATGGGCGCGATCTGGCTGATCTCGGCCAGCGTCTATCGCGGCTACGAGGCAGTCGACATCGAAACGTCGCCGCGCATGCGGGCACTCGCCCAGAAATATCTGTTCGTCTACATGCTCGGCCATTCCCCGCGCTATTTTCAGGAGAATTTCGCCGGCAAGCTTGGGCAGAAGGTCAAGCAGGCGGGACACGCCACCATCGCCATCCTCAACATTCTGTCCCTCGACATGGTCCGCGTCACGGGCCTCGTGCTGGTCGGCGGCGTGCTGATGTACGAAGCACATGCGTCCTATGCGGTGATGCTCGCGGTGTGGACGGTGCTCTATCTCGGCATCGTCGTCTCGCTGGCGCAGCGTTGCGTGCGCCTGTCGAAAGCGTTTTCCGACGAAGTGTCGACCTCGACGGGGCGCCTTGTCGACGCCATCACCAATGCCGATCTGGTGCGCGCCTTCGCCAAGGCCGCTTACGAACGGCGTTTCATTTCCTCCTTCCTCGCCGACGAAATGAATGCCTCGCGGCGGTTGCGCTGGTTTCTCATCGTGATGCGCACCTTCATGCAGCTGGCGACCCTCGCGCTGCTGGTGGGCCTCGTCGTCATGGCCGGAATGGATGCGTTGTCGGGCGCGCTGTCGGTCGGCGCCTTTGCGATGATCTATTTCCTCGGCAGCCAGATCGCGCGCAGCGTGCAGGAACTCTCCTTCCGCATGCTGGATTATTTCGAGCAGCTCGGCACGCTCACCGAAGCGCTCGAATTGGTGAGCCAGACGCATGAGATCGTCGACGCGCCGGATGCCAAACCGCTGGTCGTGACCGACGGCGCCATCCGCTTCGAGCATATAAGATTCGCCCATCGCGACGGCTACAATGTCTTCACGGACTTGTCCCTCGCCATCAAGCCGGGCGAAAAGGTCGGGTTGGTCGGTCCGTCGGGCGCGGGCAAGTCGACGCTGGTCAAGCTGTTGCGCCGGCAATATGAGCCGCAGGCGGGACGCATCACCATCGACGGCTGCGACATCGCCCACGTGACGTGGGATTCGCTGAACGAGGCGATCGCCGAGGTGCCGCAAGTGCCCGCCGTGTTCCACCGCGCCGTGCGCGACAATATCCGCTACGCGCGGCCCGACGCGCGCGATGAAGACGTCGTGCGCGCGAGCCGGGACGCCTATGCGCATGACTTCATCGCAGCGCGTCCGACCGGCTACGGCACGATCGTCGGCGAACAAGGCATCAAGCTGTCCGGCGGCGAGCGCCAGCGCGTGGCGATCGCGCGCGCGCTGGTGAAGGATGCGAAGATTCTCGTGCTGGACGAGGCGACCTCCTCGCTCGATTCCGAATCCGAACACCTGATCCAGGAAGGCCTGTGGACGCTGATGCAGGGCCGCACCGTGATCGCCATCGCCCATCGGCTTTCGACCATCGCCGGCATGGACCGCATCATCTACCTCGAAGCGGGGCGCATCCTCGAAGAAGGACCCCATCGCGAACTGCTGGCGCGCGGCGGCGCCTATGCGCGGCTGTGGAACCGGCAAATGGGCGGCTTCATCGACGCGGCGTAGGCGCTCACCTACTTCAGAAAATCCAGCATCTGTTTGACGTCGGCCGCGTGCGCGCCATTGGGTGCGAGCTCCAGATATTTGTTGAGCGCCTCGATCGTGCCGGCAGGTGCCGTGTATTTCCCATTGGCCAAAGTCGCCTCGCTGACGAGCAGCGAACCTTTGATGAAATAAGCGTCCGCCTTGGCGGGATCGATTTCGATGACCCTGTCGCACGCGGCAAGGGCGTTGGCAGTTTTGCCGGTGTTGTAATAGACGGCGCAGAGATTGAAATAGGCGGTAGCGGGAGTGGGCGACAGCGGGGCGGCCATTGCGTATGCCGCTTCGGCGTCTTCCGGCCGATGCAGCTTGAGAAAGCAATTGCCTTCGTTCACGAGCATTTTCGAAATTGCCGCGTTGGTCTCTGCATCCGGCGGCGCACTCTGTGCAGCCGCAATCGCACGCTCATAAACTGAAACCGCTGCTTCGTATTGGCTGTTGTGCATGTCGGCATCGGCCGTGGCTTGATCACTCGCCCAAGACGGTGTGCCGCTGTCCGGTTGAGCGCAGGCGATCGAATATGGGAACAGAAATGCCGTCGCCAACATAGCGCACAAACGGAATGACGCGGATTCCAGCGCAATCATGGTCGCCCCCCGATACACACTTCAATTAAACAGAAAGACCGCGAGCGCGCCATGTCAAGCACGAGACGATAGCGATACACGATTGGAAGGGCGCGCAGGCGTGACTGGTCGCGCAATCGCATCAACGCGTCTGGCGGCAGAATTCATAGCGCGACGCCTCCCGCGACACCGATTCAGCCGCCAGCTTTGGTGAAGCCCGAATCGTAATCGCCGCGCATCATGCGTTGCGCGTCGATGGCGTAGCCGCAGCCCGGGCAGGTCACGGTTTCGCCATCTCGCCCATCATGACGAACGACGCCTCCTTGTCGTGCGCGAGTTCTCCCAGCACATAGGCCTGGGCGCTTTTCTTGAGTTCCCGGCCGCATTTCGGGCAATGGAAGGTTTCCGATGGCATCACGGACCTCGCATACAGTTCAGTTTACCATTTCGCGCCGGTGGGCGAAATTCCGCTTCGCGCCCGCCTCGCTTTCGCAAAGGAGACCACAATGAAAGTCGGATTTATTGGACTGGGGCAAATGGGCGCGGCGATGGCGGCCAATCTCGTCAAGGCCGGTCATGCGGTGACCGTGTACAATCGCACGCTCGCCAAAGCGCAGCCTCTGGTCGACCAAGGTGCGAAACCCGCACGGCACATCGCGGACGCCTGTCGGGGCGACGCCGTCATCACCATGCTGGCCGACGATGACGCGGTTGAGAATGCCGCGTTTGGCGATTCCGGCATTATCGCAAGCCTGGCGCAAAACGCGCTCCACATTTCGGCGAGCACGATCGGCGTCGCGCTGGCGGAACGCCTGACGCAAGCGCATGCCAAGGCGGGGCAGCGTTTCGTCTCGGCGCCCGTATTCGGGCGGCCCGATGTCGCCGCAGCCGGAAAATTGGCGATCGCGGCGGCGGGCGCGAGCGATGCGCTCGCAGCGGCCAACCCGCTCTTCGAGGCGATCGGACAAAAAACCTTTGTTCTTGGCGCAAAGCCCTCGGCCGCCAATCTCGTCAAGCTGAGCGGCAATTTTCTCATCGCGTCCGTCATCGAAGCGCTGGGCGAGGCCGTAGCCCTGGTCGCCAAGGGCGGTGTCGACCGCCACGCCTATATCGATCTTCTCACGTCGACGCTGTTCAGCGCGCCCGTCTACAAGACCTATGGCGGATTGATCGCCGACGAGAAATTCACCCCCGCAGGCTTCGCGGCGCCGTTGGGGCTCAAGGATATCCGCCTCGCGCTCGCGGCCGCCGAAGGCCTGCGTGTTCCCATGCCGATCGCCAGCCTGCTGCGCGACCGCTTCCTCGCGCTCCTGGCGCAAGGCGGCGAGATGCTCGACTGGTCGGCCATTGCGACACTTGCCGCCCGGGACGCCGGCAAGACCTGACTTGTGCCGTTGCGCCGCCTTGCCGGAGGCGAGCCTAAGCGCTAGGTAGCGGACCCCGACACTCAGACAGGACTCCCCCATGGCCCGCAAAAAAATCGCGCTCATCGGCGGCGGACAGATCGGCGGCACGCTCGCCCATCTGATCGGCCTTAAAGAATTGGGGGACGTCGTCCTCTTCGACATCGTCGAGGGCCTGCCCCAGGGCAAATGCCTCGACATCGCCCAGGCCGCCCCCGTGGACGGCTATGACGCCAAGTTCAAAGGCACCAATTCCTATGCCGACATCGCCGGCGCCGACGTCGTCATCGTGACTGCCGGTGTGGCACGCAAGCCCGGCATGAGCCGCGATGACCTTCTCGGCATCAACCTCAAGGTCATGTCGGCGGTCGGCGATGGTATCAAGCAATATGCGCCCGACGCGTTCATCGTGTGCATCACCAACCCGCTCGACGCGATGGTGTGGGCACTGCGGCAATTCTCGGGGCTCCCGCACGAAAAGATCATCGGCATGGCGGGCGTGCTCGACAGCGCGCGTTTTCGCCATTTCCTCGCCGAGGAGCTGAGCGTCAGCGTCGAAGACGTTTCGGCCTTCGTGCTGGGCGGTCACGGCGACACGATGGTGCCCATGCCGCGCTTCTCGACGGTGGCGGGCGTGCCCCTGCCCGAACTCGTGAGGATGGGCTGGATCAAGCAGGAGCGCCTCGACCAGATCGTGCAGCGCACGCGCGACGGCGGCGCAGAGATTGTGGGCCTCCTGAAGACCGGCTCGGCCTTTTACGCCCCGGCAACCTCGGCCGTCGCTATGGCGGAGAGCTACCTCAAGGACAAGAAGCGCGTGCTGCCCTGTGCGGCCTATGTCAACGGCCCTTACGGCATCAAGGACCTTTATGTCGGGACGCCGGTCGTCATCGGCGAAAAGGGCGTCGAGCGCATCGTCGAACTGGAGCTCACCTCCGACGAACGCGGCGCGCTGATGAAATCGGCGGATTCGGTCAAAGGGCTCCTCGACGCGTGCAAGAAACTCGACCCGAGGCTGGCGTAAGTGTGGAATTCGTTGGTGCCGGCCTACGCCTCTGCGTTCACCTCCCTCAACGCGGATCGGTGACCGACTTTCGCCATTAGCAACTTCAACGGGAATCGCCATGTCCATCCTCGTCGACAAGAACACGCGCGTCATCTGCCAAGGCTTCACCGGCAATCAGGGGACGTTTCACTCCGAACAGGCGATCGCCTATGGCACGCAGATGGTGGGCGGCACTTCGCCCGGCAAAGGCGGCTCGACCCATCTGGGCCTGCCTGTGTTCGACACGGTGCGCGAGGCGAAAGAGGCGACCGGCGCCACTGCGAGCGTGATCTATGTGCCGCCACCCTTCGCGGCCGACGCCATCCTCGAAGCGATCGATGCGGAGATTCCGCTCGTCGTGTGCATCACCGAAGGCATTCCCGTCCTCGACATGGTCAAGGTGAAACGCGCGCTCTCGGGCTCGCGGACGCGGCTGGTCGGGCCCAATTGCCCCGGCGTTATCACGCCCGGCGAATGCAAGATCGGCATCATGCCGGGCCACATTCACCGCCGCGGCAAAGTGGGCATCGTCTCGCGCTCGGGCACGCTCACCTATGAAGCGGTGGCACAGACGACCGCCGTGGGCCTGGGCCAATCGAGCTGCGTCGGCATCGGCGGCGATCCGGTAAAGGGCACCGAGCATATCGAAGTGCTCGAAATGTTCCTCGCCGATCCCGAGACGGAAGCGATCATCATGATCGGCGAAATCGGCGGCTCGGCCGAAGAAGATGCGGCCGATTTCATCCGCCGCTCGAAGACGAAAAAGCCGATGGTGGGCTTTATCGCGGGTGTGACCGCGCCGCCCGGACGCCGCATGGGTCATGCGGGCGCCATCATCTCCGGCGGCAAAGGCGGCGCGGACTCCAAGATCGAGGCGATGAAGGCGGCCGGAATCCGGGTCTCACCCAATCCTGCCGCCCTCGGCACCACGCTCGTCGATGTTCTGAACGGGAAATAGGCCGCCCGCCCTACTGTCCACCGCCCGTGCCCTGCATTTGCGCGTGCGCGTGGTGGCTCGCCATGAAGCCTTTGCAGGCGTCGGAGAATTTGTCCTTGTTGGCCTGCATGCAGGCGCGGCGATCGTCGCGGCTCTGCGCTGCCGAACAATAGGTCTGCATGTCGGCGCCACAGGCCTGCGTGAAGGCGGCGTGCCAGTCCTGGTGCTGGCCATGCTCCTGCGCGAAGGCGACGGCGCCAGCGCCCGCGAACAGCGCAACCGAAACTGCAAAAATAAGCGGTTTCACGGTGAGGTTTCCTTCCTGTCATGACGGTTCAATATCGGCGGGAAAAATGTTTGCGATACGACCCTCGCTTGCATCATGGCGAATTGCATGCGTGGTCCAAACGCATCCGACGACGATGCTAAAGGTTGAGCGGAACACGCGATATTGCATGCTTCGTTGAATCCTGTCGCAAAGTTTGGCAGACGCCGCAAAATCGACAGACCGCGCGAATTTCCGGCGATCAATCCGATGATCGTATTGTTTGCAAAAGTTCATTGGACATCGGCGCCCAGCCCTTTGCATAATGACAGTGGGCGGAGGGCATGGACGATTCCAAGGAGAACGCTATGCCAAGCTATGAAATTTCTTATCGCGATCTGGATGGCAATCTCGTCGAGAAATTCTCGGTCAGTTGTGCTACACCCATGCAAGCCAAAATCATGGCGCACGCCATGAAAGCGCAACCCTTCACGATGATTGAAGTTTGGCAGGGCGATTGCCTAGTTTATGAGCGCCCCGAACGCCTTTTGAGCGATATCGCCATGCGGCGCACCGCTTGAACTCGCTGTCATCTCGCGGCATCGAACAAAATTCCTAAGGGTGGCACCGGGAATCTTCGAATTTTGACATCAAATTAATGCTGTCTGGTATTGGATGGCGCAATGTATGCGTGCATTGCAGCGCAAACTGCGTTACAGGCTCGCTCCGTTTCGTGCGGCCTTCCGAAAGAGTGGCCCGCCCGGATAGATATCTGCCCCCTACAATCATCTAATATGCTGAAATGACAGGACAATCACACCAAGACCCGTCTCCCGAAGAGAGCAACGAACTGTTCGAGAAAAGTTCGTTCCTGTTCGGCACCAACGCTGCCTTCATCGAGGCGCTCTATGCCCGTTACCAGCAAAATCCCGACGCGGTGGATCCGAGTTGGCACGCCTATTTCGCTGAGCTAGATGAGAGCGGCCTTTCTCCGACCCAGCTCGGCCGCGGGCCCGCCTGGCGCCGCGATGCCAAAATACAGTTGGAAAATGGCGAACTGGTGAGCGCGTTGACCGGCCAGTGGCCGGCCGGGACGAATGGAGCGGTCAGCGAGCAAGATTTGCGCGCTGCCGCACAGGAATCCGTCCGCGCCATTCAGCTGATTCGCGCCTATCGCATTATCGGCCATCTGGCGGCCGATCTCGACCCGCTGAAGCTGACAGCGAAACACCCGCTGCCGCAGCTCGACCCCAATTTCTACGGCTTCCACGAGGCCGATCTGAATCGCCCCGTCTTCATCGACGGCGTGCTCGGGCTCGAAACCGCCACGCCGCGCCAGATGGTCGACATGTTGAAGCGCACCTATTGCGGGCGCATCGGCTACGAGTTCATGCACATCAACGACCCCGAGCAGAAGGATTGGCTGCAACGGCGGATCGAAGGCCCGGACAAGGAAATCGTCTTCACCAAGGAAGGCAAGCGCGCCATCCTCAACAAACTGATCGAAGCGGAAGGTTTCGAGAAATTCTGCGCCGTGCGCTTCGTCGGCACCAAGCGTTTCGGCGTCGACGGCGGCGAAGCGCTTGTCCCGGCGCTCGAACAGATCATCAAGCGCGGCGGCCAGCTGGGCGTGAAGGAGATCGTGCTGGGCATGGCCCATCGCGGCCGCCTCAACGTGCTCGCCAATGTGATGGCGAAGCCCTATCGCCAGATATTCCACGAATTCCAGGGCGGCAGCGCCAAACCGAGCGAAGTGCAGGGTTCAGGCGACGTGAAATATCATTTGGGCGCTTCGTCCGACCGCGAATTCGACAACCACGTCGTCCACCTGTCGCTGACGGCGAACCCGTCGCACCTCGAAGCGGCCGACCCTGTCGTACTCGGCAAGGCGCGGGCCAAGCAATATCAACAGAACGACACGCTCGCGCGCGCGAGCGTGCTGCCTTTGCTGCTGCACGGCGATGCCGCCTTTGCCGGCCAGGGCGTGGTCGCGGAATGTTTCGCGATGTCGGGCACCAAGGGCTTTCGCACCGGCGGCACGATCCATTTCGTCATCAACAACCAGATCGGCTTCACCACGAGCCCGAGCTATGCCCGCTCTTCGCCATACCCGTCGGATGTGGCGTTGATGGTGCAGGCCCCGATCTTCCATGTGAACGGTGACGATCCCGAGGCGGTCGTGCATTGCGCGCGCATCGCGACGGAATTCCGCCAATTGTTTCACAAGGACGTCGTGATCGACATGTTCTGCTACCGGCGCTTCGGCCACAACGAAGCCGACGAGCCGTCCTTCACGCAACCGTTGATGTATCGCGCGATCAAGGAGCAGCCCACAACGCTCGAACTCTATGCCGCAAAGCTGGTCGCGGAAGGCACCGCCAGCGAAGACGACGTGCGCACGATGATCGCGGAATTCAACAAGCGGCTCGACGAGGAATTCGAGGCCTCGAAGGGCCATCTGCCCAATCGCGCCGATTGGCTCGACGGGCGCTGGAGCGGTTTTGCGGTAGCACCGGAAGGCGATCGCCGCGGTCAGACCGCCGCGCCGGCCGAGACGCTGCAGCAAGTGGGCCGCGCGCTGACCACGCTTCCAAGTGATTTCAACGCGCATCGTACCATTGCACGACAGCTGCACGCCAAGGCACAGATGCTCGAAACCGGCAACGGCATCGACTGGGCGACGGCAGAGGCTCTTGCCTTCGGCTCCCTGCTTGACGAAGGCTATCCGGTGCGCCTGTCGGGCCAGGATTCCGGGCGCGGCACCTTTTCGCAGCGTCACTGCGTGCTCGTCGACCAGGACAGCGAACGGCGTTACGTGCCGCTCAATCACATCCGCGATGGCCAGGCGGAATTCGAGGTCGTCGACTCGCTGCTTTCGGAATTCGCCGTTCTCGGCTTCGAATACGGCTACAGCACCGCCGAGCCGCGCGCGCTGGTTCTATGGGAAGCGCAATTCGGCGATTTCGCCAATGGTGCGCAGGTCATCATCGACCAGTTCATCGCGTCGGGCGAAATGAAATGGCTCAGAATGTGCGGCCTCGTGATGCTGCTGCCGCACGGCTATGAGGGCCAGGGTCCCGAACATTCCTCGGCCCGGCTCGAGCGCTATCTGCAGCTCTGCGCCCAGGACAACATCCAGGTCGCCTATTGCACGACGCCCGCCAATTATTTCCACGTGCTGCGCCGGCAGGTGCACCGCCCGTTTCGCAAACCGCTGATCCTGATGACGCCGAAATCGCTGTTGCGTCACAGGCGCTGCACCTCGTTCCTGTCAGATTTGTTGCCGGGCTCTTCGTTCCACCGCGTTTTCTACGATCAGGCGGAAGTGGTGCCGGGGGCCACGACAGTGAAGCTGGCGCCCGACCACATGATCAAGCGGGTGATCCTGTGTACCGGAAAGGTCTATTTCGACCTGATGGAAGAGCGCGAGAAACGCAACGAAACCCGTATCCAGATGTTGCGCATCGAGCAGCTCTACCCGTTCCCGGAAGCGGCCCTGGCGCAGGAGCTTCGCCGCTTTCCGAAAGCCGAGATCATTTGGTGTCAGGAAGAGCCGAAAAACCAGGGTGCCTGGACATTCATCGCGCCGCACATCGAAGAAACGATTGCCGAATTGGGCGGCAAATGGGTTCCGCGTTATGTCGGCCGGCCGGAATACGCCTCGACGGCGGCGGGCCTGATGAGCCAGCACAACGCCGAACTTCAGGCGTTTCTCGACGAAGCTTTGACGTTATAACCGGCGCACGCGCGCGCATTACACGAGGGCTCCATGAGCATCGAAATCAAGGTCCCGGCGATGGGAGAATCTGTGACCGAGGCCACCGTCGCGCGCTGGTTCAAGAAGGAGGGCGACACTGTCGCCCGCGACGAGCCGCTGGTGGAACTGGAAACCGACAAGGTGACGGTGGAAGTCCCCTCGCCGTCCGCCGGCGCGCTCGAATCCATCGCGGTCCAGCCCGGCACGACCGTCCAGGTGGGGACGCTGCTGGGCACTATCGCCGAAGGTGCTGCCGGCAGCCGGCCGGCGCCGGCTACCGGGGCGACGAAACCCGCTGCGCCTCAGCCGGCCCCGCAACCCGCCCGTCCCGCACCGGCTCCCGCACCCGTAATGCCCTCCGTCCGCCGCATTTCGGAAGAAACCAGCGTGAGCCCGTCATCGCTCAACGGCACCGGCAAGGACGGCCGCGTTACCAAGGGCGACATGTTGGCGGCGCTGGAAGCGCGCGCCGCGGAGCGTCAGGCCAGGCCCGCGCCGGCCGTAGCGGCGGCCCCACGCGCCAATGCCGATCGTGAAGAACGCGTGACGATGTCCCGGCTGCGCAAGACGATCGCGCTCAGACTGAAAGAATCGCAAAATACGTCCGCCCAGCTGACGACCTTCAACGAGGTCGACATGAGCACGGTCATGATGCTGCGCAACGAATACAAGGAAAACTTCGAGAAGAAGCACCATGTGCGGCTCGGCTTCATGGGCTTTTTCGTCAAGGCCTGCATTGCCGCGTTGAAGGAACTGCCCAACGTCAACGGCGAGATCGAAGGCGACGACATCATCTACAAGAACTATTATGACATCGGCGTGGCGGTCTCGACCGAGCGCGGCCTCATCGTTCCGGTGGTACGCGACGCCGACCGACTGTCACTGGCGGGAATCGAATCTGCAATCAACGATTTCGGTGTCCGCGCGCGCGACAACAAGCTGAAGCTCGAAGAACTTCAAGGCGGCACGTTTACCATATCGAACGGCGGAGTCTTTGGCTCCTTGATGTCCACACCGATCCTCAATACGCCGCAATCGGGCATCCTCGGAATGCATAAAATTCAGCCGCGTCCCGTCGCGGTGGAAAACAAGATCGAAATCCGTCCGATGATGTACTTGGCGCTATCTTACGATCATCGCCTTGTCGATGGTCGCGAAGCCGTCACATTTCTGGTGCGCGTGAAAGAAAATCTCGAAGACCCGCAACGCCTGTTGCTGGACATTTAGGTCGAAGATGCTGTCAGTTTCGGGCGTCACTCGGGGGCGAGTATGGGTCACAACGTCCAACGCATCATCGCCGATTGGATCGTCATGCTGCTGCTCACAGCGGCATGGGCCGGATTCATCTTGCTGCAGCTCGGCAGGCACCTGCTCAAGCGCAAGCCGGTCCTCGCCACGCTCGCCGAACGCGCGCCGCCCGCCGTTGGGCGATTTGCGTCCATGGCGGCGGATGGCGGGGCGGATCGCGCGCCCTTTCGCAAGGAAGACAACACCATGAGTAACAGCTTCGACGTCGTGATCATCGGCGGCGGACCGGGCGGCTACAACGCCGCCATTCGCGCGGGCCAGCTGGGCCTCAGTTCCGCCTGCATCGACAAACGCGGCACCTTCGGCGGCACCTGCCTGAATGTGGGCTGCATTCCCTCGAAGGCGCTTCTCCATACGAGCGAATTGTACGAAGAAGCCGGCGACAAATTCGCCAGCCTCGGCATCAAGGCGCAAGTGAGCCTCGACCTTCCCGGCATGATGGCGCACAAGACGAAGGTCGTCGGCGAACTCACGCGCGGCGTCGAATTCCTGCTCAAGAAAAACAAATCCGAAGCGATCGTCGGCGAAGCGCGCATCGTCAATCCCGGTCAGGTCGAAGTGAGGGCCGGGGACGGCACCACGCGCACGCTGCAGACCAAACACATCGTCGTCGCCACGGGATCCGATGTGGCGCCGCTCCCCGGTGTCACCATCGACGAAGAACAGATTGTTTCCTCCACCGGCGCGCTTTCGCTGCGGAGCGTACCGAAACGTCTCCTCGTCGTCGGCGGCGGCTATATCGGACTCGAACTCGGCTCGGTGTGGCGCCGGCTCGGCAGCGAGGTAACCGTGGTCGAATTTCTCGACCGCATCACGCCCGGGCTGGACGGCGAAATCGGCAAGCAGTTCCAGCGCATCCTGCAGCGTCAGGGCATGAAATTTCTTCTGTCGACGAAGGTGGCGGGCATCGACAAACGCGGCGAGACCTTGCGCGTCAATGTCGAGGCCGGCGAAGGCCAGCGCCAGGTGCTCGAAGCCGATATCGTGCTCGTCTCCATCGGGCGCCGTCCGTATACGGATGGACTTGGACTGGAAGCTGCGGGCGTCAAGTGTGACGCGCGCGGTCGCGTCGTAACGGACGATCATTTCAAGACCAACGTGCCCGGCATCTGGGCGATCGGCGATTGCCGCGAGGGTCCGATGCTCGCACACAAGGCCGAAGACGAGGCGGTTGCCTGCATCGAGCGCATTGCGGGACGCGCCGGCCATGTGAACTACGAGGCGATCCCTGCCGTCGTTTACACCGCGCCGGAAGTCGCGAGCGTCGGCAAGGCCGAGGAGGAATTGAAGGCAGTCGGCGTGGCCTACAAGGTCGGCAAATTTCCGTTCACCGCCAATGCGCGCGCCAAAACGATTGCGGCCACCGACGGCTTCGTCAAGGTCATCGCCGACGCCAAGACCGACCGCGTGCTCGGCGTGCACATATTGGGTGCGGAGGCCGGCAATCTGATCGGCGAAGCGGCCCTGGCCATCGAGTTCGGCGCGGCGTCCGAAGATATCGCACGCACCAGCCACGCCCATCCGACGCTGTCGGAAGCGCTGCGTCAGGCCGCCATGGGAGTCGAAGGCTGGACCATGCAGATGTGAGGGTGTGCGAGCCCCCCTCACCCGTACCTCCGTGGTGGAAAGAGCTTGCATCGCATCCCTTGCGGGAGGGATGCAGGAACGCGCGCTATCAGTCTGCACCGGCGTAGGTGAGGGGACAGTCAGCGACTACCGCTTCAGCGCGAGCTTGAAGGGTACCCGCGGGCCGGTCATAATCTCAGACGATAGCAGGCGCATTCCATGACAAATCCCATCGTCAGCATTATCACTCCGACGTATAATCGCGAAGCGTTTTTGCCAGCGATTATTGCGTGTGTTCAAAAGCAGACCTGTCAGGAAATCGAATGGCTGGTCTTGGACGACAGCGAAATTCCCTCGCTGACGCTGTCCCGTTCCTCCTGGGACAGACTGCGCTATTTCCATTCAAGCAAAAGATTGAGCATCGGAGAAAAACGCAACCGGCTCTTGGACAGTGCAAAGGGCGATATCATTTTCCATTTCGACGATGACGATTTTTACGGCCCCACCTATATCGCCGACATGATGAAGATGATGGAAAAGATCGGTTCCGACCTTGTGCTGTTGTCGGGTTTTTTTTGCTGGCAGTTGAATACGGGACATTTTGGCTATTACCGCACGCTCGTCAAAACCGGTCCCGCTTTCAACTTCAACCGGCACGGCGTAGAGATGGTCAAGCTCGACGACGTCAATATTCCGTGGATACATTTGTGCTACGGCTGGTCCTACATCTACCGCAAGAAAATATGGGAAAAGAACCCTTTCGACGCGATCAACACGTTCGAAGATCGGCAGTTTGTGCTGGCGGCGCAGAGGAATTTCAAAGTTGCGAGCTTCGAATCGAAGCGTCTCAACTGCGCCCATTCGGTGCACAATTTTTCGTCCAGCCAATGTTTCCCGCAATTCATGATTCCTGAATTTGTCATGGGGTCGCTTTCGCCCGAGGCGCACCGGCACTCCGCATGGCTGCGTTCGATTGCAAAAACGCTGAACGAACAAATGATTTTGGCTTAGAGCCTGCGCCGATCAAACATTTCAAAGATTGTCATCCCCGGCCGCTCGGCCGGGGATGACATGCTTTGTTGTTGTCGGCGCCTACTGATTCGGCGGGAGCTTGAATTGCAGCACGACGCGCTTCTGGCCCGTTGCGGGTGGTGAAAACGCGGCGCTGCGTTCGCCGCCGCCCTGCCCGTTGAGCAGGGTCGCCGCGACCGTGTAATTGCCCGGCGCGAGCTTGAACAGCACCCAAGGGCCGGCACAATCGAGGGCTGCCAATGGCTTGCCGCCTGCCGAGAGCACGACATGGGCGCCTGAGAGATATTGCGCGCCGGAGTTCGAGAACTCGACCCGGATCGGATAGGCGAGCCAGCGCGGATCGTGCTGCGCCTCGTCGCCGATCCCGGTGCACACCGTTTCGACGCCGTCGATGGTTATCGGATTGTCCATCGGCACATAGGAATCGGCTTGCGCCGGCCAGTAAAAGCCGACGATTGCCCCGGCCAATATGGCGCCGGCGGCCAGATAGCGGAATTTCATCCTTGCGCCCCTTAATGCGTTCCCACGAGCAAACGCTGCGCGCACTCTATGGCAAGGTTATGGCAGCAAATTCATGCCGTACGATTTTTATGTGCAGTTTTCGAACAACTCCGCCGGAGATGACGAGCCCCTATCCCTCCGCCCGGAGCATGGCGGCGATCGCCGCCGGCAGACCGAAGAACGGAATCCGGATACTCGGGCGCCTGCCTCCCGGGCTCGCCGCGGGCAGCACCAGAACGCTGCCGGGGGCGGACAAGATTGCCGTCCGAGCGGCCGCCCCCAGCTCCGCCATCGCTACACAGCCTTCCTTCGAGCAACCGCGAACGGGCAATTTCAGCATGCGATTTCGCCCCAGTCCCAGAAGCACCGCATCTCCTTTTTTTGCGGCCGGCGGGAAAACGATGATGGCCGTCAATGCCTTGTTGGCGCCGACCGGACGGAAGCTGAGGATCAAGAACGGCTGCCGCGGCCGATTCCTAACGGCAATTTCGAGCGTCGTGCGGCACCGCCCGAGCGAGACGGGCTTAGCTGGGGAGGGCTTCGGCGTTCCACCGACGATGGTGGGGGATGCCAGACACGCGACCTTCCAGACGCCGACCGGCCTCACGCCGACGAAACCCTTCTGAATCTGGGCCGCAGATTGTGCGACGCGCTGCGCCGGCGACAGATGCGGTGTCAGATCCGCGGCCAAAAACAACAGGCCAATGAGTGCTACGCCAAGCCCGGTAGCGATGATTGCATTGCGCATTTATATCCCCCGATTGCCCCGCCAAAGGAGCGTTATGGCATCGCATTAGACTGAGACGGGCGATCGTTCAAGCGACGGAATTTCGGCCGGTCCGCGGACGACATGCGGCATGACGAAGATATGGAACCGGGTCCTGACTTCGGAGCCCTGATCGAATTTTGCAGATGTTCCCATCTTCAAGCGGTTTGCGACCATATCGCCGCACCCTGTCTCGGCGAAACCGTCCGAATCGGGCAAATTGGCCATACCGGGTGAGCCGAGAAGCCGAAGGCCTTCGGGATTGAGGGCGGCGGGTCCGTCATATATAAGGCCAATTCTGAGGCAGCGAATATAATGGAATTCGCCTGATGAGATGTTTTTACATAAATCTGGACGCCTCTATTCAAAGAAAATCATCTATCGAGAACAATTTTGCAAAATATAGAAAAGGACACTGGAGCCTAGATAGAATATCTGCAGTGGACGTAGAATATGTAAATTCGCACAGGATACCAGGATCGATCAGAGATGCAGAAAAAGCATGTTTTTTAAGCCACAAAAAAACTATCTTACAAAATTTAGATACTGATGAAAATATCTTCATATTAGAAGATGACGCAATGTTTGGAAGACGAACTTGCGAAACTATAGAAAATATCCTGAATGGCATTGGAGAATTGGAATGGGATATCATATTTACTGACTTGGTTATACCAAATATTGATGCCATGGCAAACCTCCTAATATTACGGCAGAAACTTGTTGCCCAAAATAGAGTTCGACTTCTGAATCCTAAAAATTTGATATATGCCGGCGCGACGGCCTATATAATCAACAAAAAATCAAAGAGGAAAATATATGATTTCCTTGAATCAGTTAAAAATCTCGATATTCCCTATGATTTATTCCTTCGTCGCCTGATAAGAAAATCGAATATAAATGGATATGTCATTTTTCCATTTGCGACCTCATTGTCCGAGTTTTCGGAATCGTCAAATATTCAGACCGCCGCAACAAGAGATGAAAATTTAATCTGGGATATGTATCGAAGGATGGTATGGCTTGAAGGCAACATAGCCCAACATCAGCCAATATTAGACGATATTAACCAAAAACTCGGCGCCGAGGAAAAGGCTTTCGGGATTTTGTGGGCAGCATTGGCCAGCAAACATTTCAGGATCAACCATTAGATTTGCGAACACTGCTTTCCCTACGAAAACCTGCAAAAACGCCCCTGGTTTTCGCGGTCCGGGATATCATGGACCGAGAATGAGGCGTTCAGCCCGCCGAGCGTCATTTCATTGCCGCGTGCCGCAGTTCAGGCTCGTGCCGATGACGGTTCCCTGTCTGCGCGATTGCCCGGTTCGCCCACGTCCGGACGCGCTCCTTGAACCTCCCCGTCACCTGCCGTGAATCTCCCGGCACCACGCAACCCCGTCCGAACCTGGCAGCAGCGCGCCCCACAGCCAATTCTGCGTCGATGCGGAATCTCCAGGATTTTTTGAGCTACGGGGTTCGAGAAATGTGGACGCCTGTGCATAATGCCAAGCGCACCGTCGGTAAAATCGAATAACGGGAAATATCTTGTCGAACGCAAACCAACGCCTGACACCGCCGCCGGCTGCACGCCCGGGACAGACCGGCGCACAGTTCGCCCGATCGTTGTCATTGCATCGGCAAGGCAACAACCGCGAAGCAGAGATACTCTGTAATGATCTTGTTCGGCGCTTTCCGAGGCACTTTGGCGCATTGGGCCTCCTCGGCCTGATTGCGCTTCGAACGGGCCGCTACCGGCGGGCCGTGGAATTGCTGAGGCGCGCGATCAGCGTCAACCCCAACGTCGCCGGCGTCTACAACCATTTGGGCGAAGCTCTCAGACTTCTGAAACGGCCCCAGGACGCCCTGGCGTGCTTCACAAAAGCGATCGCCCTGAAACCCAACGTCGCAGCAGGATATAACAACAGGGCGATCGTGCTTCACGAAATGAAGCGCTATCGCCGGGCGCTGGCGAACTACAACCAGGCGATCGCTCTCAAGCCCGATTTTGCAAGAGCCTATGTCAATCGCGGGAACACGCTGCGTGTCCTGAATCGACCGCAGGCGGCTTTGGAAAGCTACGAAAAAGCGATCGCGATCGTGCCGAATTTTGCAAAAGCATTGCTCAATCGCGGAACCGCGCTTCACGACTTATACCGGTTTGAGGAAGCTGTAGAAAGCTGCAACAAAGCGATCGCCCTCAAGCCGGATTATGCACAAGCGTATTATAACCGTGCAAATGCGTTGCGCGATCTCGGAAAGATCGAGGAAGCGACTGACAGCTACGAAAAGGCAATAGCATTCAAGCCGGATTTTGCGCAGGCGCGTTGGAATCAGGGAAACTGTCTCTTGCTCACGGGACAATTCGAGAAGGGATTGCGTCAGTACGAGCATCGGACCGGCCGTGCGGTCCTGGCGAAGCATCGGCCTTATTCGCAGCCGTTGTGGACGGGCGAGGAAGACATTGCGGGGAAAACGCTGTTCATTTATCCCGAGCTGTATCTCGGCGACATGATACAGTTTTGCCGCTACGCCAAGCTGGCGGAAGCGCAGGGTGCGAAGGTCGTGTTGTCGGCGCAAAATTCATTGCGGGAATTGTTGCGCGGCCTCGGCCCGACGATCGAAATCATCGCCGAAGATGCGGAGCCGGCTCATTTCGACTATCATTGCCCTCTGATGAGCCTGCCGCTCGCCTTCAAAACGACGCTCGAAACGATATATGCGCCGGTTCCCTATCTTCGCGCCGAAGAGGACCGCGTCGAAAAGTGGAAGGAAAAAATCGGCTCTCACGGCATCAAGATCGGGATTTGTTGGCAAGGGAGCAAAACGGCCTATGCCAACCGGCTGCAGAGGTCGTTCCCGCTCCTGCAATTCCGCAATATTGCGAAACTGCCGAACGTCCGTCTGATCAGCCTTCAAAAGAACGACGGGGTCGACCAATTGGCCGGCTTGCCGGACGACATGACGATCGAGACCCTCGGCGAGGAATTCGACGCTGGTCCGCACGCGTTTCTGGATTCGGCTGCCGTGCTGGAGTCCCTCGATCTCCTCATCACGACGGATACCGCCATTACGCATTTGGCCGGCGCGCTGGCGCGCCCGACATGGGTCGTGCTGAAATCCGTTCCGGACTGGCGCTGGCTGTTGGGCCGGGCCGACAGTCCCTGGTATCCTACGATGCGGTTGTTTCGTCAGAAACAGAGAGACGACTGGAAAAGCGCATTCGACGATGTGGAAAGGGCTTTGATCGCCGAATTCGGCGCGGGGGGATGATGAATCACGCGAAATCCATGGGACGCCCCAGCCCGAAAATCTTCGTGTCCTGGGGAGAACTCATCGACAAGATCACAATACTCGAGATAAAGGCCGATCTCATCAAGGCGGAAAGCGCCCGCAAGAATGTCCTCAAGGAGCTGGCCTATATTCGGGATATTGCGGACGCGGAGCTCGCGTCGGATGGCTGGATGGCCGAAAGAATGAGCGCCTTGAAGAAAGTCAATGCGGCCCTGTGGGACATTGAGGACCGCATTCGGGCCAAGGACAGGGCGGGGGCGTTCGACCAGGAGTTCGTCGATTTGGCGCGCTCGGTTTACAAATTGAACGACGAGAGGGCCGCCATCAAGAAGCAGATCAATGTCCATCTGTCGTCGGAATTCGTGGAGGAGAAGAGCTACCAGAGCTATTGAACGGCCAAGTCGATTGCTTCGCGACGCGCCACTGCCGGATGCATTCGTGACGATAAAACGCAGTTCGGAAAACCCTGCTTTCGCCAAGCCCACTGAGGATCGGATCGAAATCGAACCATGAATAACGGCACCGCCATTCCGCCAATGCATTATGCCGATTGGCTTCAGCGTCATGCAGTGACCCGGCCGAACACCATCGCCATCGCAACGCCCTCCCATCGGCTCACCTATGCCGGGTTCTATCGTACGCTGCATGCGGCTGCCCATCGGCTTGCGGAGTACAAAATCGAGGCCGGACAGACGGTCGCCCTTTGCGTTCTGAATCAAGCTTTGCATTGCGTGCTGATCGCGGCGCTCAATCGCATGGGCTGCGTGCCGTTGAGTTTGCCGCGGCCTCTGAAGGCCGACGTAGCAATCAGCTTGCCGCAAGGTCTTGTCGTCGACCGGATATTGGTCGAACAGCCGTTTGACGGAACCTCGCCGGCGGGCTCCGTGGACGTCGATCCCGACTGGCTGAAAACCGCAAACGACGAGGTAACGGAATGGCAACAGCCCGGACTGCGCGACGGCGATGCAACCGCGCACATCTTCACGTCGTCGGGAACGACGAGCGCATTCAAGGCCGTCGGATTTTCGACCAGGCAGCTGGAAGCGCGCATTTTCAAGCGCAGCATCGGCGTCTTCGGCTCGGGACGCACGGGAAAGTCGATGTGCCAATTGGGATTGAGATCGCAGGTCGGTTTCAATGCCGTGTTCTCCACCTTGTGGGTCGGCGGGACAGTGTTCCTGGGCTGGCCCGACGCTGCCGTTCCGGCCCTCGTCGCGCGCAACGGCATCGAGCGGGTCGAAGGATCTCCGGCACAGTATCAGGCGACCCTGCGAGGCTCCGATCCGTCCGCATTCGATCTCTCGACACTGCGATTTGCGATTATCGCCGGCAGTACGACGCCGCAACCATTGATCGCCGGCATCAAGGCAAAACTGTGCCGCGTGTTGATAAACCTTTACGGCACCACCGAGGTCGGACCGATTGCATTCGGTCCTTTGCGCGCCGGGGATGCGCCTGGGCGTTGCGGACAAATCGTGCCGTGGATGCATGCGCAAGCGGTCGATCAGGACGGCAACCCCCTGCCCGCGGGCGCCGAAGGAAATCTGCGCTTTCGTTGCGAAGGGATGGCGACAACCTACCTCAACGATCCGCAAGCCAGTTCCGATTATTTCAGGGACGGCTGGTTTTATCCCGGGGACATCGGCGTCGTCACCGAGCAGCGGGGATTGAGCATATCGGGTCGAAGCGCGGAACGGATCAATGCCGGCGGCGTAAAAGTGGCGCCTGCGATCGTGGAAGACGTCGTGATTTCCTACGAGGGTGTACTGGATTGCGCGGCGTTCGGTGTTCCGGACGGTATGGGCGTCGACAAGATATGGACCGCCATTGTCGTGGACCGGCAGATCAACCTTGACGGGCTGCGGAAGCATTGCGAGGCGCAATTGGGCGCGCGCGCGCCTCACCATTTTCTGACGCTGAGCGAGCTGCCCCGCAACGAAGCGGGCAAAATCCTTCGCACGAAATTGTCACAACTCGCGCGCGAATCGGCGGCCGCGAAAACGAATGAAAAAAATGGCGCGTAGCGACATGGAAACATTTCCCTCAACAATCGAAGATTTGTTCGGATTGAAGGGGAAAGTCGCCCTTGTCCTTGGGGGCGGCGTGGGGCATGGCGAGAGTTGCGCCAAATGGCTGGCGTTCGCGGGATGCGACGTCATTGTCGCCGATATCGTTCCGGAGCGGGCAGCCCATGTCGCGGCCGACATTCGCGCCATGGGCCGACGCGCTTACGTGGCGGTGGGCGATATGTGCGAGCCCTGCGAGGTCGACAAAATTCTGCCGATGGCCGAAGCCGAGCTTGGCGGAATCGACATTCTGGTTTCCGTTATCGGCGAGGGCGGCTGGTTCGGTTTTCTCGATATGACCGTCGAAGACTGGCACCGCGATCAGCGTCGTAACCTCGATTACGTCTTTTACTGCTGCCAATGGGTCGCCCGTTCCATGGTGCGACGCAAATCCGGCGGTGCGATATGCGCAATTGCATCGGTTGACGGATTGCAGTCGTCGGCGATGCATGCCGCCTACGGCGCTGCCAAGGCGGGCGTCATCAGCCTGGTCAAGTCGATGGCCATGGAACTCGCCCCGCATGGCATCCGCGCGAACGCCGTGGCGCCGGGCACCATCAAGACGCCGAGAATGGTAGCGCGCACGAGCGCCGAAGCCATGGATGAAAGGGCGCGGCGAATGGGCATTCCGCTCGGTCGGGCAGGCGTTCCGGACGAAGTGGCACACGCGGTGCTTTATCTGGTCTCCGACCTGGCACGATATGTGACCGGCGTAGCTTTGCCGGTCGACGGCGGCTGGCTATCGACACGCCTCGACATCGCGCGGTTGTCGGCCAAGTCGTGAACTGGCGGCGAGTGATCACAAACTCTATTGACAAATTTTATTAGCTACTCAACTAGTCCAAAAAGCCAGTTGTCATCTTGCATTTTGGGCGAGACAAAGGCTCGCGGGCGCTTATCTGTACCATTCTCAAACTTTTTCACTTTGAGGCTGCGTGACATCATGACCGATACTGCGCATAGCAATCATATCGAGTGCATCCAAAAAATTATACGTGGACGCGCCTCCGTTCGAGCCTTCCGTCCAGATCCTGTTCCGGATCATATCATCCGCGAGATTTTCGAACTTGCTCAATGGTCACCTTCGAACTGCAATACGCAACCTTGGACCGTCTACGTTTTGGGTGGTGCAATTCGAAAGCGTCTAACGGATACGTTGATCGCGGCTGCCGTCGACGGACACAAACCGGATATCCCTTACAATCTTCATTTCTATCCCTCGCATTTCAAAAAGCGGCAGCTCGATCACGTCATCTGCCAGTATAAAGCGCTCGGCATTTCGCGAGAGGACAAGACCGCGCGGTTAGAGTGGATGCGTGCCAATCTATCCTCCTTCGGGGCACCGCATGTCGCACTGCTATATATGCCACGGTTTGGTAATGCACGCGAAGCCGGAGATATCGGCATCTACGCGCAGACCCTCATGCTCGCATTATCGGCTTATGGGCTTGGAAGTTGTGCCCAAACCATGCTCGGTCTCTTTGCTGTCCCAATCCGAGAAATGCTGAATATACCCAACGATCTCAAGCTGATGTTTGGGATTGCGTTTGGTTATGAGGATAAAACCTCGACCGCCAGTCGTTTGACCCAGTCCCGTGCACCATTGGACATTTCAGTCAAAATGCTGGGGTGCTAGAGCAGATTCCCGTTAATCCAAGTCGTAACCTGCATGGGCGAAGAAGTTGGCGCATTCGGCGGGTACGAAGGTTTGCAGAGCATTCGCGACAGCTGCTTCGAGGGCTTCGACGGTGCGTGCGG
>JBAVOL010000031.1:0-1675 GCA_049692035.1 Rhizomicrobium sp.
AAACGCCGCCACGCCGATATCCGTGCACCAAAGCCACGTGACGCGTTTTCTTGCGGCATCCACAGCATGCGACGCTTTGCGAAGAAATTGCGGCACGACAAAAGCGCAGTGCAGAACGCTGTGACGGACCCGTGGAGCAGCGGACAGACGGAGGGCCAGATCAATCGATTAAAGACGCTCAAGCGGTCGATGTATGGTCGAGCCAGCATTGAACTGCTTCGCGCGAGGATGCTACCGCTTCAGGAATACGACCTCATGTATCCCCTCATTTCTTCAGATGACGGCAAACACGGCCGCAGTGATTTTGTTTTCCGTGAGCAAGGCATGGAAGCGCTCGATGAGCGCACATAAGGTTGGTCCCGGCATGTTGGGGATGGCTTCGTAATACAGGCATCCCTGACGAAACAAGGAATGCACGCGGCGTTTGACGGTGTTGCTCTTGAGCAGACGATCCATGCCGAGCGCTTCGCCGGCTCCGCCGAGCAACGTCAGCAGCACGATGGCGATCGCGTTGAGCAGCAGCATCCGGTCGCGGCGGAAGGGATCGCCGATGCGCACGGCGCTCAAGCCCATGCCGAAGCGAAGGTCCTTTGTGTCGCGAAACCCGGGCTCTATGGTCCAGCGCCGAGAATATAGGTTGATGATCTCGCGCGCCGTCGCCGCGCCATCGCTCGCCGCCAGATGCCAAGCCTCCTTCATATCCTTGGCCTTGACGCAGACAACCGCGCCGACCTTCTGCTTGTCCTTCGATATCTCGGCGTCTGCGAGCTTGCGCGCCCGACCGCCGGCGCCAACCCAGTCTTCGGCGCGACGCGTTTCGCCATCCGACGCGGTAACGAAGGTGTCGCCGCGAAAGCGGATCACGTAAGCAAAACCCAGCTCTGCAAGAAAGCCGAACAGCTTGGCGTCGCCAAAGCCGCGATCAGCGAGGATCGTCACCTTCGTCCCGTCGGACAGCGCCTCCTTGAGCCGGCCCAGGCACATGTCTTCGATATCGTTCCGCTTTCCCGCTAATTCCGCCTTGAACAGGGAGAACCACAGCAAGGGCGTGGCCCGTCCGTGCTTGGTGACGAGGCTGAACACGAGCGTCGTCTGATCGTCGGCGTCGAAATCGGTCCAGTCCATGGCGATGACGAGCTCGCGGCGCGCGCCGACGGTCTCTTTGATCCAGAGCGGGAGCAGGGCCCACACGTCTATGCCTTGGTTGCTCAAGAGACGGTCGACCTGCTTGATCGAATGCTTCCCCGCCTTCCCGCGCGCCTGCGCGAGCGCCTGACCGATGACCGAAACCGCAAGCGACGCGCTGGTCATCACGCCGAGCACCCCGCAGGCCAAAGAGCTGACGCGCTTGGCGTGCAGGTCCGATGCGAAAAGGGAGTCGAGATGGTTCTCGATGAATTCAAGCCGCTGAGCCGTCGCCCGCATTGTTCCGCCATCCGCAAAATCGATTCGTTAAAAAAGCATGTCGCCAGAACCTGCGGCAAAATTGAGTCGTTCATAAAATGAGGGGATTCATGAGGCTAAAGACATATTTCGGAACATGCGCCTATGTTTCCGAATACTTTGCGCCCGGTGACGACATGCCGCTGGTCGATTGCGTCCCGCCGCCCTCAGAGCTACCTCGCATCCGGCTCGAAACGGAACCACTCCCGCAAATCGATGGGCAGATAAAAGG
>JBAVOL010000032.1:0-43760 GCA_049692035.1 Rhizomicrobium sp.
CGGAGAAGATCCACAACAATGGCGGCAAGGGCATCATCCCGACGCCGATCACGATGGACGAACTCGAAGACATGCTGATGGAGCACGGCATCATGAAGGCCGTCGACGAGAGCCAGATCGGCAAAACGGCCGCCGAACTCTCCGCCACGGCCTGATACGTCATACTCCCAAACCTCGTTCCGGATGACAGCATCCGGGACGAGGTGCCGGGTTCGGTGAGACATTTGGAAGATAGATAGCGGGAGAGAGCATTTATGGGCGCGCTGTCCGGTAAAATCCAGGAAGTCTTCAACGAACCGGGCTGCGGCAAGAACGCGAATAAATCGGAGGCGGAGCGCAAGAAGGGCTGCACGAAGCAGCTTCAGCCCGGTGGCGCGGCGGGGGGCTGCGCTTTTGACGGCGCGAAGATAGCGCTTCAGCCCATCACAGATGTCGCGCATTTGGTGCATGGTCCGATCGCGTGCGAAGGCAATTCCTGGGACAATCGCGGCGCGAAATCGTCCGGATCGAATATCTGGCGCACCGGCTTTACCACAGACATCAATGAAACCGATGTCGTATTCGGCGGCGAGAAGCGTCTCTACAAAGCAATCAAGGAAATAATAGAGAAATATGATCCGCCGGCTGTGTTCGTCTATCAGACCTGCGTTCCGGCGATGATCGGCGATGACATCGATGCGGTGTGCAAGGCTGCGAAGGAAAAATTCGGCAAGCCGGTGGTTCCGATCAACTCGCCAGGTTTCGTGGGGCCGAAGAATCTCGGCAATAAGCTCGCGGGTGAGGCGATCCTCGACCATGTCATCGGCACCGAAGAGCCGGAATACACCACGCCCTACGACATCAACATCATCGGCGAATACAATCTGTCCGGCGAACTATGGCAGGTAAAGCCGCTGCTTGATGAGCTCGGCATTCGCATCCTGTCCTGCATTTCGGGCGATGGGAAATATCACGAAGTAGCCCAGTCCCATCGCGCCAAGGCGTCGATGATGGTCTGCTCCAAGGCTATGGTCAATGTCGCGCGCAAAATGGAAGAGCGTTACGGCATTCCATTCTTCGAAGGTTCGTTCTACGGCATCGGCGACACGAGCGACTCCTTGCGCGAACTCGCGACGCTTTTGATTGAGCGCGGTGCGCCAGCGGAACTTATGGACCGCACCGAGGCGTTGATCGCGCGCGAGGAAAAGAAGGTTTGGGGCGCGGTAGAACCGCTGCGGCCGCGGCTTAAGGGGAAGAAGGTTCTTCTGATTACGGGCGGCGTGAAATCCTGGTCCGTGGTTGCAGCCTTGCAGGAAGTCGGGCTTGAGATCGTCGGCACGAGCGTCAAGAAGTCGACCAAGGAAGACAAGGAGCGTATCAAGGAATTGATGGGTCAGGACGCGCATATGCTCGATGAATTGAGCCCGCGCGAAATGTACAAGATGCTGAAGGATGCGAAAGCCGATATCATGCTGTCGGGCGGTCGTTCGCAATTCGTGGCGTTGAAGGCGTCGATGCCGTGGCTCGATATCAATCAGGAACGCCACCACGCCTATATGGGTTATGTCGGCATGGTCAAGCTCATGCAGGAGATCGACAAGGCCCTCTATAACCCAATCTGGGAACAGGTTCGTAAGCACGCGCCATGGGATGATCCTGCGAATAGCTGGCAATCGCGCGCTATTGCGCAACTTGAGGCCGAAGCGGCGGCGCTGGCGGCGGATCCCGTTGCGGCGGAGAAGGCCCGCAGGTCCACGAAGATTTGCAACTGCAAGAGCGTCGATCTTGGTACGATTGAAGATGCGGTACACGCTCACGGCCTCACCACCGTCGAAAGCGTGCGCGAGCATACCAACGCATCGGGCGGCTGCGGCTCCTGCTCCGGGCGGGTTGAAGACATTCTCGCCGTGATGGTGGCGAATCCAGCGCCTGATGCGCTGGCCGTCGCAGCCGAGTAAAGGGTGTAGACAGAATGGCGACAGTCACGGTTTCCAAGAAAGCCTGCGCTGTTAATCCCCTGAAGATGAGCCAGCCCATCGGCGGCGCGCTCGCCTTTATGGGATTGCGTGGTGCGATGCCGCTTCTACACGGATCTCAGGGCTGCACGTCGTTTGGCCTGGTGCTGTTCGTCCGTCATTTCAAAGAAGCGATTCCGCTGCAAACCACAGCGATGAGCGAGGTTGCGACTGTTCTCGGCGGGCTCGAAAATGTCGAGCAGGCGATCATCAATATCTGCAACAAGGCGAAGCCAGAATTGATTGGCATTTGTTCGACGGGCGTGACGGAAACCAAGGGTGACGACGTCGATGGATATATCAAGCTGATCCGGGAAAAATATCCCGACCTCAAGGATTTCCCGTTGGTCTATGTCTCGACCCCGGACTTCAAGGATGCGTTCCAGGACGGCTGGCAAAAGACGGTCGCCCGTATTGTGGAGGTCCTCGTCAATACGCCCGCGAATTCGGCCCGCAAGGATATGCAGCGCGTTAATGTGCTGCCGGGCTGCCATTTGATGCCGGGAGATATCGAGGAGCTTCGCACAATTATCGAGGATTTCGGGCTTGAACCCTCCTTCCTGCCTGATCTGGGCGGCTCGCTCGACGGTCATATTCCCGAGGATTTTTCGCCTACTACGATTGGCGGCATCGGTGTCGAGGAAGTCGCGACCATGGGCTATGCCGGCTGGACGATCGCGATTGGCGAGCAGATGCGTCTTGCCGCGGAGGCGATGCAAAAGAAAGCGGGCATTCCCTATAAATTGTTTGACCGGCTCTGTGGCTTGTCGGTCTGCGATGAATTCTACATGTTCTTGAGCACGATCAGCGGACGACCGGTGCCGGCAAAATATCGCCGGCAGAGGGGTCAGCTCGTGGATGCGATGCTCGACGGTCATTTCCATCTCGGTGGCCGCAAGCTTGCGATCGGTGCGGAACCGGACTTGCTCTATGACGTCTCGAGCCTGTTATACGAAATGGGCGCCAAAATCTGCGTCGCGGTGACCACGACACACTCGCCGGTGCTGGAGCGCATCCGGACCGAAGATGTTTTGATCGGGGATCTGGAAGACCTTGAAAATCGCGCCAGGGAGCGCGGCTGCGATTTGTTGATCACGCATTCGCACGGCCGCCAGGCTGCGTCACGCCTGCATATCCCCTTCTTCCGTCTTGGTTTGCCGATGTTTGATCGGCTGGGCGCCGGTCATTTGGCAACGGTCGGTTATCGGGCGACGCGCGATCTTATTTTTATCCTTTCGAATCTGGTAATCGCCGATTCTGAAGACAACCACGAACCAACGCCGGATACCTGGAAGGGTTATACGGCGGCGGTGGACGCTGAAAGTGCTATCGCGGCACTGACGCATTGATGCAACCCCGAGGGACAAGCGAGGCATAGAAATCATGAAAGTCGCGTTCGCCACACAGGATTTGAAGCGCGTTGACGCCCATTTCGGCTGGGCTAAAAACATCGCGATCTACGAGATCGGTCCGGAGGGCCACACATTCCTGGAAGCCATTCAGTTCGACGGCGATCTCAAGGAGGACGGCAACGAGGACAAGCTGGCGCCGAAGATCGATGCCGTCAAGGATTGTGCGATTCTCTATGTTGCGGCCATCGGTGGTTCAGGCGCGGCGCGGGTCGTAGCCAACAATATCCATCCAATGAAGGTCAATCAGCCGGAAGAAATCTCCGACCTGCTGCTGAAGCTTGAAAACGTGCTGAAAGGTACCCCGCCGCCATGGCTGCGCAAGGCACTCGCCAAAGGCAAAGAGAAAACATTCGATTTCGACGAAGAGTAAGAGGATAAAATGGTCGAAGCTGCTTCAGCAGAAATTCCTGCAGGCGCGGATGCGCCTTTCATAAAAGAACTTGTCAAGGTATGGCGGGCGCAAGATGGTCACGGAGCCTGGGACCGCAAAAGCGATCTCCAGCTTCTGGAGCCTTATATTGTCGATAAAGAAGCGCGCCGCAAACTGCCGATCATCGGGGATCCCGATCCGGATACAATCTGGCACATGGAGCTTTTCTACAACGCCATCTCGCTGTGCATCGAGAAGGAGACCGGCGTGATGATCTCCCCGATGTTGAAGATGAGCCATGAGGGGTTCGGCCGCATGGTTCTCATCGGCGGTCGGCTGATCGTCGTCAACAAGCAGCTACGTGACGTGCACCGTTTCGGATTCGACAGTTTCGCCAAACTCTCCGAGGAAGGAGCAAAGCAGGTGACCGCCGGGGTGGAGATGATCAACAAATTCCCCGATGTCGCGAGGTACTGATATGAGCGATGTCGACACGCTGAAGAGCGAAATCAAGAAATTATCGGCCAAGGCAATGCAGGCGAAGATGGATCTGCATGATCTATCCGAGGAATTGCCGGTGAATTGGAATTCTATTCTTTCCGTAGCGCAACGTACGCACGATGCGTTCGCGGAACTGGAATTGAAGCGGGCAAAGTTAAAAGCGCTCGAAACAGCGTGATCGCATAGGGGTAAAGTATGGACAGTTCAACCCGAGATGGCCGCGGATGGAAGCCGGAATATCTGGTTTCGATCGACGATCAGACCTGTATCGGTTGCGGGCGTTGTTTCAAGGTTTGCGGTCGCAATGTTATGACGCTGAAGGGTGTCACCGACGAGGGAGAATTTGCCGATCTCGAAGACGATGAGGACGAGGAATTCGAGAAGAAAGTCATGGCGATGAATGATTCCGGCGCCTGCATCGGTTGCGGCGCCTGCGCTCGTGTCTGCCCCACCAATTGCCAGACGCATAGCAACGCACCGCCGCCGCTGGAATAGTGAGCCGAAGCGCATGACGGCCGAGGAAGTCTATAACCGCTTGGTCGCCGATAACCGTATGACGGATTTCGACGCCTTCGATGCGCATGTTGTGGCGTCGATATTGGCCCTTTCCTTTTGTGAGGCGCAAACGGAAGGAAAGCCGGTCGTTGAGGCAATCGGGCTTGAGCGCCCCGATCTGGCCCGATTGCTGAATCGCATTTTTCCGTACGCCGTCGCGCTGTTCTTGGACGATGACAAGAGGGCACCGACACGCAGCGAAGACGAAATTACCCTGATCGACCTTCTGAAACGATGTGGCACGACGGGCTCGTCCTTCGAAGCGCTGCTTGCGGCGATGATGGCGCGGCGGGCGCAGCGGCCAAATCATCTTTGGCAGGATCTGGGGCTCCAGGACAGAGGTGAACTCAGCCGGTTGATGACGAAACATTTCGCGCCGCTCGCCGCGCGCAATAGCAAAGACATGAAATGGAAAAAATTCCTCTATCGCACGATTTGTCGCGATACGGGTTATTCGCTTTGCGTCGCACCGAGCTGCAGCGAGTGCGACGATTTCGACCTCTGCTTCAACGAGGAAACGGGCGAGAGCTTTCTGGCGCGCATCCGGCGCAATGCCGAGGCTGCGGCTTAAAGCGGTATTCGTCCAGTATCGGACTGTAGGTTTTACGACACAGTCATGATTCCGACGTGGCTCAATTCCAGAAACGCACGTATTTTCATAGACTTACGAGTGGCACGGCCATTGCTCTAATGACCTCGAGACGCCGGTCGTCCGGCGGCCGTTAGAAAGCGGAGTGCCGATTAGATCATGGCAAACGGCGATACTTTGGAAGCGGTCCGTTCGGCGGGCGCGGAGGGATATAAATACGGATTCGTCACCGATATCGAGGCCGAAGAGGCTCCGCCCGGCTTAAACGAAGACACGGTGCAATTCATTTCGGCCAAGAAAGAGGAGCCGGAATGGCTCCTCGAGTGGCGGCTCAAGGCTTTTCGCCGCTGGCAGGAGATGAAGGAACCGCTTTGGGCCAAGCTCAAAATCGCACCCATTGATTATCAGGCGTCCACCTACTACTCGGCGCCGAAAAAAGGTACGGGTCCGAAATCTCTTGACGATGTTGATCCGGAACTTCTGAAAACCTACGAAAAGCTCGGCATTCCGCTCGGCGAACGCGCAGCGCTCGCCGGAATCGCGGTTGATGCGGTATTCGACAGTATTTCCGTCGCCACCACATTCAAGGATACGCTCGGCAAGCTGGGAATTATCTTTTGTTCTTTTGGCGAGGCGGTGCATGAGCATCCCGAATTGGTGCGGCGTTATCTCGGCTCCGTGGTTCCGCAAGGTGACAATTTCTTCTCGGCGCTGAATTCGGCAGTCTTCAGTGACGGTTCCTTTGCCTATATCCCGCCGGGCGTGCGCTGCCCGATGGAATTGTCGACTTATTTCCGCATCAATGCCGCCAAGTCTGGCCAGTTTGAACGCACGCTTCTGATCGCTGACAAGGGCGCCTATGTCAGCTATCTCGAGGGCTGCACCGCACCTCAGCGCGATGAAAACCAGCTCCACGCCGCAGTCGTGGAATTGGTGGCGCTCGACGATGCGGAGATAAAATACTCGACGGTACAAAACTGGTATCCGGGAGATGCGGAAGGAAAGGGCGGTATCTATAATTTCGTGACCAAGCGTGGCGCTTGCCGCGGCAATAATTCAAAAATTTCGTGGACGCAGGTCGAAACCGGTTCGGCAATCACTTGGAAATATCCAAGCTGCCTGCTCGAAGGTGATGGTTCTATCGGCGAATTCTACTCGGTTGCAATCACCAATAATATGCAGCAGGCGGATACCGGCACCAAGATGATACATCTGGGGCGCAACACGCGTTCGACTGTCATTTCCAAGGGCATTTCCGCCGGACGAGGCCAGAATACCTATCGCGGGCAGATCAAGGTGCAGCCGAAGGCAGAAGGTGCGCGCAACTATACGCAATGCGATTCACTTCTGATCGGTAAGAAATGCGGCGCGCATACGGTACCCTATATCGACGTGCGCAACCAAAGTGCCCGCATCGAGCATGAGGCGACGACTTCAAAAATCAGCGAGGACCAGCTGTTCTACTGCCAGCAGCGCGGACTTGCACAGGAGGACGCGGTATCGTTGATCGTCAACGGCTTTTGCAAGGAAGTGCTGAAGGAATTGCCGATGGAGTTTGCCGTTGAAGCCCAAAAACTGCTGGCGGTTAGCCTCGAAGGCAGCGTCGGATAGAAAGCGAAAAAATGAGCAACATTCTTGAAATTCATGGTCTTCATGCCCGCATCGCTGGTGGGCGCGAAGTCCTCAAGGGAATCGACTTCGTGGTCAAGCCTGGCGAGGTTCATGCGATTATGGGGCCGAATGGTGCAGGCAAAAGTACGCTTTCGAGCGTCCTGGCGGGCAAGCCGGGATACGAAGTGACTGAAGGCAGCGTACTCTATCAGGGCCGCGATCTGCTTGCGCTTCCCGCTGACGAACGCGCGCGCGAAGGTGTCTTCCTGGCCTTCCAATATCCTGTCGAAATTCCCGGCGTGAACAATATGTATTTCCTGCGTGCCGCCCTGAATGCGACACGCAAACAGCGCGGTGCGCCCGAATTGGATGCAGGGCAATTTCTCAAGGCCGTAAAAGCCAAGCTGAAGCTACTTGATATCGGCGAGGACTTGTTGCAACGCTCGGTTAATGTCGCCTTTTCAGGCGGCGAGAAGAAGCGCAATGAAATTTTCCAGATGGCGATGCTGGAACCAAAACTCGCCATTCTCGACGAAACCGACAGCGGTCTGGATATCGACGCGCTCAGAGTCGTTTCTAACGGCGTCAACCGTTTGCGCGAACCGGGGCGCGCCATCGTGATGATCACCCACTACCAGAGGCTACTCGACCACATCGAACCGGATTTCGTGCATGTCCTGAGCGAAGGCAAAATCGTGGCCTCGGGCGACAAGAGTCTCGCCACCGATTTGGAACAGCGCGGTTACGCCCATCTTGTTAACGCCGCATGAGGGCTGACGCCATGGGAACCCGCGAACAGATTGCACCCTATCTTGATGCGTTTCACCGTCGTGGTGCCGGTCGGCACGAACCGGCGTGGCTCGCCACCTGCCGCAACGACGCGATGGAATGTTTTTCCACACTTGGGATTCCGACGCGCAACGACGAATCATGGCGGTTCGGTGACTTGCGGCCGCTGACGGCCACGGCGATTCTTCCTGGTGCCGGTCGGAGCGACGTGGTTGATGCGGCAGCGCTCTCCGCCTTCGCGGTTCCGGCACCGGCCCATCGCGTAGTCCTGGTCAATGGCCGCTTTGAGCCGTCGCTCTCCGACATGGGAAATTTGCCGCAAGGCGCCTGGCTTGGATCCACTGCCGAGGCACTGACGGAGCGCCCGGAACTTGTCCAGGCTGCTTTTGATCGCAGCGATACTGCCGGCGCACAGGCCTTTGCGTCGCTGAATGCAGGGTTCTTCGACGACGGCATCGTCCTCGCGCTCGACGCGGGTGTCATGCTCGAACGCCCGGTCGAGATCCTTCATTTCTCATATGCACCGGAAGCACTCGCGTTTCATATGCGCAATGCCATCGTTCTGGGGGCCGGCGCCAACGCGTCTGTAGTCGAGACGTTCGTGGGTATCGGTGCTGGGTGGAGCAACGTCGTTACCGGGGTCGAAGTCGGTGCCGATGCTCGTCTGCAGCATGTGAAAATACAAGATGAAGCAGCCGAAGCTTTCCATATTTCCATGCTGCGTGCGACGCTTGCGCAAAACGCGCGTGTTGAAAGCTTTACCGCCACATTGGGTGCGCGTTTGTCGCGGCAAGACGTAGTGGTCGATTTGGATGGCGAGGGCGCCAATCTTGCAATCCACGGAGTCTACTTGTTACGTGGCGATCAGGAGGCGACAATTGCGCCGTTCGTGGCGCACCATGCGCCAAACTGCCAAACCAATGAAGTGTTAAAGGGTGTGGTGGACGATCACGCGCACGGGATTTTTCTTGGCGCAATTACGGTTGACGAAGGCGCGGATGGTACCGATGCGCGCCAACTGAATCGCAATCTGCTGTTGAGTACCAATGCCCGCGTGGATACCAAACCGGAACTTGCGATTCTTGCTGACGATGTAAAATGCAGTCATGGTGCGACAGTGGGCGATCTCGACGATGCGTCCGTGTTCTACCTGCTCGCTCGCGGCATCGATCCGATGACCGCCCGCCACATGCTGATCGAGGCGTTTGTGGGCGACGTCGTGGAGATTGCGGGTTTGAATGGCGCGGTTGCGGATCATGCGCGTAAGCATATCTCGGCCAGGCTCGATCGGACGGAGGACGCATGAAGCCGGCTGTCGGACTTCGCGCCGTTGGCGCCGGCTTCGATCCACGCGAAGTCCGCGCGGAATTTCCTGTCTTCGCCAATAACCCGGGCCTGGTCTTTCTCGACACGGCGGCGAGCGCGCAAAAACCGAGAGCCGTAATCGACGGGCTCGCGGATTACTACCGGTCCGACTACGCCAACGTTCACCGCGGGGTCTACGGTCTTTCCGCGCGCTCGACCACACGTTTCGAGGCGGCGCGAGAGACGGTGCGCCGCTTCATCAATGCTGGCGATACGAGCGAGATCGTATTCGTGCGTGGCGCGACGGAAGGCATCAACCTCGTTGCCCATTCCTGGGGCGGCACATTTCTGAAGGCCGGCGACCAGGTGTTGATCTCGGAATTGGAGCATCACGCCAATATCGTTCCCTGGCAATTGTTGCGCGAACGTGTCGGCATCGAGTTGGTGGTTACGCCCATCGACTGTGATGGCGGCTTCAATGTGGCCGAATTTCAGAGGCGGCTCACGCCGCGCACCAAACTGGTGGCCATTACCCATGTTGCAAATGTGACCGGACACGTCACGCCGATCGGGTCTATCATTCGGCTGGCGCATGTGGCTGGCGCGAAGGTGTTGATCGACGGGTGTCAAGCGGTGCCCAGGATTCCCGTCGACATGCGCGCGCTCGATTGCGACTTTTACGTTTTCTCGGGGCATAAATGCTACGGACCCACCGGAATTGGCGTGCTCTACGGTAAGCGAGAGTTGCTCAATGTCATGCCTCCCTGGCAAGGCGGTGGGGACATGATTTTGACCGTCAGCTACGAAAAAACCACCTATCAGGATCCACCGCAACGCTTCGAAGCGGGCACCCCTGATATTTCCGGTGCTATCGGACTGGATATCGCGCTGCGGTTCATGGAAAGCGTTGGTCTTGATGCAATCTATGACCATGAATCCGCACTGACGGATTATGCGATCAGGAGCCTTTCATCTGTTGCAGGCGTGCGCATCGTGAGTTCCGGCGGCAATGGCATCGGCGTCGTGTCATTTTCAGTCGATGGCATTCACCCGCATGATCTGGCTACTATTTTCGACGATCACAACGTCGCCATCCGTGCTGGCCATCACTGCGCGCAGCCCTTGATGGAGAAACTGGGATTGCCTGCCACGGCACGCGCCTCTTTTGGCGTCTATAACGACGAAACTGACGTGGATGCGCTGATCGCAGCCGTTGAATCTGCACAGGCGATCTTTGGTGCGTAGGAGCGGCTATGGATTTACGGGAACTCTATCAGGACATCATTCTTGATCACGGTCGTCACCCGCGAAATTTCCGTTCGTTGGCTGGGGCCAGCCATTTCGCGCATGGGCATAACCCTTTGTGCGGCGACAAGGTTACGGTCTATTTGAAAATCGAAGACGATCGCATTGCCGCGGTCAGTTTTGAAGGCCATGGATGTGCAATTTCCACCGCGTCGGCATCGCTGATGACGGAAATCTTGACGAACAAAACACTGGCCGAAGCGGATCTGCTGTTCAAATCCTTCCACGGCAAGGTCACTGGCGGCGACGAACCGGAAATGCCTCCGATGCTTGAAGAGGACTGCGAAAGGCTGGAGCCGCTTACCGGCGTCAGGACCTATCCCGCCCGGGTAAAATGCGCAACCCTGGCTTGGCACACCTTTGAAGCGGCCGTAAATGGCGGCGCAATCGCTGCGCCGATTAAAACCGAGTAACTGCGATGTTGAGGGAAGATGTTCGAGACCTGCACACTCCGCCAGCCGGCGAAGAAGCTGAACGAACAGAGGCTATCCCGCCGCGGTCGTTTGATTGCGAGCGGCCAGAACCGGACGAAGGCAATCCGGCGCTGGAAGCAGAGGTCCTCGAAGCGTTGAAAACCGTGCGCGATCCGGAAATTCCGGTCAATCTTGTCGATCTTGGTCTGATCTATAATCTTTTGGTTCGCAAGGACGGCCTCGTCCATATCGAAATGACGTTGACCACGCCCGCCTGTCCGGTCGCGGGGTCCTTGCCCGGACAGGTCCAGCACATTGTTTCGCTTGTTCCCGGTGTCAGCGTCGTGCTGGTGAAACTGGTGTGGGAGCCGCCCTGGACGCGCGAGCGCATGAGCGCCGAAGCGGCACTTGAACTCGGCCTGCTCTGACAGCAGCTCGACGTTCTGAATCCGACTGTCGGAAATCGGACAACGGTCGTGAACCGGGCGGCCGGATCGAAGAAATTCCTTTTTATTCAATAGCTTGTACGATGGCATCAAAGTTGCTGCTGCAGCAACGGTGATCATTGCAGGCGCGAAGGAACATTACATGGTCCAGTTGACGGAAAGTGCGGTCAATGCAGTTCGCTCGGCGATCGCTGGAGCAAAGGAGCCGGTTGCAGGCTTGCGCATCAAGGTAGAGTCGGGCGGATGTGCCGGTTTCCAATACAAGATGGGGCTGGTGTCTGAGATCGATCCTGCCGATCTGTTGGTGGAGACCGGTGACGTGAAGTTGTTCGTCGATCAAGACAGCATTTCTCACCTCGAACACGTCACCGTCGATTTCGTGATCGGCCTCGAAGGATCGGGCTTCAGCTTCGACAATCCGGCAGCGAAATCGAGCTGCGGTTGCGGCAAGTCTTTTGGTTGATCGCCTGCGCAGATGCGCAGCTTCGCAACATTATAGACAATTATTGCAAGGATTTTGAGGATGATCGCCGAAAATGAACTGGCCGAGCCGGCCTCGGAAGCGGCCACCGAGAGATACAAGCTGATCGAAGAGGCCATTGCGGAATTGCGCCCGTATCTGAAAGCCGATGGCGGCGATTGCGAATTGATCAGCGTCGACGGCAATCTCGTTACCGTCAAACTGCACGGGGCATGCGTCGGTTGTCAGTTGTCCAGTGCGACACTTAACGGTGTACAGGAACGGCTGATAACCAAACTCGGTTTCCCGCTCAGAATCGCTTTGGCAAAGCCGTCCACCGCGCGGCCGGTCCAGATCGCGCATCATTAGGGTCGGGAGGCAGCCATGTGTCCGGTCTATCTGGACAATAACGCAACGACCCGGGTAGACCCGGACGTGGTTGCAGCAATGCTGCCTTATTTCACGGAAAGCTACGGCAACGCCTCCTCCAGCCATGAGTTTGGAGTCTCGGTTGCAGGCGCTGTGCGAGAGGCGCGACAGAAAGTCCTGTCTCTCCTCGGCGCAGAACGCGAACAGGAAATCATCTTCACTTCGGGTGGCACCGAATCCGATAATGCCGCGTTGCTTTCCGCCGTGGAACTCGGCGGCGAGCGGGACGAGCTTGTCGTTTCCGCCGTCGAGCATCCCGCTATTCTGACGGTCTGCGACGCCTTGGAAAAAGAGCATCGCGTAAAGGTGCGCCGGATTGGCGTCGATGCCAGTGGCCGCATCGATATGGAGGCCTATCGGAGTGCATTGGGGCCGAGGACCGCGCTTGCCTCTATCATGTGGGCCAACAACGAGACTGGAACGATTTTCCCAATGGCCGAACTGGCCGCATTGGCAAATGAGGCGGGTGCCTTGTTCCACACAGATGCCGTGCAGGCCGTAGGCAAGATCGCGATCCATCTGAAGGATACGAAAATCGATATGCTCTCGCTGTCCGGTCACAAGTTTCACGGACCGAAGGGCATCGGCGTTCTGTATTTACGCAAGGGCGTGAAGTTTCGTCCCCTCGTCCGCGGCGGTCACCAGGAGCGCGCGCGGCGCGGCGGCACAGAAAACGTTCCAGCCATTGTTGGTCTTGGCAAGGCGGCCGAACTGGCGGTGCAGCGTCTGGACGGGGAACGGACGCACGTCGGTGTCCTGCGCGATTGCTTCGAAGCGGGGGTGCTGGCGCGTATCTCCGATTGTTTCGTTGCCGGCGATATCGAAAACCGTCTGCCCAACACCGCCAACATCGCTTTCGATTACGCTGAGGGTGAGGCCATCCTGCTGCACTTGAACAAGGCCGGAATCGCCGCCTCTTCGGGTTCGGCGTGTACTTCTGGCTCGACGGAACCATCCCATGTCCTCACCGCAATGAATCTTTCCTACACCGCGGCCCACGGCGCAATCCGTTTTTCGTTCTCCCGCGAAAATACCGCGGCAGATGTGGAACGCGTGCTGGATGTCCTTCCAGGCATCGTCGCAAGGGCCCGCGAGGTCTCGCTGTTCGCAAAAGAACGCGGTGTCGCTTCTATCGCCACCAGCGAAGCTTTGGCCTGAGGTGCCAACATGCTGACAAAAGCGCTTCCGGCCATCATCATCAACGACTCCACATTGCGCGACGGTGAGCAGGCGCCTGGCGTGGCTTTCCATTGCGACGAGAAATTGGCTATCGCGCGCGCACTTGACGAAGCGGGCGTCGACGAGATTGAGGCGGGCATTCCTGCCATCGGCGGCGAAGAGATAGAAATTATTGGCGCGATCGGCAAGACTGTGCGCCACGCGGACGCAATCGTCTGGTGCAGAATGACGGAGACAGATGTCGACGCGGCACTCAAGACGGGGCTCACGCGCATAAATCTTTCCCTTCCGGTATCCGACCGACAGATATGGGCAAAGTTTCGCACCGGCAGGGCTGAGGCGCTGTCCCGTCTCAAACGTGTCGTCACTTATGCGCGAAATGCGGGGTTAAAGGTCGCCGTCGGCGGCGAGGATGCGAGCCGCGCCGACTTTGATTTTCTTCGCGAGGTCATTTTTGCGGCAGAAGAGACCGGGGCCCATCGCTTCCGCTTTGCCGATACACTGGGCGTGCTCGATCCCTTCGCCACCTATGACGTCTTCAAAAGGCTGTGCGTGGAGACGGATCTCGAGCTTGAATTTCACGGCCATGATGACCTGGGATTGGCTACGGCCAACACGCTGGCGGCGATCCGCGGCGGTGCCACACATGCAAGCGTCTGTGTGCTGGGCCTCGGTGAGCGGGCCGGCAACGCGGCTCTGGAAGAGGTTGTTGCCGCGCTTGACCAGATCATGCAGCGACAGACGAATGTGCATTTACCCAGTCTCACGGTGTTGGCCGAGTTGATTGCCGCAGCCGCGTGCCGTCCGATACCGCCGGGGAAATCCATTGTCGGTTCGGCCGCCTTTGCGCACGAGTCCGGCATTCACGTTGCCGGACTGTTGCGCGATGCCGGGACTTACGAGGCGTTCAGTCCGGCGCGATTTGGCCGCACCCGTCACATCGTTTTAGGAAAGCATTCCGGAACGGCGGCTATCCGCGACGCGCTCGGGGCTCTTGGTCTAAAGGCGGATGATGGTCGTATGCGGCGCGTCCTCGATCTGGTCCGCTCCTGCGCAACAGCGCGCAAACGTCCCGTCAGTGAAATAGAATTATTGGAATGCTTTCACGCAACGGCGCCGGAGCGAGTTGGATGAAACGCCAAAAGAGGTTTTCCTCTAGTGAAGGACGTGTACCAGTATCTCGGCCATCTAAAAAAAGCATTTGGCGATGGGTTTGGGAGGATATCGGCTGCGTCAAGGCGCGCGATCCTGCCGCCAGGAACACGTTTGAGATCGTGCTCACTTATCCGGGTGTTCATGCGATCATTTTTTATCGTTTCGCCAACAAGCTGTGGCGTGGAGGAATGCGCTTCCCGGCGCGCTTTCTGTCGTGGTTTGCGCGACTGGTGACGAATGTCGATATCCATCCGGGCGCGACCATCGGGCGAAGATTTTTCATCGATCATGGCGCTTGTGTTGTCATCGGCGAGACGGCAGAGATCGGCGACGATGTTACGATCTATCACGGCGTGACCTTGGGTGGCACAAGCTGGTCTGCCGGTAAGCGCCATCCCACGATAAAGAACGGCGTATTGATCGGCGCTGGTGCCAAGGTTCTAGGTCCCATTACGGTTGGAGAAGGTGCGCGTATCGGCGCCAATTCCGTCGTAGTGGAAGAAGTGCCGCCAGGCATGACGGTCATTGGCATTCCGGGAAAGATCGTGCGGGACGAACGCGAACGCCGTCGTATCGACGGGCGCATCGATCTCGATCATCACTTGATGCCAGATCCTGTGGGCGAGGCACTTTCGGTGCTGATCGACCGCATCGATTTTCTTGAGGCGCGCTTGAACCACTTGCAAGCCAAGGGGCAAAGTCAACGCGCGCGTGAATTGAAGGCGGAAACGCGATGAGCGTACTTGACGATCTGTGGCGGCTTTCCTCGGCGGAAGAATTCTTCGCTTTTCTCGATGTTCCTTTTGACCCTGTCGTGGTGCAAGTGACGCGACTGCATATCTTGCGACGCATGGGGCAATATCTGAAGGGAAGTGAATGGGACGGCTTGGACGATGCCGCAGTCCGCGCTCTTTGCCGCGCCCATCTCGAACAGGCCTATGAGGATTTCATCAAATCCACGCCAATTCAGGAGCGGCTCTTCAAGGTCCACAAGGATGCCGTCGCGCCGATGCCTGAGCCCGCGAAGCCTTTCGTTCCGCTGGCGGCGCTCACCGTTGAAAGCAATCGCAAGTGACAGGCTTGTCGGGTTGCCGACAGCGAGGTGCGCTTTGGAGGGTTCCTTGTATCGCGAGGGGGAAGGAGAGGCAGAAAAGCGCTGATTTTGTGGGGCTCGTGACAGGCTGCCGTTGGCACGATGCTTGCCGTTAGACTCCTTACCCTCGGCAGTGTGGGGGGCGAAGTTAGTAGACGGGTGGATGGGCATGCATATCGTCGTTTGCATGAAGCAGGTACCGGACAGCGCGCAGATACGTGTCCACCCCGTGACCAACACGATCATGCGCCACGGCGTACCGACGATCATTAATCCCTACGATCTATTCGCGCTCGAAGAAGCGATGCGGCTCAGAGACCAGGTAGGCGGCGAGGTGACGGTCGTTACCATGGGCCCACCGATGGCCGAAGATTCCTTACGCAAGGCGCTGACTTTCGGTGTAGATCGTGCGGTCCTGTTGACCGACCGTTTCTTTGCCGGATCGGATACGCTGGCGACAAGCTATGCCTTGGCCAGCGTCCTGAGGAAGATCGGCCAGGAATTTGGCGTTCCTCCCATCATCTTTACCGGCAAGCAGACGATTGACGGTGACACTGCTCAGGTGGGTCCCGGCATTGCCAAGCGGCTGAAGCTCAACCAGCTGACCTATGTGTCACGGATCGTCGAACTCGACGAGGTGAAGGGTACTATTACGGTAGAGCGCCGCGCCGAAGGTGGTGTGCAGGTCCTTTCCACAAGGCTGCCCGTTCTCATCACCATGCTTGAAGGGACCAATGAAATCCGGCGCGGTTCGCTCGACGATGCGCTGAGAGCAGCACGGGAAAAAGTTGTCATCTGGAATGCGGCCACCGCCGGAATAGAAGACATGACAAAATGCGGGTTGCGGGGTTCGCCGACCATCGTGAAAAAGGTTTTTGCGCCTGCCGCGAGAACCGAAAAGGCCTGTCAGCTTCCGACCAAGGGGCTTTCGATGGAAGAATTGGCCGGAACGGTGATGGCGGAAATGTTCAAGCGCAATCCAGTGATCGAATCGGATCTGCTGCGTTTTTCCGGCGGGCTTTGAGGAAGGGTGCGGTCATGAGCGAGACGCCGAAACCAACCCCGCAAGCAGGCCGGGCAAATACGAAGAAGGAACTGCCCGAGCATCTAAAGGCGTATAAGCATGTCTGGGTAAGCGTGGAATATGAGCACGGTGTCATCCACCCGGTTTCGCTCGAGCTTCTGGGAGAGGGACGCAAACTTTCCGAAAAGCGCAATGTCGAACTGGCTGCCGTTCTGATGGGGTCCGGCCGCGATGGCCTTAGCGCCGCAGCTGTCGAATGTTTCGAACATGGCGCAGATCTCGTCTATCTGATCGACGATCCGGCACTCGCACAATACCGCAACGAAGCTTTCACGAAGGGGCTGACGGACGTCGTCAACACCTATAAGCCGGAGATTTTGCTGCTCGGCGCAACGACTTTGGGCCGCGACTTAGCGGGCTCGGTGGCGACCACCTTGCTGACAGGATTGACGGCGGACTCAACCGAACTTGCGATTGACGACGAAGGCTCTCTGGCAGCAACGCGCCCGACCTTCGGCGGTTCGCTTCTCTGCACCATCCTGACACTGAACTACCGGCCGCAAATGGCCACGGTGCGCCCGCGCGTGATGGCCATGCCCGCACGTCAGCCAGGGCGATCGGGACGAATCGTCGAACATCCTCTCAATCTGCGCGAGGACGAAATCGTCACCAAGATTTTGCAGTTCTTGCCAGATCGCGAGTCCAATACCGCGCAGCTCGCCTATGCCGATATCGTGGTGGCGGGTGGGATGGGTTTGAGATCGGCTGAGAATTTTCAGTTGGTGCGGAACTTGGCCGAAATTCTGGGCGCCGAGTATGGCGGCTCGCGCCCGTTGGTTCAAAAGGGTTGGATCGCAGCCGACCGCCAGATCGGGCAGACCGGAAAAACCATACGTCCCAAGCTCTATATCGCCGCCGGCATTTCCGGCGCCGTCCAGCATCGCGTGGGTGTCGAAGGTGCGGACTTGATCGTTGCTATCAACACCGATGCCAATGCGCCGATTTTCGATTTCGCCCATGTCGGCATCGTGGCGGACGCGATCAAGCTTTTGCCCGAATTGACGGGGGTGTTCCGTAAACACCTTTCGGTCAACCGGCTCGCGGGCTGAGGAGGCGGCAATGAACCAGGAACGTTTTGACGCGATCGTGGTGGGCGCGGGCCCATCGGGCAACGCGGCCGCCTATACCCTGGCGAAAGCCGGCTACAAAGTGCTTCAGCTCGAACGGGGCGAATATGCCGGCTCGAAAAACGTCCAAGGCGCGATTTTGTACGCGGACGCGCTGGAAAAGATCATTCCCGAATTTCGCGAAGACGCACCGCTGGAGCGTCACGTCATCGAACAGCGCATGTGGATGCTCGACGACACGTCCTATGTCGGAATGCATTACCGCTCGGACGATTTCAACGAAGAACGGCCGAACCGCTATACCATCATCCGCGCACAATTCGACAAATGGTTCAGCCGTCAGGTGCGCGACGCCGGCGCTACCGTTCTTTATGAGACGACGGTCACCGAATTGCTGCGCGACACTGCGGGAAAAGTGATCGGTGTGAAGACGGACCGCCATGGCGGAACGGCCTTTGCCGATGTGGTTATCCTGGGCGAAGGCGTCAATGGATTCGTCGGACAGCGCTCGGGTTTGCGCAGCGAACTGATGCCGGAAAATGTCGCCCTCGCGGTCAAGGAGATGCACTTCCTGCCGCGTGAGACCATCGAAAGCCGCTTCAATCTGAAGGGTGATGAGGGTGTTGTCATCGAGGCGATGGGGACGATCACCGCCGGCATGACCGGAACGGGGTTCCTCTACACCAACCAGGAATCGGTATCGGTGGGAATCGGTTGCATCGTATCGGATTTTTCCGAAAGCGGCATCACACCCTATGGGCTTCTCGAAGCATTCAAGAACCATCCCAGCATCAAGCCTTTGCTGGCGGGTTCGGAAGTCAAGGAATACGCTGCCCATCTCATTCCGGAAGGCGGCTACAAGGCGATCCCGGAGGTTTACGGTGATGGCTGGCTGGCGGTCGGCGACGCGGCACATTTCGTCAATGCGGTGCATCGCGAAGGTTCCAATCTCGCAATGACGTCGGGCCGCATCGCGGCCGAAACGGTGATATGGCTTAAGCGGCGCAGAGAGCCGATGGTCAAGGCCAACCTTGCCGAATATCGCAAAAGGCTGGAAGCCAGCTTCGTTCTTAAGGATCTCAAGAAATACAAAAATATTCCGGATTTCCTCCATGGCAACAAGCAGGTGTTTCGACTTTATCCGCGGCTGCTTAGCCGGGCGGCCCAGGCCTGGTTTCGCGTGGACGGCACGGACAAGCTCACCAAGGAAAAGGCAATCCTCAAATCCTTCCGTGAAGGCCGGACTCTAACCGGCCTGATCGGAGACGCATTCAAACTGGCGAGGGCATGGCGATGACCGATATGACGGTGAATACCGGAAAGTCGATTCCGGTCACGAAGGTGGAAGAAAAGCTCTTCCAGAATCGTTATCTGGTGGATGCAGGGCGTCCCCACATCAAGGTCCGGCCGCACGACAAGCCGTCGAAGGCGTTGTTGTCGCTGACCCATACCTGTCCGGCGGGTTGTTACAGCCTGAACGACCAGGGGCAGGTGGAGATCACGGTGGATGGCTGTTTCGAATGCGGCACCTGCCGGATCGTTACCGCCAAGACCGGTGAAGTGGAATGGAACTACCCGCGCGGCGGCTACGGCGTGCTGTTCAAGTTCGGCTGATGCGTGTACGAACGGTTTTTAATAAGGAGTGAGAAATGGCTTATAAAATTATCGTTTCCCAATGTACTGTTTGCGGAGCGTGCGAATTCGAATGTCCTAATGCCGCGATCCGGATGAAGGGCGACACCTACATCATCGATCCAAAAAAATGCACGGAATGTGAAGGCCATTTCGACAAACCTCAATGCGATTCGGTTTGCCCTGTTCCCAAGACTTGTGTTCCGGCTTAAGTTCTTGCCCGCGGTACAGTCCCTTAATATGCCCATGGAAGATCCCGTCGAAGCACTGGACTGGCGGGGGGAGCCTGTGCGCTGCAGGGACTGCCGGCACCGGCATATGCGCAAGCAGGGTCTCTGCGCAAAGGGCCGCGCTTGCATTCGCGACCGGCGGGTCCGGCGTATCGACCGGTTCCTGAGTGAAAACATCCCGCTGGCGGATGAGTATCTCGATCATCCCTATTTCGAGGTGCGTGCGATCGCGGCCCGCTACGCGAGTATTTTCAAGATCGTTGCCCTTTTGGACGATCCGGAACCGGAGGTGCGCGCGATGGCGGCCATGCGCCTTCCCGAGACGCGGATTGGAAAGTTGGCGCGTGATCCCGAACCGCGGGTGCGCCTGGCCATTGCAAACCGGCTGCAGATGGGACCGGCGCTCGTCGCCATGCTGTTCGATCCGGATTGCTATGTGCGTTTGGCTGTAGTGCGTCGTTTGCCGCCCGATATTCTTCCTTTGGCGATGCACGACCGTGATGCCGAGGTCCGCCGTTGGGTTGCGCGCCGTATTTCCGACCGCTACCTTCCAAAGCTGGCATTCGATATGGACGCGTCCGTACGCAAGGAAGTGGCCGAGCGGCTCGCGCCGGGAAGCCTATCGATTTTCGTGCACGATCCGGATATTCGCGTGCGATTTGCCGCAGCCGAACGCGTCGCCGGAACCGACCTTGCGCTGTTTTTAAATGATCCCGACGAACTGATCCGCGATACGGTACGCAGCCGTCTGAACCGCCACAGCCCACTCGCAAACGAGGAACAAAAAAGATGAAAGTCATGTTGCGGCGTTCGGACAAGGGCTTGTCGGCCTATGTGCCGAAAAAGGATCTCGAAGAGCCGATCGTCGAAGTGGAACACGAAACGCTCTGGGGGGGCTGGGTCCGTCTCGCCAATGGTTGGACCCTGGATTTGCCGCAGATGGCCGAAGGCACACAATTGCCAGTCACCGTCAATGCGAAGAAGCGCGGCGGCGAGGAGGATTGAAATGGACGCAAGGCTACCCGACCAAGCCGCATTGGACATGGTGGATGGAAAAAATGCGCTTGCCGATGTTGTCGCGCGGTTGCGCGCCGGCACTCTCGTCCCCACTCTCGGGCCGGGGCTTGCCGCGCTCGGGGAGCCGCAAGCGCCAATGACGCCGGAAACCCTGGCAGGCTTCTTCGGTACCAAGGTCGCACTTCCGCGCCGCACGCGCGGCAATGTCTGGGCGTCCGCCCAGCATATCGAAAGCATGAAGCATCGCTCGACCGTCACTGCCTTGATGTCGGAGGCGTTTTCCGTAGCGGTCGAACCGACGCCGCTACACCGCTATCTTGCTTCCCTTCCATTGCCGATGATTGTCGACACTTGGTATGACGGCGCTATGCGCGCGGCTTTGGCTTCGCGCAGTGATTGGGGTGAAGTGCAGGGCATTACGCGCGCCGGCATCGGAGAGGATCGCTGGTATCGCTTCTACGATGCGGCAGGTAAGGAAACGGACCGCGCCGCGGCGGAACGCTGGACAACGCTGCTCTACAAGCCTCATGGCGGTGTTGTTCCGGCGAAGAATTTTCTGATCTCCGATGCGGATTATGTCGAGGTTCTGACGGAGATCGACATCCAGACGCCGATACCGGATGCGGTCAAGAACCGGCGTACCACCTGTAGCTTTCTCTTCATCGGTTGCCGCTTTTACGATCAGATGCTGCGGACCTATGCGCGGCAAATTCCGAAACGCTCGGCGGGCCCGCATTTTGCGATTGTCGATCCGGACGGCCTTACCAAAAACGAAATCCGCTTTTTGGCGGCACAAGACATTAGGCCGATCGTCATGCCGCTGGCACGCGCGGCGGAACTTTTGCTTCAATCCGCCCAGGTGCCCGGGCTTTAGCCGCTGTCACCTTCCAAACACCGACAAAGCTATGGTGTCGGATGTTATGAAAGCGACACCGGTAGGATTCTTTTAACCTATTGAAAATACGCGATATTTTTAGGCATTTCTGGTGGCACGCGAGTTGCTCATTGCTTCCCCAATCGCAGATGATTTGCGGGCGGCAAAGGAGCGGACGAATGCAACAGACAGCAGAGCACGAATCTTTGAGCAAGGGCCATGTGAACCCTGAAACCCTCGAAAAAGTGATGCAGGAACAAGCTGAGCACAAGGGTTGCGGCACCAGCGGCGGCAGCGGCAAGGCCAGCTGCGGCTCGGCTGCAGGGCAAGGCGATCTGCCGACCGAGATATGGGAGAAAGTCAAGAACCACCCCTGTTATAGCGAAGAGGCCCATCACCACTATGCCCGTATGCATGTGGCGGTTGCGCCCGCCTGCAACATTCAATGCAATTATTGCAATCGCAAATATGACTGCGCCAATGAATCACGTCCGGGCGTGGTCAGCGAAAAGCTTACGCCGGAGCAGGCCGCCAAAAAGGTCTTGGCCGTCGCCTCGACAATTCCGCAAATGACGGTGCTTGGTATCGCGGGCCCCGGCGATCCGCTCGCCAATCCGGAAAAGACCTTCAAGACTTTCGAGCTGATTGCGAAAACCGCGCCCGACATCAAACTTTGTCTGTCGACCAACGGATTGGCGTTGCCCGATCATGTCGACACGATCGCAGGTTTTAATGTGGACCACGTCACGATCACGATCAACATGGTCGATCCTGAAGTGGGCGCCAAGATTTATCCCTGGGTGTTCTACAAGCATCACCGTTACACCGGTTACGAGGCCGCAAAGATTCTTACGGACCGTCAGCTTCAAGGGCTCGAAATGCTGACCGAGCGCGGCATTCTCTGCAAAGTCAATTCGGTGATGATCCCGGGCGTCAACGACAAGCATCTCGTGGAGGTCAACAAGGCGGTAAAGTCGCGCGGCGCCTTCCTCCACAACATCATGCCGCTGATTTCCGCTCCCGAACACGGCACGGTGTTCGGCCTGACCGGACAGCGTGGGCCGACGGCGCAGGAACTGAAGGCGCTGCAGGATTCCTGCGAAGGCGAGATGAACATGATGCGCCATTGCCGGCAGTGCCGTGCGGACGCCGTCGGTCTTCTGGGCGAAGACCGTAGTGCCGAGTTCACCACCGACAAGATCATGGCGATGGAAGTCAATTACGATCTCGATTCGCGGAAGGCCTATCAGGCGCATGTCGAAGAGGAGCGTCAGGCGAAGGTCGCAGCAAAGCAGGAAGAACTTGAGACACTGGCTGGCGAAATGAGCGACATCAAGCTTCTCGTTGCGGTAGCGACCAAAGGGTCGGGGCTCATCAACGAACATTTTGGCCATGCCAAGGAATTCCAGGTTTATGAACTTTCCACTGCAGGCGCAAAATTCGTCGGTCATCGCCGCGTCGATCTCTATTGCCAGGGTGGCTTTGGCGACGAAGACAGTCTCGAAACCGTCATTCGCGCGATCAATGACTGCCACGCCGTGTTCGTGGCCAAGATCGGCGGGTGTCCGAAAAGCGATCTGCTCAAGGCAGGTATTGATCCTGTCGACCAGTATGCTCACGAGTTCATCGAAAAGTCGGCGATCATCTGGTTCAAGAACTACCTTGACAGGGTGAAGAGCGGTGAGATCGCGCATGTCGCGCGCGGCGATGCCGAAATTCGTCAAGGAGCGCTGATTGCGGCGGCCGCGTAAGCGGAGGCTGTTGGAGAAACATGCACGGATGAGTCCGCGACGAATGGCAAGCATCCCAACAGGACAGCTATTTCGTCGGGACTCTCCCGCGTGTCTTCTTTCACTCGATAGATGATCGGTTACAGGAGCAACTGATGCCGTTGAAGATTATAGCTTCGCAATGTACAAACTGCAGCGCCTGCGAGGCGGAATGTCCCAATGTGGCCATTTCTGAAAAAGGCGGGACCTTTGTGATCAACCCGAAGAAATGCACGGAATGCATCGGCCATTTTGACGCTCCGCAATGCGCAGCAGTGTGTCCGGTGGATAATACCTGTGTCATCGACCACTCGTTACCACGCTATCAGGCAGCAGAATAATTAGGGGGAATGCATGAGTTTCGAGATCACGCCGGCAGCAGAGAAGTTTATCCGCATGATGCTGCGCATAGACGGTGGGCCCGGTAGCGGCTTTCGCTTGGCCGTGACGCCTGGCGGCTGTTCTGGTCTTGCCGCAGATATCAGCGTGAAACCTGCGCCTGAGCCGGGCGAGGCGGTGGTCGACCGCAACGGCATAAAGCTGTTTCTTCCCGCCGAAAGCAGAATTCTGCTCGATGGCGTGACGATCGACTTCGCGGAAACCACGTCCCAGACCGGTCTGGTGTTCCGCGATCCGAAGGCGAAGAGCTGCAGCTCGCATTAGCACTTGGGGCTGAGGCCTATGTCGGCGGCGGCACGGTATGAGGAACAGAGCGAGCGGCCCGTTGAGGATGCGCTGCTCGGTCATGCCGTTATGGGAGGTGGACTTCCGGCAGAGGCCGAATACCACCTCTATGAGGCGAGCCTTTCCTATCACCTCGATAATGTCGCCGAAGCTCATTTGCATGAGGCGCACGCCCTCGCGCCCGAACACGCCGCCGTGCTGATCGGGCTTTACCGGTTCTATTTCTATAAGGGTCGCCTTGCCGAGGCGTTGGGTATCGCGAATATCTGCCTGAAAAAAGCGGCGCGCGAAAATAACTTTGCCGGAGACTGGCGCCTTGTTGCGCCGCGCGACGCCGAATTTGGCAGCTGGGACGCCCTATGGCCGCGCTTCTACCTCTTCACGCTCAAAGGCTATGCCTATTTGCAGATGCGGCTCGGCGCGTTGGAAGAGGGAAGGCAAGCGATCACGAAATTGTTGGAACTCGACCCGACGGACAAGGTCGGCGCCAAGGTCTTGCTCGGCATTCTCGAGCGCGCGGGGCAGGATGATGACGACTGACCCGGGCAACGATATCGACGAAGCGAAGGATTGGCAGGGCAATGATATCGACTGCGCATCGTGTCGGCATGGGGAATTGTTGTTGAGCGGTAAGTGCAGCCTGAAACGTGCTTGTGTCCATGATCGCTATGCGCGGCGCATCGATCGTTTCTTCAATTGGAACCCGGAACTGTCGAATCTCTATATCGAACACCCGCATTTCGAAGTCCGGGCGATTGCGGCGAAGCATGCAGACGTCTTCCTTTTGCTTCCCCTGCTGAGGGATACCGAAGAGGCAGTGCGCTGGAATGCCGTACGGCGGCTGCCGAAGAAATATCTCCTGCATCTGAGGACCGATCCCCACCGCGAGGTGCGCATTCGTGTGGCGCAACAGCTCGGCGATGCCGACCTCATCCAGATGATAGGCGATCCGGACTACTATGTTCGGCTGGTGATCGCGCGCCGCATCGGGCTTGCCCTGCTGCCCCGGTTGAGACACGACGAAGAGGTCGAGGTCCGCCGCGTCGTTGCCCGTCGCATCGGCCACGACTGGCTGTTTGCAATGGCAAAGGATGACGACCCACTGGTACGGTTAGAAGTAGCCCAGCGATTGCCAGTCAGCTTGCTCGGGCATCTCAAACAGGACCCGGATTGGCGCGTCCGCTACGAAGTCGCCAACAGGATCGGTGTCGGCGAGCTTTCAAATTTTCTTGATGACAGCGACCTGATGGTGCGCGAGCTTGCGTGGCAACGCTGCGGGACGACAAAGACCCATTCCATTTGCTAAAGGAGAAAGCGATATGGGCGATATCAATCGTGAAGATCCGGCCATCGTCGAGATCAGTGAACCCCCTTATTTCAACTTCGGCGAGAAGGTGAGAGCCAAGAGGATCATCCGCAATGACGGTACCTATGCCGGCAAGGAAATCGGTGAACAACTCGCCAAGAAGGGCGAAATCGGCTATGTGACCAGTATCGGAACCTTTCTTCAGCAATACTACATTTACGGCGTCGAATTCACGGAAAGCGGTACTCGTGTTGGCATGAAGCGCAAGGAGTTGGAACCGGTGGTTTCGCGCGATGCAGACGTTGATCTTCCTCTGCCTGGAGCGACAAAATCGTGACCCAAGCGAATTTGCCGAAAGAACCGAGACAGCCGAAATATCAGTGGGGTCAGCGCGTGCGCGCCTTGATCGACCTCAACAATGATGGCTCCTTTCCCGATGCGCCGGCGGAAGGTCTGCTTGTCGGCACCGGCGATGTTGGGGAAATCGTTCAGGTCGGGACCCATACCGAGGCCAATATGCCGGTCTATCTGGTCGAATTCGGCGACAAGCTCGTTGTCGGGTGTCTGGAAGAAGAAATTTCTCCACTCTAGAGAGTGCTTGCTGTTAGTGGGGATGTTCAATGCGCGTTGGCGTGCCAAAAGAGATCAAGACGCTTGAATTCCGCGTCGGCCTCGTGCCCGGTATTGTCCAAAGATTGGTAGATAAGGGACATGAGGTCATTGTTGAAGCCGGCGCAGGGCTGGGTGCTGGAATTGTCGATCCGGACTATGTCGCCGCAGGCGCTGCCATCGCATCAAGCGCCGATGAGGTATTCGAACGCGCCAATTTGATCGTCAAAGTCAAAGAGCCCCAGGTCGAAGAGATCGAGCGGTTGGCGCCGCACCACATCCTCTTCACCTATCTCCATTTGGCGGCGAATCGGGCATTGACACTGGGCCTGATGAAATCAGGTTGCACCGCCATCGCATACGAAACCGTCACGGACCAAAATGGCTGCCTGCCGCTATTGGCCCCTATGAGCCAGGTGGCCGGGCGCATGGCGGTTGATGTCGGCGCGATGTGCTTGTTACGCCCGCAGGGCGGACGCGGAATTCTGCTCGGTGGGGTGCCGGGTGTGCCACCGGCAAAGATTGTCATTCTCGGCGGCGGTGTCGCTGGCCGCCACGCGGCCGAAATTGCGGTCGGGCACCGGGCGGATGTCACGCTCTTCGATATTTCGCTCCCGATCCTGGCAGAGCTTGATACCGAATTTGGCGGTCGGGTGAAAACTGTATTCTCGACACGCCCCGCGATTATCCATTCATTGGTCGACGCCGATCTGGTGATCGGCACCGTGCTCATTCCCGGAGGCTCGGCGCCCAAGCTCGTCCGCCGGGAAGATCTTGCACAGATGAAGAAGGGTTCTGTTCTTGTCGATGTTTCCATTGATCAAGGCGGATGTTTTGAGACGAGCCGTCCCACGACCCATGCCGATCCGACTTTCGACGTAGACGGTATCGTTCACTATTGTGTGGCCAACATGCCCGGGGCGGTTCCGCACACATCGACATTTGCCCTGTCTTCGGCAACCGCGCCTTACATCGAAGCTTTGGCAGACAAGGGTGTGGAGCGCGCAATTGCCGACGACAAAGGGTTGTTCGGCGGCCTCAATATCCGCAACGCTGAATTGCTGCATCCGGCAGTCGTTGAGGCTTTTGGCGGTGGGTTTGATGCTTGATGGTTAAGCTGCGACATGATCAGGCGCGGTTGACGGTCGCCACGTCGCAATTTCCGTCCTTCAATTTTCTCTAATCGCAGGCCTCAGCGAACATGGCGGACTCTATTGCGGAACACCGCTATGCGCCAGAATTACGACGCCCATTCGCGCAATTGCGGACGGATGACAGACTTCGGCGAGCGCGTGGCAACATTAGCGCGAAGATTGTTCAAGTGATCACGTCAAAAAATGAGCCTGGAACAGAGCCGTCTTTTCGGGTGTATCGAGCCCGCGTTGTAACGGCCACTTATTCTGGAAGAAGAATGTCTTCACGTCGCGGGTCAATTCTTTGCCGCGGATGTACCAGCGCTCGACGCCGTCCGGGAAGATGACGGCCGGGCCATCGCCCCGGTGCACGACATTGCCGTCCAGCCAGAGTTTTGTGTCGGCATAGAGGTAACAGCCCGCTTTGCGCGACATGTCGTCTTGATTGCGTTCTTCGACGACGAACATCTCGGCCATAGTCTTTTCTCCGCTCTCAGGGGCCGGGTTCAATTCCGCGGCCCCCAACTTCGCCTTGTTCCATGCAAGAATCACGCAGCGAGGAGGATGCTGCAGCACCAGGCTCGAAGCGGACCAGGTGTTGTTCGGTACTCGTCATGAGCTTGGCGTCCCTAACTTTGCCGGATCATAACCTTCCTCGCGCAGTACACGTTGCACTGCCGGGCGCGCCAGCATGCGCCGATAATGAGCGGTAAGGCCTGCGGGCAACGCAATATTCGTCTTGTCGGCCCAAAATTCGACGTAAAAGAGTATTGGATCGGCGACTGAGAAATTGCCCGCCACATAGCCTTCTGCCGGCAGAGCGTCGTTCAGGATCGCAAAACCCTTTTCGACGATGCTGCGTCCGAGCTGTTGTATGTCTCCATGATCGGCGGGATTTCGGACGAAAGTATTGGCGGCGAAGATGCGGGCGAAGCCCTGCCCGTGGATCGTACCGGCAACGTAGGCCATGGATTCGAGCGCACGTGTTTCTCCTTCGGCGTCCGCGGGCCACAGCTTGGCGCGCGGGTGGGTGCGTGCAAGCCAATAGGCGATGGCCGGAATTTCGGTCAGAACGCTGCCATCGGCGCGCACCAGGGCTGGAATTGTCGATTTTGGATTGATCGCGACGTATTCCGGCTTGAAATGGTCTCCGGCCAGCAGGTTCACGACATAAACTTCGAAAACTTCTTCGAGTTCTTCGAGGATGACATGGATGCCGGTCGAGCACGAACCGGGCGTCATATAGAGCTTCATGGCGGGCATATGGCAATCTCGCGTTGCAGGGCGGCGGTCGGCACGCTTCATGCAAATATCGGGTCAATCTGCGTTTCAAGGTATCTGACGGCGCGGCATGTCGGGAATGTCTGCGCTGGTGCTACAGGGATAAACATGGCGTTCGATCTCAAGAAGGAATGGTCTGCGACAGAGGTAAGCGCGCTGCTTGGCTCCGTTGAGGATGACCGCAGCTGGCGTCTCGAAGTCACTGCCGACGGGATCGTTCGATTGAACGATCTGACCACAGTGCCCGACACGGCCTATGAAGATGCGCTGCACTGTTTCTTTGAAATCTGGGATCGGGGAACGGATTTCGTCGGCCCTGGCGGGTCTCAGGACAAAGATATGTGCAAGAAGATCGAGAGTATCCTGCGGAGCAATTATCCGGTGCTCAAGGGCCCGCGCACGCTTTCGGCGCTGTGAGTTGCAACAATGACGGTCATGCAGTTGCTCGAAGCGCTCGTCAAACTTCCCAAGGACGCGGTGGTATTGATGGAGAGTGACGGGGGATTGTCGCGCGTTAGCGCACTCGACTTTGTCGAGAGGCAGGGGCATGGCGCGCCTGCCGAGGTCATCCTCGTCCCCAATATGGACGAATGACTTTATACCGCGTCCGCAACGGCAAGCCAGCCATACCCGCCTTGATCCCAAAGCTGGGCAAGTATTTGATCGGTTTGCCCGGCAGGAAATTGATTTCTTACCACAGCATAATCCGCCTGAAATCGTGCAGCGTCGTCGCCTTGCAAATGCGCCGATAAGTGATCGGTTTTGGATCGCAGTACAAAGGTGGTTCCGCCGTCGCTGGACAAAAGCGCGTATTCGTTCCCCTCGGCGATAAGCGCGAGTTGCCCTTGTGCGTCGGTCATGAAAATCCTTTCTCAGGCCGCCTGGGCGGCTTCTGCCGGTGTATCCTCTGCAAGACTCCATTCGGCCCAAGAGCCGTCGTAAACCGCTGCCGTTCTATGACCGAGCACGTACAGCCCGAGTGCCGTCACACAGGAAGTAATGCCAGAGGCGCAGGTTGTCGTGATCGGGCGCCGAAGATCAATTCCGGCGGATGCAATACGCACTCCCAACGCATCAGGCGTAAGGAAGGCGCCGGTCTCGGGGTGAATGAGATCTCCCCACGGAATATTGACGGCATTCGGAATGTGCCCAAGCTTCTTATACGGGAAGACATCTTCCTGCGTTCCATTGAACTTGGCGGGTCCGCGGGCATCGATCACTTGCTCTGCGCCTGTCGTCAGATTGGCTTTCATCTCGTTCAAATTGCGGACAAGGGAGGGCGTGAATGCGGCGGTGAAGCTTCGTGGTTCAGGGCGAACGGCCGACATCTCCGTGGGGAGTTTCTCCCTGGTCCATTTGCCGTAGCCTCCGTCCAGCATCGCGACTTTGTCGTAGCCAAATACGCGAAACATCCACCACGCCCGCGCTGCGGCCGATCCTCCACATAAGCGGTCATAGACCACAACGCGATCGCCGTCACCGACGCCGAGCAGTCCGACTTTATTGGCGAATTCGGATTGTTTGGGAAGCATATGCGGCAGCGGATTTGACTTGTCCGCCACATGATCGATATCGAAATGTACCGATCCGGGCAGATGGCGGCCGCGATACTGGGTCCGGCCGTCAAGTTTGGCGCTTACATGGTGCCAAGTGCAGTCGAGAATGCGCAAGTCGGGATCCCCGAGATGTTCCGCCAGCCATTCTGTGCTCACCAGCGCTTCGAAGGTTTCAGAACTCATGTCGACTTCGTCTCCATGTCGGGAACTAGACATCTCCATTCAAGAATCAAGTTTTGTGCCAGCCGGTCCGATAGGGTTAGGGGAGGGGCTGGCGCAAACCGTGCAAGTCGTGCGGATCGGCATCCAAGTCGCGGATTGCCATCCAAGTCGTGCGGATCGGAATGCCGCTATATTCTGGACCCGGAAAATGACGATGAAGCTTCAGATCGAACGACCCTATATCGAAGCGATGGCGGCGGAATTCCCGGATTTGGTGCCGTTCAAGGAACAGCTTCGGTTCGGCGACAGGGTCGAAGTGGGATTCAGCCAGCTTTCGAACAAAGAGCTGACCTTCCTGAAAGAGCTCTATCGCGAAGCCGGACCACACATGCACACACGCTCCGCGCAGATTGCTACGCTGCAGAGGGCTCTGAACGATAAAGGCGCGAGATTTTCGGCAGAGGGACTCGAAAAAATTGTCCCTGCGATCGCACGTTATCTGACGACAGACGCAATCCGCGGCTGGATGTTTACGGCCGGCGTCGCGAGCCGCCCTCTGCCTTATGTCGTCACAAGGCTCGATTACACGCCGCCGGCAAATGACGAAACCGGACGTGTGTTCATTGAGTTGAAAGCCAATGCCAAAGGGGCGATTACAACGGCAACGCTCAGGATCTCCGCGGGCGATATAATTGGGAAAACAGTAGCCGAGATATTCGCGTCCAAAGGTTTCTTGAAGGAAACACCGGAACTCATCGCTGCCTATGACGAGACGGAAGAACGGTATTTTTTATGGCGTGCCCAGTATGGAAGCCGATTTTCCGGCAAAGGCACCGGCTTCTTCGCGGAGGACCCGAATTCCTCTCATCGCGATACCGACTGGTCGCGCAAGGACGTCGTCGTCCTCTCTTCGGGCGGCGGCGCAGCTCGGCTTGTCAACGACGAGAGTATTTTGGCGGCGCGCACGCTGACGCTGGAGGTGACGGGCGACATCCTCGGCCAATATTTGCGAAAAGCCGCCAAGAGTAACCTCTATGATGCCGAAGACGAAGTAGAGAAATCCCAGGCCGCCATTCCGAAGGGCTTGTTCTGCAGGATTCCCGTGCATCCCTACATGCTGATGTTCCATCTCGAGTTGCATCACTATGTGTGGGTTCATGCCGACGATATGACACCCTATATCTATCAGCCGGATTTGAAACGAAAACTGATCCTGCCGGAGGAGCAGACAGATCTCATCGACATCCTGACCGCGGAAATGGACGTATTGATGGACGATATTGTCGCCGGAAAATCCGGCGGCACGACCGTATTGTGCGCGGGCCCACCTGGGGTCGGGAAAACCTTAACCGCCGAAGTCTATTCCGAGATTATCAAGAGGCCGCTCTACCGCGTGCATTCCGGCCAGCTCGGACTAAGTGTGGCGGCGATGGAAGTTGCGCTGAAGGATGCGTTGATGCGCGCGCAGCGCTGGGGTGCCGTCATGCTGATCGACGAGGCGGATGTCTATATCAAGCGCCGCGACGACGACATCACCATGAATGCCGTGGTTGGCGTTTTCCTGCGGGTTTTGGAATATTTCAACGGGTTGTTATTTCTCACCACCAACCGCATCGACGATATTGACGAGGCGATCGTGTCGCGTTGTATCGCCCTGATCAAGTTCTATCCGCCGGACAGCATCGCGCGCCGTAAAATTTGGGCGGTCATGAGTGGGCAGTTTGCACTCGACATCGATACGGCGCTTATCGACGAACTGGTGGAGGCTTTCCCCGCTGCAAGCGGCCGCGACATCAAGGGGCTGGCGAAGCTCGCCGCCAAATACTGCCATCACAAGAAGGTCCAGCCTTCCCTACCAGTGTTCAAACGTTGCGCCATCTTTCGGGGGATTGCACTTGACGGCCCGCCGGCGCCCTAGGCGCCCCGTCGGCAGGGCATGCAAACCGGCTTGTCGTAAAGCCTACACACGTCGCGAACGCAACAGCGAAGAATAGAAAATACGTGTATTATCAATGTGCTGACATGTGGCACAGCTCTTGCCATTGCATGGTCGGAATTTTCTGCAGGATGAATGGGTGAGCAATGACGATCCCGATCCTCTCGGGCGAAGGCCGGGTTTTGCCGTGCCCGAACGTCAAAGCCGCGGAAGTCACATTGGCGCAGGTTGCGCCGCCGGCCGGTTTTCCGCACCCCAATGATTTCGACAGGCGCCGCATCGAAAAGACACTCCAGGCCCGCAAACGGTACCGCTATGTCTCCCCGCATGTCATCGCTACTGCCGGCGGCTACCGCATCGAAAGCCCTTGCCGTTCGCGCAACATTGACCCGGAAGGTGGCGTCATCGACGTGGCCCTTCTTCTTTATCGCGTAGATCCACCCGGCTGGTACCTTTATTGGAAGGAACATGCGCGCGGGGAGTGGCACCTGGACGGGTCCTTCACCCGCTTGGTCGAACTCCTGGAACGTCTGAATGCGGATAAGGACCGCCGGTTCTGGCAATGAACTTGCATGCTGTCGGCTATCGAACAAAGAGCGGATTGTCATGCCCTTAAGCGTGGACGACCTGACAGAAATTCAAGGCCTGCTTGCGGCATCCGCGTCTGACGCGGGCGTGGTAGCCGAATTGCGCCGCCGGTTCCCATCGCTGTCTCTGACGCGATGCGATGCCAGCGATGTCACGGAGACGCCTTTTGCCGTTTATGATCGCTTTGAATTGCATTTGGTGGACACGGTCGATCATTGCGCAACTTTGACCTTGGATCCTTCGCGGGCCACTGGCCTTGTGCTGGCTCAAAGAAAGATCGGGACATGAATCAGGTTCTGATCGAAGACGCGGTGGAGGAATACGAGGAAGCATCGATTGCGCTGTCCGATCCCGACATCACAATGGTGGAGATCGACGCGGTGGGCGAGGTGCTAAAGTCGCCAAACCTGTCGGGTCATGGCCCCGTAACGGAGGCATTCGAGGCTGCATTTGCCGCCTATCTTGGCCGCAAATACGCCGTTGCTGTCGGCAGTGGCACACTGGGGCTCGCCATCACCCTGGCTTCTTATGGCATCGGGCCGGGCGTGGAAGTTATCGCCTCACCCTATTCGTTCCGCGAAACGGCCCATGCGATTGCGCTTTTGGGCGCAAGGCCGGTCTTCGCCGATATCGATTATTGGGCAGGCACAATCAATCCCGAAAAGATAGAAGCTGCGATCACGCCCCGTACGCGGGCGATAGTGGCCTGCAACAATAACGGGCACCCTGCGCCGTGGTCTGCGCTGCGCGCCCTGGCGAAGAAACACGGCCTTATCCTTATCGAGGATTCCACCGAAGCCATCGGCTCGCGTTACCAGGGTGGATTGGTTGGAACCTTCGGCGATTGTGCCGTATTCGACTTTTCCCAGCCGCTGGCGTTGACCTGCGGTGAAGGCGGCATGGTCGTGACGGACGACGTGGACATTGCGGTGGCTCTGCGCCGTCACCGCTCGCATCGACTCCAGGAGCGTGCCTCCGTCGTCATCAGTGCGACGCCGCCCTATCAGGCCGGGCTGAGCGAACTTTCGGCGGCATTGGGTCTTGCACAGCTGAAACGGCTGGATGAAATTCTCGAACGCCGCAAGCTGACAGAACATCTGTATTTCAAGCATGTGCAGTCGTTCGAGGGCATCAAAGATCCCTATATTGCACCCGAAGTGACCGAAGTGCATTGGCTCCTGTACCTTGTCCATCTAGGCACGCGTTTCTCGCGTTCGAGCCGCGACGCGATCATCGAAGATTTGCGCGTAGAACAGATCGAATCCGCGCCCTACTGCAATCCCTTGCATCTGCAACGCTATTATTTCGACCTCGGTTATCGCCGCGGTGATTTCTTCGTGACTGAAAAGGTTGCCGACCGCGCTGTGGCGCTACCGTTTCATACCCATCTCAGCGAAGATCAGATTGCCTTCACGGTGGCGACGATGAAGGATGCATCGATCAATGTGGGGGCGGGAGCCGCCATCTATTAACAGCAAAACACCAAGAAAGTAGAGCAGGAGCACGTCATGTCATTACTTACCATTATTCCGTCGGGCAAGAGCATTGAAGTGGTCGAGGGTACAACAATACTCGCTGCCATTCTCGCGGCAGACGAGACGATCCAGCATAAATGCGACGGCAAGGCGCAGTGCGGAACCTGCCACATTTTCGTGCATGAAGGGCGCAAGGGTGTTTCCAAAATCGCGCGCGAAGAGAATGAGAAGCTCGATGCCATCGTTGGCGTCGGCTCCAAATCGCGGCTGGCCTGCCAGACGAAAGTGCTGGGTACGGAAAATATCAAGGTGGAATTGCTCGGTTTCGGCTCCGGGCTGTAATGGAGGCGATGATGAGTAACGAACCATTTGCGGCCAATAAGGACAGAGCAACAGCGGGGGGAATGGGCGCCAGTGCAGGATTAAACAGCGCGGGGTTCATTCAAATTCACGGTCGTTTTGCACCCAACGGTACCGTGGTGGAAATTGGCGAGCGGCCTGCCAACCTGACTCCGCAGGAATGGTTCAATTGTCTCAACGAAAAGGCTGGCGATACCTATCGGACCTTGGCCGGCGGACGCATTTTCTTCAGCATCGAGCCTGGAAGGCTTGACGCGATAAAGGCGCAAGTCGTAGCGGCTTGATCCGGGTGGAGTATCAGCATGGCAAGGACGCTGGTGAAAACGACTCAAGACGGCCGCAAGCTCGAGGTCGTCGGACTGGCCATCTGCCTGGACGGCCAGCTTGAGGCGTTTGAACTTATCGAAGTCAGGGCGCATCCCAACGGCCGCGCCATTCACGCGGCAGCGCCCGAAGCCACCCATATGGCGGGTCGTGTGACGCTCACGGCGGAAGAAGCCGGGATCGTGACAAAGGCCTTGAAGGAGGCGGAGGCGGAGGTTCTCGCCAGTCCCGCTGCGATGAACGAACGTTTCCGGATTGCGGCCATGTGGAAAGCGCGTGAACAAGGTATCGAGTAGGATAGGTTTCACATATGACAAGCATCGAAAATACGGCTCTAGGCCGGCTCGCGAACGAAGGACGCCTGCTCAATGCCGTATTGAAAGGGCCGACGACGAAGCCAAAGCGTTTTGGATTTCGCGGCGACATCGCGCTCAAGTTTCAGGCTAATGTGGCGGACGAAAAGCGTCCGCCGGAATATTCGGCCGAACAGGTTCTGACGGTGGTCGAAGATGGCGCAAAAACGATACCGGTCCTCGCCGGTTATCTGCACACTTTCGAGTATTTAAAGCCGCTAGCCGAAGTGCTTGGTGATTCGCTCGGCGCTGACGGGAAATATTTCCTATTCTGCAACAATATAGACCTGCTCGCGAAGTACCGGGTGCCGCTGGCGGGAAGCGTTTTTACGATCCTGCCTTGCGACGAATCTACGGTGTGGAAGGAAATGCTCGATCTGACCGGCGTCGACAAGAACGATATCAAGAAGCTCGATACGGCGGGAAAGCTGGACTACGTGATGGATGTCGCGCTTGAATTCAAAGCCGATTTTGAAACCATCAGCTATGAGCAGGGTCTTGCGCTGATGGGGCCGGTGAAGAACCGCAACGAAAACCGTCCGGTCTGAACAGCGAGAAAATGAAAACCGTCACGCGCCGAAATCCTCCGCTTCGGCGTGGATTTCTTCCTCTTCTTCGACCAGCGTCACGCCGGTGACGCAAATGTCGCCATCGAGAACGCATAGGGCGACCGGCCGAAGGCTACGACCCTTGCACGGACCTTCGACGCACAAGCCGGTGCCGAGCTCGAACAACGCGCCATGCTTGCCGCACATCAGGCGAATACCATTGGAATCCAGAAACTGATTGCGCTCCCAATCGAGATTTGTGCCGTTGTGGGGACATTTGTTGACATAGCCGAAAACCTGCTTTCCCCAGCGCACGACGACGATATACCAAGGCTGTTGTGTGCCGTCTTCCGCGATGCGCAGGAGCTGGAACCCCCTTGCCTTCTGGCTCGGTACATCGGTCAGCGAACAGATCGCGTAGGAAAGTGGTTGCGTCATGTCGCCCTCCCTCTTGGTGCCGATGGATCTGCTTTTGCCACCAGCATCGCATTGGCGGAAAGAGAAAATTCACGCCAGGCGGCGGCGATGTCTCGCAAAATCACCTGAACATAGTCGGCAGGGAGATGATGCTCGTCGGGGAAATTGGACAGGGCACAGGAGCTACGATTGTAGGAGGTGACGTCTTCGAGCAGCGCCGGCAGGAATCCGTGGAAGGGCGCCTGAATTTCGGGAGTCAGGGCGGAGCGCCCGCGTTCGATCGCAACGCCTGTTGTGTCGAAGGGCAGGGCTTCGAGCTTGGCCAGGGCACTGCTGTAGACTTCCTCGGCCGCGCCCAGCATCGCACGCTGCGTCAGCTGTTCCTTTTGTTGCTGCGCCAACGCGTGATTCAGGCGATGCCGATAGCTCTCGAATGCGGGTTTGGCTTGCAGCGCCACCCAGTCGCCGAATTGTGCGAGGCTTGCGGCATTAGTGTCGGACACCGCACCAGTCGCCCGGTTGGACCTGCCTGCATTCGTCTCCAGCGCCAGGGCGTAATCGAGGTCTCGTTTGATCCGCCGTGCCGCGTCAAGAGCGCCCTCGAGGTAGCCGCCAGCATAGCTTGCGGTTTCCGCGGTTCCGAGCAAGAGCCTGCCGCTCCATAACGGTTGCCGCAACATGGGATTGCAGAATTCGGGATGCCGGTCTGGCGGCTCGCGGTCGAGCGAGGCACAGGTGAAAATTTCCGTCGCCCAGTCTTTGTAATGTTGCTCGCAACCTTCCAGCGCGTGGCCGAAGAGCTGACCCATCTGGTTGCCCATCAGCAGGGGCAGTCCCGTGGCGAAGCTTTCGCGCAACTCGGGCGACAGGCTGAGGAACCCGCCCAGTGCAGGTTTTACACCTGCGGCGTCGCAGGCATCGAAGATTTCTCCGAGCACGGCCTGCTCATGCGTGACGAACGCGCCTCCCGAATAGCCGTTGTCGCGCCATGAGGCGCGCTCATAGGTGATGACGGCTTTGGCCTGCGCCGCCATCCAGGTCGGTGTTTCGCGCATCGCGTCAACCAGCACGGAGTCCAATGCCGGCGTAAAGCGAATTTGCTCGGCCAGAAGACGGGGCGGAACGGCAAGCACCGCTCGTTTTGCTCTGACGAAGACCGTGCTTTGTCCGCAATTCAGGTTCAAGACAACATGATCGCCGCGATCCTCGACACAGACCAAAACGTGATCGAGGTGGATACTCGCCTCCGGTACATCCTTTGCCAGCGCCTCGACCAGACCGGCCATGCCATTATCAAGCCGGCGCGCGCCGCTATGGATTCCCTCGGCAGCGCTCGTCTCGGGCTTCTTGTTCGGATCGCGCAGAACCAGAACTGCACCCTCGTCATATTGTGGGAAATCGACAAGACCGAGTTCGCCGATAAGCTGCGTTATGACGGGCTGTGTTTCAGGCCAGAACCAGGTAGGACCCAGGTCAACGCGCAATCCCGTTTTCGCGCATGCCACGGTCAAAACCCGTCCGCCCAAACGCTGACGCGCTTCATAAAGCGCAAAGCTGCGCCCGTCTTTCGCCAAACTCCGCGCCAGAGCAAGGCCGCAAACGCCACCACCTATGATTGCCGTGTCCAGCATTTCGTCAAATCATCAACCATTATATTCTAACCTCGGCCATGCAAGATTCGCGCGCGGACGCATCTGCCAGATTGTCGCAACGGCGCCGCTGGCATGGAATTTGATGACCGATGAAGGTGAAATTATCGAGCTCGAGGATTTGTTATGAATGTTGCATTGCTCTTCGCCGACAAGACGGCGGACGAAATCAAGGAACTGCTCGCTGGCGGCACGCTGAAGGTCTATTCGGTGGCGCGCCCGTCTTCGCCGGATTTGCCTGTTGATCGCAGTAGCATTCTGGCGAATTTCACCTTCGCCTCGCCCGCTTTCGGTCCGGAATCGGCGGGGCTTGAAAGTCCTGCATTCGTCGAAAATCCTGTGCTGGCTCTCCATGTCGGCACGCCCGGCTTTGCAAGGGCCTACACGGCAGACGGTACGGTAGTAGCGGATTTCTCGGCGGGTCCGGGAAAGCGCGACATCAAGTTTGCAGAAGTGTCCTGTTCCGAAGGTGCGCCGGTTAAAGTGACACAATTCCAGTTCCTCGCCGAAAACGGCTGGCCGGAGCGGGTGGATTACTACAATGCGCATCCTCGCTCGGGCTATACGTTGCCGACCACTCCTTAATCGTTGCGGGCCTGTCGTATTCCGTACAAAACCGTGCACAAACCCGCGGAAGTCAGCCGGCACCTTCGGCCAGTGCAGCCACGACTGGCCAGCCAACGACGCCAGCCGGGTCCAGTTCGGCCAATTTTTCAAGAAGGGCATCCGCATCGCTGCGCTCGTCTCTGCGCAAATGAATGAAGGCGAGTGCCTTCAAGGTATAAAGCGCGAACCGTACGGGCCCATCGGGTATTGGATATTGCGTTTGCCAATCTCGCCAATCGGCGTTCCATCCGGCCTGGCGCGCGGCTTCACGCAACCCCTGCTCGGCTATAGTGCGTGCTTCGTCGAGACTGCCCTGATAGGTGTGGATCTTGTAGAGGCAGAAATAAGTCGCAAGCTGTTCGGGTGCTGCCGCAAGTGCCTGCCGAAATAGATGATCGGCCTTGGCGCGATCGCTACGATAGGCGACAACGCCTTTCTGCAGCAATGCGTTGATTGCTTCGGGAACATCGCCGAAATTAATCGGGTCGCGTTCTGCCGTTAACTCGACGATCATCGATGCTGATCCTTCTCTTCGCATTGCCGGAGAAGCAAAAGCCGGACCGTGCATGCCGACCGCGCGCCGATGTCTTAAATCCGACAGGGCGTATGACACACCGGCTTGGGCTCCTGCACGGTCAGATGTGAAATATCCGGCTTTTGAGGGGATGAGAACTGGCACCACCTTTGCGTATTGGTTTGCAACAAGCGGAGTGACGGCCATGGCCATGAGCGGCACGGAAATCGAGCGCCTGATCCGGGAGGCATTCCCGGACGCGCAAGTCGTCGTGGCCGCCTTGGCCGATGACGGCGATCATTTTGCTGCACGCGTGAGCTCGAAAGCCTTCGCCGGAATGAGCCGGGTGCAGCAGCACCAGATGGTCTATGCGGCACTCAAGGGGCGGATGGGGGGCGTTCTGCACGCGCTAGCGCTCGAAACATCCGTTCCCGGTTAGATTTATAAAGGAGTTAATCATGTCGTCGGAAATTGCCCAGCGCATAGAGAGCGTCATCGCCAGCCAAGATGTCGTCCTCTTCATGAAAGGCGTGCCAGCAGCGCCGCAATGCGGTTTCTCAGGAACAGTCGTTCAAATTCTTTCCCAGTTGGGTGTCCCCTTCAAGGGGGTCGATGTTCTTGCCGATGGTGAAATCCGTGAAGGCATAAAGGCATTCTCCAATTGGCCGACCATTCCGCAACTTTATGTCAAAGGTGAGTTTGTCGGCGGCGCCGACATTGTCCGCGAAATGTTTCGGAGCGGCGAGTTGAAGACTTTGATCGGCGGCAAAGGCGTGGTCATGGCTGCGAAGTGACGATCCTTCCACGGAGCATCCGCAATGAACGCGGTTAGCGATATCGATTTTGAAATCCCCCAGGTCTACAAGCGCCATGTATTCGCGTGCTTCACCCAGCGGCCGCCCAACCATCCGCGCGGCAGCTGCGGCGCGCAAGGAGCTCAACCGTTGTGGGAGCGTCTGGGAAAACACCTGGAGGCGGAGCAGCTCACCGATACTGGTTTTACCTCGTCAGGATGCCTTGGCTTCTGCAACGCCGGTCCCTTGATGGTGGTCTATCCGGAAGGCATTTGGTACCGTCCCGCCACGCCCGAGGATATCGACGAAATCGTCGATAGCCACCTCAAGCAAGGAAAGCTTGTGGAGCGACTGGTCGTCATCCTCACACGCAACTAATTCGCGGATTCACACCGGTTCCGTTAGCGCTGCAGCTACGAGCTTTCGCGTCGGCTTACGTAGCAAATTCAGGCACTCGGCCGTAGACGCCACGTCAAGGGCCGTAAAGCCGTCCAGCGTCTCCAACGCAGTATTGGCGCCAGCGGCCAACAGGCGGTCGACTGCCCAAGCCCTCCCACTGGAGGCGGCATACATCAATGTGGTCGCGCCATTGTCGTTGAGGTTGTCGATATCGATTCCTGCGTCGATCAAAATGGTCATGGCGTCCGCGCAGTTCCCCACGCAGGAAAGCCACAATGCGTTATTGCCGTCCGCGTTTTTCGCGTTGAGATTTCCGCCATTGGTGATGAGCTCCTTGACCAGGCCGATCTCGCCCAGAAGGCAAGCCTTCATCAGCGGGGTCGTGTTGTTGGCAATGATGGCACCAAGGGAAGAAAATCCCTGACCGTCAAGCCAAATTTGCAACGCTTTGCTCAAGATCGTCTTGTTCGGGGGCTGTTCTGTCCGTTGCCAAGCTTCAAAGCCTCCATCAAGGCTGTAGACGTTCAAGAATCCGAAGTCGCTGAAAATCTGCGCATATTCCTGGCTGGCAAAGCCGTGATAACAGTATATCAACACCGGACTTTCCTTAGGTGTCTTGGCCATGAACTGGGAAACATTGATGACCGTCAGGTGATGCGCATCGCCGATGCGACCACTGTCAAATGCATCCTTGGCGCGCACATCGAAGATGATCAGGCCGCGTTGCTCCATCAGCTCTCTGGCTTCGTTGAATCCGATGCGTCGGAACTGTTTTCTTGTTGTCATGACTGTTGCTCCTGCGGGAAGTGCCGCTCTCGGTCGGAATAGGGCGGAAGCGTCGATATCCTGTCATCCGTCAATGCCCGCCCGACGGTGAAATGGTAGAGGGATTGAAACTCCAAGCCCGTGAGCCCGACGGCGTCGTGAACGTCATCGTCGAAAAAGCAGCCGATGCCCGTTCCGCGCAGGTCCAATGCTTCGGCTTCGAGATAGAGCAGGTGGCCGATAAGACCCGCCTCCCAATGAAGCTGGCGATAACGCCAAGGATTTGTGCCGATCACACTGGAAAACTCTGCGATCAGGCCCATGGAAAAGCAACTATCGCCCGCGATGGCCTGAAGGCAACTCAACATCTTGGCGATCTTCCGGCAGTTGCGCGAAGCAAGCCTGAAAAGCGGAAGATGGGCGGGCGCATCGCTGATCCCGTGCCAGAGAAATTCGGGGTCGAAGGCTGATTTCAGATCGGTTTCCATCCCTGAACGCCGAACCAGCATATAAACGCCCGGGTCCAGTCCATCGATGCGGTGCACGAAAATCAGCGGATGAAGGCGTGGCGTGAATGCCCAGACGTCCCAAGGGGCACAATCGCGGGGCAACAAACGATCCAGCATCCGATAGAAATCGCTGGCGGGCATGACGAATTGCGGGTCGAAATGTTGAGCACTGCGTCGGCCCAGAATGAGTTGGGTGGCCTCTGCGCTGACGCCTGATGACGAGCGGGGGGGAAACAGTTTCGGATTTTCGTTGTGCACCGGGCCGTCCCGCGTTGCGGCAGCCACCGCGTCGATTACCGGCCAGTGATACATCGGATGGGGATCGAGCATATTGGCACGTCCCGTCCATGCGCCACTGCCGAGATCCGGCATTCGGACCGGCGCATCTGCCGCCTCGAACGGAGCGACCTTCAACAACAGGTCGGCTTCCTCGTATTCCACTCCAGAAAAATCTGCATGGCGGTCGTGTCCCAAAAGGCGGGCAAGAGCGGAGCCGCGGCAATCGTCGACGAGACGCAACGTCCATCCGAGCACGCCTGCAGCAATGCGCAGTGCTCCAAGTGCATGGCCTGTATCGATCTGACAATAGCGAAACGCTCGTTCACCATATTTCCAAGCCTCCCGCCAATGGACCGACGACAATCCGATCCAAAGTTCCGAAGTACGCGTTTCTTCGCCATCGGCCTTGAATCTTTGTTCCAGGGCGTGATCGCGGACGACGTAATGATGAAGCCCGTCACCAAGCCCGCGGATTCCGCGCGCAAGCACGTAGGTTTCGGTCGGATGCAGGTTTCCACTCGAAGGATTGCACCTGACGGCCCAGCGGTCGGTCCCGTATTCCTTCCAGGCCGAGATCGCCATTGACAGTTCGAGCAGCATGCCCAGGGATTGAAGGGAAAGCTCGCGCGGTGCGACGGCGCCGGCGGAAAATACATCGCCGTACGTGGCGGAGAGAGACACCGCATTGAGCGGCAGAAGCGTCCTTTCGCATCCCGAAAATTCCCGGAACGGATTGGGCGGTGCCGTCCAGTCGATCGTCTCCGGCCCCGCGGCATAGCGCTCGCGGCGATGCTTGGTACGCACGTGATAGGCGAATACGCACTCCGCCGGCTGAAGTTCGAGCGTTGCGTCCGTCCGGGTCATCGTGCTGACTTGTGCGCGTCCAGCGGCGGCGGGCACGGAGCCGGGTCATTCGGATGTGCACAACCCTGTGGAGCGCCTTGATCCAATGACTCGTTAGGGGCGATCAGCGTGCGAATACGCTCTGCGTCGAAGCCGCAGATTCTTTGGTTATCCACTTCGATGAGTGGCCGCTTGATCAGGAGGGGATCGGCGACCATGAGAGCAAGGGCCGTTTCTGCTCCGATTTTTCGAGGATCGATCTCGCCGGATTTGACGCGTGGCGAGGCAGGATTGAACCATGCCGAAACCGGAACATCGTGGAAAAAGCGCAAAAGCCGTTGCGCCGTCCACGACTCGGTCAAGAGGCTGCGTGCATCGACAGTATGGCCGGAAGCCGCGAGCAAGCGCTTTTGCCGCGCATTGGTCGCGCAGCCCGGCTTTTCGTAGAAAATCACGACGGCCACGACATCGCCTCCTTGTGTCAGGCGATTCCGCCGATCTGGATCAACGTATCGCCGCCGCTTCGCCCCAGGATCGTGTCTACCTTCTTGCGTACGGCTTCGAGCATGAGCGGCTTCACCAGTGCGCCATGGGCGCCCGCCTTGATGCCTTCTACGGCGATCGCTTCGTCAGCCTTCTCGCAGATGATCAGGACGCGTATATTTGGAAATTTATCCTTCAAAACGCCGATCAGACCGGCTCCTTCTTGCTTCAGAAACGATACGCCGAGCAGCAGCAAATCGGGTTTTAGCCATTCCACGCCTTTCTCATAGGCTTCTTCGAGGCTGCCCAGTTCGTGTGTTTCGATCTCGTCATGCAGCATGAACTGCAAAGCGGTCCGCGTGACCTCATCGGCATCGACGACGAACACGCGGCGCCGATCTACTGCTTTTGCGCTTTCCACACCGATCTGCATGCCAAGCTCCGAATTGACCCGAACCACCTGCAAGCAAAATCCATTCCTGTCCTAAAATCCGTGCCTGGGATCGGACGCCGGCAGTTGGTTCGGATGGAGTTGTTTTGTTTCCTACAGCTTGTCGGGGGCCTGTCGCGGTCAAAACATCTTGGGCGGGAATTAGAATATCCAATATTACTACGTATTTTCAATTGGTTACGTAATTTCTTTAGTTGGCACGCCGGTTGCTTTTAAGGCGCCAGAACACAAGCGAGGTGCCCGCTAATTGGCGCTCAGGTCTGGCAATCGAAGGAGACATTGATGAGTGGATTGAGGCAGATAGCGTTTTACGGAAAGGGCGGCATCGGCAAGTCGACGACGTCGCAAAACACGCTGGCGGCGCTGTCACAGATGGGGCATCGCATCCTGATCGTGGGCTGCGACCCGAAGGCGGATTCGACCCGCTTGATCCTGCACGCGAAGGCGCAGGACACCA
>JBAVOL010000033.1:0-5202 GCA_049692035.1 Rhizomicrobium sp.
GCCGCCAGCATGCCGACGCCACAAGCCGTGGAGGGGCTGACCGTGATCGCGATCGACGGCAAGACGCTGCGCGGTAGTTTCGACGCCTTCAACGACCGCAAGGCCGTGCATATGATGTCGGCGCTGAGAGCTGGCTCCGATAGTCTGAACAGCGCCCCGCGAAAGTTAAGTGGATTCCTGCCGGGTTATGCTGAGTGCGGGGTGGTGCGATTTTGATGCGGTGGAGGGAGGGCGTAGCCCGACCGGAGCTGCATCAAAATCGCCGTGACGGTCATGCCGCCGCCGTGAGAGACTGCGAGGCGAAGTAAGCCTCGTTCGGCGTGCGTCGGTCAAGGCTGGAATGCGGGCGCTGGCGATTGTAAGAGTCCAAATAGCGGCCAAGCGAGGCGCGCGCATCGGCCACGCTGTCATAGGCGCGCAGATAGGCGAGTAGCGCGGGGCATCTCAGCCCCGCGCTCTCCCAGAACCGGACGTGAACCTCTCGATTCATCCGGCTCCCGTCATCCAGCCGCTGGTCCAAAGGCCCAATGCGCGAACAGGTGTGGGTTTCGCCGCTTGAGCGAGCGCAACCATTCCCATGTCGCCATCTTGTGACCCTTGAACCGCTTGTATTTACGGATTGCCCATCGAACGATGTAGGCATCGATCGTGCGCAACTCCTCCTGAAGCTTCGAGGGGTAGAATTTGCCGTAGTAGCGCACCCAGCCGGTTAGGACCGGACGAACCCAGGCGGCGATTTCTTTCAGAGCAAGATCGCTTCGTCGATGCAGCCGCCACCGGCGCACGCTGAGCCGCATCCGTTTCCCGGCCTTCTTGGTGACGGCCGGGAGGAATGAGACAAACCGTTCGCCGTGGCGGTTGTTCGCCATCCTCGGCCGAAAGGTGTAGCCGAGGAAGTCGAACGATCGCTCCGGGTAGGTCCCGGAGCGATTTGCATCTTTACAGTAGACAATCTTGGTCTTTCCCGGATGCAGCCGAAGCTCGCATTCCGCAAACCTCGTTTCAAGCGCCTGATGTAAATCACGCGCCTGTGCTTCGTCCCGGCAATGGCAGATTACGTCGTCGGCGTATCGCTCGAAGGGGATGTTCGGATAGTTCCGACCCATCCACAGATCGAACGCGTAGTGAAGGAAGAGATTCGCCAACACGGGGCTGACGACAGCCCCCTGCGGGGTTCCTCTCTCGCGCTTGACCAAGGTTCCGTCCGGCATGCTCACGGGCGCTTCCAGCCACCGTTGCAGGTAGAGGAGCGCCCATTTGCAGTTGGTGTGCCGGCGCACGGCCTTCATCAGGAGACCCCAATCGATTTCATCGAAGAAGCTCTTGATGTCGAGGTCGAGCACCCAGTCGTAGCTCCAGCATCGGCGTCGAGCCACGGCCAGCGCATCGTGTGCGGATTTTCCTGGTCGATACCCATAGGAGTCCGTGTGGAACACGGACTCCAGGCTCGGCTCCAGGTAGCGCTTGACGACCATCTGGGCAATGCGGTCGGAGACCGTCGGTATTCCCAACGGCCGGGTTCCGCCAGCATCGCCTTTCGGTATGTCGACGCGCCGCACCGGCGGCGGAAAGTAGCTGCCCGAGCACATCCGGTTCCAGATCCGATAGAGGTTCTTGTTCAGATCCCTGTCAAAATCTTCGATGGATTGCCCGTCAACTCCAGCCGCCCCTTTGTTGGCCTTCACTTGCTTGTACGCTTTCCACACATCGCGTTTGGCAATACAAAACGGTTTGGCCTTATCCATGCCGGTCATCCCCTTGCGGGTTGTCGACTGCATAAAGCCGGATGACAATGCCCCTTCGGTCCAGCGCCATTACAGCGCCTTCGTCCCTACTACGAGCATTTCCGCCCCTGTGCTCCGCATCGGTACTCTGGTCCTTGCGGCGACTGACCGCTTGGATTTCTCCCTTGGCATCGGTGCGACAGGTTCCTGTGTTCCTTGTCAAAGCCTGTCCCAAGGTCACGCCGCCTTCATGCCGGACGCCGGTTGGGCAGTCGGCAGGCTCCCCCCAACTCTTGCTCGCGGGACAGAAGTCCAGGTCCCGGTTTCGACGTCGATAGGATACGTTACGACACGTCATCAGCGGTTCACTCGCGTTCGTCTCCTCGGGCCTCACCTGACGGAATTTCTTCCGCCTTTTCCCCCAACGCTCACCACCAGGGCTCTTTACCCTCGCAGCTTGGGGCGGTTTGAAGTCTGCCCCTGCAGACCGACTTCGGAGGGCCATCCTCCATCTCTGACAAAGCTATGCTGGGCTTCACGAGGAATCCCAGCTTCCACAGCACACGACCTCCTCGTATTTCACGCTTCGCCACAGCCGCTCGACAAACACATTGTCGCGCCAGGAGCCCTTGCCGTCCATGCTAATGGCGACGCCGTTCTTCTTCAGCACGCCGGTGAAATCGACACTGGTGAATTGACTGCCCTGATCCGTGTTGAAAATCTTCGGCTTGCCGTGTTTCGCCAAAGCCTCCTCCAGCGCCTCGATGCAGAAGTCGGCCTCCATGCTGATCGACACGCGCCAAGACAGCACCCGCCGGCTGAACCAGTCGACGACCGCCGCGAGATAGACGAAGCCGCGAGCCATCGGGATATAGGTGATGTCGGTCGCCCAGGCCTGGTTCGCCTTCTCGACCTTCACGCCGCGCGGCAGATAGGGATAAATCTTGTGGCCGGGCGCGGGCTTGCTGGTGTTGGCGCGACGATAGATCGCCTCGATCCCCATTCGTTTCATCAGCGTTCCGACGTGGCGCCGGCCAATCAAAACGCCTTCGCGGGCGAGCATGTCGCGCAACATCCGGCTGCCCGCGAACGGATAGTCGAGATGCAGTTCGTCGATCCGCCGCATGATGGCGAGGTCCTCCGCCGAGACGGGCCGAGGCTGGTAGTAGACGGCGCTTCGGCTGATGTTCAGCGCCTTCGCTTGCCGCGCGAGGGAGAGATCGTGACTTTTGTCGATCATCGCTTTGCGCTCAACAAACCTGCTTTGGTGAGCGCGCCTTCCAAAAAATCGTTCTCCAGCGTCAACTCTCCGATCTTGGCGTGAAGAACCTTCAAATCGACGCCAGGCGCGCTCGCCTCGCTCTTGTCCTGGCCGAACACGCCCGCCGCGCCGTCCAAAAGCTGGCTCTTCCATTGCGTGATCTGATTGACGTGAACATCGAACTGCTGAGCCAACTCGGCCAGCGTCTTTTCGCCCTTGAGAGCAGCCAACGCCACTTTCGCCTTGAATGCCGGCGAGTGGTTCCGCCGCGTGCGCTTCGTCATCTGTGCTCCTGATCCTTGGCGATAGTCGCCGGTGTCAGGCAGAAAATCCACTTATCCCGCTGTCCAGATTTGCGAGGCCAGCTCTAACTTTGTTCAGATCAACAATCCTCAACCGTGCCGTCGGAGCGGCCTCGATGAGATCAATCAAATCGCGCGAGAACCTCCGCCAAGCGCCGTATGGGTCCAAGGTATCGCCCCCAACACCTATTCGATTTACAGCGCCGTAGTATGCAACGAGGGCCGCGCTCTGTGGATTGAGTTCGGCCGCAGTTCCAACTATCGCAGCCGCCAGATCCCAGGGCTGTTCAGTTCTCTAAACTTTGACGTCGGTTTTGGGATTCCTATCTGCGCAAATGTCTGAATCTCTGGGCGACAACCCGAATCAGAGGTTGTCGCATGCAAGTTACGCTCTTGGAGATTTTGCGGGAGATACCGGATCATCGGCGCAAGGAGGGCCGGCGGTTTGAGCTGGCGACCGTGCTGCTCTACGCGATCCTGTCCATGGTCGCCGGCGCCAATTCCTACCGGCAGATGCATGAGTTCATTCGCATCCATCGCCAGCGTCTCAATGCCGCCTTCGGCCTCGATCTGCGCTATGCGCCGTCCTACACCGGAATGCGGCTGATCTTGCGCGGCGTCGACCCGGAGGCGCTGGAAGCGGCGTTTCGGCGGCATGCCGCGAGCTTTCAGGCGCCGGCGTCGTCGGACGGTTTGACCGCGATCGCCATCGACGGCAAGACGTTGCGCGGCAGCTTCGACGCCTTCAACGACCGCAAAGCCGTGCATATGATGTCGGCGTTGCGTCAGGCCGATCAGATCGTGCTCGCGCATGTGATGGTCGCGGAAAAGAGCAACGAGATTCCGACCGCGCCGGAACTGATCGAGGCGTTGGGATTGAAGGACTGCCTGTTCACGCTCGACGCCGAGCACTGCCAAAAAAATTGTTCGCGCGCGTGATCGCCTCGGGCAATCACCTGCTGACCCAGGTCAAGGGCAACCAACCAAGCTTGCGCCGCAGGTTGGAGAAGGGCGCGGCGCGGCGCAAACCGAGCGGCGTCGCGACGAGCAAGACCACAGGCCGCAATCGCTGGGAAACCCGGGAACTGAGCGTATTCGCGGCCAAGGCGTGGTTTCGCGAGACGCCGTGGGACGGCCTCATCAACACCGTGTTGCGCCAAAAGCGCACGGTCTGGCGGCGCAATCCCGCGACCGGCGCGTTGAAGCAGACGACGGAGACCGTCTTCTGGGTTTCGTCGGCGTCGGGCCCGACGCCGGAGTGCTGGAACGCGTGGATCCGCGCGCATTGGCGCATCGAAAACGGCAGCCATTACGTGCGCGACGTGACCTTCGCCGAAGACGCCTCGCGCATCCGCAAGAACCCCGACATCGCCGCGCGCCTGCGTTCCTTCGCCTACAACCTGCTGCGCGCCGGCGCTCACGACACCATCAAAAACGCCCGATGGCGGGCCGCCCTCGACCTCAACCGCATCCTCAAAATCCAGGGACTGTATTGAGAACTGAACAGCCCTGCCGGGCACCTTCACTCGTTCGCCAAGATGTAACGAGCGCTCTTGCCAAGACCAAAAGCAATTGCAGCTAGGCCAACAAGACCAAGACCCTCTTCCAACTGACCGGTTACTGAGTAACTCATACCATTTAAACTAAATGCTATTATAGTAACTATTACGCGGAACACACCACCAAAACCAAACATTACCGCAGCAACTACCCCAAACCAAAACAGAACTCGGCCTACCCGTACGATCATTTGGTTTCTCCAGTGAGCGATCAACGAATCACGTCCAACCTTTAAGGAGCATACGATGCAAAAGTTCACTGGCAAACAATATCTTAGGATCGACATCGCCAACAATTTTGGCTTGGACAAGAAAACCTGGACCGAGCGTTTCGATTGGTTCCAGCAACATAAGGA
>JBAVOL010000034.1:0-164843 GCA_049692035.1 Rhizomicrobium sp.
GCCGCCACGCCGGGCGCCGTCATTCCCCAGCAATTCGAAAATCCCGCCAATCCGGAAATCCATCGCAAGACCACGGCGGAAGAAATCTGGAACGACACCAACGGCGCGGTGGACGTCGTGATTTCCGGCGTCGGCACGGGCGGCACCATCACCGGCGTCGGCCAGGTTCTCAAGGCGCGCAAGCCTTCGGTCAGGATGATCGCGCTGGAGCCGGAAGATTCGCCCGTGCTCTCCGGCGGCCAGGCCGGCCCGCACAAGATTCAGGGCATCGGCGCGGGCTTCGTGCCGGCGGTCCTCGACCGCAAGGTGATCGACGAAGTGATCACGATCTCCAACGAGACCGCATTCGAGACCGCGCGGAAAACGGCGCGCCTGGAAGGCATTCCGGTCGGCATTTCGTCGGGCGCGGCGATTGCCGCCGCCCTCGAAGTGGGCGCGCGTCCCGAAATGGCGGGCAAGACGATCGTGGCGATCATCCCCTCTTTTGCCGAACGCTATCTCTCGACGGCGTTGTTCGAGGGGTTGTGAAAGAAAAAACGTGCGGATCGCCCAGGAGCTTCTCCTTGCGCCTGACCGACGGCAATTTCGATAGGACGTATACGGAGCAAGTGTTGCGCTGGAAATTGACACCGCCCTGATATTTTGCCGGTTGCCAGGGAACCGGGTTTGCGAATGCCGGTGCGCGGCTGCGCCGTCCCCACGGGACTTCATCTTGCCAAATTGGGAAGGGCGGCCCTAATATGAGGCTAGTTAAGGCCGCGCGAGCCGGAGAAGTTTCATGCGCGCCATGCGGATGTTCCGTAGAGGAACGAACGCTCTGGAGTGACGACGACGCTTTCCCTGAACAAAGACGCGACTTTGACACCGCCACGAACATGGTGTTCGCGGCGGACCTGCAATGCTTTCAGGAGAAAGCCGTAATGACGACCGGTCAGGTCAAATTCTTCAATACCACCAAAGGCTTCGGCTTCATCGCGCCGGAAGGCGGCGGCAAGGACGTGTTCGTCCATGTCACAGCCGTTCAGGCGGCAGGTCTGCGCGGCCTTAACGAGGGTCAACGCGTCAGCTTCGACATCGAAGCCGACAAGCGCGGCCCCAAGGCAGTCAATCTGAAGCTCCTCTGAACGAGCCTTCGGATCGAGGAAAAGCGGCGCGGGATGGCAACGTTCCGCGCCGTTCGCGTTGCGGCTGCCGTTCGCGCGATCGACAACCGTCCCGGCCGGCCTTGATCTGGACGGCGTCATCGCCTTTCTATGCCGCGCTTCGTCGAACGGGGAATCGCAATGGGTATGTCGCGCAGGCTGGCAGCCGAATTGATCGGCACGTTTTGGCTCGTTCTGGGGGGCTGCGGCAGCGCCGTGCTGGCGGCCGGTATTGCCAATGTCGGGATCGGCTATGCCGGTGTGGCGCTCGCTTTCGGGCTCACCGTCGTGACCGGCGCCTATGCGTTCGGCCATATCTCGGGCGCCCATTTCAATCCCGCCATTACGCTGGGGCTGTGGGCCGGCGGCCGCTTTCCCCTAGCCGACATCGTTCCCTACTGGATTGCGCAAGTGGCGGGTGCGATTGCCGCTGCGAGCGTTCTCTACGCCATCGCCAGCGGCACGGCGAACTTTGACGCCGGCGCCGGCTTCGCATCCAACGGCTATGGCGAACATTCCCCGCAAGGCTATTCGCTGCTCGCCGCTCTCATCTGCGAGACGGTCATGACGTTCATGTTCGTGCTCGTGATCCTTGGCGTCACCTCGCCGCGCGCGCCGGCAGGCTTTGCGCCGTTGGCGATCGGCCTCACCCTCACCCTGATTCATCTGATCTCGATCCCGGTGACCAATACCTCCGTCAATCCGGCGCGCTCGACGGGCGTCGCCCTGTTCCAGGGCAGCTGGGCCGTGGGCCAACTGTGGGCCTTCTGGGTGGCACCCTTCGCCGGCGCCCTGCTCGCCGGCGCCGCCAATCGCTGGCTGGCCGCCGAAAAATAATGCGGGCGTGGCGGATACTGTCTCACCTCGCCTTGCCTTTGCCCCACCCCCGCTCTTCTATGTGAAGCATCAACACCTAAGGATTGCATGTGGGTTTCGAGGCGTATGAGCGGATCGGACTGCTGGATGGCGACGCGCTGCGGCGCGACCTGACGGCGCTCGCACGCGCGCAAAGCGAGCCGGCCAAGCTCCGCGCAGCCGCGCTGGCCCACATCAAGGCGGAGTTCCAGGCGGCGCGCGATCGCGTCAAGATGCGGGTCGAGAGCGGCGCGCTCTCCGGTGTGATCGCGGCGCGCGCTTTGTCCGACGTGCAGGACGGGCTGATCCAGGTTCTTTACGATTTCGCGACCAAGCATTTCTATTACGCCCAGAACCCGACCGAATCCGAGCGCCTTACCGTCGTGGCGACCGGCGGCTACGGCCGTGCACAATTGGCGCCCGGCTCGGACATCGATCTGTTGTTCGTGCGGCCCTTCAAGCAGACCGCCTGGGGCGAGAGCGTCATCGAATTCATCCTGCACATGCTGTGGGATCTGGGTCTGAAGGTCGGTCATGCAACGCGCTCGCTCGGCGAATGCGTCCGGCTCGCCAAGCAGGACATCACGATCCGCACCGCCCTTCTCGAAGCCCGATACCTTTGGGGCGACATGAATCTTTACGACGAATTGCGCAAACGCTTCTGGGCGGAAGTGGCGACCGGCACGGGCCAGGATTTCGTCACGGCCAAATTGGCCGAGCGCCGCGAGCGCCACAAGCGCCAGGGCGAAAGCCGCTATCTCGTCGAGCCCAACATCAAGGAGGGCAAGGGCGGCCTGCGCGACCTGCAGACGCTCTATTGGATCGGAAAATATCTTTACCACGTCGATGACGCTGCCGATCTTGTCGACCACAACGTGTTCAGCCGCGACGAATACAAGACCTTCCAAAAGGCAGAGGCGTTCCTGTGGGACGTGCGCTGTCAGCTCCATTATGTGGTCGGCCGCGCGGAGGAACGCCTGACGTTCGACGTGCAGCCGGAACTCGCCCGACGGATGGGTTTCGCCGACGACGACCGGCGCCGCGCCGTCGAGCAATTCATGCGCGCCTATTTTCTCGTCGCCAAGGATGTGGGCGATCTGACGCGTATCTTCTGCGCGGCGCTCGAAGAGCAGAATCGCAAGGAGCGGCCCAATCTGTCACGGCTCCTGCCGGGTTTTCTCAAGCCGCGCACCGGCAACGAAGATTTCTGTGTCGAGAACGGCCGCCTCGATGCCCGCCCCGACGTGTTCCGCCGCGATCCCGTCAACATGATTCGCATTTTCCATATCGCCGAAACGAAAGGCATCGAAGTCCACCCGCACGCCTTGCGCACCATCACGCGCTCGCTCGAACTGATCACCGACGAAGTGCGCAACGACCCCGCCGCCAACCGCCTGTTCCTCGACATTCTGACCTCGCGGCGTGATCCCGAGCGGGCGCTCAGGTTTCTCAATGAGGCGGGCGTGCTGGGACGCTTCGTGCCGCCTTTCGATCACGCCGTCGCCCTGATGCAATTCAACATGTATCACCACTATACGGTCGACGAGCATCTGATCCGCGCCGTGGGCAACATCGCGGCGATCGAGCGCGGCGAATTGAAGGACGAACATCCCCTCGCCACCGAGATCGTCAAGCGCATCAAATCGCGCGAGACGCTCTATTGCGCGATCCTGTTGCACGACATCGCCAAGGGCCTTGCCGGCAACCATTCGCAAGTCGGGGCCGCGATCGCAGAGAGCCTGTGCCCGCGTTTCGGCCTCTCGCCCGAGGACACCGCGTCCGTCGCCTGGCTGGTGCGCTACCACCTCGTCATGAGCGATACGGCGCAGCGGCGCGACATCGCCGATCCCAAGACGGTGCGCGATTTCGTGGCGACCGTGCAATCGCCGGAAATGCTGCGCCTGCTTCTCGTACTGACGGTCGCGGATATCCGGGCCGTCGGTCCCGGCGTCTGGAACGGCTGGAAAGGCCAGCTGTTGCGCGAGCTTTATTACGAAGCCGAAGCGGTCATGTCGGGCGGCGACGTCGCGCCGGCGCGCGCGGCGCGGATCGCGGCCGCCAAGGAGGCTCTTGCCAAGCGGCTCGCCGATTTGCCCTTCCCCGCACGCGAACGGGCCCTCTCGCGCCACTATGACAATTACTGGCTGGCCTTCGACGACGCGACCCATGAGCGCCATGCGCGCCTCATGACGGAAGCGGACGCCAAAGGCGAACTTCTCGCGATGGCGACGCAAAGCAACACGTTCCGCGCCGTGACCGAGGTCGTCATCTATACGCCCGACCATCCCGGCCTCTTCTCCCGGCTGGCCGGAGCGATCGCCGTGTCTGGAGGCTCGATCGTCGATGCGAAAGCGTTCACGACCGCGGACGGCTTCGCGCTCGACGTCTTTTCGGTGCAGGACACCGAGGGCGGGCCGTTCGGCGATCCGGGGCGGATCGAGAGGCTTCGCCAGACCATCGCCAAGACTCTGGCTGGCCAGATCATTCCCCGTGCAGTTTTTGCCAAGCGGCCGCCCAAGAAGCGTGCGACGGCGCTGCATATACGCTCCCGGGTCAATTTCGATAACGAAGCCTCCTCCTCCGCAACATTGATCGAAGTGGAAGGCGTCGACCGGCCGGGCCTGCTCTACGACGTGACCCATGCCATCTTCGAGTCGGGACTGTCGATCTCGTCCGCAATCGTGACGACCTATGGCGAGCGCGCGGTCGACGTCTTTTACGTCCGCGACGCTTTCGGCCACAAGATCGTCCATCCCGACCGCCAGGCAAGCATTTGCGACCGCATCATCAAGGCGATGAACAGTTAGGGTACTTGAAGCCAGACCCTCCCTCGGCGATAAGGCCCGTCCGAAACACCATTGAGACGCCATGAGCCCGCCCGCGCACAAATCACTCGTTTTTTCCGGCATGCAGCCGACCGGAGACCTTCATCTCGGCAATTATCTGGGCGCGCTCAAGAACTGGGTGCGGCTGCAGCGCGAGATGCAATGCCTCTATTGCGTGGTCGACATGCATGCGATCACCGTGCTCGTCGATCCCAAGGAGCTCCAGCGTTCCACACGGGAAGTCACGGCCGCCTATATCGCAAGCGGCGTCGACCCATCGCGCACCATTCTGTTCAACCAGAGCCAGGTCTATGAGCACGCCGAGCTGGCGTGGATATTCAATTGCGTGGCGCGGATGGGCTGGCTCAACCGCATGACGCAGTACAAGGAAAAGGCGGGCAAGCACCGCGAGAACACCAGCGTCGGCCTGTTCGTCTATCCCAACCTGATGGCGGCGGACATTCTCGCCTACAAGGCGACGCATGTGCCGGTGGGCGAAGACCAGAAGCAGCATCTCGAACTGGCGCGCGACATCGCCCAAAAGTTCAACAATGATTTCGGCGCGCCCGATTTCTTTCCGCTGCCCGAGCCCGTGATCACCGGCCCGGCGACGCGCGTGATGAGCCTGCGCGACGGCACCAAGAAAATGTCGAAGACGGACGAGTCCGATTATTCGCGCATCAACCTGACCGACGATGCCGATACGATTGCGCAGAAGATCAAAAAAGCCAAAACCGATCCCCTGGCCCTGCCCGAATCCGAAAAGGAGCTGGAAACCCGGCCCGAGGCGGACAATCTGGTCAACATCTATGCGGCACTGTCGGATGAAGCGCGCGACACCGTGATCGCCCGTTTCGCGGGCAAGCAATTTGCCGAATTCAAGAACGAACTCGCCGAACTCGCCGTCGCCAAACTGACGCCGATCGCCGCCGAGATGCGCGGACTGATGGCCGATCCGGGCGGCATCGACCGGATTCTCAAATCGGGCGCCGAAAAAGCCCGCGCCATCTGCGCCCCGATCGTCTGCGAGGTCAAAAAGCTGGTCGGCTTCGTGGGATGAGCGCGGCGCGAGCGTCGACGACATCGGAGGAGCCAATGTCGGGCGAAACCCGAAATGTCCTTGTCACCGGTGCGGCCAGGCGGCTGGGCCGCGCCATCGCGCTCGATCTCGCGAGCGCCGGCTGGGACATCGCACTCCACTACAACAGTTCGGATGCCGACGCCGAAGACGTCGCACAGGCGATTCGAGCCATGGGACGGCGGGTCGCGCTCTTGAGAGCCGATCTGACGCGCGAAGCCGAGACCGAAGCGCTGGTCGTCCGCGCCGTTGCGGCGCTCGGACCGATCGCCGCGCTCGTCAACAGCGCCTCGAATTTCGAGAACGACGATTGGATGAGCGCCACCCGCGACAGCTGGGACAAGCATATCGAAGTCAATTTGCGCGCGCCCTTCGTGCTTGCCCAGGCGTTCGCCCGGGCTTTGCCGCATGACTCGCACGGCGCGATCGTCAATCTGATCGATCAGCGCGTGTTGAAGCCGACGCCGCAGTTTCTGTCCTACAGCCTGAGCAAGGCGGGGCTGTTCTGGCTCAACACAACACTCGCCCAAGCCCTGGCGCCGCGCATCCGCGTCAATGCGGTGGGACCCGGACCCACCATCATCAATGCGCGCCAGAGCGAATCCGATTTCCGCCGCCAGCGCGAGGCCACGATTTTGGGCGCCGGCGCCGAACCCGCCGATGTGTGCGCAGCCGTGCGCTATCTCCTCGATGCAGCGGCGGTGACGGGCCAGATGATCGCCGTCGACGGCGGCCAGCATCTGATCTGGCAAACACCCGATGTCGGAGTTGTGGAGTGAAATGAACGACACGACCCAAACGCGCAATCCCTATATCGCCGACGCGTCGCACAAGGTGTGCCACGTTTTCATCCGCAATCTTGAGCTGCTCGCCCATATCGGCATTCACGGTCATGAAAAGGGCGAGGCGCAACCCATTCGCATCAATGTCGATCTGGGCGTGCGCGAAGGCGACAATGTCGCCGACCACCTCGAACGCGTCGTCGACTATCAGGCGATCGCGGTCAGGATTCGCGCGATCGTCGCCGCGGGCCACGTCAACCTCGCCGAAACGCTCGCCGAGCGCATCGCCCAGACCGCATTCGAAGACCCGCGCGTGCTGAGCGCGCGCATCCGCGTCGAAAAGCTCCATGCGCTGGCAGGCGCCGAATCGGGCGGCGTGGAAATCGAGCGCTTTGCGCCGAGACGGCCCTAACCCTTTTTGTCATTCCCGGCCGAGCGAAGCGAGGGGAAGGGGATGACAGGTGAGTTTAAAGAGGCAGCCCACTATACTTGCCGCCATGGACGAGACGCCCGCCACGCAAGCAACCGCGCCGGAGCAATCCGAGGTCCTCAAAGGGCCTGCCCGCATTCAGGCCTATCTGAAGACACTGCCCGACGCGCCGGGCGTCTACCGCATGCTCGACGACAAGGGGGGCGTGCTCTACGTCGGCAAGGCCAGGAGCCTCAGGAAACGGGTCGGAGCTTACGCCAAATCGGGCGGCCACACCGAGCGCATCGCGCGGATGATCGCCGACACGGCGGAGATGCTGTTTCTCACGACGGCGTCCGAGACCGAAGCGCTGCTGTTGGAATCGAACCTGATCAAGCGGCTGAAACCGCGCTACAATGTTTCGTTCCGCGACGACAAATCCTTTCCGAACATTCTGCTGCGCCAGGATCATCCCTATGCGCAAATATTGAAGCATCGCGGCGCCAAGACCGTGAAAGGCGTCTATTTCGGCCCTTTCGCCTCGGCCGGCGCCGTCAACCGCACGCTCAGCGCGTTGCAACGCGCGTTTCTGTTGCGGTCGTGCTCGGACTCGATGTTCGAATCGCGCACCCGCCCCTGTCTGCTGTTCCAGATCAAGCGCTGTTCAGCACCTTGCGTCGGGCGCATCGACGAGAGCGGCTATCGCGCGCTCGTCGACGAAGCGCAAGCGTTTCTCAGCGGCAAGAGCCGTGGCGTGCAGGCCGAACTCGTCGCCGAGATGAACGAAGCCTCCGACGCGCTCGATTTCGAACGGGCCGCGCGCCTGCGCGACCGCTTGCGCGCCATCAGCCACATCCAGTCCCATCAAGGCGTCAATCCCACGACCTTCACCGAGGCCGATTTATTCGCGATCACATCGCAAGGCGGCGAAACCTGCATCCAGGTGTTCTTCTTCCGCGCCGGCCAGAATTGGGGCAACCGTCCGTTCTTCCCGCGCCACGACCGCGAACTCGCAACCGGCGAAGTGCTCGAAGCGTTCATCGGCCAGTTCTACGACGAGCGCACCGCGCCAGCCCTTATCCTGTTGTCGCAAACCATTCCCGAAAGCGAACTGCTCGCCGAAGCGCTGTCGCTGCGTGCCGAGCGCAAGGTCGAAATCGCGGTGCCCCAGCGCGGCGAGAAAAAGCAGATCGTCGACATGGCACTGCAAAACGCGCGCGAACAGCTTGCCCGGCGCCAGGCGGAAAACAGCGCCCAGCGCGAACTGCTCGAAGGCGTGGCAGAGACCTTCGCACTCGAAGCGCCGCCCAAACGCATCGAAGTCTACGACAATTCCCACATCCAGGGCACCAATGCGCTGGGCGCGATGATCGTCGCAGGGCCGGACGGTTTCGAAAAAGGCGAATACCGCAAATTCAACATCAAATCGGCGGAACTCGCGCCCGGAGACGATTACGGCATGATGCGCGAAGTGCTGACGCGGCGTTTCGCGCGGCTGGTGAAAGAGAGCGAAACCGATGAAGCCAAAGCGAAATGGCCCGATCTCGTGTTGATCGACGGCGGCCCGGGCCAACTCGGCGTGGCGCAAAGCGTGCTCGAAGATCTGGGCGTCGAGGATGTAGTATTGGTCGGCGTCGCCAAGGGACCAGACCGCGACGCGGGCCGCGAACATTTCTACATGAAGGGGCGCGAGCCGTTCCGTCTCGATCCGAAAAGCCCCGTATTGTATTACCTGCAACGTCTGCGCGACGAGGCGCATCGTTTCGCCATCGGCAGCCATCGGAAGAAGCGGGCGAAGGCGATCGGCGCCAATCCGCTCGACGAAATCGCCAGCGTGGGTGCCGCGCGCAAACGCGCCCTGCTGCAGCATTTCGGTTCGGCCCGGGCGGTGGCGGGCGCGAGCCTCGCGGATTTGGAAGCAGTCGCGGGCGTCAGCCGCGCGCTGGCGAAGAAGGTGTATGATTTTTTTCATGGGAGTGGGTGAATTTCGTGCGTGGCGTCGGCGCCGCAGAGGCGTTCACGCAGAGCTCAATTTTCCCTCGCCCTTTGTGGGCGAGGGGGCCTGCGCCATGATGTTGGGACGCCCCCCAAGAAATTCTTCGATTTTCCTGACCCGACGCGTTAAACCGAAACCATGTTCCGCCTGCCCAATCTGCTGACGATTTTTCGCATCGCGCTGGTGCCGGTGTTCGTGCTGGCTTTCATGCTGCACACCGAAACAGGGCGGCTGGTCGCGTTCGCGGTGTTTTGCCTGGCCGGCGTCAGCGACGCGCTTGACGGGCTGGCCGCGCGCAAGCTCAAGGCAAGTTCCGATTTCGGGCGCATGCTCGATCCCATTGCCGACAAGATTCTGGTGGCAACCGCCCTGATGATGCTGGTGGCCGACAATGCCCTGGGCGGTTATGTGCTGATCGCCGCCCTCATCATCCTTGCCCGCGAATTCCTGGTTTCGGGCCTGCGCGAATTCCTCGCCGGCGCGGCCGTCAGCATGCCGGTGAGCGGCATCGCCAAGCTCAAGACCACGATCCAGATGATTGCCATCGGCGCGATGATTCTGGGCCCCGTAGCCGACCGCATCGTGCCGGGTGCGCTGCATCTGGCCTATGGCGCGCTGTGGATCGCGGCGGGGCTGACCGTCTATACGGGCTACGCCTATTTCCGCGCCGGGCTCGCCCATCTGCGACCGGCGACCGGAGAGCCCTCATGACGCTGCTCTATTTCGCCTGGGTACGGCAGAAGATCGGCCGCAGCGAGGAGAGGATCGCGCTTCCCGCGGGCGTAAAAACGGTGGCGGACCTCGCGGCCTGGCTGGGCGCGCGGGGGCAAGGCTATGCGGAAGCCTTCGCCGATCCGGGCCGATTGCGCGTGGCGGTCAACCAGGATCACGTATCCTTCGAAACGATGCTCGGGCCCGACGACGAAGTCGCCTTCTTTCCCCCGGTGACGGGCGGATGACGAATATCCGCATCCAGACGGACGATTTCGACGTGAACGCCGCGGCCGCGGCGCTGACGCAAGGCCGGCACGACATCGGCGCCGTCGTCACCTTTACCGGCCATGTGCGCTGCGACGACGGCCTCGCTTCGCTTACGCTCGAACATTATCCCGGCATGACGGAACGCGAGATCGCCCGCCATGCCGAGGAAGCGCAGACCCGCTGGCCGCTTCTGGGCGTGACGATCATCCATCGCACGGGGAAGCTCTCGCCGGGCGAGCGCATCGTGCTCGTCGCGGTCGCCGCCAGCCACCGTCAGGCGGCGTTTGAAGCGGCCGAATTCCTGATGGACTATCTCAAGACCCGCGCGCCCTTCTGGAAGGAAGAAACGCGCGGCGCAACAACGCGCTGGGTCGAGGGGAAATCGTCCGATGAAACGCGCGCGAAACGCTGGCGGTAGCCGAGTTTGTTCCAGCGTAGGCCCCTTTCCGTCGCGCTGACGCGCGCCACCTTCCCCCATAAGAAGGGGGAAGGCAGAAGATATTTTAACCTTCCCCCTTCTTATGGGGGAAGGTGGATGCTGGCGCGTAAGTGGCGGCAGACGGAAGGAGGCCTACGCCGACAGCTTCACTGCGGACACTGGCCGGTGCACGTCTTCGGAATAATCGTTCATCAGCGTTTCGCTGATATTGCCGGGCGTGAACCGATAAGGTCCGATTTCCGAAACGGGCGTCACCTCGGCGGCCGAGCCGGTCAGGAAACATTCTGAAAACCCTTCGAGCTCGTTTCTTTCGATGTGGCGTTCATGAACGGGAATCTGCCGCGCGCGCGCCAGCGCCATCACCGATTGGCGGGTAATCCCGTTGAGGAAGCAATCCGGCGCCGGCGTGTGCAGCGCCCCATCCTTGACGAAGAACACATTGGCGCCGGTCGCTTCCGCCACCAGTCCGCGATAGTCGAACATCAGCGCGTCGGCATAGCCTTGCGCTTCCGCCGCATGTTTCGACAGCGTGCATATCATGTAGAGGCCGGCCGCCTTCGCCTTGGTCGGTGCGGTGTCGGGCGCGGGGCGCCGCCAATCGGAAATGGCAAGCCGGATGCCCTTGAGCTTCGTCGCCGGATCGAAATAGGAGGGCCATGGCCACGCCGCGATTGCGACATGAATTTTGGTGTTCTGCGCCGACACCGCCATCATCTCACTGCCGCGGAACACGACGGGACGGACATAGCCGTCTTCGATGCCCTGCACCCGCGCCGCCTCGATGCAGGCCGCGTTGATCTCGGCCTCCGTGTAGGGGATTTTCATGCCGAGAATACGCGCCGATTCGAACAGCCGCGCCGTGTGCTCCTCAAGCCGGTAGATGCGTCCCGAATAGAGGCGCTCGCCCTCGAATACCGACGAGGCATAGTGCAGGCCGTGGGTCAGCACATGGGTCTTGGCCTCGCGCCACGGCACCAGTTTGCCGTCATACCAGAGGGAACCGTCGCGGTCGTCGAAGGGGATGATGGACATGCGAATTCCTTGCAGTGCAGCTACGCCGCTGCGGGCTCTTGCGTTGACGCTGTGGGCGGGCCTAATTAGTCAGTATGTCTGACATAAAATTTGCAGAACCGCGCCCGCTCGCCTCCCCTTTATACCTTCGCGACGAGGAGTTGAAGCAGGGCGTCGATCTCCTCTTCCATGCGTTTTCGGACTTGTTCGCCCATGGCGAAAACACGCTGCGCGAGGCCGGCCTCGGCCGCGCCCACCACCGCGCCTTGCACTTCATCGCCCGCAATCCCGGGATCTCCGTCGCGGCCCTGCTCGCTATTCTCAAGATCACGAAGCAGAGCCTGAATCGCGTGCTGAACGATCTGCTGGCGAACGGCTTCGTCGAGCGGCGGCCCGCGCCCAACGACCGGCGCATGCGGCAACTGCGCCTGACCGCAAAAGGCAACGCTCTGGAGGCCGCGCTCTGGGAGGTGCAAAGACCGCGGCTGGCGCGCGCCTTCCGCGAAGCGGGTCCCGACGCCGTTGCGGGCTTTCGGCGGGTGCTGAGCGCCCTGGCCGAGGGCGAGCGCAAACCGCGCGGCGCTGGAGACGCGCCATGAGCGCCACCGACGACCCCCATCTCCTCGTCGTCGACGACGATGCAAGGCTGCGGGCCTTGCTGCAGAAATATCTGACGGCGAACGGCTTTCGCGTCAGCGCAGCCGCCGACGCCGAAGAGGCGCGCGCCCTCATGAAAGGCATCGCCTTCGATCTGCTGATCCTCGATGTGATGATGCCGGGCGAAAGCGGGCTCGACCTGACGCGTGCAGTGCGGGCGAATTCGCAGACGCCGATCCTGATCCTGACGGCGCGCGGCGAATCCGAGGACCGCATCGCCGGCCTCGAAAACGGCGCCGACGACTATCTGCCCAAGCCTTTCGAACCGCGCGAACTGCTGTTGCGTTGCGGGGCGCTGCTGCGCCGCAGCACGCCGCCGGCGCGTTCGCCGCACCGTGAGGTCAAGATGGGCGAGGCCGTGTTCGATCCCGAACGCGGCGAACTCAGGCGCAAGGGCAAGCCGGTACGATTGACGAGTTCGGAGGCGGCGCTGCTGAAATTGTTTGCCGCGAACGCAGGACGGCCTTTCTCGCGCCTCGATTTGTGCACGCGGTTGGGCGTCGCGCTGGAACGCTCCATCGACGTGCAGGTGACGCGTCTGCGCCGCAAGATCGAGGACGATCCCAAGCTTCCGCTCTACATCCAGACAGTGCGCGGCGTCGGCTACGTCCTCGTGCCCGATCGCGTCGCTTGAGGTTCGACATGACGATCTGGAATCCCTTTCGCGGAATCAAGCGCATCCTGCCGCGGGGCCTGTTCGGCCGCTCGCTGATCATCATCGTGACACCGATGGTGATGCTGCAGGGAATCGTCACCTATGCCTTCTTCGTGCGCCATCACGACATCATGACCGCGCAGATGGCGAAAGGCGGCGCCGCCGATGTCGCATTCCTGATCGATATCGTGGAGCATTATCCGCCGGGACAGACCCGCGACACGCTCCTCAAGATGGCGGCGCGCAATCTCGACTACCAGGTTACGTTCCTCCCCGGACAACATCTCGGCGCACGCACGCCGACCCATTTCACGCCGCATTTGAAGGATGCGATGAGAAACGTGTTCACGCAACAATTCGGCGAAAACTTTCCGTTCAACGCCCGCGGAATGGGCCAGTACATCGATCTGAATGTGCAGCTGAAGGACGGCGTGCTCAGGCTCATCATTCTGAAGAAGCGCCTGGTGGCGGCCAGTGCCGATGTGTTCGTGCTGTGGATGGTGGTGTCCTCGCTCGTCCTCCTTGCCGTCGCCATCATGTTCCTGCGCAATCAGGTGCGCCCGATCGAGCGGCTGGCCTATGCGGCGGAGGCCTTCGGCAAGGGCCGCGCCGTTCCCGACTTCAAGGCCTATGGCGCGGACGAAGTGCGCCGTGCCGCGCAAGCCTTTCTTACCATGCGCGCGCGCATCGAGCGTTATGTCCAGCAGCGCACGGAGATGCTGGCGGGCGTGAGCCACGATCTCAAGACGCCGCTGACGCGCCTGCGCCTGCAGCTCGCCATGATGGACGAAGGTATCGACGTGGCACCGCTCCAGGAAGACGTGATCGAGATGGAACACATGCTCGACGAATATCTCGATTTCGCACGCGGCGAAGGCGGCGAAAGCGCCCAATATGCCGACCTCGCCGAAATCGTCGAAGACACGGTTTCGGCCGCGCGACGCAATGGCGCCGCTGCAGGCGCCGACAAACTGCACGTCGCGGCCCAACCCGGCATCGTGCTTGCCGTCAAGCGCCAGGCACTGAAGCGCTGCATGGCGAACCTGATCGACAATGCCCTGAAGCATGGCAAGCACGTCGGCGTAACGGTGCGGCGCGCCGGGGGCTCGGCCGAGATCGTGGTCGACGATGACGGGCCGGGCATCCCCGAAACCCTTCGCGAAGAAGCATTCCGGCCGTTTCATCGCCTGGACCAGGGGCGCAACCTGCAGAGCGGCGGCGTCGGGCTTGGCCTCGCGATCGCCCGCGACGTCGCCCGCGCCCATGGCGGCGATCTGACACTCGCCGAAAGCCCCACCGGCGGTTTGCGCGCGACGATCAGGTTGCCGGTATGAATATACAGGTGTTCAGATTCACATCTGCCCAAACAAGCTTTCGCCGCGGCGCAGATCGCCGTCGAGGCGCGCCATCGTCTTGGTCAGATCGGCATCGTCGTCGAGCCACACCGGGACCGCGCGCGCGAGGATGGCGGCAAAGCCTGCGGCCCGGAGCGACAGGGCCGGCCCGTTGTCGGCCTGCGCCAGCGTCATCAGCCATTCGGCGCCTTCGAGAAACGCGTCGCGTTGCGCCAGCAGCGCCAGCGGATCGTGCCGCAAGCCTTCATAGAGCGCGCGCATAGCGGCCTTTTTGCCGGCGAGAACTTCGAACCAGGTCATCGCCACATCGAACAATCGGTCGCGCGCGCTCCGGGCGCCGCGGTCGGGCTTGTAACGTGCTGCAGTGTCCTGCCCGATGCGCCGCAAGACGAGGCCGAGCAGCGCCCCTTTTGCCGGCGCCACCGTCTGAAGTTGCGCGAGGGGAACGCGCGCCGATTTCGCAATCTCGGCCAGAGACAATTCGCGCCACGGCCTCTTCGCCAGCAGGCGCAGCGCCGCATCGGCAAGGCGCGTTTGGGGCGAGGAGCGCGCGGTCATGCCGGTCACAACACCAGACTGGCCACGACCAGTTCGGGCGCCCCTTCCTCGGCCTTGAGCGCGAACCCGAGGTCCTTGCAAAACGCCAGCATGGCGACGTTCTCGCGCAACACCTCGCCGTGGACTTCGCCGATGCCCCGGGCGCGTGCATAGGCAAGAAGACGTCGCATCAGGACGGTGCCGAGGCCATGCCCCTTCAGATCGGTGCGCACGCTGATCGCGAATTCCGCTGTCGCGAGGTCGGGATCGGCGGAAAACCTTGCGACACCGACGATCTCTGCCGTCTTGCGTTCGACCATGATGAAAGCCATGGCGCGGTCGTAATCGATCTGCGTGAGGCGCGCGAGCTGTTGCGGCGGCAGGGTGCGCCACGCCGAGAAGAATCGCATGCGCACATCTTCCGGCGACAGCTTTTGGGAAAATCGCGCGAGGGCCGCGGCGTCTTCGGGTCGGATCGGCCTGATCAGCACCGGGCCCAATACGGGCACCTCTTCTTCGCCTTCGAGTTCCTTGGGGTAGGGGCGAATGGCGAGCCGGCTGCTGCGCTTCGCGTTCGCAGCCAGTGGCGTCACATGGATTCGCGCGTCCACGCCGATGACGCCGGTCTCGTCCGCCAGCAGCGGATTGATGTCGAGTTCGACGACTTCGTCCAGATCGCAGGCGAGCTGGGACAGCTTGACGAGCGTCAACGCGATCGCATCGAGATCGGCGGCCGGGTGGGCGCGATAGCCCTTGAGTTCCTTATAGACCCGCGTATGCGCGATCAGATCCTGCGCCAGCATCAAATTGAGCGGCGCCAGCGCCAGCGCCCTGTCGGCAACGACTTCGACGGACACGCCGCCCCGCCCGAACAGCAACACCGGCCCGAACAACGCGTCGACCGTGAGCCCCACGATCAGTTCATGAGCATTGGGCCGCAAAATCATTTCCTGCAACACGAAGCCGGCAAGCCTGGCATTCGGTGCGGCCGCGCTCACCCGCGCGAGCATCTCTTTGCACGCCCCTGCGATGTCCCCGGCACGCAGATCGAGCATGACGCCGCCGATATCTGATTTGTGCATGACGTCGGGCGAGTGGATCTTGAGCGCGATGGGCCCGGCAAAATCCCTGGCTTGCCGGACGGCGTCATCAATCGAAGCGACAACGACCGAACGGGCCGCGGGAATCCGGTACGCCTGGAAAATGGCGCTAACCTGGCCTTCGTCGAGCCAGGACTGTTTCGCCGCCAACGCTCCTGCGATGACCGCTCGCGCTGCGGCCTCATCGGGGACAAACGCATCGGCCGCCGAAGCGGGCACTTCGAGCAGGATTTCCTGCCCCCGCCGGTAGCGCGTCAGGTAGGAAAAGCCGCGGACTGCCTCGTCCGGCGTCTCGAATGTCGGAAGCCCCGCCGCGGCAAACATCGTGCGCGATTCCTCCGCCGCGCCCGCACCCAGCCAATTCGTCAGCACCGTGCTGTCGGCAGCCTCGGCGGTGGCGATGACCGCCCGTGCCGCACCCGAACTCGATGCAACCGCCGTCGGACAATTGAGTACGAGCACGCCGTCGACTTCGCGCGCCTTGAGCAGGATGGAAAGCGCATCCGCATAGCGCTTGGGCGGCGCGTCGCCGATGATATCGACGGGATTGCCGCGGCTCCAGGTCGGGGGCAGCACCGCATCGAGCGCCTGAATCGTTTCCGCTGCCAATTCCGCCAATGTGCCATCGCGGTCGAGCAGCGCGTCGGTTGCCAGCACGCCGACGCCGCCGCCGTTTGTCAGAATGGCGAGTCTGTCGCCCGGCAGGCGCCTGGTCGTGCCGAGAATTTCTACCGCCGCGAACAATTCGTCGAGGTCGAGGACGCGCAACAACCCGGCGCGCCGGAAGGCGGCGTCGTAAACCGCGTCGACGCCGGCGAGTGCGCCCGTGTGCGACAGCGCGGCCTTGGCGGAAGCGGCGTGCCGCCCGGCCTTGATGACGATGACGGGTTTGGTGCGCGCCGCGGCTCGCGCCGCCGACATGAATTTGCGCGCTTCCGTGATGGCTTCCACATAGAGAAGGATCGAGTGCGTATCGGCATCGGCCGCGAGAAAATCGAGCATGTCCCCGAAATCAACGTCGGTCATGTCGCCCAGCGAAACGAGATGCGAAAAGCCGATGCCGCGCGCGGTGGCCCAGTCGAGAACGGTCGTCAGCATGGCGCCCGATTGGGCAACAAACGCCACATGGCCGGGCTTGGCGTTCAAATGGGCGAACGAGGCGTTCAGTTTGGCGGGCGTCGAAATGACACCGATGCAATTGGGTCCTATGATCCGCATCAATTTCGGACGCGCGGCATCGAGAATGGCCTGCTGGAGCGCTTTGCCTTCGGCGCTGCCAAGCTCGTTGAACCCGGCGCTGATGACGACGGCCCCGCGCGTGCCGCGCTGCCCGAGTTCGCCGATCAGGCCTGGAACGGTCTGGGGCGACGTGCAGATGACCGCGAGATCGGGCGTCATCGGCAGGCGCGCGACATCGGGGTAACACAGGACGCCCCCCACCGCCGAATGGTTCGGGTTGACCGGCATCACCGGCCCCTCGAAACCGCCCGCCATAAGGTTCTGTGCGATGACATGGCCGATGGCATTGGGACGCGTGCTCGCACCGATGAGCGCGACCGCCTTCGGCCGAAAAATTGCGTCGAGATTTCGGACGGACATATTTCGGGTCTTTCCTGAACTCACAGAGATAGGTCGAACAATCGGGCTTTGGCAAATGGCGCCGAAATCCGGGCATCGCCTTGATCGACGTCGGCGTGCCCGCGGCGTCCCCATTTTCGCATGTCTCTAAGTAGAACCCCTTACGGGGTATTCCCGATTCTCCGAAGCGCGGCCGGACGGCAGGCTGGCACGAGGTATAGCCACGGGAAGTATGATGACTGTGACATTGAGCGCTTTGGAAGCCAGAGATTCTGCCGGCCTGTTCAGGGTTTATCCCTCCAAACGCGTATCCTCCCCGGCAGCGGACGGCGCGCCGGCCGCTTTGCAGGCCCTGGGCGCGGTTCAGCGTTTTTGCCGCAACGAGACGATCTTCAACGAAGGCGACGAAGCCAAATATTCCTACCGCGTGGTGAGCGGCGCCGTGCGGCTGTGCAAGGTTCTGCCGGACGGCCGCCGCCAGATCGCCGATTTCTCTCTCGCGGGCGATTTTTTTGGCCTCGAGGCCGCGCAGGAGCATGATCTGACCGCCGAGGCGCTCTGCGATGTGGTGATCGTGCGCTACTACAAAACCCAGCTCGATCAGCTGAGCGACGAACGCGCAGATATCCGCAATGCGCTGATGGCAACTCTGCGCCAGAGCCTGTGGTCGGCCCAGCATCACGTGATCATGCTCGGCCGGCAAACGGCCATGGAACGGGTGGTGTCCTTCCTGCTGCAACTGAGCGAGCGTGCCGGCAGTCACGGCAACCATGTGGTCTCGCTGCCGATGGGCCGGCAGGACATTGCCGATTATTTGGGTCTCACCATCGAAACCGTGTGCCGGGTGTTGACCGACCTCAAGAGCCGCAAACTGATCGCCACGCCGGATCGCCGCACGGTCGTGCTGAAAAACATCCCCGCGCTGGAATCGCTTCGCGAAAGCGACGCCTGACGCTAAGCTTCGGCGTTTCGACCGAGGAACGCGCAAATGGGCTTGGCGAAGATATTGGCGCCCCTGACCGGGACGGCGCGCGACGAAATCGTGCTTGCCACGGCGTTTGCGGCGGCGGAACCTTTCCAGGCCCATGTCGCCGCCCTGTTCATTCATCCCGATCCGCGGCTCGCGGTTCCCTTCGTCGGCGTGCCGGTCTCGCCGGAAGTCGTGCAGGACATCGTCAACGCCTCCGAAGAAATCGCCGCCGCAGCCGACAAACGCGCGCATGACGCTTTCGTTGCGGTCGCAGCCAAGGCCGGCGCCCAGATCCTCGACAAGCCGCGGAAAATGCCGAGCGTCGCGTGCTCGTTTCACCGCTCGCAAGGACTGTTTTTCCGTGCCGTCGCCCACGCCGCCGAACTCTGCGATCTTGTCGCATTCGGCGTGATATCGGAGCCGGAGGCGGTCGAACTGAGCGAAGGCTTCGTCGAGGTGCTGACGCGCTCGGGCCGCCCGATCCTGTTGTCGGCGGAAGCGCCGTTACGGCTCGCGCGCAGAATCGTGCTGGGCTGGGATGGCGGCCCTTCCGCGGCGCGCGCCATTTCCGCGGCATTGCCGTTCCTCAGGAAAGCGGAAAGCATCGAAATCCTCAGCGTGCAGCGCGCCGTACCCAGCGCGGTGGATTTCGCTGCGTTGCACGAATATCTGGCGCTGCACGGGCTTTCCTGCACCGAGCGGACGGTGGAGCAGGGCACGCGGCGCATCGGCGAGGCGCTGCTCGACGGCGCTACGCAAGCGGGCGCCGATCTGCTGGTGACGGGCGCCTATGGCCGCGGGCCCTTGCGCGAAAGCGTGTTCGGCGGCGCGACCGTTCATATCCGCTCCCACGCCACGCTGCCGATCTTCATGGCGCATTGAAGTTTTCCGAAGCCATCGCGCGGTTGAAACGACCTATGGACTTTGTTTGACATATTGGATCATCAGATATATGTCTTGACATATGACTGAACGCACAACGGTTCGCCTCCCCGAAGGCCTCGTCAGACGCGCCAAGCGCAAGGCCATGGCCGAAGGCCGCACGTTGACGGCATTGATCGAGGACGGCCTGCGTCGCGTTTTGAACGAGCGCGAACCAGCCGGAAAGACCAAGCGCGTCCTGCCCCCGGTGAGCAGTGCCACGGGCGGAGTGCTGCCGGGGATCGATCTGAACGACACCGCCGCACTGCAGGAAATGGACGATCTCGACGATCGCGCGCGGCGCGCGTGATCCTGCCCGACGTGAATGTTCTGATCCACGCTTTCCGCCAGGATTCCGCGCAGCACGCGGTTTGCAAATCCTGGCTCGACGCGATTGTCGCGGGCGATGCGCAGTTCGGAATTTCGCCGCTGGTTTTGAGCGCGGTTGCGCGGATCACCACCAATCCGCGGGTTTTCCGCCAGCCCAGTCGGTTGCCCGAAGCCTTTGCATATTGCGACAATCTCCTGGGCCAGCCCCACTGCGAGATCGTCGAGCCCGGTGCGCGGCATTGGGAGATATTCCGGCGCCTTTGCATCGACACTGGCACGCGAGGGCCCCGCATCACCGATGCGTGGTTTGCCGCGCTCGCCATCGAGCATGGCTGCCGATGGATCACCTATGACCGCGACTATGGCCGCTTCCCCGGCCTGGACTGGCAGGAGCCGCAGGTTTGATCGGCAACGATTGAAAAAACAAATTCACCACGGAGGCACGGAGAACACGGAGACATTTTCAGCGCAGAGGTCGCGGCCGATTCGCTGAGGACGCAGGGAAATCGTAGCGCGTTTGCACGCCCAGATTCTTCTGCGTCCATTGCGCTACCACTGCGTACTCAGCGCTAAGAATCCTTCTCCGTGCCTCCGTGTTGAATCTTCCTGAGGCGGCGGCGAGTGCGTTTCGCGTCGATATCGGCCGGAACGTGAACGCGATAAGTCTTCGGGTCGGCCTCGCCGCGCGCTAAGGCACCAGCACCGCCGCGCCCGTCAGGCGTCCGTCGCGCAGATCGGAAAGCGCCACATTTGCATCCGCCAGCGCATAACGCACGGTCGTCGTTTGAATCGGATTTGCTGCCGCGAAGGCGAGGAATTCTTGCGCATCCTTGCGGGTGAGATTGGCAACGGATTTGAGCGTGCGTTCGCCCCACAGGATCGCATAAGGAAACGACGGGATATCGCTCATATGGATGCCGCCGCACACGACGATGCCGCCGGGGCGAACCGCCTTGAGGGCGAGCGGCACCAGCTCGCCGACCGGCGCAAAGATGATCGCGGCATCGAGCGGCTCGGGTGCGGGGCAATCGGACGCGCCGGCCCACACCGCCCCCATTGCATGCGCAAACGCCGTCGCCTTGGCGTCGCCGCTCCGCACGAAAGCGTAGACGCTCTGGCCTTTGGCGCGCGCGACCTGTGCGACGATGTGCGCCGCGGCACCGAAGCCGTAGATGCCGAGCCGCGCGGCGGAGCCGGCGGCCTTCCACGAACGCCAGCCGATCAAACCGGCGCACAGCAGCGGCGCCGCTTCCTCGTCGCTATAACGCTGCGGCAATGCGAAGACGAACCGCGCATCGGCAATCGTCTCGCTGGCAAAGCCGCCGTCGATTCCGTAGCCGGTGAAGCGTGCGTTCGGACACAGATTTTCTTCGCCGCGCCGACAAAATTCGCAATTGCCGCATGCCCAGCCGAGCCACGGCACGCCGACGCGATCGCCGACGCAATGATTCTGCACGTCCGGCCCAAGCTCGGTGACGCGGCCGACGATTTCGTGGCCGGGCACGAGCGGCAGCTTCGGATTGGGCAATTCGCCGTCGACGACATGCAGATCCGTGCGGCACACCGCGCAGGCCGAAACCGCGATCCGCAATTCCCCGCGCGCCAGGGCTCGCGGCGGAATGTCTACCGCACGGAGTGCTTCGCCCGTATGCGCCAGTTGCATCGCTTTCATGGCCGCGTCCCGGCTTCGAACAGACCGGGCCGGCGCAGGCGCAAGGTCTGCACCAGCGCCAGGGTTTTCATGTCGCTCAGCGCGCCGGTGTCCGCCAGGCCCGCCAGCTCGTCCAGCGGCAGCTCGACGACCTCGATCTCCTCATGCTCTTCGGCCAATCCGCCGCCTGCGCCCACACGGTCGCTCGCGCAATAGGATGCGAGAAACAGCGCGACGCGCTCGGTGAGGATGCCCGGGCTCGGCCACGCCACGGCAACGGGCTCGAGCTCGCCCAGCCGCAATCCCGCTTCTTCCAGCGCCTCGCGGCGCGCCGTCATCGCGGCATCGCCGTCGTCGATCATGCCGGCGATCGCTTCGAGGAGTAATGTTTCGCGGGCTGCCAGAAACACCGGAGCGCGAAGCTGGCGGACCAGCAATGCCGTCCGGCGCGCCGCATCATAGGGAAGAACGCAAACCGCGCGGCCATGCTCGACGATCTCGCGCCGCATGATCCGGCCATCGCCCAGGCGGAACGAGACGACCGACAGCGTCATCCATCCGGCGTAGCCGATTTGCCGCTCGACGATGTCCACTTTGTTCATCGGTACCTTCCCGCCTCGGTCGGAGGCCTGCATGCGGCCTGAAATATCCCTCATGCTTTGGCAATATAAAGCGCTATATTGTCTCCCATCCGGTGATCTCCACTCATGGCACAGTGAAAATGCAAGAAGCGACAAAACCGCATTGGGCTTGGCCCCACGTCGTTGGGGTGCTGGTCGCCCTCATCGCCTATTTCGTGATCTTCCGCTTCACGGGCGATTCCGACCTCTTCATCGCCATCGCCATGGGGGCGGGTGGCATGGTTGCCACATGGGGATATATCCGCTTCCTCACCTTCTCCCGCGGCAAGTGATTCGGCCCGCCGCCCCCATTTTGCGCCGGATCAAGGTCGGCCCATGCCGCTTGCTGTATGCTTTTTAGGGATTGCATGAACCAGGGGGTTCTCGGCCGTGACGAAAATTCTGGTAGCCACCGATGGTTCGCCTTCGGCCGATCGCGCGGTTGATCTGGCTGCACGGATTGCGGCGGATATGCGGTCCGAATTGATAATTGTGACGGCCATGCAATTGGTTGTTGACTACGATTTGGAGAAATTCGCGCAGGCCGAGCACACCACGACCGGCGATATCCTCGAAAGGGACGCTGCCGCCACTCTGAAGCGGGCCCAAGCCCGCGCCGCCAAATTGGGAGTCACGCGGGTCGAGGCGTTGACGAAAATCGGTGATCCTGCCGAGATCATCCTGAACCTCGCGAAGGATATTCCCGCCGATATGGTCGTCATGGGCAAACGGGGGCATGGCCGCCTGGAAGGATTGCTGCTCGGCAGCGTCTCGCAAAAATCCGTCAGTCTGGCGCAATGTCCGGTTCTGGTTGTTCCTTAGAGCGCGATGCGAAACCGACTCAGGAATCGGTAAGCGCCAGCGCGCTCGCAGCTTGTGCGAAGCTGTCCGCCGGCGCACCACCCGCATCGACGCACGTCCAGTCTTTCGGACTTTCGACTCCGGCAAGCTGGGCGCGCAGAACTTCGAGCGTGGCATCGGACGCATCGTTTTCGCGCGCCGCAACGCGCCGTTCGAGAATGGGAACGGGTGCATGCAGCCACAACCCGCGAAACGCCACCCCGCGCTCCCGAGCGATGGTTTCGATTTCCGCGCGTTGCTCCGCATTCCCGAACACGGCATCGCCGACAGCGCAATAGCCGCCATCGAGAACAAGACCGGCCTGTTGGGCAACCCTCGCATAGACGCGGCGCGTGAATTGCGCCTCGTACGCTGCGGGAGGCAGGCGCTGGAGTGCATCGACGCCCCACAACAGCTTTCGCACGACATCGCTCCGGATGACGACCGCGCCCGGGACGCGTCCCATCGCCGGCGCAAGACAAGCCGCCAATGTCGACTTTCCCGTCCCCGAAACACCGCCGACGGCGACAAGCTGCGCGGCGCGCGGCTCCAGATAGAGAATCGCGCGGTCGAGCAATTCCTGCGCCTCGCGTGCGCGCGAGGCGCCGTCCTTGTCGAATGCGGCAGCAGCGATGGTCACATGCGCCCTGACCGCGGCACGGCACGACAGAAACAACGACAACGCACCCAGGCCCACATAATCGCCTGTCTTCTCCAGATAGCGGTTGAGCACGGCGTTGGCATGCGCGCGAAGCCCGCGCCGGTCCAGGTCCATCAGGAGAAAGGCAAGATCGTACAGAACGTCGATCGCGGTGAATTCCTCGCGGAATTCGATGGCATCGAAAGGCACGGGCCGGCCGTCGAACAGACAGATATTGCCGAGATGCAAATCGCCGTGGCAGCGGCGCACATGACCGTCGTCGCGGCGCGCGTCCAGCAGCGACCGCACGCGCTCCAGCGCGTCGGCGGACAGCACGGCGAGGCGATCGATCCTGGCGCGGTCGAAGGGATGTCCCGCCATTTTTCCGAGCAGATCGATGTTCTCCCCGATCACGGCAGCGATCCCCCGGGCGCCACCGAATGCCGGCTGTTTGTCGGCTCCCAGATGGAACGCCGCGATGCGTTCGGCAAGCCGACGCATCAGCGGCAATGTGAGAGCACCACGGCGCTGCATCGCATCGAACAGCGCATCCTGGCCGAAGCGGCGCATCACGACGAGCCAGTCGATCGCATCGTGCGTTTCGTCGGCCCCGCCGATATGCAATGAGCCGTCCTTGCGGCGAACGATCGGCGCGGTTCCGATATACAGTTCGGGCGCCAGGCGCCGGTTGACGGCGAGTTCCGCCTCGCACATGGCTTTGCGCCGCTTCAACGTCGAATAATCCATGTAGGGAAAGCGCACGGCGCGCTTGAGCTTGTAGGCGCGCTCGCCGGCCAGAAATACGAAAGAGCCGTGCGTTGCACAACGCTCGATGGTGCCGCTTTCCAGACCATAGGCCTGCGGCCTCGACAGGAACGCAACGATGTCCGTTTGATCGTCGGCCACGTCTCACCGCAATTTCATGTTCTGGCTCCTCGCCACGCCCTATCGTCGGCGCAGGCGCAGTATGCATGATCGCAGAGCGTTCACGAAATTGTCGGAACCGATCGGGCGTCGCGCCGAACCACATAATCCCCGGTCCGGCGAAATTGACCAATGTCAAGGACCGAAAATTCGGCATGGAGGATATTTCCTCAGCCGCTATCGGCGGCTTTGGCGGAAGCACCAAAGGAGATATCCATGGCTCAAGCTGCAACAAGTTTACCCGTGAAAACCGAATCGAAGGGCGCCGTGCCGGCATCCGGCCGCCCGTGGTATCCGTTCGAGTCTCTGCGACGCGAGGTCGACCGGCTGTTCGAAGATTTCGACGGCGGTTTCTGGCGCGCACCATTTCGCAGTTCGCTGTTCGACTTGGCGCCGTTAGGCGGTGCCATCGCATCGACCGCTGCTCCCGCAGTCGATATCGCCGAGAAGGACGGCGAATATGAGATTACGGCGGAACTGCCGGGCATCGACGAAAAGGACATCGAGGTCAAATTTGCCAATGGCGGCCTCACGATCCGGGGAGAAAAGAAGGTCGAGAAAGAGGAAAGCAAAAAAGGCTATCGTTTGTCCGAGCGCCGCTATGGCGCGTTCGAGCGCTTTTTTGCTGTTCCTGAAGGGATCGATGAGGACAAAATTTCCGCAAAATTCGCGAAGGGCGTGTTGACCGTCACGCTGCCCAAGACGGCCGAGGCGCAAAAGCACGAAAAGAAGATCGCCATCAAGGCCGGTTGACGCCGGCAATTGCGTTGAGACATCGCGGGAACACCCTTGCGGCGTTCCTGCAGTGTCGGCGCAAGGATGCGCAGGTCGTTGCAATGGCTGTGCGTTTTTGGCTGTGCATTTACGACGGAGAAAGCGATTATGAGCTCGGAGCGCGTAGAGAGCCTGGATCATTCCCTCCAGATCACGCATGAATGGATCAATGAACTCGACACCGCTCTGGGGTGGGGCAACAAGCATCGCTCCTACAGGCTGCTCGGCGCCGTGCTGCAAACCTTGCGCGATTGTTTGCCCCTGGCGGAGGCCGCACACCTCTCCGCCCAGCTTCCGATCGTTTTGCGCGGCGTCTATTTCGAACATTGGCGGCCGGCGGCGGAACGCCCGCGCCATTGGGATCTGGACCACTTTTTCGCCAAGATCGACACCTTCTTCAAGCAGGATCCGATCGAAGATGTGGCCGATGCGGTCAGCGAAGTCTTTTGCGTTCTGGAAAATCGAATAAGCGGCGGCGAGATCGACAACGTCGTGGGTTGCCTGCCTGCCGAGATTCAGACACTTTGGCCGGGGCTTGAGGGCCCGTAACAATGAGGCCGTATCGGCTTTTGGAGGACGCTATGCTCGGAATCAATCCGGAAAAAGTTCGGCAGGTCATCATGGAGGCCCGCACATTCGACGCAAAAGAGGCGGACAGCGATCCGGATTCGGGCTCCAACCCCTCGGACGATATGAGCGCCGATATTCTCGAAGACATCGAAGGCGATGCGACCTATCAGGAACTCGCCGAATTCATCCGCAGCCTCGATGAGGAAGAACAGGTCAACCTCGTGGCGCTCGCCTGGCTGGGCCGCGGGACTTACAGCGTGGCGGAATGGGACGACGCGCTCGCCGAAGCCCGGCGCGCGCACAACAAGCGGACAGCCGAATACCTCACTTCTCTTCCCAAACTCGGCGACTACCTCGAAGAAGGCTTGGCACTCGTCGAAGAAGAAGAGGAAGAAGAAGAAGGCGAATAGGCACGGACGCGCGCACGAAAGAGATACGGCTTGGCCGGTAAATTTTCGGTCCGTTCTGCCTGCCGCCGCGTCCTGCCTCGGCGCCCGCCGTTTCCCGCTCCGGTAATTGAGGCACACCCCATTTGTGGTATTGCTCCCCTGTGCTCGGCGGCCTAGCTGTCGCACGCGGCGAAACCAACCTGCCTGGGCTGACGGATTGAAGGACCAGACGAAAATCTTTGCCATCGCCCCCATGATGGAGTGGACGGAGAATTTAGATGTTTCAATGGGTTAGATAGGGTCGTGCACACGGTTTGCACACGGAATTGTTCACCTTGTTCCGTAGGAGGTGGCAACGTTATTCGAACGCAGAGGCCCTCTCGCGTGAAGCCTGATTACACGTCATTCACCACGGCTTTGGCTTGCGCCCGCGAATTTCATTGGTGACGGTGTCGGCGGCTTGCGCCAGCTTGGCGCTGTAGCGTTTGATGTCGGAAAGCCCGAGGCTCTCGGCGAAGCCACTCATCACGATTTCCATGCACACTTCGCCGTCCGGCGAGAACACGGGCGTCGCAACGTAGTTGACCCCTTTGCCATCTGCTTCCTTCCAGTCCAGCATCTGGAATTCGCTCGCCGATATGGCTCCCACATCGTGAAGCATGCTTTCCGGGAAGCGAGCCTCGACAGGTTGTCCGAGCGGGATGACCGTTGCTTTGAGCAGACGGTGAATACCGATCCCGTCAGCTGCCACGGAAAAGCCCCGCCGCCGGATCGCTGGCATGCAGGCCCGCAGATGATCGCGAACGCCGTCGGGCAGGTATGCAGAACCCCTGGCAAGATAAGCCTCGATCTCGTCGTCGCTGCGCCATGCCACTTGGCCGATTCCGATTGAGGGAACGACGACGCGCCGCTCTCCTACAAGTGTCAGGCCATCGTGCGTGCGCGGCGTTCCTTCCCGCGCCAACAAGAGATAAGCGTCATTGACGATCGCGGTTGCGCCAAAGCCGACGTTCAGTTCTGCCTTCAGCCGCGCCATCTCGCGCTTCGCAATGCTGATGCCGGAATAACGATCGAGCGCAGCCTGGCCGATTGCAACGAGTGCCATGCCCAGCGTGTACGTCTTGTGACGCGGATGACGCGAAACAAAACCCGCATTGGTCAGCGCCGTCATCACGCGGTGCGCCGAGCCCTTGCTGAGTTCCAGGAAGCGCGCGATTTCAGCCAACGAGAACGCTTCTGTCGCATGCGCGGCCAGGAACGTGATGACCTTGAGCGGACGATGATTGGGATCGGAATAGTCCGTCGGCCATCCTTCATGCGCCTGCATCTTGCCGAACGTCGTTGACAAAACCTGTCCTGCCACCCTAAGGTCCATATATAGGACTTCGTATTCCATATATGGAACATTCCTCATCGTTGCAAGCTCATTTTTCGCGTCGCGACGACGAGCAACGCCTAGCTTGAGGAAGGCTGCATGTCGTGAATCTGATCGACCGCTTCGGAGACCTGTTTCAAGTTAGCTACGTCGCACGGAACCGCGACCGTGCCGTGGAATTCTCGCGTCGCAAACTCGGCATCACCAACTTCTTCACGTTTGATGCCAGCGCGCCGGTGCTTTCGCGCGGCGCGGTACAGGAGCTGTGTTTGCGCGTGGCCGTCGCCAACGTTGGCACGCACCAGTTCGAGATAATCGAACCGGTTTCCGGCCCAACCTGGATCTACACCGACTGCAAGGATCTCGATCGCCATGATCTGGTGCTCCACCACGTGGGCGTCGCGGTCGTCGGACCCTACGCGCTCTGGCAGGACACGATCGCGCAATTGCAGGCGAATGGCGATGAGATCGTACAGATATCGGCGCTGCCAACCGGCGAGGAACCGCAGGCCATGTTCGCCTATGTCGACAATCGAAAGACATTCGGTCACTTCACCGAATATCTGTGGTGGTCGAAGGCATTGAACGGCACGCCCACGATGCCAAACATCATGCAAGGGTGAGACCATGGCCCGCTTGATCCTGCACGGCGCCAATCTGCTCGACGGTGATCGGCCCGCGCGCAAAGCCAACATCGTCATCGCCGGCGATCGGATCGAGAAGGTGACCGAAGCGCCGGTCGAGCCGCAGCCGAATGACCGCGTGGTGGCGCTCGCTGGCCGCACCGTCATGCCCGGCATGGTCCAGGCCCACTTCCATGCCGCCTATTGGCAGACAGGCGGGGGCGGACCTCTGGGGCTCGAGGTTCATCCATCTCACGCCACGCTGCGTGCTGCTGCGAATTTTCGTACCGCGCTCGATTGCGGCTTTACCGCCGTGATCGGCGCTGGCTCCCCGCATGCGATCGACGCTTCTATGAAACGGGCTATCGCCGAAGGCGCGCTCGTGGGTCCTCGCATCATGGCTGGCAGCCGCGATGTCAGTTCGACCGGTCACAGCGGCGACGTGAGTTATCCGGCATGGATGAAGATCGGAGCGGCCGGCGGCGTGCACACAGCCGACGGGCCGGAAGATATTCGGCGTGCTATCCGCGAGGAAGCAAAGAGCGGCGCCGAAATTGTCAAACTCTTCGTCACGCGCGGTCACGGTACGGGCGGCGGTGGCGACGACTGGGATATGGCGCGCGAGGAAGTCGAGATGGCTGTGCGCACTGCCAGGGAGCGCGGTATCAAGACACGCGCGCATGTCGCCAACCGCGATGCCGTGCTGTTCTGCATCGACACCGGCGTTCACATCATCGATCACGGCGACGGCTTCGATGAGAAATGTATCGACCGCATTCTGGAAAAGGGTGCGTTCCTCGCTCCCAGCCTCTGGTTTCCCAGGCGCATGATGGCGATCGCACCGGGCATTCCCTACACCGACGCGATGAAACCGGAGTTCGACGCCATGGCGGCGATCCTGCCTAAGGCCAATGCCGCGGGCGTGAAGCTGCTGACCGGCGACGATTTCGGCGCGAGGGGCGTCGATCACGGCACGTACGCCGAGGAATTGATCCTCTATGCCAACGAGATCGGCATTCCCGCGCTCGACGTGATCCGCTGGGCCACCAAACACGGTGCCGAGGCGATGGGGCTCGGTGATCAGATCGGAACGATCGAGGCCGGCAAGCTTGCAGACCTGCTGGTGGTCGAAGGTGATCCCAGCGCGGACATCACCTTGCTGCGCGACCGCGCCAACCTGCGCGCGATCTTTCTCGGCGGCATTGCGGTCAAGGATGAATTGCCCGCGCTCGCAACGCACTGAGCGTCGCGCGAATGCCCAAATTGAACGGAGAAAACCGGTGAACGATATGACCGCGCCATTGCGCTGCGAGCCCCACCCGATTAGCGGAGCGCTCTACCAGGCGATCGGCAATGGTCTTGTCCGCGTCGAGGACAAGGGCAAGGGCAAATTCGGCGTCTTTCGTTGCGACGGAACCTGGGTCGAAGGCGATCTGACGTACGCCGACAAGCACCTGCTGGGCTATGTAGGCGGCCCTGACCTGCCGCCGGGCCATGACGTGATGTGGACGTTGATGCCGGCGTTGGAAGAGGACCTGCCGGCCTATGTCGCCAGGCTTCAGGCCGATCAGCAAGGTCAGCCGCAGAGGCCCAAGATCATCGGCAAGTATGTCGGCGATCCGGGCATGGAGACGCCCGAGGGACCGCGTTCCGCCGCGCATGTTCCGCTCGAATTCTTCCTCGACAATGAGCGCAAGCCTGAACTGCTGCCCACAGTCTATCGCAAGAGTTCGCCCGTGCCGGGTGGCCCGGAGAAAATTCCCGCAGCGCGCTATTTCGACAGAAAGTATCACGACCTCGAAGTTGAGCACATCTGGAAGAAGTGCTGGCAGATGGCATGCCGGGAAGACGATATTCCCGAAGTGGGCGATCACTATCTCTATCAGGTCGCCAGCCTGCAGTTTCTCGTCGTGCGCACCGGGTCCGATGAGATCAAGGCGATCGAGAACGCCTGCCTGCATCGCGGCCGCCAGTTGCGCGACTGTTCGGGAAAGAAAGCGACCGAGTTCCGCTGCCCCTATCACGGCTGGCAATGGAACATCGACGGCTCGCTGCGATTGATCCCCGCCGAATGGGATTTCAAGGGCGTTCGCGAGGATGTGTCGAAGCTACCCGAGGCGAAAGTTGCGCGATGGGGTGGGTTCGTCTTCATCAATCCCGATCCCGACGCGATCTCCTTCGAGGCGTATGCGGGACCTGAAATGCTCGAGCATTATCGCAAGATGAAGCTCCAGAATCGCTACAAGCAGGCCGATGTCACCAAGGTGATCCGCGCCAACTGGAAGGTCGTGCAGGAAGCGTTCCTGGAAGGCTACCATGCGCTCGCGACACATCCGCAACTTCTGCTCTACGGCAGCGAATGCACCGACCTGCGCTTCGATTCGTTCGGCAACTGGAGCCGGCTCGGCCATGTCGGTGTCAGCGGTTCGTGCCCGCATCGCGGCATCGTTCTGCCGAAAGAACAGCTGCTGGAAATCTATCGCCAGGTTGCGGATTACATGCGCGAACAGTTGCGTGGGATGATCGGGGACGAGGTCGAGCAGTATTCGGATGCCGAGCTCAACGATCAGGGCTTCAACAATCTGTTCCCGAATACGAGCCCGTGGGGCGGATGGGCGCGCGTCGTTTATAATTTCCGCCCCAGTGGCGACAATCCCGACCAAGCACTGATGCGCGTGATGTTCCTCGCGCCGTGGCCGGAGGGAAAACGCAAGCCTCCGCCCAAGGCGCAACGTTTTCTTGGCGCGGATCAGTCCTGGACGGATGCTCCGGAACTCGCTTCTTTCGCCAAGATATTCGATCAGGACAGCAGCAACCTTCCGCATATCCAGGAAGGGCTGAAGGCCAAACGCAATCCCTATGTGTGGATGTCGGGATATCAGGAGTCGATCATCCGGGCATTCCACCACAACTACGCGCAACGGCTGGGCCTGAAAACCGGCGAATAAGCAATCAACCGAATGTCCGTCACGCCAGGGAGGCGCGCATTGCCATGACCAGGCCCGCATACACCCCGTCACGGGCTTTACCTCACCACAGCGTGCCGCGATGGGATGACGAAGCGGACGTCGTCATCGCGGGCTTTGGTATCGCCGGCTCCTGCGCCGCCATCGAAGCCCGTACCGCCGGTGCTGACGTGCTCATCTGCGAAGTGGCTGCGGGCTCGGGCGGCAGTGCGGCACTGTCCGGCGGCGAGTTCTACATCGGCGGCGGCACGCCGGTGCAAAAAGCCGCCGGCTTCGACGACACCGTCGCCGATTTCCGCGCCTATCTGATGATGGCGGGTGGTCCCGGCGTCGATGAAGCTCGGGGCGACCTCTATGCTCGCGAGGGCCTCGTGCATTACCAGTGGCTGCAGGATCAGGGCATTCCCTTCAAGGGAACCTACCTGCCCGGGAAGTGGGCCGAGCCGCCGACCGACGACACGCTGATCTGGTGCGGTTCGGAAGCAGCTTGGCCATTTCGGGACGCAGCCAAACCGTCACCGAGGGGGCATACTGCGCAGGCCGTTGGCAGGGGCAGCGGGAAGATGCTCATGGATGTTCTCGCCAAGCGCGTGCACGACGTTGGCGCGCGCGTTCATTTCAGCGCGCGCGTGTTGTGCCTTGTTGCAGACGAACAGGATTCGGTTCGCGGCGTTGTCGTCCGCATCGATGGAGAACCGAAGTTCATCCGCGCCCGGAAAGGCGTTATGCTCACGACGGGGGGATTCATCTGCAACAACGACATGCTGCACCAATACGCGCCGCAGGCATTGGCGATCAACGCCATGCCGATCACCGGCGGGAACGACGACGGTTCCGGTATTCTGATGGGAATTTCGGTCGGCGGGGCTGTGACCCATATGGAGCAGTTTTTTGCCACCCGCACGACCTTTCCTCCGGAAAGTCTCGTCAAGGGCGTTTTCGTCAACGAGCAGGGGCAGCGCTTCATCAACGAAGACGCTTACCACGGCCGTGTGGCGCAATATGCAATCCGCCAGACGCACGGGCGAACATGGATGCTGCTCGACAGCGCGACATTTGCCAGGCCAGAATCGTTTCCGTCCATCACGATTGCCGCCGCAGGAGAAACCTGGGCGGAGGTCGAAGCGGAACTAAACCTCCCGAGCGCTTCTCTGCAGCACACGATGGATGCCTATAATCGCGGTGCCGCGGCCGGCGTCGATCCGCTCTTTCACAAGCAGCCTCCGTGGCTTCAGCCGCTGGTCGAGCCTCCCTTTGCCGCCCTGAGCTTCAGCTTGCAGGATTATCCCCCCGTCACCTTTACCTTGGGAGGCCTGATGACATTGCCGACGGGCGAGGTGCTCGATTCAACCGGAACGCCAATTGCCGGGCTCTACGCGGCCGGCCGTGCTGCGTGCGGCATTCCGCGATGGGGAGACGGCTATAGCTCAGGCATGTCGCTTGGCGATTCCAGCTTCTTCGGCCGCCTGGCCGGCAGGCGGGCCGCAGCGACGACAAGCTGAAAAGTGAACCTTCGACGACGCAAGCACCAATAGGACGAACCAGGCGTGGTTGAGAAAATCGAGATCGACGACCTGCTTGCGCCGCATCTGACCGGTGCGCAGCGGCAGATGATTGCCGCCGCGGAGGCGCAGCCGTTCCAGCTGAGTGAAGATGCGGTGTTGCAAGCGGCGCGGGCGGCGACGGGATTGTCCGATTTCGGGCCGGAAGATTTCCGCCTCGGTGATGGCAGTGGTGAACACGCTCGCCGGCGGCAGCGCTTTCAGCCAGGTTTTGACCCGCGCATCCGGTTCGGGTCTGAGCGCTTCTGAAATGACGTTGGTATCGAGGACCAACATCAGCCGAGGTCGACCGGCCGGATCGGCTCCCGTTTCTGAACAGGCAATTCGACACCGCCAAGGGGCGCGAACCGGGCCCGGATGGCATCGTAGATGTTGCCGGCGTGCGAGGGTTCCTTAGCCAAGGCGCTGGTCAGAATCTCCCGCGCTTCGTCCTCCATGGACCGGCCATGTTCGGCGGCTCGGACGCGCAAGCGGGTCTTCACGCGGTCATCGAGGTTGCGAATGGTCATGCTGGCCAAGGGAACTATCCAATCATCAATGATTTCATATTAATCATTGATTGCACATTTGTCAAAGGCCTACATGATCAGCCTGCATGGCCGGTCTTGGGTAGCGTCCAGCCCCATTCGCTGGAAATACCACCGCCACAATCTGAATGGGTGCGGAAGTGCCGTCCGGTTTATACGCGGCTGTATCCGGCGGCCCTCTCGCTCAAAGACAGGGCTTGCGGCCCACACTTCCCGGCTATTGATCTCCTGTCATCATGTCCGGAACCAAAATCCTCTGGGGCCAAATCCTTATCGTTTGTGCCGTCGTGCTCGCCTTCATCTGGGCCGCGACGGAATGGACGGCGTGGCGGCTCGCGTTTCAGCCGCAATTGGGCCGGCCCTGGTTCGAGCTGTTCGGCTGGCCCTTCTATGACCCGCCCGCTTTTTTCTGGTGGTGGTTTTCGTTCGACGCCTATGCGCACGAGATTTTCGTCGAGGGCGGATTCATCGCCGGCAGTGGCGGTGTCGCGGCCTTTGTCGTGGCGGTCGCAATGTCGGTGTGGCGCGCACGCGAAGCCAAACACACGGTCACCTACGGCTCCGCGCGTTGGGCGACAGCACAGGAAATTCGTGACGCCGATCTTCTCCATCCGGATGGCGTAGTCCTTGGCCGTTGGCACGGCGCCTATCTGCGTCACGACGGGCCGGAACATGTGTTGTGTTTTGCGCCGACCCGGAGCGGCAAAGGTGTTGGTCTCGTCATCCCGACATTGTTGACCTGGCCGGGCTCGGCAATCGTGCATGACATCAAAGGCGAGAACTGGACGCTGACCGCCGGTTGGCGCGCGCGCTTCGGCCGCGTATTGCTGTTCGATCCAACGAATACGCAAAGCGCCGCCTATAATCCGCTGATGGAAGTGCGGCGGGGGATGCGCGAAGTGCGCGATGTCCAGAATATCGCCGACGTGCTGGTCGATCCCGAGGGCGCGCTCGAGCACCGCAATCATTGGGAGAAGACCAGCCATTCGCTGCTGGTCGGCGCCATCCTGCATGTGCTCTATGCGGAACCCGACAAGACACTCGCTGGCGTCGCCAATTTTCTCTCCGATCCGCGCCGACCGATCGAGAAAACTTTGTGGGCGATGATGTCAACACCGCATCTGGGCCCGGCGGGCGCGCATCCCGTTGTCGCCAGCGCCGCGCGCGAATTGCTCAACAAGAGCGAGAACGAACGCTCCGGCGTTCTTTCCACCGCAATGAGCTTCCTGGGCCTCTACCGCGATCCGGTGGTCGCGGCTGTGACGCAGCGCTGCGACTGGCGCATCGCCGATCTGGTCGAGGGCAGAACGCCCTCGACGCTATACCTGGTCGTGCCACCGTCCGACATCAGTCGCACCAAACCGCTGATCCGGCTCATCCTCAACCAGATTGGCCGCCGGTTGACCGAAGAACTCGATTCCAAGCGACGGCGCCATCGTCTGCTGTTGATGCTCGACGAGTTCCCCGCGCTCGGACGATTGGATTTCTTCGAGAGCGCTTTGGCGTTCATGGCCGGTTATGGTCTGAAAGCCTTTCTGATCGCCCAATCCCTCAATCAGATCGAAAAAGCGTACGGCCAGAACAATTCGATCCTCGACAATTGCCATGTGCGCGTAAGCTTCGCCACCAACGACGAGCGCACCGCCAAGCGCGTATCCGATGCGCTCGGAATCCCTGCACGAAATCTGTTTCCAGCGGATGAAATAGACCGCATCCACCGTGGGGCGGATGCGGCGATCAAATCAGCGATTGAACTTACCAGTGATAGGTGAGGTCGACCCCGATGGTCCGCGGTGGACCGTACTGGTTCATATCGACCCCCAGGGACGCCGCGAGCAGCTGCTGGTTGGTGATGTAGGTCGTATCGCCCAGGTTCTTCACCCAGACACCAAAGTCCAACTTGCTGCTGTAGATGTCTCGCCAGTCGACCCTGAGGTTCCAAATGCCGAAGGCCGGCAAGTAGGCGACCGGGAACCCGGCCAGGGTCTGCCCCGAGCGCCAAGCGTAGTCGACCTCAGTGATGACGTCGCCGATATTGGGATCGAGCGGCAGCCGGTAGTTGGCCGAGGTGCTGACTGTGTCACGGGAACTGCCGGGAACCTGCTGGTTGCTCAGCGAGGTGTATACCGGCACGGGAGCGGACGGGGTTCCAGTAAAGCCGGAGACGAACTGGGCGCCACTGTTGAACTGGGCATCGGTCAGGCCCCAAGAGGCGCTGAGCTGCAGATCCTCGATCGGGTTGATTATGGCTTCCAACTCGCCGCCCTCGACCACGGCGCCGGCCAACACGTTCTCGACCACCTGGGTGGAGTCGCCGAAGTACGGCAGCACCGGCGCCACAGTCGCATCGCCGTAGTCTCCACGGTAGATGGCGATATTGAACTGCACCGGCGCGCCCATCAGGTGAAACTGGGTCTTGGCGCCAAGTTCGACGTCCTCGACCGTCTCCGGCCCGTATTCAGCGTACGCGTTGTCGGCGGAGGTGGGGTTGAACCCGCCGGCCTTGTAACCCTTGCGGCTGGCCACATAAATCATCGCCTGATCGTTCAGGTGATAGTCCATCCCGATGGTCCAGTTTGGCGCCGAGAAGGTCTTTGACAAGGCACGCAGGCAGGAGGGCCCGGTTCCGTTGAGCTGACAGACGTCTGCACCGGCGATATTGAGAGCTTCCGTTGGAGTCTGGCCATACAGAATGCCGCCAGCGTAGAAGTTGACGTCCTGGGACTTGGTGTCCCACGAGTAGCGATAGCCCCCCGTGAAATCCAAGCCCTGAACAAGGTCGCCAAGATCGTAAGTCCCTTGGGCGTACAAGGCCTTGGAATCGGTGTTGCTAACCGAAAAGATGTCGTTGGTGATCAGTGGCGGCAGGATGATATTGAGGTTTGAATTGTTCTCTTTTTGGTTCGCATAGTAGGCACCCATGACCCAATCGAGTCTATTGTTCGGCAGCGACTTGCCCTGGACTTGGAACTCCTCGCTGATCTGGCTCTGGCGATCATGGAAATCGTCGTCTAGCATCGGCGTCGGTTCGTTGGCCTGACTGAGAAACCAGGCTGTGCGCTGATGCTGGTAGCCAGCGATGTTCTTCAGCAACAGGTCATCAGTGAGCTGATAGGTCGTGATGTTCGTTATTGTGTAGACGTCGAGCGAGATCGGATTGCCGAGAGGTGACGATACCTTGCGCGGTCCCCAAGCCTGCTGCTCGGACAGTTGCTGGCTTATTGGGACCGGCACCAGCGCGTTATATTGTGCCTGGGTCAGACCGAAAGGGCAGGTTGTTGGGGTAGGACACCCAGTGTAGAGGCCATAGGGCGTGCCGCTAAAATTGATCGGGATGAGGGCCGTGCCCTGCTCCCTGGAGTCATAGCCGTCGACCATGGTGTCATTGGTCAGCCTGGAGGTTGGCCGGATCTCCAGCTGCGCGCGCCCGGCCCAATAGTGGCTGGTGTCCATGCCGGGGCCGGAGACGTTCTGGATGTAGGGACCGCGATCCTGGAACCGCGTGGAGAGCCTTAGATCCGCATCGTCGCCGAGCGGCGCATTGACCATGCCGGTTAATTGAACGAGGTCGTAGTTGCCGACCTCCGCCTGCGCCATACCTTCGAACTCGTCGCTGGGCTTGTTCGGGCTGAACAGGATGGCGCCTCCGTCGCTGTTCTTGCCGAACAGCGTGCCTTGCGGGCCGCGCAGCACCTGGACGCTTTGCAGGTCATAGAGTTCGTCAGCAATCTGGCGGGTATTGAGCATCGGCACTTCGTTGAAATAGGTCTCCACCGACGGGTCCGCGTTGGTCCCGGGGCTGGTGGTGCTGAGACCGCGGAGCACGAAGGACGGCTCGGCCCCCAAGAAGTAGGCGCCGTTATTCTCTTGCAGCGAGGGCACGTGGAATTGCAGATCGGCGGCGGTGACAATCGACTTCTCCGCTAACTCGGTCGCCCCGAGCACGGTCACCGCCACCGGCACGTTCTCCAGGCTTTCCACCTTTCGCCGGGCCGTCACTGTCACCTCTTCGATCGTCTCCGGCGCGGTGACCGCCGTCGTCTGGTCGGTTCCAGCGGCAATGGCACCGGATGGGAGAACTGCGGTGAGTATAGTTGTGGCGTACAATGCCTTCCGCCAGCCCGAAGTCTGATTCACGGCGATTCCTTGCTGCGTTTTCTGATGCACGCGTTTGTCACGCATATTGCTTCCCCCCGGTTTTTGAAGGCGCCCAACTCAAATAGTCGAACGCCGTTCTGATTAGCGTGATGGACGCTAGACCAGCCAAGGCGGCGAATCTTCCCCAAAACCGTCCACGAGCCGAAGCATCGTGGTTATGATGGGGTTGGTGCAATGCAATCACCGAAATCTGCCGGCGGATATCGAGGTGGCGATTGCGCAACATTCCCGGTTTTCCGGGGACCGATCGCGCCTATGATGTGCGGCGTGTCCGTTCCGGGTTGAAGGGCTGGCGGCAATGAGCTGGAAGCGTGAAGTCGACGAGTTGAAGCAACGACAGACGCTCGCGCTCGAAATGGGCGGCGCCGAGCGCGTCGCGCGGCAGCACGAAGCAGGACGCCTAACCGTCCGTGAACGGATCAATAAACTGCTCGATGACCAGTCCTTTCAGGAAATCGGCCGCATCGCAGGCAAGGCCGTCTATTGCGATGACGGGACGCTGCAAGCGTTCAGCCCAGCCAACTGCGTCATGGGTCGCGGCCACATCGACGGCCGGCCGGTGGTGGTCAGCGGCGATGATTTCACGATCCGCGGCGGCTCGGCCGAGGGTTCGATCTGGGAGAAGTTCAAGCTCTCCGAGCGAATGGCATTCGAGTACAGGCTCCCTCTGATTCGCCTGATCGAGGGCTCGGGCGGCGGCGGATCGGTGCGCACCATCGAGAGCCGTGGCTATGCCAATCTGCCAGGCGGATTGGGTGGCCAATCCGGTGGCCTGCATCTTTGTGCGGCCAATCTCGGCGCGGTCCCGGTCGTGGCCCTGGCGCTCGGCTCGGTGGCGGGCCTTGGCGCAGCACGGCTCTGCTTCAGCCACTATTCGGTGATGGTCAAAGACACGTCGGCGGTCTTCATCGCCGGCCCGCCGGTGGTCGAGCGGCTCGGCGAAGCCGTGAGCAAACAGGACCTCGGCGGGCACGTCCGCCAAATCGCGGCCGGTACGGTCGACGACGTGGCCACGGACGAGGACGACGCCTTCGCCCGCACCCGCCGCTTTCTCTCCTATCTACCCAGCTCCGTGCACGAACTGCCGGTGCGCATGCCGTCGCGCGATCCCGCCACGCGCGGCGAGGAACAATTGCTCTCTATCGTACCGCGGGACCGCAAGCAGGCCTATATGATGCGAAAGGTCATCGACGGCGTGGCCGACATCGGCAGCATCTTCGAGATGGGCGCGGGTTTCGGCCGTTCGGTCATCACCGCCTTTGCGCGCTTCGACGGCTGGCCGGTGGCATTGCTCGCTGGCAATCCGCTGCATTTCGGTGGCGCTTGGACCGCGGCCACAGCCCGCAAGATTGTCCGCTTCATCGATCTGGCCGAGACGTTCCATCTGCCCGTCGTCCATCTCGTCGACTGCCCGGGCTTGCGGGTGGGCACCGAGGCCGAAACGACGGGGACCTTGCGCGAGGGCTGTCGGGCGATCAGCGCCATCAGCCAATCGACCACACCTTGGTGTTCGGTGATCATCCGCAACGTCTTCGGCGTCGGCGGCGGCGCCCATCAGCCTCAGAACCGGCTCGCCTTGCGCTATGCGTGGCCCTCGGCGCGGTGGGGCTCACTCCCCCTGGAGGGCGGAATTGAGGCGGCCTACCGCGCGGAGCTAAATGCGGCGGAAGATCCGTCCGCAGAACTGGCCCGGATCGAAGCACGGCTCGATGCCTTGCAATCGCCTTTCCACACCGCCGAAGCTTTCGGTGTCGAGGACATCATCGATCCGCGCGATACGCGGCGCCTGTTGTGCGAGTTTGCGAATCTGGCAGCCCCCCTGCGTATGCCGGGGCGTGCGGCCTTCACGATGCGGCCGTAGGTCTCACAGCGTCAGGCGTGGACCACGAGCTTCACATCCAGATAGGCCTGCAAACCTTCCAATCCGCCTTCCTGGCCATGGCCGCTTTGCTTGTGACCGCCGAAAGGGGTTTCTGGCGTGGACACCGCAAGCGTGTTGATGCCAACCATACCCGCCTCGAGCGCGTCAGAGACATCAGCGGCGATGCGGCTCGAACGCGTGAAGGCGTAAGCGGCGAGGCCCTGCGGCAGCGCATTGGCACGCGCGATCACCTCCTCAAAGCTCGCAAACGGAGTGATTGGCGCAACCGGGCCGAAGGTCTCTTCGCGAAGCAAAAGAGCATCGTCGGCCAAATCCGTTACCACGGCAGGCGAAAAGAAAAAGCCGTCATTGCGCAAGCGCGTTCCGCCCGTGCGCAACCATCCGCCATGATCCGCCGCATCCGACAGTACCCGCTCCATAGCCTCGATGCGCCGCGCATTGGCGAGCGGTCCCATGCCGACGCCGTCACGCAATCCGTCGCCGACACTGATCGCCTCTACGCCGCGGACGAAGCCTTCCACGAAACGATCGAAAACACGCTCCTGAATAAAGAAGCGCGAGGGCGCGATGCAGACCTGGCCGGCGTTGCGGTACTTGCCCGCGACGGCCGTGGCAATGGCCTGGTCCAGGTCCGCATCGTCGAACACCAGCACTGGCGCATTGCCGCCCAATTCCATGGTGGTCCGTTTGACGCCGTCAGCAGCCAACTTCAGCAAGTGCTTGCCAACAGCGGTCGAGCCGGTGAACGAAATCTTCCGGATCGGGTCGGCCGCGATCAGATGGGATGATACTTCTGCCGGAACGCCGAACACGAGATTGAGTACGCCATGCGGTAAGCCGGCATCGTGCAGGGCCTGCGCAATCGCCACTGCCGTACCCGGTGTTTCTTCGGCAGCCTTCAGGACCATCGTGCAGCCTGCGGCCAGGGCGCCCGCGATCTTGCGGGCGGGCGTCAGCGCCGGGAAGTTCCAGGGCGTAAAGGCGGCCGCCGGTCCGACCGGCTCCATCAGGACCAGTTGGCGGACGCCAGCATCGCGTCCCGGGACTACGCGGCCATAAGCCCGCCGGCCTTCTTCGCCGTACCAGTCGAACACATCCGCGGCATGAAGCAATTCACCCCGAGCTTCGGCGAGGACCTTGCCCTGCTCCAACGTCATGATCCGCGCGATGGCATCGAGGCGCTGGCGGATCAGTTCAGCCGCAGCAGACAGCATCTTTCCACGCTCGCGTGCAGCCACGCGCCGCCAGCTCTTGAAAGCCCGCTGCGCGGCTTCGATCGCACGATCAAGATCGTCGCGGCTCGCATGGGGCAGATGACCCAGCGCCTGACCGGTCGCGGGATTGATCACCGGCTCGCTGACCCGTCCGCCGCCGGAGAGAAATTGACCGTCGATATAAAGCGCGAAGTCGATGGACATGGCTGGCCTCCAAACCTTCTCAAGCGGCGTCGTTGAGGATGAGATCGGCAGCCTTTTCGCCGATCATGATGATCGCAGCGTTGGTGTTGCCCGAGACGACGCTCGGCATGACAGAGCCGTCAGCGACGCGCAGCCCTTCGACACCGATGACGCGCAACGCCGGGTCCACGACGGCACCGGCATCGATGCCCATCCGGGCGGTGCATGTGGGGTGATAGATGGTCGAACCGGTGTCGCGAACATAGGCAAGTATCTCGTCGTCCGTTGCCACCTTCGAGCCGGGCAATTGCTCAGCCGCCACATAGGGCTGCATCGCTGTCTGCCCCATGATCCGGCGGACGAGCTTGACGCCGGCAATGTTTGTCGCACGGTCGCGCTCGGTCGCGAGATAATTGGCGAGAATGGCCGGTGGCTTTGCCGCATCGGGCGAGATCGCGCGCACCCAGCCACGGCTTTCGGGCTGCAACTGGCAGGATGACGCGGTAAAGCCCGAATACGGATCGAGTTTGTCGCCCATCTTGTTGAGGCTGAAATTGATGAAATGCACCTGGATATCGGCGCTCGCGAGCCCGGGATCGGTACGAAAGAAACCTCCTGCATATCCGGCACTAACGGTGAGCGGGCCCTTTCGCTGAAGAAGAAAGCGCATGCCGGCCCAAATCGTCCGGTGCAGCGCCGCCATGTCGTCATTAAACGTGATCTTGCGTGTGCAGCGGAAGACGCAGCGGACCTGAAGATGATCCTGCATGTTCTCGCCGACGCCGGAGCTGTCATGCACCACGTCCACGCCAAGCTTGCGAAGAAGCGCACCGGGTCCCACGCCGGAGAGCTGGAGGATCTGCGGTGTGTTGATGGCGCCGGCCGAAAGGATCACCTCGCCTCTTGCGCGTGCCTGCCAAAGCGTGCCGCCTGCCATCCATTCGACGCCCACGGTCCGGCGGCCCTCGAAGGCAACCCGCCGCACCAGCGCACCTGTTACCGCTTCGAGATTGGCGCGACGCTTCGCAGGATTGAGATAGGCGACCGCCGTGGAACAGCGCCATCCTCTGCGCGAGGTCATCTGGAAATAGCCTGCGCCTTCTTGTTCCTGACCGTTGAAGTCGGGATTGCGGGGATAGCCGGCCTGCTCCGCCGAGGCGATGAAGGCATCGCAAAGTTCGTGCGGTTCGCTCTGGTCCGAAACCGATTGCGGCCCGCCTTTGCCGTGGAATGCGTCGGCGCCGCGGACTTGGTCTTCCGATTTCGTGAAATAAGGCAAGACATCATCATAGCCCCAGCCCGTATTTCCGGCCTGGCGCCAAGCGTCGAAATCCTGCCGCTGGCCGCGTATGTAGACGAGTCCGTTGATTGAACTGGACCCCCCGAGGACCCGTCCCCGTGGCTGAAAAATCTTGCGTCCGTTCAGCCCAGGCTCGGGCTCGCTGTAGTACTTCCAGTTCACCTTGTCATCGAGGAAGAGCTTGCCATAGCCGAGCGGCACATGGATCCAGGGATTGATATCCCGTCCACCCGCTTCGAGGAGCAACACGCGATAACGGCCGGATTCGGTCAAGCGGTTGGCCAGCACGCAGCCGGCAGAGCCCGCACCCACCACGATGAAATCGAAGGCTCCGAAATCCTTCATCCCAGATCTGCCTTAACCGCGTTCTGCATCGGCACAAGGCCGGAGCCGCAAAGATGCGTTGCGGCGCGCTCGGCGATCGCCAGTGATGCCGTAAGCCCCGGGCTTTCGATTCCGAACAGGTTGACCAGTCCCTCAAGACCGTGTTGCTCGGGACCAGAGATCACGAAATCCGCAGCAGGCTCGCCGGGACCGGAAAGCTTCGGCCGGATGCCGGCATAGCCCGGGGCCAGCCGCGACATGTCCGCATCCGGCCAGAGGCGGCGGATGGCGGCCTCGAACTGCGGCTGGCGCGCGAGGTCGACGGTGTAATCGATCGCGTCGACCCATTCGACATCCGGCCCGAATCGCGCCTGCCCGGCCATATCCAACGTCAGATGCGCACCCAATCCGCCGGCCTCCGGCAATGGATAGATCAGATGTTGGAACGGGGCACGGCCCGAATAGGTGAGATAGATACCCTTGGCCAAATGGAGCGGCGGGATGAATTCTGCGGCAAGTCCATCGGTTTTTTGCGCGAGCGCCTGCGCTGCGAGGCCCGCGGAATTCACCACGCAACGTGCAGCCAGCGGCTCGTCGCTGCCGCCGAACCAGACATGCCATCCCCCTTTAATGCGCTCGAGATGTTCGACATGCGTATCGCAAACCAGTTGCGCGCCATTGGCCTCCGCCTCGCCCAGAAGCGCCAGCATATAGGCGTGGCTGTCGATGATGCCCGTGGAAGGCGACAGCAACGCCGCGACGCAGGCGACGTGGGGTTCCAGGGCTTTCGCTGCGGCGCCTATCAGTTCCTGCAGATCGGAAACGCCGTTTGCGCGGGCAGCCGCCGCAATCCGTTCCAACTCGCAGCACTGTCCCTCATCGGCGGCGACGATGAGCTTCCCGCAGCGCTTGTGCGGCACGCCGCGTGCGGCGCAGAAGGCATAGAGCCGATCACGCCCCTCGACACAGAGTTCGGCCTTGAGCGAACCTTGCGAATAATAGATGCCCGCATGGATCACCTCGGAATTGCGTGCGCTGGTCCAGGTGCCGAAATGGCGTTCGCCTTCGAGCACCAGGACCTCGCATCCTGACAGCGCCAGCGCCCTGGCGATCGCGAGCCCCACCACACCGGCCCCGACGACGACGCAATCGATCACGTCCATGGGAGCGTCTCAATCCGCTGCCACGAAACCGCCGAGCCGGCCGAGTTCGCCAGCCCAGGATTGCGCATCGGCGAAGCTCAGATCGATCATGTGGAGACGCCGGAGCGCCCAGCCGATGCGATGTTCGTCCGTGACCCCAAGCCCACCATGCAACTGCACCGCGGCCTGCCCCACCTCGACCCCCAATAAGCCGATCACGGACTTCACCGCAGCAAAGGCTTTTCGCCGCTCCACCGCATCGTCCTCATCCAGCATCATGGTCGCATAGATGGCCATGCTGCGCACTTGCTCAAGTGCGACCAGCATCTCCGCGGCGCGGTGTTTCAGAGCCTGCTGAGATGAGAGCGTCTGGCCGAACTGGCGCCGGGTCTTCAGATGCCCGACGCTCGCGTCGAGCAGCATAGACATCAGACCGGTTGCCTCGGCGGCCATATAGGCAATCGCATTCTGGCGCACGCGCTCTGCCAGCGTTTCGCCCTCTCCGGCCGCAGCCAAGACAGCGGATGCGGGAGTTTTGTCGAAGCGAATATCCGCCGCACACAGGCCGTCGAACGTCCGATAGGCGCGCCGCGAAATACCGGATGATGATGCGTCCACCAGAAAGATGCCGACGCCATTCTCCGTTCTCGCCGTCACCACCAGATGATCGGCGCAACCCCCATGCAAGACGCCGACCTTGGCTCCCTCCAGAACCCAGCAATCACCATCTTTGCGCGCGGCGAGTTTCGGGTCAGCCGCGCCGGAGCGCATGGCGGGTTCGTCGTCGGCAAATGCAAGAAGCACCTTGCCCGCTGCCACTTGGGCGATGAGCGCCGGCCGCAGCGCGGCATTCGGGGAGTAGCGCAGTGCCGCGCCACCCATGATCACGCAGGCGAGATAGGGTTCAGCGATCAGATGCGATCCAAAAGCCTCTGCCAGAATCATGGTCTCGACCGGACCGCCGCCGAGCCCGCCATCGGCTTCGGCGAACGGCGCGGCGAGGAACCCCTGCTCCGCGAACAGGCTCCAGGTTTCGCGGCTCCAGCCCAGTTCGTCACCGATCAGGCGGCGGCGCGCTTCAAATCTGTACCGGTCGGCGAGCAGGCGCTCCACTGTCGCCTTCAGCATGGTCTGCTCGTCATTGAGGTCGAAGTTCATGGCCTACCCTCAAAGCCCGAGCACGGTGGAGGCGATGATGTTCTTCTGCACCTCGCTGGCGCCGCCATAGATCGAAGCGGCGCGGAGCGTCAGATAGTTGGACGCGACTTCGAACGGCGCAAGCCCCTGCCCTTCATAGGCGAATTCGAATGCGAGGCGGCCAGCTGCCCGCAGCAGCAGTTCCGATGCTTTCTGCCGAAGTTCGACACTCTTGATTTTCAACAACGACGAACGCGGATCAGCGGCGCCGGGCTTCTGCGCCGCAAGGACGCGCAGTTGCGTGATCTCGAGCGCCTTCAGTTCCGCCTCGATCACGGCGGCCGCCGTCAGGATCTGCACGCGCGAAGCTTGCGAACGGCCTGCCTCGGGATTGGCCGCCATGGCCTTTGCCCGCGCGATCAGGCGTTTGGTCGTGCCGATGCGTGCGATACCAGTGCGTTCGTTGGAGAGCAGATATTTCGCGACCGTCCAGCCGTCGTTCTCCGCACCGACGCGCAGATCGGCCGGCACGTGAACATCGTCGAGAAACACCTCGTTGACCTCGTGACGACCGTCGATGGTGACGATCGGACGGACGGTGACGCCGGGGCTCTTCAGATCGATCAGCAGAAATGTGATACCCGCCTGCTTCTTCGGCGCATCCGGATTGGTCCGCACGAGCGTAAACATCCAGTCTGCCCAATGCGCCATGCCCTGCCACATCTTCTGACCGTTGACGATGTAATGATTGCCGTCGCGGACAGCGCGCGTCTTGAGATTGGCGAGATCTGAGCCTGCCTCGGGCTCGGAAAAGCCTTGTGCCCACCAGTCGTCCAGATTTGCGGCCCGCGCCAGGAAACGTGCCTTCTGCGCATCGGTTCCATAGGCGATCAGAGCCGGGCCCAGCATGGTGCAGTTGAATGACAGCGGTTCTGGAGCGGGCGTCGAATGGATTTCATTCATGAAAAGGTGGCGCTGAACCGCAGTCCAGCCAGGGCCGCCGGCCTCCGTCGGCCAGCTTGGCGTTGCCCACCCACGCGCATTGAGGCAACGTTGCCAATCGACGATCTCATCCTTGTCCAGGGCACGGCCTTGCCTCAGCTTCTCGCGGACTGCGCCCGGCAGCTCGGCGTCAATGAAGCCGCGCACCTTGTCGCGGAACGCCACATCCTCCGGCGAGAAATTGAGATCCATTGGGGGCTCGTCCCGTATCGGCAAAGCAAAGATCGCGCCTCGCGACCGCTTGCGCGAAACCTAGGGGCAGGGATGGCGGGGCACAAATACGGATTGATCCCGTGCCCGCATCAACGCATCTACGATGGAGTCGCTCGTCGGCCGGGCCCTATGCCGTCTTGCCTTAAGGCTTGCGGCTGCGGCATGTAGGCCAAGATGAGCGCTGATCCTGAACTCGAGGGTGACCCAGGTCGCGAGGCTGGCGGCCCGCGGGCCATGTCCCGCGTACTGCGCCTGTTCGATTGCCTGGCCAAATCGCCCGAGGGCCTTTCGCTGGCTGACCTCAGCGCCACTCTTGCTGCGCCGAAGAGCACGCTCCTGAACTCTCTGAAGCCGTTGGCGCAGGAAGGCTTCCTGGTCGCCGCGGGCAATCTCTATCGACTGGGCCCGCGCGCGTTCAAACTGGCTGCAGACATCAGTTCGGCCTGGTCCCTGCCGCGGATCCTGCGCGGCTATCTTCGGGCAATCGCAGATGCCACACATGAAACGGCGGCGCTCGCGGTGCTCGACCTGGAGATGCGCCGATTTGTCTATATCGACTCGATCGAAAGCCCGCAGCCAGTCCGCTACGCCACGCGCATCGGCATGAGCGGGCCGCTCTACGCAACGGCAGCAGGCCGCGTGCTTCTGGCCTACCAGCCGGAGGACTACCGGGAGAAATACCTTCGAACCGCAAAACTATCAGCGCTGACCCCGCAGACCAATACCGACCCCGACGTCCTGCGCCAGCAGCTCGCGCAGATCCGCGAGCAAGGCTTCCGGATTTCTGCAGGCGAAGCGGTCGTAGGATCCTCGGCCGTGGCAGCGCCGGTCTTCGGGCCAAACGACGAGATCGTCGCGGCGCTCTCGCTGGGTGCGCCGTTCGAGCGCATGGAAGCCAATCGCGACGCCTATACGCAAGCCGTTGTGCGTGCGGCGAAGCAAGCCTCGGGCCTCGAAGCCTAGGACAAAGGTTTCCAGGGCGGCAACGACGACCCTCTAAAGCGGCAAGCCCAAGAACCACGTGCCTTTCTAGTCCAGAAGCGGCGGCGGATTCTGCGATTCTGGGGCGCCGTACATGGCTTGGCTTCTTCTAAGGCCGATCCCGAATCCCTTCCGGACTCGTTCCCAAATCCGAACGAGACGCAATTTTAAGGGAAACCCGATTCAGATCACAACGACCAGATCCGCGATGGCGGCCTTCTGCTCGGGGGATAGCGGCAAGGGACGGCGGGTCGCCCGATCGACGAAAACATGGACAAAATAACCGGCGGCTGCAGGCTCTTCGCGTCCCTGCAGAAACAGGCCCAGTTCGTAACGCAGACTCTTGTCGCCCACCCTCCCGATACGGACCCGCGCCTCCACGGTTTCGGGGAACTCGACCGGCGCAAAGAAGCTGCACTGGCTTTCGACGCAGAGACCGATGGCCGGCGTGTCGCGAAGCCCGAGAACACCGCGCTGATACATCATCTTGGTCACGGCCGTGTCGAACCAGCTGTAATAAACGACATTGTTCACGTGGCCATAAGGATCGCCGTCCATCCAACGGGTCGGGATATCCACACGCCAAGGGTAATTTTCGCGGCGCTCCTCTTTTGGTGAGATAGCCATGCCTCAGGCTCCGGTGACCGCGGGCTTACGCTTTTCGAGAAATGCGTCGACCGCCTCCTGGTGATCCGCCGTTTCGTGCGCCAGCGCCTGGAAGGCGGCGGAAAGCTCCAGCATGTCAGCCAGCCGTGCGTGCTGCCCCTCCCGCAGCAGGCGCTTCGCCAGACGAACGGAACGTGGCGGATTGACGGCGATCCGCTCGGCGAAGTCCTTCGCGGTTCGCAACACCTCATCAGCCGGAGTGATCTTGTTGATCAGGCCATAGGTCAGCGCCTCGTTCGCGCTGAACGTGTCGCCCGTAAGGATCATTTCGGCAGCTCGCGCATAGCCGACCACGCGCGGCAGGATCCATGCACCACCGTCGCCGGGCACGAGGCCAAGCTTCACGAAACTCGAAGCCAGCTTCGCGTTCTCTGCGCAGATGCGGATATCGCAAAAGCAAGCCAGGTCAAGGCCAAGCCCGATCGCATGCCCGTTCATTGCGGCCACGGTGGCGATCTCCAAATCGGTCAAAGCGAGCGCAACCCGCTGTACGCCCTTCTTGTAATTGGCGCGTGTATCCGCCGGCGTCGCCAAAGGACCGATGCCGTTGCGCATCTTCATTGCTTTAAGATCGCCCCCGGCCGAGAAGGCGGCGCCGGCGCCCGTAAGGATCAGGACGCTGACCTCCGTGTCCGCGTTTGCGGTTTCAAGAGCTTCGACGAGCGAGCGGCAGTCCTCATGGGACGCCAGCGCATTACGCGTGTCAGGACGGTTCAGCGTCAGTGTGACGACGCGGCCAGCCTTCTCATAAAGAACAAATGGGCTCGTCATCTGCGCCTTGCCAATGTTCCGTTCCGCTTCCGCGGTCACAGGTCGCCAGAAATGCACAGCCGCGCAAGCGATCCCGCTGCAACGCCAAGGACATATCGCGCACACGATGATGACGCGGCAATTATGGGCCTCACGCTTGCCACCGGGTCAGGCTTGGGCATTCTGGCGGTATGTTGATGAAATCGCAGTATACTAACGCGGCGCGAAAGGGCCGGATCGGAGCGCTGGCAGGAGTGCGGATTCTCGACCTCAGCCGCGTTCTGGCTGCACCGCTCGCAACGCAAATGCTCGGCGACATGGGCGCTGAAGTCATCAAGATTGAGCGCCCCGGCAGCGGCGACGAATCCCGTGATTACGGCCCCCCCTTCGTGAAGGATGCTCAGGGAAATCCAACACGCGATGCCGCCTTCTATTTCAGCTGCAACCGCAACAAGCAGTCCGTATCAGTGAATCTCGCGACGCCGGAGGGGCAGGAGATCATTCGCAAGCTCGCTGCAAACTGCGATGTCGTCGTCGAGAACTTCAAGACTGGAGCGTTGGCGAAGTACGGCCTCGATTACCCAACCCTCAAAGCAATCAGTCCCCGGCTGATCTACTGTTCGGTTACGGGCTTCGGCCAGACCGGCCCGATGGCGCACAAGCCCGGCTATGACGGAATCTTCCAGGCGATGTCCGGTATGATGAGCGTATCGGGCCTGCCTGACGATGCGCCCGGCGGCGGGCCGATGAAAGTCGGCATTTCCATGGTAGATATTCTGAGTAGCCTCTATGCTGCCAATGCGATCGTCGCAGCGCTCTACCATCGCGACGTCCATGGTGGCAGCGGGCAGCATATCGATCTGGCGCTGCTCGATTGCGGCCTGGCGTCGCTGTCGCATTTCGCCATGAACTACCTGGTTTCGGGTGAAGTCCCGCAAAGGCGTGGAAACGGCGGCTATGGCGGCGTGCCCTCGCAATCGTTCCACTGCGCCGATCGCGACATCTTCCTCGTCGCCGGCAACAACGCCATGTTCTCGCGGTTGTGCCAGGTCGTGGATCGCCCGGACCTCATCGCCGATCCGCGCTTCGCAAGCACCGCAACACGCATCGAAAATCGTGACGCGCTGCTCGCCATTCTTGATGGGATCTTCGTCACCCGGCCTGCCGAAGAATGGCTCGAAGAACTCGACGCCGCCAATGTGCCCTGCTCCACCGTCAACAACCTACCGCAGGCACTGGCCAATCCGCAGGTGATCCATCGCGAGATGGTGCAGACGATCGAGCACCCCGTAGCGGGCTCGCTCAAGCTGCTGCGCAATCCGATCCGTTTTTCTGAGACCCCGATCGAGGTTTACACACCGCCGCCGACCGCCGGAGAACACACCGACGCGGTGCTGGGCGAGCTCGGATATGACGCCAACGCCCTCAAGGAATTGCGCGAACGCGGCGTGATCTGACGCGATCGGGACCCGCGCGCCCTATCAAAGGAGAACGGCATGACAGACAAGATCATCACTCAAAAAGATGGAGCCATCGGCCATCTCATCTTCAACAACCCGGACAAGCTCAACGCGATCTCGCTGGAGATGTGGGAAGGCATGGGCAAAGCCGTGGAGCAATTCGAGGCCGACCCGGCAATTCGCGTCATTGTTGTTTCGGGGGCTGGCGGAAAATCGTTCGTCGCCGGCGCCGATGTTTCGAAATATGAAGAAGAACGCATGGGCGAGAACGCGCAAGAACACTATGCGCAGACCGGCGAACGCTCACTTACCCAGCTCTACAACACCGACAAGGTGACGATCGCCGCAATCGACGGCTGGTGCCTCGGTGGCGGCATTTCGGTCGCGGTGTGTTGCGATCTGCGCTACGCTTCCTCCAAATCCAAATTCGGACAGCCAGCGATGCGTTATGGCATCGGTTATCGCTACAAGAGCCTGCGCCGCCTGGTGGACATCGTCGGCTCGCCGGCGACGAAGGACATGTTGCTGGGCGGCCTCCAGTTCGACGCCCAGGAGGCCTACGCCAAGGGCCTGGTCGGCCGCGTCCTGCCCGAAGGCGAGGAGTTCGATGCCTTCATCGAAAAGACCGCGTCCAACATCGCTGCCGGCGCCCCTCTCACGGCCCGTCAGGTGAAATACACCGTCGCCACAATCCACATGGACCCGGGCGCGCGCGACCTCGATCGCTGCGAGGAGCTATTCCAGATCTGCTACGCGTCCGCCGATTACAAGGAAGGCATCCGGGCCTTTGCGGAAAAGCGCAAGCCGGTCTTCCGCGGCGCCTGACAGATCGGCAGGAGGGGCCCCTACGACGCGCCTCCTGGCGGTTCTCGCACCACGCCGGACCTCTGCAAACATTCTTCACGCCAGGCCGAACGGCGGACCTTTCCGGCGTCGTCGCGAATGGCGCGCGTCGTGAATTCGATGCTACGCGGATGCTTGGTTATCGTCAGCTTGGGGGCCAGCTCGCGCAGGATGTCGTCACCCGAGATGGTCGCGAGGGTTCCCGCGCTAACCTGCACGATCGCATGCGCCCTCTGTCCAAGATCATCGTCCGGCAATCCCACCACCACGCTACCGAGGACGCCAGGACAGGTGTCGATCGCAGCTTCGATCTCCGCCGGGTAGAGATTGGCACCGCCGCAGACGACCATGTCAGTCCGGCGATCGGCAATATACAGATAGCCGTCCGCGTCCAGCCTTCCATGATCCCCAAACGAAGCCCAGCCCTCTCTGATCCGCGCGTCGGCGCCGAGATAGCGAAAGGTCGAGGAGGGGCCGCCCTCACGGCGGAAATAGATCTCGCCCACCTCTCCGGCCAGCAGATCGCGACCTTCATCGTCAACAATGCGGATTTCAATGCCTTGACGCGCGCGGCCCACCGACCCGGGGTGCTGAAGCCACTCCCGCCCCCCAATGAGGGTGGAACCGAAGCGTTCCGTTCCGCCATAGATCTCCCATACGGCATCTGCGCCGATGTAGTCGATCCAGAATGCCTTGACCCAATCCGGGCAAGGCGCCGCCATATGCACCAGAGTCTTCACTGAAGAAACGTCGTAACGCTCGCGAACAGCCGGAGGCAGCTTCGCGACACGCGCCATCATGGTGGGAACGAGATAGACCCAGTCGGCCCTATGCCGTTCGACCAAGGCCAGCCAATGTTCCGCATCGAAGCGCCCCATCTCGACGACATAGCAACCCTGGCAGAGGCCGGGAAACATCTGGCCGAAGGGCGCGGCGTGATAAAGCGGACCGGGATTGACGATCGTCGCGCCGGGATCACACCGCAGCACCAGCTTATCCTCGCTCCACACCGCGGGATGCGGGTCGATCACGAGCTTCGGGCGGCCGGTGCTACCGCCGCTGGTGGACATTTTCCAGGCCTTCGCAACGCTTGCAGGAAGCGCCTCAGCGGATAGGCTCGAGTCGGGCCTCGTCCCTTCGGCCAAACGAAGCGCCTCGCCGTAAGTGGCGCCCGTCGGCCCGCCGACGACGAGTTTCGGATTGGCGAGAGCAATGATGTCCGAGAATTCGCCATCTGTAAGGCGGTAGGACACATGGGCGGGCGTGGCGCCAAGCTTCCAGACGGCGAGGACCGTCTCGTAGAACTCGATCCCGTTCGGCAAGGCCACCACGACGACGACGTCTTCGCCGATACCGAGACAAGCGAGCTGGCGTGCGCGCCGGTTGGCCGCAGCTTCGAGCGCTGCGCGCGTCAATGTAACATCGCCTACCGTGAGCGCCGGACGGTCCGGGTCGCGCGCGGCATACGCGCTGACCAGCATGCCGAGCGGCGCGCCCGGCTGCGGTGCACCACCATTGTCCAGATACTGGTCGAAATCGCTCGGTTCCATGATTCCTTGCCGGAATTGTTCTCATCCTACGGCATCAAAATGTTCCCACACCCGCTGCCTCTGACTGTATCGCCAATACGATGGCAACCGGCCCGTCTTCTGTGATCTGCTGGCTCGGTTGCCCGGACGCCGATTCGTGGGCCTGTGATTTCCGGCGGCATCGACGGAATGAGTGAGGCGAAGCTTGAAACTCGATCCCGGCCCCATCCCGCTCTACCACCAGCTCGAACGCGCGCTACGCGACCGCATTCACAAGGCTGAGTTCGCGCCGGGAGCTGCGTTACCGACTGAAGAACGACTTTGCAGCGAATATGGCGTCAGCCGGATCACCGTTCGCCGCGCACTCGATGCGCTCATTGCACAGGGCCTGATCACACGCCGACATGGGGTGGGATCTTTCGTAACGGAGCGGCAGGACGGAGTGCGTTCGGTCCAACTGGTCGGCTCGCTCGACGAATTCCTGGCCACGGCCGGCGCCCTGGAAACCCGGTTCCTGTCCATCGCGACCATTGATCCCCCCGTGGAGGCCGTCGAGGCTTTGCGCCTTCAACCAAGGGAAAAAGCCATCCGCCTCGAGCTCACCAATCTGCTAGAAGGCCATGCGGTGGGATATCTGGAACTGTACTTTCCAGTCTGGGCCGGCAGTGCCGTCAGCCGCGAAAACATAGAGGCCGGTACGCCCACTATCCGCATGATCGAGCGCAAGCTCAATCTTCGCATCGAGCGCGCTGAACAGATGATCGAGGCCGATTTTGCTGGTGAAAAGGCGGCTCGCCATCTTGGCCTCAAGCCGACAGACCCGATCTTGCGTGTGACCCGGGTCTATTACGCCGCCGATGGACGGCCGGTCGAGGCGGTCTTCGTACGCAATCACCCCAAGCGCTACCGCTACGCCATCGACTTCAAGGCCGGCCGGCCGCAGGCTTGACCGGAAAAATGCCAGAATATCGAATGGCGTTTATTTTTTACGGAATGTCTTTTCAGCGCTACAACATTATGTCATCATAACAACATAATGACATAATGAGATGAGGAGGTGACATTGGTACGGGCCTTGGATCCGAAAAAAATCAAGTCTGCTCAACGTGTTTTGGAAATTCTGGAATACTTCAATCAAGACAGGCCGGAGGCGACCGTCATGGATATTGCTCGTTCAATGGGCTATCCGCAGTCCAGCACCTCCGAACTTCTGAGTTGCCTGGTGGCGCTGGGGTACCTTCATCGCGACCGGCGCGCACGAACCTACCGGCCGGCGGCCCGGGTGGCACTTATCGGTGCCTGGATTCAGCCGGCCCTCTTTCGCTGCGGCACCTTGCCAGCGATGATGGATGCACTCGCGGACGAGACCGGCATGACGGTGGTTCTGGCCACCAAGGTTGGGCTGGAGGTCCAATACATCCACGCCGTCGGCGTGCATGATGCGGACCGGGACAATTGGTTGCCAGGAAGCAGGGCCCCGATCCTCCATTCGACGGCGGGCCGCGCTCTTCTCTCGACCACAAATCCTGACCTGATCCGCAAGATCGTGCACCGCCTGAACGCCGAATCGCCGGCGGAAATGCGCGTCTCTGCGGATACGCTGTTGGCCAACCTCAAGACCGTCCGCGCCCAAGGCTACGCGCTTGGGACACACGAGAGCGGCGCCGGCATGGTTGTCGTACTGCTCCCGCAGCCCGCATCGAAAGAAACACTGGCGCTTGGCATCTGCGGTCCCGCAGCGGAGATTACCACAAACACGGACGACTATGTGCGGATGTTGCGCGCTGCTGTGGCCCGCCAGTTCGGCCCCGTGACCGCGACCTCGCAACCCGCGCCGGCTCGCGCCCCCACGCCGTTACGGCTGGTCAGTTGCCCCCCCGTTCATAGGGCGTCGGCAGTTCCCAGCAGTACGGTGGCTTGACTGGAGAGCACGCCGCCATTGCCGTGGGCGAGCCCGATCTTGGCATCGGCGATCTGGCGTGCGCCTGCATCGCCACGGAGCTGGCGGACGATCTCGACGATGCCGAAGAGACCGTTCATGCCGGGATGAACGCAGGAAAGCCCGCCGCCGTTCGTGTTCACCGCAAGCGCGCCGCCCGGGGCGATCCGCCCGCCTTCTACGAAACGTCCGCCTTCACCTTTGGGACAGAAGCCGAGATCTTCCAGAAAGAGGATCGTATTGATGGTGAAGGCGTCATAGACCTGCACCACATCGATATCACGCGCCGATATGCCGGCCTGCGCATAGGCGCGAGCCCCCGATCGTGCTGCACCGGTGACGGTCAGATCTGGCATCCAGGCAATCTCGCGATGCGTGGTCTCGGATGCGGCACCAAGAACATAGACTGGCTTTTTCGAAATATCTCTTGCACGCTCGGCACGCGCGAGCACCACGGCGGCCGCACCGTCCGTCACAAGACAACAATCGAGGACGCTGAGCGGATCTGACACCAATCTCGAGCCACGATACTCCTCCATAGTCAGCGGCTCGCGCCTGAACGCTTCCGGATTCAATTGCGCCCAGGCCCGCGCCGCCAGCGCAACCTGCCCCAGCTGCGCCTTCGTGGTTGCGTATTCATGCATGTGCCGCGAGGCGGCCAGGGCATAAGAACTGACCGGATTGAGCGGCCGATATGGCGCCTCATACGGCATCGGCCGAATCGTGTTCACCAGCTTGCCGGCGGCGGTCGCCTGATTGCTGCCATAGGCGACGAGCGCGACCTCAATCATCCCGGCATCGATAAGCCACGCCGCCATCTCCACATAGGCCTGAAAGGACGAACCGCCCAGGCGATTGTTGTCCACCACTTTGGGATGGATGCCGAGATACTGCGCGAAGGAAAGCCCGCCCAGCGTGTCGGTGCCGTGGCAGAAGAATAGACTGTCGACATCGGATGGCGTCAGGCCGGCCTGGCCCAGGGCATCTATGCTGGCCTTGGCGGCCAGATCGGAAGCCTCGTATCCGGGTGCCCTGCCCTGGCCGAAAGTGGCCGCACCGACGATGGCGGTTCGAGCGCGCGGAAAACCATCATTCATGAATTAGCCTTCCGCCGGGAAGAAGACCACGGTAGGTTCGCCGTCCTGTTCAACGATTTTTGCGCGGACAGCCATTCCGATTGCGACCTCCTCGGGACCTATCCCTTCGACGCGGCTCATCATCCGCACGCCTTCTTCAAGGTCGACCAAGGCGACATTGTAGCTGGGTTCCGGCGGCTTCTTGCGCACCACCGTCGTGGCATAGACCGTGCCGCAGCCTGAGGCTTCGACCCATTCGAGCGCCGCGCCGGTTCCGGGTTCAGCGACGCGCGGATAAAAGGTATAGCGCCCTTCGGCAGAACGCTGAATGTTGAAGTGACCCTCCGACAGAAAACGCCGGAAGTCCTCGTCGGGGTGAACTTCTGTCGTCATGGTTCAGTTCCCGGTAAACTGGGCTTTGCGCTTCTCCTTGAAGGAGCTTGTGCCCTCCTTGAAGTCCTGAGTCTGGGTCATCAGGGGCTGGATATTGGCCTCGAAATCCAACGCCTGATCATAGGTCTGGCCCGGGGCGGCATCGAACATGCGTTTGGCCATGGAGAGGGCCAGCGTCGGCGCGTTGGCGAAGCCGCCAGCCAACTCTCGAGCTTTGGCCGCCACCTCGCCTGCGGGCACCGCATAGAGGGCCAGCCCGAGGTCGCACGCTTCCGCGCCGGAGACGAAACGGCCGGAATACATGATCTCCTTGGCCCGCTGGATTGGCAGATAGCGCGTGAGCAGGAAGGCAGCGCCACCATCAGGCGCCAGCCCTATATGGCGGAAGGCGAATTGGAAGCGCGCATTCTCGGCACACACCACCACGTCGCAGGCCAGCGCCATGGCCCAGCTCATGCCTATGCAGACGCCTTGAACCGCCGCGATTACGGGCTTGTTGGTCCCGGCAATAGCGCGGGTCATGCGATGCATGTGACGCATGCGGTAGAGCGAGCCATACACACCATCGCCGCCCAATTCCGTGACATCGGCGCCGGCCGAGAAATCCGTACCCGCACCGCTGAAGATGACGACACGGACCGCATCGTCGTCCTGCGCCTTAAGGAAGGCATGCTCGATGTCGGTGCGCATCGCCAAAGTGATGGCATTCTTACGCTCAGGCCGATTGATGGTGATGACGGCGACGCCGTCATCTACAGTATATTCGACCAGCATAAGCCGCTCCCGTTTACCGTTGATCGTGATGGCTTATCATCGCCCGCCTCAGGCTGGCGACAAAGCCTTCTCCAGCACGCGGGCATATCGTAACTGCGATAGGGTGACGTCCGCCACCCGTGCAACCTTGCGAGAAGCGTCGCGCTAATGCGAATTCGAGGATGTGCAAACCTTCGCCATCCGCCCCTTCGAAGCACCACCGGGCCTTCCGGACCTCCGCGCCCGCTTGCGCGCCTTTCTAAAGGCGCACATGCCCGATGGGCCCGCCGAACGCAGAGCCAATTGCTGGGCCGTTCCTGACGCTGGTTTCAGCCGGGCGCTGGGCGCCGCCGGCTATATTGGAATGATCTGGCCCGCGCGCTATGGCGGGCATGAGCGTCATCCGCTGGAACGCTATGCCGTGATCGAGGAACTGCTCGCGGCTGGTGCGCCAGTCGGCATGCACTGGATCGCGGACCGACAAAGCGGCGCCGTTCTTCTGCGCTACGGGACTGAAGAACAGCGCCAGAATTTCCTGCCGGCAATGGCACGCGGCGAGCTTTACACCTGCATCGGCATGAGCGAGCCGGGCGCCGGCTCAGACTTGGCCTCTGTTCGCACGCGCGGCGTCCGCACCGACAAAGGCTGGCGCATTTCCGGCCAGAAGGTCTGGACCACAAATGCCCACAACGCCCATCTGATGCTTACCCTCGTGCGAACCGGCGAGGGATCTGAGCGCCAGGAGGGTCTCACCCAGTTTCTCATCGATCTGAAGACGCCGGGCGTGACGGTGCGCCCGATTGTCGACCTCGTCGGCGGACATGACTTTAACGAGGTCTTTCTCGACGATGTTCCGGTGCCCGACACGATGCGGGTCGGCCCCGAGGGCGCGGGCTGGAAGCAGGTGACGAACGAACTCTCCCTGGAGCGCTCTGGGCCCGAACGCTATCTCTCTAGCTTTGCGCTCTATCTCGAACTCATTCGGCGTGCGGGCCCGAACCCGGAACCGGCTACCGCCGCACTCATCGGCAGGCTGACGGCCGAAATCTGGACGCTGCGCAACATGTCGATGTCGACAGCAGCGAAGCTCGCGGCGGGCGAAGACCCGGCGCTCGAAGCCGCGATTGTCAAAGACCTCGGCAACAGTTTCGAGCAGGAATTGCCGCACGCAGTGCTGGCGGTCGCGGACGATGTGGATTTGAGTGAGGACACCGACTTCGCCCGCATCTTGGCGCTTCTGCTACAGGTGTCGCCATCCTTCTCGCTGCGCGGCGGGACACGTGAGATCCTAAGGGGCATCATTGCCCGGGGGCTTGGTCTCAGATGAGCGAGAGCCTCGACCTGTTGAGCGCAACTGCGAACCGGCTGTTTGCCGATCTCGCCGGCCGGCGCGATGAACCATTCGACGTCTTGTGGCCCCAGATCGACGAGACGGGCTTTCCCGCATTACTGGTTCCCGAAGCCCGTGGCGGATTTGGGGGCGACTGGTCGGATGCGTTCGCGGTGGCCAGGCTTTCCGGCGTTCACGCACTGGGCCTTCCTGTGGCGGACGCGATCATTGCGCGTGCGGTGTCGGATCAAGCGGGATTTGACGAAGCCGATGGCCTGGTGCTCGTTGCCCCGGCGTGCAAGGGACGGCTGGACAACCGCCGATTCACCGGAAATCTCATTGGCGTCCCCTGGGGCAGGAATGCTTCGCATGTCATCGCGGAATGCGACGGAACGATAATCAGACTGGCTGCAGGCAGAGCGCTAGACATCAATGAGCGCGCAAATACTGCAGGCGATCCGCGCGACTATCTCACGTTTGACGCATCCATTGCCGATGTTGCGGCTACGACGGCCACAGCACCGGGTACACGGGCGCTCGGCGCGCTTCTGCGGACTGCGCAGATTGCCGGCGCGCTCGACGCCGCCCTTGCCCTGTCGATCACACATGTCAACCAGCGGGTACAGTTCGGAAAACCGCTGGCCAAGTTTCAGGCCATGCAACAATCGCTGGCGGTCTTTGCCGAAGAAGCCGCTGCCGTCAATTGCGCCGGACAAGCAGCCGCGAATGCGGCTGACCGGGCAGGCGCGGAACTGGAAATCGCCTGCGCCAAGCTGCGAGCGAACATGGCGGCGGGGACCGGCGGCACCATCGCCCATCAAGCGCATGGCGCCATCGGGTTCACCCAGGAATGTGGTCTTCATCTGCTGACGCGCCGTCTGACTTCCTGGCGATCCGAATTCGGTGGAGACCGTTATTGGGCCGAGATGCTCGGCAATTTTGCCGCTCGCATCGGCGCCGACGCCGTCTGGCCAGAATTGGTGCGACGCGGCGACACGATCTGACCCCACCTCCCGAAAGTGAGCCCCATGTCTTCTGCCATCATCGTATCCACTGCACGTACACCGATCGGTAAGGCGTTCCGCGGCGCGCTCAACAATGTTCACGGCGCAACGCTCGGTGCGCACGTCATTTCGGCAGCGGCCGCGCGGGCGAATCTTGATCTTGGCGAGGTCGAAGACGTGCTGATCGGCTGCGCGACTCCGGAAGGAGCCACCGGCAGCAACATCGCGCGTCAGGCCGCAATTGCGGCAGGTGCTCCAGTGAGCGTGCCCGGCTTCACTCTGGACCGCAAATGTTCCTCCGGGCTGCAGACCATCGCGCTGGCCGCCCAGCGAATCCTCTGTGGCGAAGGCAAGGTGTTCGTCGCTGGAGGACTGGAAAGTGTCTCCCTGACGCAGCCTTACATGAACACACATCGGGGCCGCGATTTGGCGGTCATGGAGATCAAACCCGAGCTCTACTGGTCCATGATCCAGACCGCCGACAACGTTGCCCGCCGGTATGGAATCGATCGCGAAACTCAGGATCTCTACGCTCTGGAGAGCCAACGACGCACGGCCGCAGCGCAGATCGCCGGACGACTTTCCGCTGAAATCGTACCCATCGCAGCGCGACGAGTGATCACCGACAAGACTGGCCAGGCCTTCGGTGAAGAAGAGACGACGTTGGCGCAGGATGAGGGCAACCGGCCCGAAACCAGCGCCGAAGGTCTTGCCAAACTCAAGCCGGTGCAGGGTGAGGACGGCTTCGTGACGGCCGGCAATGCGAGTCAACTCTCCGACGGCGCCAGCGTCTGCGTCGTAATGCAGGAAAACGAGGCAGAGCGCCGCGGGTTGCAGCCGCTCGGCCGCTTCATGGGCTTCGCCGTCGCGGGTTGCGAGCCGGACGAAATGGGCATCGGCCCGGTCTTCGCGATTCCAAAATTGCTCACCCGGCATGGATTGCGTGTCGACGACGTCGACCTTTGGGAGCTCAACGAAGCCTTCGCCGTGCAAGTCGTTTACTGCCGGGACCGGCTGCGCATCCCGCAGGAACGGCTGAATGTCGACGGCGGCGCGATAGCCATCGGCCACCCCTACGGCATGAGCGGTTCGCGCCTTGTCGGCCATGCACTGATTGAAGGCAAGCGCCGTGGCGCCAAGCGCGTGGTCGTAACCATGTGCATAGGCGGCGGCATGGGCGCGGCCGGCTTGTTCGAAGTCCTCTGATCACGATGCCGATACTCTTTGCCGTAGACCGCCTTTTTAGGTGCCCGGCCCTCGAGTTCGGTATCTACTAGGCAGGCTATGACAGACAGATACGCAAGCTTCAACCGCCTGTTGTTCGATCGTCCGGCGCCCTATGTGCTGCGGGTCACGATCAACAACCCCGAGAAGATGAACGCGCTGGATGCGGCCGCACACCACCAGCTTGAAACCGTCTGGGCTGCGATTGACGACGACCTGCAGACGCGGGTGAGCATCGTCACCGGCGCGGGACGAGGATTTTCGTCCGGCGGCGCATTCGACGCCATGCCGACCGAGTCATCGCTCGACCCCAACCAGGTGTTTTCCAAGGGCTTCCGCGAGGCAAGCCGACTGGTCTCGAGCATCATTAATGCGCGCAAGCCGATCATTTCCGCGATCAACGGCCCGGCTGTCGGTGCGGGGCTCGCCATTGCATTGCTCGCCGATATTCCGATTGCCGCCAAACAGGCCAAACTGCTGGACGGACATCTGCGGATCGGCGTGGTGCCCGGTGACCACGCGGCCATGATCTGGCCGCTTCTTTGCGGCATCGCCAAAGCCAAATATTTCCTCATGACCAATGCGACGATGACCGGCGAAGAGGCTGCGCAAATCAATCTCGTCGCACTCGCCGTAGACGCTTCCGAGCTTCAGGACAAGGCGGTGGAGGTGGCCAGGCAATTGGCGGCCACGGCGCCATCCGCGCTGCGGATGACCAAATACGCGCTGAACCACTGGCTTAGGCAAAATCAGCCGATCTTCGACCTCGCACTCGCATTCGAGATGGTCAATTTCTCCGGCGATGAAGCAAAGAAGGCGATGGAGGAAATGACGACCAAGACCGCCGCCAATTTCGACGACAATGTTCAGTTCTGACGGGGACTGAGGTAATGAGCGAGCTGGATATGGATTTGAACGCGCTGCGCGACAGCGTGCGCAAAGTCGTCCAGAGCGAACTCACAAGCGCGCGCCTGCACAAGCACGTCGATGATGGCGCCCTGATCGACAGCGCACTTTGGCAGACTGCCGCGACGCTGGGCTGGCCGGCACTCGTCGTGGCCGAGGATCAGGGCGGCCTTGGCCTTGGCGTCGGCGAGACATCTATCGTCTTCGAGGAGCTGGGCGCAGCACTGGCCCCCCTGCCCTTCCTGGGCGCCGTGCTTGCCACGCGCGCGCTTCAAATTGGCGGCAGCGCCGCGCAGCAAGCCAGATGGCTACCCGGTATCGCATCCGGCGAGACCCTTTGTGCGCTCGCTGAGCCCAAGTGGGACGCAACGGCAAAGCCCACGCTGAAGCGCGAGGGTGCCGCCATCGTCCTCACGGGAACTGCCGGCGATCTGCTGCAGGGCGCAGACGCGGGTCTCCTCATCATTCGCGCCTACGAGAACGGCACCGATTGCTTTGTCGTGGTCGAACCAAAGGCCGATCACATTACGTTAACGCTCGATCAAACCGTAGACCGCACCCGCCACCTCGGGCGCGCGGTGTTCTATGATTTGCGGTTGCCGACTGATCGACTTCTGTCCGCATCCTCGCCCGACCGCCTGGGCGCCATCCTGCACGCGGAAGCCTCATTAGCACTCGCCTGCGAAAGCATCGGGGGGGCGAAAGCGATCTTCGGCCGCACGATCGACTATCTCAAGATCCGCGAACAGTTCGGCAGGCCCATCGGATCATTCCAGGCACTGAAACATCGTTGCGCTGACCACGAGGTAGCCTTGGCCTCCTCCACAGCAGTGGTGCGTGAATCCGTGCGGCTCTACGCGGAAGGTGCGCCTTCTGCGCTGATGATGGTTGCGCTCGCCAAGGCCTATGCCTGCGAGACTTTCGCCAAAGTGGCGGAGGACGCCGTGCAACTTCATGGCGGCATCGGGTTCACCTGGGAACAGGATTGCCACCTGTTCCTGAAACGCGCCAAGTTCAACCAGGCCCTGTTTGGCACCAGCGCCGCACAGCTGGACTATGCCGCCGATCTGTTGATTGCGAGTTGAGGCCATGGCAATGAATACCCATACGTTCACGCCCTTGAGAAAACTCGACGACTTGGCTGCCTTCCGCGTCGAGATTCGAGCCTGGCTGGAAGCCACCGTGCCTGCTGACTGGCGCGAGCGCATGGCGGGGGCCAGCGAAGAAGCCTATGTCGAGTATCAGCGCATGTGGTTCGGCGAGATGCAGAAGGTCGGCCTTGCGACACCGCATTGGCCACGGGACTGGGGCGGCGCCGACCTTTCCTTGCGCCACCAGACCGTGATTTTCGAAGAAATCGCGCGCATCAACGCGCCCAACCCCGACCTCTTCGTCATCTCCCTCTACCATCTGCCGGCCACTCTTTTCGCACACGGCTCCGAAGCACAGAAGGACCGCTATCTGACCGGCGTCAAGGAGCGTGGGGAGGTCTGGTGCCAGGGATTTTCGGAGCCAAATGCCGGCTCCGACCTTGCGTCGCTGCGCACCCGCGCCGAACGCAAGGGCGACGTCTATGTGGTGAACGGACAAAAGGTCTGGTCGTCTTATGGCATGTTCGCAGATTATTGCCTGCTCCTGGCCCGCACCAACCCGAACGCGCCGAAGAAACAGGCGGGCATTTCCTACTTTATCCTGGATATGAAATCTCCGGGCGTCACCGTACGCCCGATCAAGCAGGCTACGGGCCAGGCGGAGTTCTGCGAGATATTCCTCGACAATGTGGAGGTCCCGGCTGAAAACCTGATCGGCGAAGAGAACCAGGGCTGGATGATCGCCCAATCGACGCTCTCAGCCGAGCGCGGTCTGATCATCTTCGAGCACTCCGAGCGTATGGCGCGTGCTCTGGATCGCGATCTTTCCGAGGTGCGCGAAGGCAAGGCCAACTGGTTCGGTGATGATCAGTTCCGTCGAGAATTCATGAAGGCCTATGCCGAAATGAACGGGCTGCGCCTGCTCATCCGCACGATGATGACGGACGTCGAAGAACACGGGGAGATCAGCGACACCAATACACCGTCACTGATCAAGATCCAGTTCTCTGAACTCTTGCGCCGCTATACCGATCTGCGCGTGCGGATCGAGGGCCTGGACGCCCAGAAGCAGCATCCCAACATCCTCGGCGGAGGGCATCAGACCGGCAACCGCATGTACGATTTTCTCTTCAGCTACTCCTGGACAATTGCCGGCGGAGCGAATGAGATTATCAAGACCGTCATAGCAGAACGGGCCCTTGGCCTGCCGCGCGGCTGATCACGTAGCGGAAGCGCGGGCCGGATATCAGCCGGACGCGAAGATACGTCGCCGCGCGATCACTGCGGCCATTTCGTCCTTAACGCTCAGCGGTTCGCTGAAGCCGCTTGTATCTGCGATCTCGTCCAGATGCGCGGCGATGTCTTCCGGCCGCGGCGGCGGCCCCTCCGGAGCCAGCCAGCCGCGGGTCTCACCGATGAAAACGCGGGCGTAGCGTCCTGCTACCGCTGACCACAGAGCATGCGTCGACCGGCATTGTTCGCCGACCAAATGGAGAGCGAGCGGGGTGACAAAGTCGGGGTCCATGGCGGCAATCAGCTGCTCGGTACCATGAAGATTGCGCGGATCATCTATCGACCATTCCGGTAGCATCGCATCGGCAGGCGTCTGCCCCAATCGTGAGGCCGCGACGGGAAGGATCGCGTTGGCCAACACGCCCTTTCGCGCCCCCTCGATCGCGAGCGAATGCATCAGGCCGATCACACCCGCCTTGGCCGCAGCATAATTGGCGCGCAGATGATTGCCGAACAGGGCGGACGCCGAAGAAGTGAAGAGGATGCGTCCGTATCCCTGTTCCAGCATCGCCCGATACGCCGGCTGCGTGACATGGAATGCGCCCTTGAGATGCACGCCCAGAACCGCATCAAAATCGGCCTCGCTCATACGCTCGAAGCGGTCGTTGCGCTGGTTGCCGGCATTGTTGATGACGACATCGATGCGGCCAAACCGTTGAAGGGCCAACGCCGTCAGGGATTCTCCCACCTGAGGGTCCGCCACGCTCCCCGAACAGGACACAGCGCGTCCACCGCCCGCTAAAATTTCATCGGCGACCGAAGCCGCAGCAGCAGAATCGAGATCGTTGATCACGACAGCCGCACCGCGCCGCGCCAGATGCTGCGCGTAGCTCCGGCCGAGCCCTCTGCCCGCGCCGGTGACGATGGCAACGCGGCCGTCAAAGCGGATATCCGTCATCTCTGCCTCATTGCGGCGAGAATCTGAGCACATAGGCAGCGTGGCGCGCCTCCCGTTGCGCCTTGCGCTGATCCGGCGTCAGCCACACGGCTTCCGGCGGCAGAGCCGATTTCAACTCCGCAAGCTTCACAACCCGGAAATCGCGCACACCGTCCGGCAACGCCGTGACATCAGGTGGCAGGCCTTGCCAGCGGACTTGCAGGATGCCTCTGCGCGCTCCCCCCGTATCGAGCCAATTGTGCGCGCCAGGATCGCGCGCGGCCACGACGAAGGTAATGGAGCCATCTCTGTTCGGCGTCGCCTGCGAGGTATTGAATGAACCGGTACAGCGGTCCGAATCCATTGTGATCCACCAATGATTGGCGATCAGCACGGCGTGATAAGGCGCGTCGTTGGGATTTGTCGTGAAGACGAAGGCCTCCTCATCGCCGATTGCGAAATGCGTGTTCGAAATGAACTGCCAGCCGCCGGCACGCATGAAGGCCGGGTCGAAAACATTTGTCTTCAAATTCATATGCGCGACATAGTGGTCACGAAGGTCCTGCCAGAATTGCGCGTAGTGGGGAATCAACCAGACGGCGAGATTGATCAACTCCTGCTCGGTGCGTGGAGGCCTCTGCGGCCCGGCGGTGCGCACGATCCGAAGCATATCGGGCCGCTGCGTGCGCCAGTCCGACATGGAATCCCGGATGAAGAGGCACTTCGCCGCCTGCGTTGTTCTTATGTGGTTAGGGCGGCCGTCGGCCGGGCTGGGATCGATCGTGATCGTGTAGGAACCGTCTGGCGCGATCACCATGTCACGGTCCTGCAGTATCGCCACCTGCTCGCCGATGGAATCGAGCCCCGGCACCGAATCCATCAGTTCGAAGGTGACCTGCGCGGGTGGCGGGTTATGTCGTACGCCATGCAATTCGTAGCGGCTGTCCGGCGAAACCGGGATGATGCGATAAATATTGTCCGGGTTTTCAATGCCGCCATGCAGTGCCGAAGGATATTCCTGACCATCCGTCGTATGGCGGTAGAGGAACAGGCTCTGAATCTTCGGATGATACGGATCGAGGTTGGGGACGAGCTGCAGCGCGCCATAGAAGTGCTGACGCGCCGCGTCCTCCAGCGATGCCGCGCCATCGACCGTCTTCGCATTGGAATGCGCCAGAAAGACCTGCCGGCCCGCCTCCTTGGCCTCCACCACCGCAGGAATCATGCTGAGTTTCAGCGCCAAAGCCTCGAGCACCTTTTGCTCTGCGGTCGCTACACTGATCGCACGTCCTACAGGCAGCTCCATCGCACGCACTCCTTGCGCAGCAGACGGCGATATGGCCTCACACCCTACGCGCAATGAACTCCGGCGCTGAAGCAAAGCCCTTGCCGGCCTTCACAAGTGCTTCCAACAGCGATGCCGGTCGCCAGCGCTGACCATTCTTCCTGCCCAGCATCTCGGCCGTCGCCAGTACACGCTGAAGACCGTTGGCGTCACCCCAGAACATGGGCCCACCGGTATGCGCGGGAAAGCCGTAGCCATTGACCCAGATGACATCGATATCGCTGACGCGAAGTGCGATGCCCTCTTCCACTTCCCTGGCGCCCTCATTGACCAGCGGATGGAACAGGCGGTCGCGCACTTCCTCGTCGGTGAAGCTGCGTTGCTTCACGCCGGCTTCTTTGGCGGCCGCGGCAAGGATCGCAAGAGCTTCTGGATCGGAAATGCGTTCACGCCCTTCGTAGCGGTAGAAGCCCTTGCCGACTTTCTGGCCGATGCGGCCGGCTGCGACCAGCGCTTCGACCGGCCCTGCCAAGCGTTCATCCGGCGGCAGGGTCTTGCGGCGGATTTCGCGAATCTGCACGGTGGTCGCCATGCCTGCCAAGTCGCGCATGGCAAGCGGGCCCATCGCCATGCCGAATGCTTCCGCCACGCGGTCGATCTGTTCGGGCGTCGCGCCTTCCTCGACCATAAATTCGGCCTCGCCCGTATAGAACTGCAGCATACGATTGCCGATGAAGCCGTCGCAATTGCCGGCGAGAACCGGTACCTTGCCCAGCTGCTTGCCGAGGGCCATGACAGTGGCGATCGTCTCAGGCGAGCTTTTCGCGCCGCGGACGTTCTCCAAAAGCTTCATGACGTTGGCGGGGCTGAAGAAGTGCACACCGATGACCTTGTCCGGTCGCGAGGTGGCCGACGCAATCTCGTCGATGTTCAGAGACGAGGTGTTGGAGCCGAGGACCGCGTGCGGCGGCAGCGATTTGTCGAGGCGGGCAAATAACTCCTTCTTCAGGGCCATGTTCTCGAACACGGCTTCCACGGAAATATCGACATCGCCGAGCCGGTCGTAATCCGTCGCAGTTCCGATCCGCGAGAGGGCCTCGTCCATCTGGGCCTGGCTCATCGAGCCCCGTGACACAGAGGTCGCATAATTCTTCTCGATCATGCTGCGGCCACGAGCGAGCGCTTCGTCGTCAACGTCCATCAACGTCACCGGAATGCCGGCATTGGCGAATACCATGGCGATGCCTCCACCCATGAGGCCGGAGCCGATCACCGCTGCTTTCCTGACGGGAAGTGGCTTTATGCTGGGCGGGACATCGGGAATTTTGCGTGCTTCACGCTCGGCGAAGAAGTAGTGAACCAACGCCTCGCGCTGCGGACCGTTGAGCAACTCGTTAAAAGACAGACGCTCGAACTCGATCGCATCGGCTGGGGACTTGGTACAGGCGACCTCAATGCAATTGATGATCTTGTAGGGCGCCTCCTGCCCCCGCGCCTTCCGGGCGATCGATTTGCGGAAGTCGGCGAATAGTGCGGGATCGACGCCGCGGATTTTGTCCTCGCGCGCAATCACAGGTTCCAGCATCGCACCCTGGGCCAGCTTGCGGGCATAGGCGACAGCGGCATCGCCCACGTCGGCGACGATCTCGTCTACGATGCCGTATTCGAGCGCCTTGCGCGCAGGAATGTGGCTGCCCGATGTGATCACCTCCAGCGCCACCTTCGGGCCCGTCAGACGCGGCAGACGCACCGTACCGCCCGCGCCCGGCAGCAGCCCGAGCTTGACTTCCGGCAGCCCCACCTTGGCCGAGGCCACCGCGATGCGGGCGTGGCAGGTAAGCGCCAATTCCAGACCGCCCCCCAGCGCCGTGCCATGTATGGCGGCGACAACGGGCTTGGAGCTTGCTTCCAGTGCGGACTGTATGTCCTGCAACCGAGGCTCGGCCGTAGCCTTCGGCGTCCCGAACTCCGTGATGTCGGCGCCGACGATAAAGGTCGTGCCGGCGCCCACCAGCACGATGGCCTTCACCCCATCGTCAGACAGGGCTTTTTGCAGCGCAGCCATCAGGCCCTCGCGCACCGCATGGCCAATCGCATTGACAGGCGGATAATTGACGGTCAGGACGGCCACATCGCTCGCCAAGTTGTATTCTACCGGGTTCACAGGCGCCTCCAACGCGAAGCGGCAACCGAATAGGCCGCTTGATCGATCCTGGTCACTGGCGTAGGGACAGGCCGCCAGTGCTGTCAACGCGCGCGCGCGCATGGCCCGGCTTCATCGTCTACGCGATCAGGATGACGCCGGATTGACGGCCGGATCGCCCTTGCGATTTGCGTGCGCGGCCTTGCGAGTGCTCTGGTTGCGGGCAACTGAATCCTCGTATTACAGCGTCATGGACTTCACGCTCCACCCCGACGACGAAGCCTTCCGGCACGAGATGCGCGCCTTCGTTCGCGCCAATCTGCCAGAAGATCTCGCGCGGCACGGCCGCGAGGGCTATCACTCGCATCCCGATGCCGTGAAACGCTGGACGCGCATCCTGAACGCCAAGGGCTGGGCCGCATTCCACTGGCCGGCGTCATTCGGCGGCGTCGACTGGTCGCCGCTGCGCCGTCACCTGTTCGACATCGAGTTGCGCGCCGCCGGGGCGCCTCTGCTGCAGCAGGCCGGTTTCGAGCTGGTGGGACCGGTGCTCTACACCTTCGGAAACGTCGCCCAACAATCGCGTTATCTGCCCGCGATCCGCAATGCCGACGAATTCTGGTGCCAGGGATTCTCGGAACCCAATTCCGGCTCGGACCTCGTCTCCCTGCGCACCCGCGCGGTGCGCCAAGGCGATATCTATATTGTCAGCGGCCAGAAGACGTGGACGTCGGATGGCCACAAGGCCGACATGATGTTCGCGCTGGTGCGCACCGATGCCGCGGCACGGCCACAGGCGGGCATTTCCTTCCTGCTGATCGACATGAAATCACCCGGCATCACCGTGCGGCCAATCTACACGCTGGACGAAGGCCTCAGCGTCAACGAAGTCTTCTTCGACGATGTGCGCGTTCCAGCCGAGAACCTCGTCGGCGAGGAAAACCAAGGCTGGTCCTATGCCAAGTTCCTGCTCACGAACGAACGGGCGATGAGCGCTGAGACGCCACACACCCGCGCCGATCTCGAGCAGCTGAAGGAACTGGCAGCGGTGGAACTGCGCAACGGCCGGCCGGTCCTAGATGATCTCATCTTCGCCGTGAAGCTCGCGCGCTTCGAGGCCGATCTTATGGCACTGGAAACCGCTGTGCTGCGCGTGCTGCACATGGCCGAGGACGATCCGGCGCTATCGTCCGTCGCCCCGGTGCTGAAGCTGCGCGGCGCGGAATTGCGCCAGCGCGTGGCCGATCTGGCCGTTGAAGCGCTGGGCGAATACGGCCTTGCAGTCTATCCCGACGCCGGTACCCCATGTGTGGATCCCACGACGCCCAAGCCCCCCGCACCCGATCACGCGGCCGGCTGGCTGGCCAAATCCATGTTCCGCCGCGCCACTACCATATACGGAGGGTCCAACGAGATCTTGCGCAACATCATAGCCAAAGCCGTACTCGGATTGTGAGGCCCGCGCGATGAACTTCAACCCGACACCAGAACAACAGGCCTTGAAGGACAGCGTCCACCGCTTCTGTGAACGCGAATACGGTTTCGAGGCGCGCAACGCCATCCTGCGCGGACCGGACGGTTACTCGAAAACCCATTGGGCAACCTTTGCCGAACTCGGCTGGCTGGGCGCGGGATTGCCGGAAAGCAAAGGCGGATATGGCGGCGGTGCCGTTGAAAACGCACTGATCCTTGAAGAGATGGGCCGCACATTGGTCTTGGAGCCGTTCCTGCCCTGCGCCATCGGTGCCGGGCAACTCCTCGCCACCCTGCCGCAGAGCGAAGCGGCGAGCGCACTGCTCGCCGCCATCGTCGGCGGCGAAGCCATCGCGGTGCTCGCGCATTTCGAGCCCGGCGACCGCGGCGACGACATGCACATCGCAAGCACGGCAGAAAAAAACGGGAATGGCTGGCGGTTGAACGGAAAGAAATGCTTCGTGCTCGGGGCGCCTGCAGCGGATATTTTCCTGGTCTCAGCGCGAACCAGCGCCTCTGCTTCGGGGCGCGAAGGCATGAGCCTGTTCCGCGTGCCTTTGGACGCCAAGGGTTTCATACGGACGGACTATCGCGCCGTGGATGGCAGGCGCGTCAGCGATCTGACCCTCGATGGTTGTGAAGTCGACGCAGCTGCGTTGCTCGGGCCAGAGGGCGGCGCAATGGACATCATCGAACTGGCGTTGGACCATCTCATCGTCGGGCTGTGCGCCGAAGGGCTCGGCGCGATGGACGCGGCGCTGTGGTTGACGCGCGACTACCTGAAGACCCGCAAGCAATTCGGTGTCACGCTCAATACCTTCCAGGCGCTGCAGCATCGGATGGCCGATATGCTGGTGGAAACCGAACTGGCACGCTCGATGCTGTTCCGTGCGCTTGGCGCGCTCACCGCCGGGGATCCTGCCGAACGGCGCATGACCGTTTCGGCGGCCAAGGCACAGATCGGAGAAGCCGGCTATTTCGTTGGCGCGCAGGCTGTGCAACTGCATGGCGGCATCGGCGTCACCGATGAATATATCGCCGGGCACTATTTCAAGCGTCTCACCCTCGTGCGCAACCTGTTCGGCGTCAGCGATACGCATTTAGCCCGCTTTGCACGGCGTTCGCGCATGACGGTGGAAGAGCCATGGCGATGAACACGCTGGCCGATCTCGCCCGCCGCAACGAACGCCTCTTCGCCGACGACATCTGCATCGTCTATGACGCCAGGCGTTTTACAAATCGCGAACACGCGGTACGCGCGCGCAAGCTCGCTTCCACGCTTTACAGGGCCGGATGCCGGCACCAGGACCGCGTGGCCATCCTGGCCATGAACACCGTCGAATATATGGAAGTGTTCACCGCCTGCTGGACAGCGAGCTATATCGTGTCCACCGTCAATTTCCGGCTTGCAATTCCCGAAATCCGCTATGTGCTGGGCGATACAGCGCCGAAGGTGCTGATCTTCGAGGCGCAATATGCCGAGGCGATCGCTGGTCTGCGCGCCGAACTTCCCGGCATCGCGACCTATGTCGCCATCGGCGACGGCCCAGAATGGGCCATACCATATGAACAGTTCCTGGCAGGCGGCGACGACACGCCTCCGCCACTGCGGCCCGCACCGGCGGACATCGCCCACATCATCTACACCAGCGGCACCACCGGCCGCCCCAAGGGTGTAATGCGCAGCCATGCCTGCGAAATCGCGTTGGCCGAGAGCATGGCCTGCATCATGGATGTGCGGCCGCGCGGGCGGATGCTGGAAGTAATGCCCTTCTTCCATGCCGGTGCGCAATCGAGCGCGCTCGGCCAGATGTGGCGCGGCGGTGAGGTGCATATCCACCGCAGCTTCAATCCCTCAGCCGTGCTCCGCGCAGTACAGTCGGACAGGATCACCCATCTGCATTTGGTTCCCTTGATGGTGCAGGCCATCGTGGAATTGCCCGAATTCGACGAATTCGATCTTTCCTCCATCGAAACCATTCTCTACGCGGCCGCCCCCATGCCGGTTCTGGTTCTGGAGAAGGCGCTGGCCAAACTCGGCCCCGTCTTCGTGAATTCCTGGGGCATGACGGAAGGCTCCGGGACAACCTTGCCCAAGCACATGCATGTCGGTGCGGACACGAAGCTTCTCGCCTCCATCGGCCAAGCCTATCAGAAGACTGAACTGCGGGTCGTGGCCGAAGGTGGAACAGACTGTTCCGTGGGCGCGACAGGCGAGATATGGATTCGCTCGGAAGCCATGATGAGCGGCTACTGGAACAACAGCGCGGCCACGATCGAAGCCCTGCGCGACGGCTGGCTGCGCACCGGCGACATGGCTTACACGGATGAAGAAGAGTGCATCTTCCTCGTCGACCGCAAGAAGGACATGATCATTTCCGGCGGCGAGAACATCTACTCGCAGGAAGTGGAGCGCGCGTTGGCTGAACACCCGGCCGTTGCCAACGCAGCCGTCATCGGTCAACCCGATCCCAAATGGGGCGAAGCGGTCAAGGCGGTGATTATCCTGCGCCCGGGCATGACGGCAACTGAGGACGAGTTGATCAAATGGTGCACCCCGCGCATCGCCGGCTACAAAAAGCCGAAATCCATCGTCTTTGTCGATGCGGTTCCGGTGTTGCCCAGCGGCAAGATCGACAAGAAGCAACTGCGCACGCTCTACGCCTCACGAACTGAGTAGCAGATGAACCATGCACGCCCGTTCAAGATCGACGTCCCGAAGGAGAAGCTTGACTGGATCGCCGCCTCCATTGATGCCGCGCGCCTGCCGCCGGCACCCATTGACGATGCCGATTGGCATTATGGCATCGACGTAAGCTGGCTTGCGGAATTCCTCGCTTATTGGAGGAAGAGTTACGACTGGCGCGCCCAGGAGGCCCGGCTCAACGTTTTTCCGCAATTCGTGGCCGAGATCGACGGCATCGACATCCACTTCTTCCATCTGCGCGGGTCAGCAGAGCGCCCCCGCCCATTGATCCTGAGTCATGGCTGGCCGGGATCGGCCTACGAATTTGTGCAGATGTTCGAGCCCCTGTGTTTTCCTGCGCGGTTCGGCGGCGATGCCGAGGACGGATTCGATCTTGTGGTGCCGTCTTTGCCCGGCGTCGGCTTTTCGGCAAATCCGTCCCGCCCGCTGGGGCCGCGGTGCATCGCCGGGCTCTGGCGCAAGCTGATGTGCGATGTGCTCGGCTATGACCGGTTCGCGGCGCAGGGCGGCGATTTGGGCAGCGCCATTTCGACCTGGCTCGGCGCCGATCACGCCGATGCCGTGGCGGCGATCCACCTCAACCTCTGCATTCCGCCGATGACGGACACGACCGAAGACGCAGAGGAATTGAAATGGCGCGCGGATTTCATGGCCGTTCAGCAGCGTGAAAGCGCCTATATGGTCGAACACATGACCAAGCCGCAAACCGTGGCGGCGGTGTTGTCGTCAAACCCTGTGGCACTGGCAGCCTGGATCACCGAAAAATTCCAGAGCTGGGCAGATACCGGCGGGAACATCGAGAGCCGCTTCTCGAAGGATCAACTCATCACAAATCTGATGTTTTATCTGGCTGCAGACAAAGCGGGCCCTGCGATCTGGCTTTATCGGGGCGCCGCGGACGAGCGCGCCTGCGGCCGTTTCGAAGGCCTGAACGTCGCCGCTCCGACCGGTATCGCTCTCTTTCCAAAGGAATTTCTACCCCCAGCGCCACGCAGGACTGTCGAGCGCTTTTACAATGTCCAGAGTTGGTCGCAGATGGCTGCGGGAGGCCATTTCGCGGCGCTCGAAGAACCATTTGTACTCGCCGGCGATATTCGCCAATTCCTTCGCGACCGCCTATAAATCTACCGCCGTTCGGGGAACAAATATTCGAGGAGGGAGGCTGACATGAAAGTCCGTTATCCAACATTGGACTTCTCCCAGGTTCAAGCCCGTTGGGCGCCGAATATCGAATTCGCGCAGCGCGCGAACGGCAGCGGCCTGATCCCCACCTATGTCGAGCCCTACCTCGTCAAGGTGATGCTCAAGGCCAAACCGCTCATCGACAAAGATAATGCGAAGCTGCATTCCGATGTGACGATTTTCTGTAAGCAGGAAGCGCAGCACTGCAAGCAGCATATGGCCTTTAATGTGAATCTGCGCGCCGCCGGCTATCCGCACCTCGAAGCGATGGAAAAGAAGCTCGCCGAGGACCTTGCGGGTTTTCTGGAGAACAGATCGCTCAAATTCAATCTAGCCTATTCCGACGGTTTCGAAGCAATGGGCGCGCTGGGCGCGCAGCTCTGGTTCAGTTGCTATACGGAGTTTCTCGCCGGCGCCGATCCGGTGGCGGTGCAGCTCTGGAAGTGGCACATGGCGGAGGAATATGAGCACCGCGAAGTCGCGTTCAGCGTCTATCATGCCATTTATGGGCATAAGAACCTGTTCAACGGATGGCTCTACCGCGTCTACGGCTTCTTATTCGCCGCCAGACATCTGATGGGCTTTGGCAACCGGGTTGCCGATTATCTTTTGGCCGAGGACCGCAAGACCATGACACCGGCCGAGCGCGAAGCCTCGCTGGCCCGTGAAAAGGCCTTCAAAAAAAAGATGGCGCGCGTGGCGATTCCCGAACTGCTGAAGGTGCTGTCGCCCTTCTACAATCCGGCAAGACGCAAGGCGCCGGATGGCGTAGCCGGCTATCTCAAGCAGTTCGAAACCGCGACACCGGCTTGAGCACTAGCAGGCTGTTGAAGAAGTCACGAGCGGCGAGCTTTGAGGACGGCATCGTCCCCATTGTGGAAAGATATCTCAATTTCAATGGTGCCGTCATCGTCGAGTTCGGCCGATCCAGAGCCTGAGATTTCGCCCCCTTCGTCGAAGCCGGTCCATGTGAAGAAGACGATGCGCTTGGCGTACTCGAGTTCCATGGTGGCGTTGACGACACCGAAGGCGAACTCTCCTCGGCCGTTTTTGTTGAAGGTGATATTGGCCGGCTCGACCAGATCGAGGTAGTCGCGATCCCATAGGTCGGCCTCGAGGATCCGCCATCTGCCGATGAGCTGGCAACCAGCCCAGGCGCTCACGCCGGCCCCGCTATCAACTTTGGCAGCCGGATCAGGTTGTAGGCTGCGGCTGCAAGGGTGAAGGCCCATCCGACTTTTTCGATCCCTCGATATTTTGTTTTTCTGAAGCCAGCGATGGTCTTCATCCAGCCAAAGCCCTCCTCGATGCGCTTGCGAAAGCGCTGGCTCACGGCATAGCCGGGATGACGGGTCGTCCGGCCGTCGATGGTGGAACGGCGGCTGATGTTCCGGGCGATATGCGGCGTCACGTTGATCTCGCGCAGTTCCATCACGAAGTCGGACGCGTCGAAGCCCTTGTCGCCGCCCAGCGTGATCGCCTCAGGTCTGTCGGCGCGCGGTTCAATCATATCGAGCGCCGCCAAACGCTCGGCATGGCCGGAGACGCGCGTCAGTCGCGTATCGACGAAGAGCCCATGCCGGTTCTCCATCAGGGCGTGACCGATGAAGCAGAGCTTGGCTTCCATGCCCGGCCCCTTGCGATACAGCATGGCATCCGGATCGCTGGTGGAGGCATGCGTCTGGTTACTCCGCGTCTCGCCGCGGAAGTTGACTTCCTCATCGCGTCCGCCGCTCGCAGGAGGTTCGGGATCATCATTCTTGGGCTTGAGGCTCTTCATGCTGGCCCACGCTTCCACCAGCGTGCCGTCGACCGAGAAGTGTTCCGAGGACAAAAGCCGCTTGACGTTGGGCTGCGTCAGGACCGCGGCCAGGAACTTGGCGGCGATCTCGCCTTCCAGCAGGCGGTCCCGGTTCTTCGAGAACACCGAGTGATCCCAGACCGGATCGTCGATGCCAAGCCCCACGAACCAGCGGAACAGCAGATCGAACTCCAACCGCTCCATCAGCTGGCGTTCCGAACGGATCGAGTAGAACGCCTGCAACAGCGATGCACGTAGCAGCTTCTCCGGCGGAATCGACGGCCGACCGAGCGGCGCGTACATCGCCTCAAAATCCGCGCTCAGGTCCGACAGGGCGCCGTTCACAATCTCGCGGATCGCGCGAAGCGGGTGGCTTTTCGGCACCCGCGCCTCCAGATCGACATAAGAAAACAGTGTTCCAGAGCGTTGATCCGTTCCGCGCATCGCACCGCCCTTGACGCAATTCTCCGTCAAGGGAATCACCAAATGCCAAAATCTGCTATGGGTTTTTCAACAGCCTGCTAGTACCTCTGCACAGAGGTTTTGACTGATTGGGCGATCAGGGTTGGCAATTTTTCGGGCTCGATCAAGAGTTTGATGCTTCGCGCGACGCCCGACTGGCGCTCTATCAGCCCTATTCGTTCGAGGGTCAGCACCATCTGATGGACGGAAGGCGAACTGACGCGGAAATGGCGCTGCAAGTCGGCTTCGGCTGGAGAGCGTCCGAAAATGCAGGCATAGGCGTGGATGAAGGCGAGGTATTGGCCTTGCTTGGCAGTGAAGATCGGGATCGCGGCGTCCACGTCACATAGTTTGATTCAACTGGGCCTCGAATCACAAGGAGGCCCGGATGAATATCCGCTATCGCGTCGAACTGACCACCGCCGAACGGTGTGAGCTGACCGCGCTTTAGAGCGCCGGCAAGCATCCGGCCCGCAAGCTCAAGCGGGCGCAGATATTGCTGGCCGCCGATGCTGGCATCGCAGACGAGGATATCTCAGAGACGGTTGGTGTCGGGGGCTCCACGGTCTACCGGACGAAACGTCGTTTCGTGGAAGCTGATCTGGAAGGCGCCCTGTGCGAGGAGCCCCGCCCTGGAGCGCAACGCAAACTCACGGGCAGGGAAGAAGCCCTGCTGGTGGCGACGGCCTGCTCAAAGCCGCCGGTTGGCCGTGCCCGCTGGACGCTGGAATTGCTGGCCGGCGAGTTGGTCCGGCTGACCGACCATGAAGACCTCTCCCGCGAGACGGTGCGCCGGCGCGTGGCGGAGAACGATCTGAAGCCATGGCGCAAAGACACGTGGTGCATTCCCAAGGTCGATGCCGAATATGTCGCCCGCATGGAAGATGTGCTTGACCTCTATGCAGAAGCCTCCGATCCCAAACGGCCAGTGGTCTGCTTCGACGAAAGCCCAACCCAACTGATCGGCGAGGTGCGCCAACCCGTCCCGGCCAAGCCCGGACAGGTGGAACGTTACGACTGCGAGTACCGGCGCAACGGCACGGCCAATCTCTTCGTCTTCCTGGATGTCCACAGGCCATGGCGCAAAGTGAAGGTCACAGATCGGCGAGCGGCGGAGGACTTCGCCGAATGCATGCGTGAGATCAGCGATGTTTACTTCCCCAAAGCCGAGAAAATCCGTGTCGTGATGGACAATTTGTCCACAGGTATTCCCGGCACCAGAGGCGCGCCGCGTGCTACGCTGGCTTGAGTTCCATTACACGCCCAAGCATGCAAGTTGGCTCAACATGGTCGAAATCGAGATCGGTATTCTGCGCACCCAATGCCTCGATCGACGCATCGACAACCGCAAACGGCTCGTCTCGGAAATCGCCGCCTGGGAACTTCGGCGCAATAACAGCCGCGCTCGCATACGCTGGATGTTCACCGCAGAAAAAGCCCGCCAAAAAATGGTGCACGCTTACCCAATCGCTGCCAAGGAGTCATAATCACTGTGCAGAGGTACTAGGCTTGGGACTGCGCTTCGTCGGCCGCGAACACGCCGCCACTGATCGATGCCGAGGCATCCGATGCAAGGAACTGGATCAATCCGTCCAGGTCGGATGGCGCCATGCTGCGTCGGCGCGGAAACGTCTTCACCAGTTTCTGGCCACCTTCGCTGGCAAGCCAATCCTCGTTCAGTTCCGTGGCGATCCAGCCTGGACAAATCGTGTTCACGTTGATGCCCCATCGCGCCCATTCGCGCGCGAAGCCCTTGCCCATCATAGCGACGGCCGCCTTCGACAAGCTGTAGGCCGTCAAACCGGCCAGCGGCCGGAACGAGCCCACCGAACCCAGAAGAATGATGCGCCCGCGCTCTGGATTGGGCGATTTGATCAAACGCCGCGCGCCCTCGCGCGCTGTGAGGTAAATCCCCTGCACATTCACGCGGAGCAGCTTGGCGAGCTCGTCCGAAGCAAGATCGACCGATGCGCCCTGCGCATTCAGCCCCGCATTCGCGATCACGACGTCGACGGTGCCGAACCGGTTTTCCGCGGCGTCATAGGCGGCCTTTATCGAGGCTTCGCTTTCGACATCGAGTTCGACGACCTCAATCTGGCCACCTCTCGCGCGAATTTCGTCGGCCACAGCCATCAAACGGTCGAGCCTGCGGGCACCCGCCACCACTTTGACGCCGGCGGCCGCCAAAGCCTTGGCAAACTGGACACCCAGACCGGACGATGCGCCGGTGACGAGCGCGACCCGGCCGGAAAGATCGAACTTGGCTGACGCATTGGTCATGAAAATCTCCGCGAACTGGATTGAATGAGCGCGGTTGCGCGCGACCTAGAACAAACTCTTGGCGTAGCCGCCGTCGATGCGGATGGTTTCGCCGGTCAGAAACCCCGCGCGTATCGAACAAAGGAACGCGACGAGCGCGCCCATTTCCTCAGGCCGTCCCCAACGGCCAACCGGAAGCATCGTGCGATACCAATCCTCGGTCTTCACCCCGGTTCCGGATGCGCGGTATTCGCGCGAAAGCGCGCTGTCGAACGGTCCGGTAGCGATGGTATTGGCCGTAATGCCGTAGGGACCGAACTCCTGGGCGAGACTCTTCATCAGCGCCGCCACCGCCACACGGGTGTTCACGGCCGGCATTGGGTCTTCAAGGTGCGGAACCTTCATCGCAATGGAACCCAGATTGACGAGCCTCCCCCACCGCTTTTCCTTCATGGACGGCAGCACAGCGCGGGCGAGCCGCACCTGGCTCAAGACGAAGTTGTTGTGGACTTCGGCGTAGAGATCATCTGCGCAATTGTCGAAGCCGCGGCCGCGATTAGACCGCGTATCCGGGAACGGCCCGGGCGAATTCACGACCAGAATGTCCGGATCGCCATAGGTCTTTCGTGCCACGTCCACCATGGCGTCGCATCCACCTTCAGTCGTCATGTCGGCGGCAATACCTGTGGCCACGAATCCCCGGTCGCGCAGAGCGCGCTCCGCCGCCTCGACCTGCTCGACCTGCCGGCCAGACAACACCACCTTTGCGCCTTCGCTCGCCAGCTCCTCAGCGATCGCATAACCGCAGCCGCGGCTCCCTCCTGCAACTAGCGCGATCTTTTCCATCAAGCCGAGATCCACAGGTCGGGGCTCCTCAGCCGCTCGCCAGAAGCGCCATTTCGATGTGACGGGCACCGGAACCGGCATTGGTCGCCAGCGCCACTTCCGCGCCCGCAATCTGGCGATGCCCGCAGGTTCCGCGCAGTTGGCGCACGCACTCGATCACCTTCAGCGTCAATTGCCCGGTCATGATCCAACTGTGGGACAGAAGGCCGCCGTCGAGATTCGTCGGAGCCGAGCCTTTCAATGTCAGCCGATCTCCGGCGACGAAGTCCGCGCCCTCGCCTTCGCCGCACAAGCCCAGCATCTCGAATTGGCGTACGACTTCGAAATCGACGGCATCGTAGAGGGAAAATACATCGACGTCCGCCGGCGTCACGCCCGCCTTGCCGAATGTCCGCGCAACCGCGTCACGTCCCAGTGCTTTGACGTCTTCATAGCGCGGCGGGTTCGCGTAAGCGGCGCCCCAGAACTCCATGCCGCCGCCTGCGACGGTGACCGGGCGCTGGCGCAAATCCTTCGCGCGCTCCGCAGTGGTAACGACGATCGCGCAGGCACCTTCGGAAACCAGGCAGCATTCGAGGCGGTGCAGCGGCGAGGCAATCATTGGCGAAGCCAGAATATCGGCTGTCGTATAGGGGCCGGCGCCGTACATCACGGCCTCCGGATTGACATGGCCGTGATTGCGGATCGTTGCGGCGACATGGGCGATCTTCTCCGGCGCGACGTTGAATTCGTACATGTAGCGCTGGGCGACCGTCGCAAATTGCAACATGGCAGTGGAACCGAAGGGATCGGCAAATTCCAGCCCGTCACCCGCGCCCACGGCGGAACCGCTGGGTTCGTAGTCGCCCACAGATCCGGAACCGATCACCACCGTTTCGCATAGCCCCGCTTCGACGGCCGCGGCGGCTTTCACGAGCCCGCGCGTACCGGCAAGATCACCCCAATGTTCCTGCGTGAATGCCAGCGGCATCTTGAAAAAGCGCGCCCAACTGGCCACCTCGTTCGGAACGCCGCCCGGCCCAGGCCACATGATCGCGGCACCGTCAACCTCGCGCGGCGAGAGTCCCGCATCGGCGAGCGCACCATTGGCCGCCTCCATCATGAGTTCGAGCGGACGACGTCCCTCCAGACGCCGCGCCGGCTTCGTCACATAGAGACCAGCAATGGTGGCCTGGCGCGGCGTGCCCATCACGTCGCCAGAGCGGCCGGCATCTTGATGCCGAACAGTTCCTCGAACGCGCCCATCGTGACGCGATAACGCACGTCGTCTGGAACACCTTCGAACATGTGGTGCAACACTTCCTGGGTTTTCGGAAAGGTGCCCTCGAGATGCGGATAGTCCGAGCCCCAGAGAACATTGTTGTAGCCGAAATGCTGCAACGTCGGAATCGCCGACACATCGTGCTGATAGGAGGAGTAGACTTGGGCGAAGATTGCCTCACCCGGCGTGCGTTCCAGCGGCGGTTGAACCCAGATTTTGTGCTGACGATAGGCCTCGTTCAGTCGATCGGCCAATGCCGGAATCCAGGCGCAGCCCGCTTCGGCAGTGAGCACTTTCAACTTGCGGAAGCGGTCCAGCGCGCCGCTCGACACCAGATGCACCACGCAGCGCTGCGCCGGAACGGTCGTCTCCCAATAATTGATCAGCGCCCCACCGGGCCCGCGCGTCACCACCAGATCGGCCGAGCCCGTGCCGACATGGAAACATACAACCATGCCAGCCTCTCCGCAGACGGCCCACAATGCGTCCCATTCCTTCATGTTGTATTCAAGAGGCTTGGCCAGCGTCGTCGGCAGGCAGATCGCCTTGAAGCCGAGCCCGGCCACACGTTTCGCCTCTGCGACAGCATCCTCAATATTCACGGACGAAAGCATTGCCGCCGGAAGGTAACGCTCGGAACGCTTGATAAGATCGGCATAAGCCCAATTATTATACACGCGGGCGCATTCGCGCGCGAGATCGCGATCCTCGATAACCGTCATCCATAGGCCGGTCGAGGCGAACACAACCTCCGCCCAGATGCCCTGCTCGTCCAGATCTGCAAGACGAAGATCAAGGTTCAGCATGCCGGGAGGCGAAATCGCATCCAGCATTTCGGGACGCGAGAAGAAGACCTTCTTGTTGTCAACGATATAGATGTCGTGGCGGTTGTCGCGCTGGATGCGCGGGCCGCGCGTTTTCATGGCCGCCGGCAGGTTCTCTTCCCACAGAGTGGGCGGCTCCCACACATGGCTGTCGGCCGAATTTACCCAGATCTTGTCTATCGCCGCCATTTTCACCTCCCGGGGCATCGGCGCGACCTTGCCGCGGCCCATCGAATAGGTCAATTATATAACTGATTGCATATGCGATATAGATATTTCTGGGTATCCTGCACCCGCTCGGTCACAATGGAGTCATCATGACAATCGCATCCCAGCGACAGAAGATTTGGACGAACGGCCTGGGGCGGCGGGGCCGTCGCGTCCCCAAGACCTCGGAACTGATCGCGCGATGGATACGCCGAGATGTCGTCGACCGCCGGTTGCAACCCGGAGACGCACTGCCGACCGAGAACCAGCTGCGGGAACAGTTCGAAGTTTCGCGTCCGACTCTGCGCGAAGCCCTGCGCATCCTCGAGGCGCAACAGCTCGTCCGCATCGGCCGGGGCGCCACCGGTGGCGCCCGCTATACCCTGCCCCAGGTCGGCATGGTGGCGGAGCACACCGGAATCTATCTGGAGGCGCATCGGGCGACCCAGCACGACCTGACCGAGGCGCGGCTGAACCTCGAGCCCTGCGTAGTGGGCTTCATCGCCGAACGGGCGTGCGCAGGCGCGCTCGACCCCTTGCGCGAATCGGTGGCCGCCCATCGCGACGCCGTGGACGATATCGTCCGTTTCTCGCACGAGCATGAGCGCTTCTACGAATTGCTCGCCGCGCTCTGCCCCAACCGGACGCTCGGCCTGTTCCTCCTGATTCTGCGCGAGATCATGGGTGCGCAGGCAGAACTTCTCGGCGACAGTGTGATCCCACACGGGAAAGGTTCCGTCATCGCACTCACCGCGCATGTAAGGGCCAAGGAGAAACTGGTCCGCCTGATCGAGAACCGTGATCGCGAGGGGGCTGAAACGCTGTGGCGGCGCCACCTCAACGCACAATTGAAGCAACTGGCTGAGAGCGGACGCGGCGACCTTCCTGTCTCGACATGCTGACCGAACCCGCGAGGACCGATTCGTGAAGACTACCGACCCAGCCATTCTCCTCTGCTACGGTTGCCGCAAGACTGGCAAATGCCGGCTCGGCCTCGGTGGGGAAAGACTCGTCGAACCGGGCGTAACACGCTCAGAGCTGACATGCCCACCCGAATATGAGGGCGGTCCCGGCGTGGCCCATGGCGGTTGGACCGCCGAAGCGATGGACGAAGCGCTCGGCCGTTTGAACCTGCTCAGCGGCCAGATGACGGTCACGGCAGAATTGACCGTGACGTATAGAAGACCCGTGCCCGTCGGCCGTCCGTTGGAACTTCATGCCCGATACGAAAAGATCGAAAATGGGCGCCGGTGGATCGTCGGAGAATTGTTGCTCGCCTCGACCGGTGCCATCTTGGCCCGCGCCCGCGGCATCTTCGTCGAGCGCGATTCCTCCCATTTCGACCGCTTCAACGACTGGATCGCCAGCCAGGACGCCGCCAGCGGGCGGGACACGACTTGAAGGCTTTATTGCATCGGCGATATCGAGGGCTGGATAGATCGCCAGGGCGCCGATTGCGGCTAAGCTGCCCGCAGCGTGGCGAATCGTTTCGGCGCGTTGGGAGCGAGGGATGATAGTAAACTCGGCGATGTCGGACAGCCAGTGGCTGCGGGGCCGCAAAACCTGGCTCATCGGAGCGGGCCTGGACATCGTCTCGGACCTGGCACGGGGACTGGACGATCTCGGGTCAGCAATCGCCATCCTGAGCGACAATGCGGAGACGTTGGCCGCGGCGCCGGTCGATGCGCAAACCTCTTCTGCCAGTTTCGTAAGCCAGACGCTGGCGGATGCTGCTGTTGCCGATCTTAAGAGACTGGCCGGTGAACCAGACTTGCTTGTGATGGGCATCGTTCCTCGGGAAGCCGCAGAACTCTCACCGATAACGGCATTGAGCGCGGGCCAGTGGCGCGCGCAATCCAGCGCCGGCGTTCGTACCCTCCTTTATCTTTTGCGTGCCCTGGGTCCGCACATCAAGGATCGTGGCGTTGCCGTGGTGCTGGTGGGTCCCTCATTGTCCCTTGTCGGATGCCCGGATCTCGTCGCCCTAACGACCCTGCTCGAGGGACAACGCGGGTTGATGAAATCAGTAGCCCGGCAATGGGGTGCGCATGGCGTAACCCTCAACTGGATAGCGTTGGCGCCACGTACGCTTTCGCAGGCCTTCGGCGCCGCGCCGCTTGCCGCCAAGCCCGACACGGTGAGCCTCGCGCTCGGCCGGGCGCCCGATCTTCGCCGCGAGATTGCTCCGGTAATCAGCTTTCTGGGCAGTCCGGCTGGCCGTGTGATGACAGGAGCCACACTCACCCTCGACGGCGGCGAATGGATGGTGCCATGACCACGATGGACTGGACCCGAACGCCTGATCTCCTGAAAGGCCGTACCGCCATTGTCACCGGCGCCGGCGGCGGTATCGGGCGCGGTCTCGCTCTAGCGCTGGGCCTTGCCGGCGCCAATGTGACGGTGGCCGCGCGGCGTGGCGTAACCGGCGAAGAAACCGCCGAACTCGTGCGCAAGGATGGCGGCACAGCCCTCGCGATCGAAACCGATGTTTCGGAGCGCGCAGCGGTCGAACGAATGGTGGCGGAAGCGGCGCGTGTCTTCGGCGGCATTGATATCGCCATTCACAACGCCTCCAGCGGCCTTTCCGGGCAGAGCTTCAAGCTGGAAGATATTTCCGACGCAGATTGGGACGAGCAGGTCGGCGTGGCGCTGAATGCCGCCTTCCATCTGGCGCAGACAACCTTTCCCTATCTCAAGAATACGGGGCGCGGCCGATTTATCGTCTTCAACTCCTCGCAAGGGCTTCACGGCGGCGCGATGAATCCGGTCTACACGGCGACCAAGAGTGCGCAGCGCGGCTTCGTGAAGGCATTGGCGCGTGAATGGGGTCCGTACGACATTATCGTCAATGCGGTGGCGCCCGCCGCCCTGACAGATACGGCGAAAGTCTATCTCGATGCCGACCCGCAGCGTAGCGCCCAGGCGATGAAGAGTTTCCCGCTCGGCCGCATGGGCAACATGCGTGATGACATCGGAGCGGTCGTGGTGGCACTTTGCAGCGATTACTGGCGCTATGTCACGGGGCTGACCGTGCCTGTGGATGGCGGCTACTACACAGCGCTCTGACGCGCGATCGAGGCTCCCATGAAGTTTCTGCATTTCGGCTTCAAGGTTCACGACATTGAAAAGGCCAGCGCCGCCTATCGCGAGCTGTTTGGTCTCGAATGGGAACCAATCCAGGAATTCACCCTGCCGACGCGCATCGGCACTCAGAACGGTGAAACGCAGTCAAAAGTCACCCATGCCTGGACGGATGATGGGGTGGAGATCGAACTCGTCCAGACCGTCTCCGGACCCTCGGTTGACGATGCCGTCATGGGTAGTCGTGAGGGAATCTCCCATATCGCCTTCGCTGTGGATAGCCTCGCCGCCGCGCGTACGATGGCCGAGGCAAGGGGGGCGCGCATCATCAGTGAAGGTACTGCGCCACGTGCCTCCTGGGTCTTCCTTCACGACGAGCGCCTGGCCGGGGCCCTCGTGCAACTCGTGGAACTGCACAAAGGACCGCGTTGAAGTTTACGCCTTCGGTTGTGCAGGATGGCACGTGATCTTCGCCAGCTCCGCATCCGATGATTTGTCCCAGAAGGACAGCCACGACGGAAAACGGGCCGCCATCATCGGCGGAGAATGTTTCGGCGCCGGTCCCGGCCAGCGCTGGAAATTGGCGTCCTGCGGCCGCTCGAGAAGATCGCAGGAATAGAAGAAATCTTCGTTGCGATTGGCGAAAAACCACCGGCCGTCGCGACGCACATAGGTGTCGAAATAGCAAATCGCCTGGACGATCCAGCGATCCCCAAATTCATGTTCAGCGCGACAATAGACCCGGCCCTTGGCATGATCGCCATCGATCTGGTCCACCACGTGACCGACGATCTGGTGGACGGTGCGATAGAAATCGCGCACCGCGGGCACGATGAAGCTGCGCAGCGCTTCACGTCCCTTGCCTCTTCTACCGCAATCGACATCGGCGGGGAACAGTCCGAGCCACGCATCAATGTCCCGGGCATCAATCGCCATCGCATATCGCACCGCCAGTGCCTGTATCGCCTGGATCGCTTCTACCCGCTCGATGCGGGCCAGAATTTCGCTTTGGCTCATGGAAAAGACCTTCTGCCGTACTTACACGCCAAAGAGTAGCCCCGGCGCGGCAGACCGCAAGGCGTGCGCGCGGGGCGCGCCTGCACGACGCCACTGCGAATAACCTGTGATCGTGTGCGCGATCACCGGCCCCGCCGGGGCGTACGTCGGTTGACGCATGGCGGCCCTTGGCTTTCAGGTGAGGCAGTGCCGGTCCGCGGAAGAGGATAGGCCTATAGGAACAAGGCGCCATGTTGAAAGACGTCCCGCTCCCGCCGCTGGAGACCCTTACGCCCAGGGCGCGCTCCTACGCCAATCCCCTCCTGACGGAGGCCGCGAAGGCTGCGATCAAAGCGGCGGCAGCCGATCCGGCCGCGAGCAATCAGGTCATCGCGCCGGACGCGCTCGTCGCTGCGGCGCGGGCCCGGACGGGGCTCGAAGATTTCGGCGCAGCCCCCCTCATGGAACCGCTCAGCGTGCTCTGCTGCTCGCTCAATGAAGAACTCGAATTTCACGCGCTGGGCCGCTCCTATCTCTATGGGCAATTGGCGGGAATTTTGTCCACTCGCCTCAGGCTGGAGGCGCTCTGGGCGAAGCATCCGCAGATTCTTGACCTCCCGGTCGAACGGCCGATCATCATTGTCGGGCTGCCCCGCAGCGGCACGACGATCCTGCACCGGCTTCTTGCCCGCGACCCGATGAAGCGAACCTCGCCTTTCTGGGAACAGCTGATGCCGCTGCCGCTCGGCGACCCGACGGAGTCACTGCCGGAGCCGGATCTGCGTGTCGCGCTCGTCGCCAAGTCCATCGAAACGGTGAACACGATCGCGCCCGATCTCAGACAAATGCACGAATTGCTGGTCGACGAACCGGACGAGGACCTGACCCTGCTCTTCTTCGCCTTCTCGTCGCTTCAGTTCGAATGGAGCTACCGTGTTCCGAGCTACAGCCGCTACTACCAGGGAGCGGATCACACCGAAGGCTATCGTTATTTCCGCAAGGTACTGCAGACGCTGCAATGGCTGCGCGGCGGCTCGCGCTGGGTCCTGAAGGCGCCGCAACACCTGGAACAATTGAAGCCGCTGCTGACCGTCTTCCCTGACGCAACGCTTGTGCAGACCCATCGCGATCCGCTTCCCGCAATCGTTTCACTATCGAGTCTGACAAGCTATGGCGGGCGACGTTACTTCGATCACCCCAATCCGCATGCCATCGGTACGCACATCGCAGCAATCGTGGAGCGGCTGCTGCGCAAGGGCGTGGAGGACCGCCTGCCCGGCGACGAACGCTTCGTCGATGTCCAGTTCACGGATTTTCTTGCCGATCCCATCGGCACAGTGAAGCGCGTCTACGCCGTTTCCGGCGACGAACTCACGGCTGCGGCGCAACACCGTATGGAAACCTGGATCGCGCGGAACAGACAGGGCAAGCACGGTGAGCACGAATATGCCGCGGAAGATTTCGGGTTCGATCTCGCGGATCTGCGCGCGCGCCTGCGCTTCTACCAGGACGCCTATGACGTGCCGCCGGACAGGCGCTTCGCCGCGCCCGGGGATAGATGACGATGATCGATCCCGACCTGAAGCCAGACGAGGCCGCATCCATAGCGGAAGAAGCCTATCTCTACGCCTATCCAATGCTCATCGGATACGGCTTCTTCCACCGCCAGATTCTGGGCCCCGATGCACCGGAGAAGCAGGCAGTCAATCGCTTCACACATTTTCGGACACTTTCGAGCCCGACGCTCAACAACACAATTCCCTGGATCAATACGGACACGCTCTATTCGGCAGTGTGGCTCGATTTGCGCGCTCAACCGATAGTCCTGTCAACGCCAGAACTTGAGCCGCATCGTTTCCACGACGTGCAAGCGAATGATTGGTTCACCATGGCACTGTTCACCCGCGGTACGCGCGACCGCGGCAACGGCGCGGCCGTCTACATGATCGCGGGCCCCACCTGGAGCGGTGAGCCGCCCACAGGCGTGACCGAAATCATCCGGGCTGACAGCTGGATCGTCAAACTCTTCGCCCGGATCGTCGTCGAGGGGCCGGGCGACGAAGTATTGATTCATGTCTTGCAGGACAGCTACAGGCTGGAGCCGCTGAGCGACTTTCTTGGCCGGCCGGCACCCCCGAAAGCTCCCAGCACACCTTTCCTGGCGCTAGCGCCAAACGGCTATCGTGGACCGTTCTTTGAGCAGCCGAGCCCAGACTTCATTTCAACCTTCAACTTTCTGATGACACTGGCGCGCGTGCATCCTGACGAAACGAATATCTTCGCCCATTTCGCCCGCATCGGCATCGCGCCCGGCGCCGATTTCAAGGCGTCGACGCTCCCGCCCGATCTGGCAAAGGCCATTCAACGCGGCATCGACGCGGCGGGCGGGCGCATTCGCGCCCGCCTCGACCATCTCGATGAACCCGTAAATGGCTGGCTCTACCCGCTCGATCTGCGCGGCGGGCGAGACATTCTTGCAGGGAATACGGATGCCTATCTGCGCCGTGCCGTCGCCGCCAAATTCGCCATATGGGGACCGCAGGCCGAAGAAGTTGTCTACATGAGTGCCGAGAAAGACGCGGACGGCGATCGGCTCGATGGCAACAAGTCGGCCTATCGGCTCACTTTCGATCGGGCCCCGCCTGCCAAGGGCTTCTGGTCCGTCACGGTCTACGACGCAGCCACGCGCCTCCTCGTTCCCCATCCCTCAGGCCGCTACAAGCTGGGCGACCGGAATCGCGACATGGTGCGCGGCGAGAACGGATCTCTGACGATCCATTTCCAGCACGATGAGCCGAAGCATGCGCCCCAGGCCAACTGGCTGCCCATTCCGAAGGCGCCGTTTCAGGTAGTCGCGCGGCTGTACTGGCCGGAGCAGGAACTCCTGGACAGGCGCTATCTGCCGCCGGGCCTCAAGCCCTGCGCACCGCGTTAACGCACTGACGCGCCGTGCGTCGTCGTGCTAGCTCCCGCACGTGGTTTCGCCGCCGAACGCCCGAAAGCGCTCATATTCGGCGAGACGTGCCTGCAAGGCCCCAGTGATCATCGCGTAGCCGTCCGCACCCAGTGCAAAATGCACCGGAGGCTCATCCAACTCGGTGAGCGCCAAGATAACCGCAGCACCTTTCGCCGGATCGTTGACTGCGGTCTGCGCGAAGGCTGCCATTCGCACCTTCGTCACCTCGACCGCAGGCGTATTCTTTGGAGAAACTTTTGATGGGAGGGCAAGACTGCCGACTCCAAACTGGGTACGAAAACCGCCCGGTTCGACGCATGTAACCTTGACGCCGAAAGCAGCACATTCCTTCGCCAGCGCTTCGGAGAAACCAGCAACCGCGAATTTCGACGCCGAATAAATCCCGTTCATGGGAAAACCGACCACCGAGGCGACCGAACCGATATTGATGATCCGGCCTGCGTTCTGCGCGCGAAAATGCGGCAGTACGGCCTGCGAAAGTTTCAATACCCCGAAAAAGTTGGTTTCGATCTCGCGCCGGGCTTCCGGAAGACCAATATCCTCGATCGGCCCCATAAGCGCGTAACCGGCATTGTTCACAAGGATGTCGAGCCCGCCCGCCGCCGCGATTGCAGTCGCCACGGCAGGGCCAACGCCCGCATCATCGGTGACGTCGAGCGCGATGGGGATGGCGCGGCCCCGCGCCAGCGCAGCGAAATCTTCAAACTGCTCGGGCTTGCGCAGCGTACCGGCCACAATGTCGCCGCGCGCAAGCGCTTTCTCGGCGATAGCCCGGCCAAGGCCGCTGGAAACGCCTGTGATAAGCCATTTTCGCGGTGCTTCAGCCATCACTCAGCGCTCCAGATGGACATTGTAGCGATGGATATAAGCGCCCATCGCCCTGTCCACCGCTGCATAATCAAGACCGTAATCGCCCAGCGCATAGGTGTGGCGCGGTCCCCTGGCATGGCCCGTGCGGTCGGCAGTGATCCAGTTAGCGATTGCCAGCACGCGCGCATCGCTCAGGGCAATGCCGAATTGTTCGTAGCAGCGCCGAATCTCGCCCAGAGGATCGCGCTGAACAGCGACGTAGTGGGCATCGAAAAACCGGCCGGCGACCTCGGGCCGGGTCCGGAACTGCGCCATGTTCTCGAGACCTTCGGCCTGAAGTTCCAACATGCCGAAAGCGCCCGGCGGCACAACGTCTGAAAAGACCTTGCGCCAGATCGCGAGATTTTTCGAGAGCGAGGCGATGATCTTTGCCGGATCGCGATGGCACTGCACCACGCGGGCGTTGGGAAAGACACGGAACAGTTCGGGGAGCCAGCGATTGTGTGCGGGCGTCTTAAGAACCCAGCGCTCGCGCTTGAAGCGATGCTGCAGATGCTGCAACACCTTCTTCTCCTCCTGGTAGATCAGCACAGGATCGGTACGATAGAACAGCGCCGTGTAGTTGGGCACGTTCCACCAAGCCGAATAGTTTACCGTGAGAAAGCTCAGCTCCCACAGGAAATTGCACTCCTCAGGCCGGCGCGCATCGAAGGGATGCACCGCCTGCAAGGCCTCGCCCATGAAGCCTTCAAACGCGAGAGCGTCCTCGCACTGTGCGATGCGCGGGTCACTGTCGTAGCCGACCTCCTCCGGCGGGGGCGACGGCAGCATCATTTCCCAGGTCGACGCCGAGCGGTTCGCCGGATCGGCAGCGAGAAGATTGTGGAAGAAAGTGGTGCCGGATCGCGGCAATCCTGCCACGAACACCGGCGCGATGATCTGCTCATCTGCGATGGCGGGGAAGCGCTTGTGGTCCTCGACCAGCTTCAAGCGCTGGCAAAGAGTGGTAAAGAGACGGCGATGGGCCCGCCTTGCTCCGATCTCGGTCAGATGCGCTTCATGGTTGAGGTCCCGAAGCAGGACTTCGAACGGTTCGCGAAACAAATCGTCACCGAAATCAGTGAGGCCGGTCGCGGCCTCAGCGGCGCGCAGCATCTCGCCCGGAGATGGAAGTTCGAACATGGTCTGACAATCCCGGTTGACTAATCCGCCAAGTTAGGCCCCGCGCAGCGCCTGGGGCGAGAGGCGCCTGCGCCTCATCGCAACAACGATAACTGGCTACGCAGTTCGCCTCGGCTCTGGCGGAGCGCGCCGGTTCGTCGGACAAGATGGAAACGGCCGAAATCAACCCAGCACACGCATGCCCTTTCTCCTGTCCGACGAGCAGCAGCAGATCAGCCGCGAAGCCCGTAAGCTTCTGACGGACCTCTATTCCGGCGCCCGCCTGCGCGCATGCCTGGAGAGCAAGGGCGCCTATGACGAGGTCTTCTGGTCCGCTTGCCAAGAAATGGGCTGGACCGGCGTCACCGTGCCCGAGGCCTATGGCGGGCTTGCGCTCTCACCCGTGGAGCTTTGCCTCATCGCCCAAGAATGTGGGCGGGCGCTCGGGGGCGCGCCGTTTCTGGCGGGCTCATTCGCAGTCGGTGATGCGGTTCGGCTGTGGGGCGACGAGACGGGGAAAAACGCCTATTTGCCCGGAATCGCCTCCGGTGAATTGAAGGGTGCTTTGGCGCTTGGCGAACAGGCAGGCGAAGCGATCAGCGATGCGCCCGAAACGCGCCTCAAGGACGGGCTTCTCTATGGAATCAAATCGAGCGTCGTCGGCGGCGCAGCAGCGGATATCGCCGTAGTTCTTGCAGCAGACCCGGCTCAAGAGCCGGTGCTGGCCGTTGTGGACCTGCACGCCGCCACGGTCGCCCGCAAGGCCCTCCCGACCCTCGACAATTCGCGCTGCACGGCGGATCTCACATTCTCTGCGGTGCCTGCGGCACGGCTCGAATGTCGGAACGCACTTGACGCAGCCCATGGCCTGTTGCAGCGCGCGGCCCTTGTGACTGCGTTCGAGCAATTGGGCGGCGCGGAAGCCTGCATGGAAATGGCCAGGGACTACGCCATCCAGCGCCAGGCCTTCGGCCAGCCGATCGGCAAGTTCCAGGCAATCAAGCACAAGATCGCCGAGATGTACGTTCTGAATGAGCTGGCGCGCGGAGCGGCCATGCGTGCGGCCTTAAGCCTCGCCGCGGACCTGCCGGACTTTGCCTTGCGCGCCGCTGCGGCGCGTATCGCCGCCTCCGAAGCCTATGAATATGCTGCGGGCGAAGCCATTCAGGTGCATGGCGCGATCGGTGTCACCTGGGAGCATGATCTTCACCTCCACTATCGCCGCGCCCGCGCCAACGCACTCGAACTCGGCGCAATGGCGATGTGGGAAGACCTGATCGTCGATGCCCTGGCGGAGAATGCATGATGGACGCAGCACTCGCCCCGGAGCACGAAGCCTATCGCAGCCGCGCAAGAGCTTTTTGCGAGAGCCACGCCGCGACATTCGGCCGGGCGGCGCGGCGGAAGCTCAGCGAAATGGAAGACGTAGCGCTCGGCCGCCGCTGGCTGAAAACGAAGGCGGAAAACGGTTTCGCTGCGATTACGCTCCCGAAGGAATATAGCGGCGGTGGCGGATCGGACCTCGAACAGATCCTCTTCGCGTCGGAAGAAGCCCGGCACGGGTTTCCAACCGAATATTTCGCCATTGGGCTTGGCATGCCGATCCCGATGTTGCTGCGCTATGGCAGCGAAGAACAAAAGCGCGCGCTGGCTCCCCCGGCCATCCGCGGCGAGACCATCTGGTGCCAGATATTCTCCGAGCCCGGCGGCGGCTCGGACGTCGGCGCCTTCCGCACCAAGGCCGTACGCGATGGCGACGACTGGGTCCTCTCCGGACAGAAAGTCTGGATCAGCTGGGCACAATATTCCGATTACGGCGTGATGGTCGCGCGCACCGATCCAACCGTGCCCAAACACAAAGGCTTGACCTATTTCCTCGTCGACCTGAAGATGCCAGGAATCACCGTGCGCCCGATCAGGCAACTGCACGGCCGGTCCGACTTCAACGAAATCTTCTTCGACGATGTAAGGATTGGGGACTCCTGCCGACTGGGTGGTGTCGGCGATGGTTTCAAGCTGGCGGTCGAAACGCTCATGATCGAGCGCTATACTGCTGCTGCAGACGAGACCGGCGGCGGACCGCCCCTTGATGCGTTCATCCGGTTGGCCGCGAACACTAGATACCGCGGGCGCCCGGCAATTGCGGATGGACGCGTGCGCACTGCGATCGCGCGCGCTTTCGTCGTTCAGCAATCGCTTCTCGCCATCAACCAGAAATCCATGCTGGAGTTGGCTGCCGGTCACACGCCGGGACCGGAAGGCTCAATTCACAAATACGCAAGCGCCCGTGACCGCAGGAAACTGGCGGCGCTGGCCATGGAGGTGCTGGGGCCCGCAGGGACGGCGTTCGATCCTGGCGCCAGCCAGAAGGAGGATTTCGCCATGTCCTGGATGGACTCGGCGACGCTCAGGATCGCCGGTGGATCGGACGAAATGCTGCTGAATACGATAGCGGAAAAGATTCTCGGCCTTCCGCAGGACTACCGTCCCGACAAGGGCGTGCCATTCAACCAGATTGCGTCCAATTGACCTGGAGAGCTGACATGGCCGAATTTGTATTCAATCCATTCGATCCGAAGGTGGTTGCAGACCCAGGTCCCGCCTATTCGGAACTGCGCGCCAAGTGCCCCTTCTACCGCTTCGACGGGCCCGGGCAGACCTTTTGGATCACGAGCGATTATCAGGAAATTCGCAACGACATCCTGCAGGACAATCCTGTCTGGTCGTTCCGCTTCGGCAATGCGCAGAAGGACACGATTAGCGATGTCGGCTTCAAGACCGATCCGCCGTTCCACGGGGCATTCCGCAACGAGATTGCCCGCGGTTTGACACCCAAAGCCTTGCAGCGCTACGCCGCCGATATCGAACGAATCGTCGATGAGCTGATCACCGCCATGCTTGCTCGCACCGATGCGCAAGGCGATTTTCACGACCTCTTCGCATTCCCCCTGCCGGCCCGCATGATGTGCCTGATGGTGGGCGCGCCGGAAGAACTGTTCCGCGATTACAAGCGCTGGGCTGATACGCTGCAACACCTGTTGTTTTCCGATCCCGAGCCGGGCTCATTCGAATCGATCCTCAAGGAAATCTACCCGCACTTCATTGACCAGCTGCAACGGCGCTCGGCCACATTGTCCGAGGCGGGAATCAAAGAGCCGCTCCCGGAGCATGTAGGAACCGTGATCCCGGATGACTTCATGTCGCGCAGCCTGACCGCTAAGGTAGAGGGTCGCTACCTGACGCAGGGCGAACAACTCAATGTCTGTCTGGCCTTCCTCACCGGCGGCCAGGAAACAACGATCAGCTTACTGACAAATCTCATGTGGCGCCTCTTGGAGCGGCCGGAACTGTGGTCGCAAATCAAGTCCGCCCCGTCTCTGATAGAAGTCGCAGTTGAGGAAAGCCTGCGTTTCGATCCGCCGGTTCTGGCCCATTTCCGTACCAGCCTGAAGCCGGTCGAAATGCACGGCCAGCATCTTCCGGAACGAGCCAAGCTGATGTTCGCGATGGCCGCAGCAAACCGAGACCCGGATGCCTTTCCCGACCCGGACGCGTTCCGACTCGACCGCCCGGTCTCGCAGGCGCGTAAGCATCTGTCCTTTGGCACAGGTACCCATACATGTCTTGGTGCCCCGGTGGCTCGCCTCGAAGCGAAGATCGCACTGACGCGTCTCGCGGAGCGCCTGCCGAATTTGCGCCTCCTTGGTGAGGGCGAACGCCTCGATGGCTGGATGCATTGGGGACGCAAGAACCTGCCGGTTGCCTGGAACTAAGAGCCGATCCGGAAAGAAGTTGAGTCTATGGAATCGGTTGTGATTCTGTCGAGGGTGCGTGATTCGCAAGGAGCACCCCATGTGGAAACCGGAACATCGCCAAGCGGCGCGGCGCAGCGGTCTTCGTTACGACAGCGACATGACGGACGAAGAATGGGCATGGGCTGAGCGGCTCATTCCGCCTGCCAAACGCGGCGGACGCAAACGAACAGCCGATGTACGCGAGGTATTGAACGCCATCTTCTACATTCTGTGGACGGGCTGCCAATGGAAGGCGCTGCCAAAGGACTTCCCGCCAAAGAGCACGGTTCATGACTATCTCGAACTTTGGAACTGGGATGGCACGTTGGAGCGCATCCATCATGCTCTCTATCTCGCGGTTCGCGAGAGCGAGGGCCGGGAGGCCAGTCCGACGGCGGCGATCATCGATTCTCAAAGCGCCAAGGGAGCGCTCAAAGGGGGGCTCTGCTCGATCCTTCAGGCTACGACGCGGGCAAGAAGATCAAAGGCCGCAAGAGGCACATCCTCGTCGATACGCTCGGTCTGCTGTTGAGCGTCGCGGTTCATCCTGCCGACGTCCAGGATCGCGACGGTGCAGCGCTCGTTCTGACCAAGCGCACGCGTTCGCTGTTTCCATTCATCGCGCGCATTTTTGCTGATGGCGGCTATCGTGGGCCAAGGGTTGCCAACGCTGCTGCCAGCACCGGCGAGTGGATTGTCGAAATCGTCAAGCGCAACGAACTGCACACCTTTGCCGTCATTCCAAAACGATGGATCGTCGAGAGGACATTGGCCTGGATCAGCCGCAATCGGCGATTGGCACGCGACTTCGAGCGCTACGCCAGAACCGTCGTCGCTTTCATCCGCCTCGCCATGATCCGCTTGATGCTCAGACGCCTTGCAACAACCGCCTGAAAATGATTCACATCATTCCGGATGGGCTCTAACATTACAGTTGCTTTTTTCTTTTGAAGTGGGCGCGACGTGCTTCCGCCTGGTGTGCGCGTCGCCACAGTGACCACGCGATGACGTTGGCGGGTTGGATGCGGCGTTGTGCGAGTTTCAAGGCGATGCGGCGGATTTCCTGCATCGACCATCGGATCAGGAGCGATGTTTCGTCCGCAGACGCGGCAGCGTTTTTTTGAGCGGCACGGCATTGGCCCGATGACGGATGATGGCCATCATGGCGAAGGCCAGCATGACCAACGAGACGTGACGGTGCCAGCCATGCCAGGAACGGCTTTCGTTGTGATCGAGGCCGAGTTCGTTCTTAGCGGTTTCGAAGCTGTCCTCGATGGCCCAGCGATGGCCTTCGACCAACACCAGCTTTTTCATGGGCGTGCCCTTGGGGCACCAAGTGGAGAAGTAGGCCAAATCTCCGTCGGCAATGTTGCGGCGGATCAAGAGCCCCCGCGTCCACTCTCCGGGGAGGGCACTGTTGTATTCGCCGGCATCGAGATCGGCCAGTTCGAGATAGGCCCAGCCGTGCAGGCGCGGACCTTTGGTTCCTTCGCCCGCCGACAAGCGCCGCCATGCGCTTTTGGGAAGAGCCTGCGCAATCTTCGCGGCGCTGCTGCGAACAAACGGTTTCTTGCCCCAGGAATTGAACACGTGATTGGCGGCGACGCCCAGAACATAGCCCTTGCCGGCCTTGCGGAGCATGGTTTCGATATCTCCCGTGCCATACACGCTGTCCGCTGCAACGAAGGAGAATGGTATCTTCGCGGCGACTGCGCGCGTGATCATCCCGCGCGCAATTTGGGGTTTCGTCGCAAAACCCACTTCGTCAGGCACATGCGCCGCCTTCAGGCGCTCGGGATCGTCCGTCCATTCTTTCGGCAGATAAAGCGCCCGATCGATGAAGGCATGGCCGTGACGCGATACATAGGAGGCGAACACGCCGATCTGGCAATTGGTAATCTTGCCCGCCGAGCCCGTGTACTGACGTGCAACCCCGCACGACGCCTTGCCCTGCTTCAAAAAACCGGTTTCGTCAATGACAAGAACCGCGTCCTCATCGGCGAGCGTTTCCAGCGCGTAATCGCGGACAATGTCGCGCAATGCATCCGCGTCCCACCAGCCGCGGCCCAGGATCGCCTGTTGACGCCACGGGCCGGGATCGCCGGCCGCCTCCGCGCGCATCCAACCCGTCTTGCGCGGCTCGTTGCCCAAGAGCCCGTCCAGAAACTGCCCCGCAGACGCCACTACTCGCTTCTGACGAAACAACGGACCTATCCGCGCCTTCACATCCCGCAACGATGACGTCCAAAGCTCAAGCGTCGTCTCGATCGATGCTCCCGCCATCCATGACCTCCCGAATCATGGTGGTCCATGGATTCAGAAGACAGTCAAAAAGGCAACTGTAATGCTAAGTGCTCAGGCCAGGCTGAACAGCGGAACCGTCATTTCATCGGAAACGGCATGGAAGCGCACTTGGAGCCGCATGCCGATCTTGGCGTCTTCAATCTTCAACCCCACCAGATTCGAGAACATGGAATAGCCCTCATCCATATCAACCACGGCGAAGATGAACGGGGCCGTGAAGGCGGGCGTCGGCGCACGGTAGGAAACCGAGAAGCTGTAGAGCGTTCCCGCGCCCTTGCTATCCTGCCAACTCCATTTGGATGACAGGCAATGCGGGCAGGCGATCTCAGGACGGAAGAAAGCCGCGCCACAGTCATCGCAACGCTGATAAGTGAGCCGCCCGTCCTTGCAGGCGTCCCAGAAATGTTTCGTGAGAGCAGATTCTGGCAGTGCAAAACGCTGCACGGGAGGTTCAAGCATGATCAGCTTCCTCGCAAACTTCCGCCCGGATAATTGCCGCCGCCATAGGTCGCGTCCAGCGCGCGATAATCAACGGCGCCGACCTGCGTTCTTGGCAGACGTTCAGCAAACTCGACGAAGCGTGGCTTCTTGTACGATGCCATGACGGCGCGGCAGTGATCGATCAACTCATCTGGCGTGGCTTGCGCGCCGGGCTTCAACTGGATGATCGCCTTCACGCTTTGGATAAAGCGCGGATCCGGCACGCCGATAATGGCAGCATCGGCGACCGCAGGATGCTTCTTGAGCGCACCCTCCACCTCGGCGGGATAGATGTTCTCCGCACCCGATTTGATCATCTGCGTCTTGGGCCCGATGAAGGTGATGGTACCGTCGACCTCCCGCCGGCCGAGATCATTGGTGTGGTGCCAGCCATTGCGCTGACGTTGGGCATTCAACTCCGGGCGGTTCCAGTATCCATTCATCACGGTGGGGCCGCGCATTATGATCTCGCCGACCTCCCCATCCGGAACATCCCTGTCGTCAGGATCGACGATCCGGACTTGTGTCAGAGGCCCGACCGCGCCATGGGCGCCCCTGCCCTTGTTGTCGCTATAATAGACCCAGATCACGATCCCCATGACCTCGGTCTGGCCGTAGCCATAAGGCGTATCGCGGAAATCCCGAGGATTGATTGTGACCATCTCGTCCCATTCGGGGTGATAAGAAGGCGAACGCAGACAGGTCAGATCGAAGCGGCGGTCCTTGTTCACCTGTGCCATTTCATAGCAGGTCTTGCCGACCAGGAAGGCCAGCGTGCAGCGGTTTTCGTGGATCAGCCGGCACAATTCCTCGGGCTCGGTCCGCCGGACAATGACATTCGTTCCGCCGGCGTGGAAGGTGGCGAGGGTCAGCATCAAGGTGCCGACATGGAACATGGGGCCGGAATTCAGGAAGACGGTGTTCGCGGAAATTTGCTGCGTCTTCTGAACGCTTAGATCCTGCATCAAAATGGCGTTCTGACTCAGCATTGCCCCGTTGGGCGTACCAAAAAAGGCCGCCGTATAGACGACAAGCACCGGTTCGCTGGCAGCGACGCCGCGATTTCTGTCCTCAACGGAGCCGGAGGCAAGGAAGGCCTCGTATTCCGTACCGCCCTCGTCTTCATCCGCTTTGAACCAGAACGCGGTCTGGTGCTTGGCCTTGGCGCGTGCGACCCTCACGTCAGCACCGATTTCGATGTCCTGCCAGAAAACGACCTTCGGCGTGAAGTCATCGATGATGAACGCCATCTCGTCCGCACTCTGACGCCAATTGATGGGGCAGATCATCGCGCCCAACCGCGCGCAGGCCAGTATACCTTCGAGGATGTGCGAGGAATTCTGCCCCATCCACAAAATGCGGTCGCCCGGGCCCACGCCCTTGGCTCCCAAGGCATTGGCGAGCTTGATCACGCGCTGGCGCAAAGCGCGGAAGTCATAGCGCGCCCCAGAGCAGACGATCGCCGTGTGGTCGCCACGCGAGCGGGCCAGTTCGTCCAGTAACGAAGTCAGGGTGAACTCGTGGATCACGGATGCAGTCACGCCAAGCCTTTCGCAATTGTAGCAGGCTTCAGGAGCGCGCGAGACGGGCCCGAGGCCAAGAACTCTCCGCCCTTTATCAGGAATTTCGCTATTTCGGGCGATGGAATTCGCAAGCGGCGCGGAAGAGATCGGCAATCCGATGGATGGCCCCCCGCACTCGGTCGGGCACGTGCCCAATCATCGGCATACCGATACCTTGCGTGCGGCGCAGCCAAAAATCATTTTCGCCCTACGCAAGGCCGGATAAACGGATAAAACTTTCGGCCACGCTGACCTTGAGTCAGCAGGAGGAACGCATTTCAGGGATTCTGATGCCGACCAATCTGAAGCCCGCCACCGCTCAGTTGTCCGGCGGCGAGCGCCCGTATTTCGATCCCATCGAGACGGCACCGCGGTCGGAACTGCGCAAGCTCCAGGAAGAACGGTTGCTGCAGCAATTGGCCTTCGTCGGTGAACATTCGCCGCTGATCCGGAAGACGTGGGCCGATGCCGGCGTCGCAGTCGGCGACATCAAATCCATCGCGGATTTTACCGGGAGGGCGCCGCTCATCGATAAAGATTCGTTACGCGCATGGCGGGATGCCAACCATGATGCTTTCGGGGGCGTCCTCTGCGTGGACCCGAACGCAGTCGACCTGATGGGTACCAGCTCAGGCACCACCGGCGATCCCACCTTCTTCGGCGAAAGCTGGACGCATCCGGGCGACTGGGTCTGGACGCCGCGGGAAATGTGGGGCTTGGGGCTTAGACCCGGCAACTACGTTGCCGAGTTCAACCACGTCCTGCGCAGCGTTGGCCGACTCTATTTTCACGACATGGGCGCGATCCCCATCCTGATCAATCACGATGCCAGCGATCTTAAGCGGTTTGTCGATATCTCGAGGAAATACCGACCCATCTGGCTGTTTCACCTCTCCTCACCTCTGATCTACGGCATGGCCCGTCTGGAAGCAGAGACCGGCATCGATCTCAAGGAAGTCTTCTCGAGCTACACCGCCTGCATCTATGGCGGCGAGCCCATGGGAAAACACGCCCGCGAGCTGGTCGAGCGATGGAACGTGCCAATCTACGAATTCTCGAGCCTTGGCGACAGCGGCACAATCTGGGAGTGCCGCGCCAAGGAGGGTTTCCACGCCTGGGAAGATCTCGTCCTGCTCGAAGTGCTCGATCCGGTCACGAACGAGCCCGTGCCGTCAGGCGGCCGGGGCGAGATGGTCATCACCAACCTCGTCGATCGTTACGATCCATTGATCCGCTACCGCTCCGGCGATTTGGTGCAGTGGACCGAGGAACGCTGCAAATGCGGGCGCACGCATGCGCGCGTCTGGCCGCTCGGGCGCACCGGCGACGAAATCCTCGTTGCAGGAAAAAGCGTGCTGCCGCGCGACATATGGGGTGCCATCGAGGACGTGCCGGAATGCGCCGCCGGTCTGTTCCAGATTATCAGGCCGGCGCGAGAGGTAGACGTTCTAAAACTCCGTGTGGGCTACGAAGGCACGGCGGACCTTGGGAAATTGGCGGAGGCCGTGAAAGCTTCTGTGGGAAACGCCGTCGGCGCCCCGCCGGATGTCGTGCTCGTGCCCAATGCCGAGATCGTCAAGCTCGGCCCGCCGCACAAGATCCCGCGCATAGCCAAGGCTTGAGGAACGAGGCGATGGTCCATTATGGCCTTTTCGGCGGCGTGCCGACCACCGACGATCCAGAGCAATTGAAGTTTCTGGAGGGCTATCACCGCGGCCTGAAAAAGCCGCCGATTGAGGGGGCTTCTGACCTCTGGGCGATCGGCCGTGTCGATCTTGCCGGCGGCCAGGTCGTCGACATGCCAATCACCTGGGACGAAATTCACAGAGACGAAGCCTGGGCGGCCGGGATCCTCGATCTCATCGGCGTCAAGAAGGGTGACATCTGTTTCTATTCGTTCCTGTACGGACAATCTGCGCAGTTCTGGCCCTTCATGAAGGCGACCTTTGATCGTGGCGGACGCTCAGGGAGCGGCATGCCAACTGCGTGGGACAGCTATCGCCTCGAAACCTATTCCCGCCTGTTCAAGCTGAAACTGCACTTCGGCACATCGCCAGAATTGCTCGCGGGATTGGAAGCCGCCGGTCATGACATCGCGAAGGTGTTCTCGACGGTGAGCGTGATCGCGGCCTTGCCCGGCGCCTGGGAAACACTTGTGGCGAAGGGCTTCAAGCCCTGGCGGGTCACTTGGCTGGGGCCGATCCTGGCCATAGATCCCTGTGATGGGTCTGGCGGGCGCTTCGACCACGTCCAGTGGTCGCTGGAAGAGGACAACAACGAAATCCTCGTCACCAGTGCGCCGGCCCGCACAGCGCAGTTCGACCGCGCTCGAACCGGCGCAAAAGGTGAAATCGCGATGGTGGACGGCGAACCGCGTTTCTTTCCGCAGAAATAAAAGAAGCCATGATAGAGCCGGATGCCTTTATCGATTGGGCCGACAGGGTCTTGCCGGAGCTGGGCTCAGGGCCGCTGAGTCAGAAGTTTTTGGCGGGCGGGTCCAGCAACATCGTAATCCGTGTCGCGCGTGGCGGAACGCCGATGATCGTGCGCCGCCCGCCCATGGCCCTACGCCCGGACAGTCTGAAAACCATCGCGCGCGAAGCCCGCGTGCTGCAGGCGCTGAAGACGACATCCGTGCCCTGCCCGGCCTTCCAGGCCTATTGCGAAGACGCCTCCGTTATCGGTGCGCCGTTCTATGTGATGTCGAATGTGGACGGCTTCACCGGCTATCCGTTCGATGCCCTACCACCGCCTTACGACAAGCCTGGCGAACCCAAGCAGCAAATGGCCTTCGCGCTGGTGGATGCGCTGGCCGAGCTGGCGAAGCTGGATTACCGCGCCATTGGTCTCGGCGATTTCGGCAAGCCGGAGGGATTTCTGGCGCGGCAGGTGGATCGCTGGACCTCACAGCTCGCCTCCTATGCAGAGACGGAGAACTACAGGCAGCGCGAACTTCCCGGGCTCGCCTATGTGATCGACTGGCTGAACGCCAACACGCCCGCCATGTCGCCGCCCGGCGTGCTGCACGGTGATTACAGCTTCGCCAATGCCATGTTCCATTACGGCGAGCCGGCCCGCGTCGCCGCCATGATCGATTGGGAACTGGCCACGATCGGAGATCCGCTGCTCGATCTGGGGCTGGTCCTTTATCCGTTCCGCGGCCGCGACGAGAAAACGCCGCCGGCCGGCTATTTCGATCCCACGGACTTTCCCTTCCGGGAGGAACTGACGATGCGCTGGTCAGAGCGCTCTGGCCGGAAGGTCGAGCACCTCGCCTATTACATGGTGCTGATCCAGTTCAAAATGGCCGTGATCCTGGAGCGGCAGCACGCCAGGGTGCTGAACGGCAAACAATCAAAAGAACTGGGCGGCTTTGCAGAAGCGTTCGTGCCGGGCCTGATCGCCAAGGCCGAGGCCATGGCCAAAAGCTGCGCCTAAATCGAGGAGAACGTGCCGTGATCGATTTTGCCCTGGATCCCGAGTTCCAGAAGAAAGTGGAGTGGACGCGCGATCTCGTGCACGCGAAGGTCGAACCGCTCGACGCAATGTGGCCGGAACCGACCGCGCCCTATGACCGCTCGCTCACCGACGCGCGCAAGCTCTTGAAGCCCCTTCAGGACCTAGTGCGGGCAGAAGGTTTATTCGCCTGCCATCTGGGCAAGGAACTGGGTGGCCCGGGCTACGGCCAGGTGCGCTTCACTTTCATCAACGAGATTCTCGGCCGCACCAATTGGGGGCCAGTAGTGTTCGGCTGCCAAGGACCGGACAGCGGCAATTCCGAAATCCTCGCGCGCTACGGCACGCCCGAGCAGAAGGAACGCTATCTGGCGCCGCTGCTCAAGGGCGAGAAATATTCCTGTTTCTCGATGACCGAGCCCATGGGCGGATCGGACCCGACTCTGTTTACCTGCACTGCCACGCGCGACGGCGACGACTGGGTGATCGACGGCGAGAAATGGTATTCCTCGCACGCAAATTACGCCGATTTTCTCATCGTCATGGCGGTGAGCGATCCGCAGGCGCCGCCCTATGAGCGCGCCAGCATGTTCATCGTTCCGGCAGATGCGGACGGCGTGCAATTTGTTCGCGAAACAGGCCTCTTCACCGAAGCCGCGGATGCCAGGGGCGGCCACCCCTATGTGCGCTATAACCAAGTGCGGATACCGGACTCGGCCCGGCTCGGCCCGCGCGGCAAAGGCTTCGACGTGGCGCAGTCGCGGCTCGGCGGCGGGCGCATCCATCACGCCATGCGCACTATCGGCCTGGTGCAACGCTGCCTCGACATGATGGCCGAGCGCGCGCTCAGCCGCGAACTGCGCGACGGTCCGCTATCGCGCAAGCAGGCGGTGCAGTTCGACATCGCCGACACGCATATCGCGCTGCGCCAGTTCCGGCTGCAGGTGCTGCATTGCGCCTGGCTCGCTGATCAGGAGCACGCCGGAACCGGCGATCCCAAGGAACTGCGCGAGGCGATTTCCTCGCTCAAGGTCGCCACCGCGAACATCTCCAAGGATGTAGTGTGGCGGGCGATGCATCTGCATGGCTCGCTCGGTGTCTCCAACGAAATGCCGTTCGCGCACCTCCTGATGACGGCGGCAATGCTCGGGCTCGCGGACGGCCCGACCGAAGTACACCGCTCGGCCGTCGCCAAGATGGTGCTGAAAGCCTACCATCCCGCGCCGGGCCCGGACCCGTCCGAGCATCTGCCCACGCGCCGCGCCCGTGCCAGGGCACAGATTGCCGCCCAGCTTGCGGCGATGGCGTAAACATGGGCGCAAGCTTCGATCTGTCCGGCAAGAGCGCCATCGTCACCGGGAGCAGCCGCGGCCTGGGCCGGGAGATTGCGCTGGGCCTGGCGCGATCCGGTTGCGACGTCGTGATTTCGAGCCGCAAGCTGGACGCCTGCGAAACGGTGGCGCGCGAGGTGGAAGCGCTGGGCCGCTGCGCCCTGCCTTTCGCCGCCCATGTCGGCCATTGGGACGAATTGGCGGGACTGTCCGACGCGGCATATGACGCTTTCGGCAAGATTGACGTGCTGGTGAACAATGCCGGCATGTCGCCGCTAGCGCCGTCGACGCTGGAAACCAGCGAAGCCTTGTTCGACCGGGTGGTGGGCGTGAACTTCAAGGGACCGTTCCGCCTTGCCGCACTCGTAGGCACCCGCATGGCCGCCGGCGAAGGCGGGTCCATTATCAACATTTCCAGCATCGGCGCGCTGCGACCATCACCGTGGATCGCTCCATATGCCGGCGCCAAGGCGGCGTTGAACACCATCTCTATCGCCTTTGCCCAGGAGCTCGCACCCAAGGTGCGGGTCAATGTGATCTCTCCAGGTGGTTTTATCACCGATGTCGCCGGCGCGTGGGCGACGGATGAGGAAGCGCAGCGCAGCGTGGCGCTGAGCCGTTGGGGCGAACCCAAAGAGATCGTTCCGACGGTTCTCTATCTGGCGAGCGATGCTTCGAGCTTCACCACCGGCGCCAATATCCGCGTCGACGGCGGCACCTTTTGGGAGAGCCGCCCCAGACGCTGATGGCGTCTCAGGCCTTGGGCGCGTCGCGCCGGGCGCGCAGCCCGTCGGCGAACTGCATGGAGTGCACGGTTGCCCCACCATCCACATGCAGAATCTGACCGTTGACGAACGCTGCGTCGTCGGACGACAGAAACGCCACTGCCTGTGCGATATCGTCTGGAAGACCCGAGCGCGTCGCGAGTTCGTGATCGCGCATCTGCACGCGAAAGGCTTCGCGCTCCGCCGTGGACTTTTCGGCAATCGGAATGAGGCCGGGTGAGACAGCGTTGCAGCGAATGCCTTCCCGACCGTGCTGTGTGGCGATGTAGCGCGTGAGCGTGGCGAGACCGCCCTTCGAGGTAGCGTAAGCGGTGGGCGCCATGTCTCCGTGAAAGGCCGAATTGGAGAGGATGTTGACGATTGCGCCTCCACCGCTCTGGCGCATCCGCGGGATCGCCGCCTTGGCCGCAAGCATGGGACCGCGCAAATTGATTGCCATGGTTTGATCCCAAACATCGGGATCCATGGTCTCCACTGCCCCGTCTACGGTGGAGGCCAGATTGGCCGCAGCCGCGTTGTTGTCCAAGATATCGAGCCGGCCAAAACTGGCCATGGCCACATCCACCATCTGCGCGATCGAAGCCGGATCACCCAGGTCGAGCCGATAGGCAAGAGCCCCGTAACCTTCCGTACCAAGGCGCTTCGCCAGCACCTCGGCGGCGGCCCCATTGATGTCCGCGATTAGAACACGCGCGCCTTCAAGGCAGAACAAGGCGGCCGTTGCCGCTCCGATCCCACCGGCACCACCGGTGACGATCGCTGCCTTGCCCTCAAGACGTCGCCTGCGCTCCAAGCCAAATCCTCCCATGACACACCCTATAGTCTGCGCGGCCGCGTGCCCGCTCAATCCCGGAAGGCAAACATCGGCGCGCCGATACCTTGGCGTGCGCCTTGCACCGCCTCAGCCCTCGTCATTCACCCAGCGGACGAAGCGTTGCAGCGGATAGAAACCGTCATGCGGCAGGCCGATTTCGGGCGCCGCGCCACCCAGAGTCACCACCCGCTGGGCTCCGGCGCCGGCCAGTTGCTCGCTGAGAGCCGCTTTACGCTCCGGCGGATAGACACCGACGGTCGAGGTGGCGACAGTCACCCGCCGCACGGCATCGGCGAGATCGGCCACGCGTACCACATTGACGATCTTGCCGTCGGGATAGAAATCGACCGGCTCTTCTGAGCGGATTACCAAGCCTTTGCCGTCATAGCCGCCGAACACCCGGTAGCAATCCGGCAGGTCACGCAGCCCGCCTATTTCATCGCGCAGTGCGGAAGGCAACGGCTGAGGCGTGGCAGAGGCCGTGCGCCGTTCCACCCCCAGCCTGGCCTGCAATCTGGCACAATAGTGGTCGACCTCGGCTTCGGAACCTTCCATGAACTGGAAACGGCTGGCCGTGCAGGCCTGCTGGTTCATCAGCGTTGCATCGGCCGCCGCCGCCTCCACGACCTGTTCGAGCACCGCCTCGGACGCGAAGGCTTCCCTCCCGATCAGAGAGATCGAAGTCTTAGGGTCGAACGAGATCAGTTCGAAGCCCGGCCCCAGATATTTCACCGCGCTGCGAACGGTGCTTTCGCCGCCCCAGGCGACGAGCTTGTCGAAGAATTGCGGCCGGAACAGCATGCGCTCCACCCGCTCGTCGCCGCCGCGCCAATAGGCTGCGGAAAAACAGCGATTCAGGGGATGCCCGGACGCAGCCCGACCCATGGCTTCGAGGATCAGCGGCGCACTGAACAATTCGTTCGACGGCAGCTTCAAGAGATGCATGCCCTTGACCAGCGAGCCGCGGATGATGGTCTGGGCGGCAACGCCCGGAGAATTTCCGGCGATGATGTGGATCAGGCGCGGCGGAAAGGCCCGCACCCGCGCCGGCCGGCCGGAGGGCGTCCTCACCTCGCGCCAGCCATCCACCACATCCTTTCCTCCCAACTCCTCTGCGAGCATGAACTCCATCGCAGCGCGACTGAACATCTGGCCAAGCGTCGCGAATGACCGCTCCACCAGATCGCGCGGATGCGGACTGGTGGCCGCACTCTGGGCCGCGGACTGAGCCACCCGGCCGATGGGATCACGGGTCAGCCACGCACCCGTGGCCACCAGCACATCCATGATCTCGTCGACCGGGACCTGGGCTACAGGTGACGCTTCATCCCTGCGCCAGACAATGGCGTCCAGATCGAGGGCGGGCGTGGTGAAGCGTGCGCCGGGCGGTCCGAATACTGTTTCGGCGCCTTCGACGATCTGCCCTTTCACGATATGGCGGACAGCTACGGGCTCGTGGGGCTCAGGTTGCAGCCCAGCCGGGATCACGGTTGCGTTCATGCGGCAAGTTTGGCCCGGGAGTGATTGTGAACCAGTGACGGATCGGACATTTTGAGAGGCGAAGCGGACGCGCAGCATTGCGATACGACGCCCGCTCAAGGGAGGATGGAGACATGGCACGCGTTGCTGTGCTCGATCTCGAGGGTACGCAGCTTTCAAGCCTTGCCATATTCCTCGACATGTTCGATCTGGCCAACCGCTACTCCACCCGCTCCTATGAAGCGCGGGAGGACCTTGCGCCACCCTTCGCGGTGAAGCTTCTATCGGAAAAGGGCCGGCCGCTGCCCCTGATGGGCGGACGAAACCTGCCTGTAGACGAGTCGATCCAGAACGGTGAGCACTATGATTTGGTCATCATTCCTGCGTTCGAAGTCGGACGGGACTTGGATATCGGTGCGCGCCTGGCCGCCATGAGCGGCGTGTGCCGCTGGCTGAACCAGCAAAGAGCCGCAGGCGCAGCCATGGCTGCGAGTTGTTCCGGCGTGAGCGTACTCGCCGAAGCCGGTCTTCTCAGCAACGTCACAGTGACTATCCCGTGGTGGCTCGAAAAGCCGTTCCGCCGCCGTTATGCGGACGTCGATGTTGATTCCGCGCAGATCATCTCGCAAGCGGACGGTATCTTTTGCGCCGGTTCGACCAGGGCGGAAGCCGCGCTCGCCCACCGCTTGGTCGAGTATATCGCCTCACCCAATGTGGCAAACTGGCTGGCGAAGATTACCCTGGTCGAACCTTATCCCGACGGGCCGCAGCCGTGGAACGTGTTCTCGCCCCAGATGCTGCGTCACGACGCGCTGGTCGCCCAGGCACAGCACTGGCTGCAACTGCGCTTTGCACAAAAGCCGCGTCTGAGAGATCTGGCGGACTTGCTGGCGGTAAGCGAGCGCACATTGGTGCGTCGCTTCGAACAGAGCCTCGGCATGACGCCACTCGACTATCTGCAGACGTTGCGCATCGAGGCCGCCAAGCAGATGCTCGCCCGCTCGGTTCGCCACATCGACCGCATTGGGTATCTGGTCGGCTATTCGGATCCGGGCTTCTTCAAGAAGATGTTCCGCAGCAGAGCGGGAATGTCGCCCAGCGAATATCGCCGCAAAAACGCAGACCCGGGCGATCATCCGCCGGGAGATGCCGCCGACCAGAAAGCATCCGCGCGCGCGAAAGGCAGTTAGGCCCTGGCCGTGCGATCATTCCGCCCATTACCGCCCTTGCCACACAGGCGCGCGCTTCTCTGCAAAGGCAGCGGGCCCTTCACGAGCATCCTCACTGTCGTACCATGCGGCATAGGCCGGATAGGCATGCTGGTTTCGGATCGCCGCTTCCAGACTGGGCTCATCGAGCCCACGCATCATCGTCTCCTTCGATGCGCGAATAGACATAGGCGATGCGCGGAGAATATCCGCACACCACCTCTCGACGGCTGAATTCAGCCGCCCCGCCGGTACCACCTCATTGACAAATCCGAGCCGCATTCCCTCCGCGGCACTGACTTGACGCGAGCTCAACACCAGACCCATCGCCGCCTTCGATCCGATCTGGCGCGACAGGCGATGCAATCCGCCGCCCAATGCTACCGCACCGACGAGCGGCTCGGGCAGACCGAAGCTCGCGCACTCCGCGGCAATGATCAGGTCGCAGGCGAGCGCAATCTCGAAACCACCGCCCAGGGCGACACCGTTGACGGCGGCAATCACCGGCTTCACCAGGTCGAACCGCTCGATCAGGCCGGCATAGCCGTTTCTTGGATAACCGCGATAACTCTCAGCGGCCTTCAGATCGCTGCCCGCGCAGAAGGACCGCTCGCCCGCGCCAGTCACCACGCAGATAAACTGGTCCGGATCGGCGGCAAAATCGTCGAAGGCGATTTGCAACTCGTCATGCATAGCGGGATTGATGGCGTTCATCGCCTGCGGGCGATTGAGCGTAATCGTCGTCACCCGTCCGGTCTTCACTACCTCGATGAATTTCACTGCCGTTGCCTCCCTCACCCGGCCCCTTCTCGCCGCGCCGCATATGTTGAACGCGTGCGGGACCGGTACCAGCGCGACCACCAATCCTCCGCATAAGCGATATCGGCGGGCCCAAGGACGCCAAGGTGTGGTCTTTCCCCGAAGCCGGCATAGGCTAGATGCCGACAAGCCGGAGAATTGGAATGACCGCCGCCACAGAACTCGACTGGACCGTGGCTTTGGCTGCAGCCAGAGCGCGAGCCCTATCGGCCGGCGCACTCGTGCCGATTGCGGTGGAAGGCGAAATCGTCGTCGACAACGGAGTCGAATTCCGAGTGGAATGGATCTCGTCCCTGGCCATGAAGGACATGGCCGCAATCCCGCGTGTCGGCGACAAGGCGAAAGATTTCAACCCCTTCCTCCCTTATGACGAGAATCTGTTCGTCACTGAGGTATCCGACACCCATGTCGCGATCCTGAACAAATTTCCCTCCTGGGATGGGCATTTCCTGCTCATCACGCGCGCTTTCGTCGAACAGGAATCGCCGCTGGACATCGCGGATGCCGATGCGCTCGCCCGGGCCCTGAGCGGCGTCGACGGCTATGCTTTCTACAACAGCGGCGGTGCGGCCGGCGCCAGCCAGCGGCACCGGCATCTGCAGATAATTCCTGGTTTCGTCACGCCGATCGCAAGACTCCTCCCTGCCGATATCCCGCTCCACGTCATGTCTGCGGCGCCCCGTCTGCCCTATCGTCACGCCTACTGCCGCCTCGACCGCGCGAAATTCGAGCGCGGCGGGGCGGACGGCGCGTTCCTGCATGGCCTCATCACCGAGGCCTGCCGCACCGCAGGACTCGATCCGACGGCCAAGACCATGGCACCCTACAATCTCATGGCGAGCCGCGACTGGCTGATCGTGACGCCGCGGGCGACCGAAACCGTCGACGGCCTGTCCCTGAGCGCGCTGAGTTATTCCGGACTTATTGGATTGCGAACGCCCGATCAGATCGAAACCGTGCGCCGGATCGGCCCTTTCTCCATGCTGGAACAAGCCGCTGGGCAGGCCCGATCAAGCGGTCTCTGACGCAAAACATTCGGTGAAATCATGTCTACCACGACCTCCTCGACCAGCCCGCTGATACGGCCCTTCCGATCCGGTTCGCTCGAGCTTTCCAATCGGATCGTCATGGCGCCGATGTCCCGTTACTTCTGCCCGGACGAAGTGCCCCATCAGGCAATGGTGGACTATTACGCCCGCCGCGCGCGCCACGGCGTCGGTCTCATCATCTCCGAAGCCACCTATATCCCGCACGCCTCCGCCCACGCATATGAGGCCGTCCCGCGCTTTTATGGCCATGATGCGCTGGCGGGCTGGAAGTGCGTCGTCGACGCGGTTCACGCGGCCGGCGGCAAGATGTTCCCACAGCTTTGGCACACGGGCAGTTTCCGTGAGATCGGGATGAAGCCGGATCCCGCCGTTCCGGGTTTCGGCCCGTCCGAAAATCTGAATGCCTTCGAGAATACGACCCATGTGACAAAGCCGATGACAGAAGAAGACATCGCCGATGTCATCGCCGCTTACGCGACGGCTGCAGGCTCCGCCCGCTCGATCGGCTTCGACGGTGTCGAGTTGCACGGCGCCCATGGCTATCTCATCGACAGTTTCTTCTGGGGCGAAACCAACCGGCGCGACGACCGTTGGGGCGGCGATCTGCTGACGCGCGCGCGCTTTGGCGTCGAGATCGTGAAGGCGATCCGTCGCGAAGTGGGTCCGGATTTTCCGGTCAGCTTCCGCTGGTCCCAGTTCAAACAGCAGAATTACCGCGCCAAGCTGGCCGAGACGCCGGGGGAACTGGCACCCTTTCTGGAGGCCCTAGCGGACGTGGGCATTTCGATCTTCCACGCTTCCGCGCGGCGCTACTGGGAGGCCGCCTTCCCGGACGACTCGCCGCTGACGCTCGCCGGCTGGACCAAGAAGATCACCGGTAAGCCCGTGATCGCGGTGGGCAGCGTCGGCCTGAGCGGCGTGGCCTCCACGGCCAAACGTGCGCCGTCTGAAACCTCAAGCAGCAGCATTTCCTTTGCAGATAGCGGTCTTGACGGCGTCGAGAATGTCGAGAGGTTGCTGGAAGCGGGCGAATTCGACCTGATCGCCGTCGGGCGGGCTCTGCTGGCCGATCCCGAATGGGCGGATAAGGTGCGCGACGGTCGGCTCGACGAACGTCGCGCATTCGAAAAAGCACATCTGGAGACGCTGTTCTGACCCGGACTGACAGTGTCGAAATCGCCTTGCAAACTGTCCGGTCTGTCCCTCGTTCCGCCGTGATGTGAGTACCTACCTTGCAGCGGAACACACAAAGGGAGTTCAGGAGGAGATGTCGGTCCGCCAATATCTAATCGACGAGATGATGACGCCGGGGGCGCTCGACCGGGGTGTGGCCAATTTGGCGGAACGTCAACTCGAGGCGGCACGCGAACTCTTCTGCGAGCGTCGGGAGCAGCTTGCAGTCGTGCGCCGGCGCGCGGACGAGGCCAGGATCGACGAGATCCGAAGCTTCCACGACCTCGTTCCCCTACTTCTCGCACATACCAGCTACAAGTCCTACCCCATCTCATTCATGGAGGAGCGCCGCTGGGACCGGATGCTGCAGTGGATGCAGACGCTTTCCGTGCAGGATGTCTCCAACGTCGATATCGCCGACGTCGTGGACGTGGACGACTGGATCGCGCGGCTTCACGCGGCGGGCCACATGGTGCAAGCGACCAGCGGAACGACCGGCAAGGTCTCGTTCCTCAATCACAGCAAGGGCGACAAGGAGCTGAAGCGGCGCCACTATCGCAACATCACGGGATGGCCGTTCCTCAAGGCCGACAACAGCCGCGCGGTGTTCATTGTCGGGCCGAGCGAAGGTCCCAACAGCGCTGTCGAAGCCTACCAAAACACGGTCGCCTCCTGGGCACGTCCCGGCGAAGGCTATTTCCTCACCGACGAGCCCGTGCGGATCGGCGACATCAGCCGTATGGCAGCGCTGCGCAGCCGCATCGCCGATGGCACAGCCACGCCCGGCGAGATCGGGACCTCCGAGAAAGAGGCTGCCGCGAAGTCGGCGCGAATGAAGCAAGCCCTCGTGTCCTTCGCCGAGAAGCTGATGGCACACCGTCGCGAGCCGATCGTCGTCACAGCGCAATGGGCACAGCACATGATGATCATCGATCAGGCGCGCAAGATGGGCGTCGGCGACGGCGAATTCCATATCGAGTCCATGGTGAGCGCGGGCGGCGGCATCAAGGGCGTCGCCCTACCTCCGGATTACCGCGAAAGAGTCACGAAGTTCTACGGCAATGTCGTGCGACCGGGCGCCTACGGGATGACAGAACTTCTCTCGCTCATGCCGCGCTGCGAACGCATGCGTTATCACTGCCCGCCCGCCCTGATCTGGCTGCAATTGGATCGGGCCGGTGAGCGCCTTCTGGGGCCGGACGACGGGAACGACGGCATCGTTGAAGGGCGTTTTGCCTTCCTGGATCTCGCCTATGAGGGACGCTGGGGCGGCCTGATTTCCGGCGACAAGGTGCACATCGATCACGCGGAATCCTGCCCATGCGGACGCCCCGGGCCCACGATCCTCGATACGATCGTCCGTTACAGCCAATCCGGCGGCGACGACCACATCGGCTGCGCCGGGACGATCGACGCTTATATCCGGGGCGAATTATCGGCATGAAATCGCCGAACGCAGGTCAATCCATCGCGTCCTCGAAGAAGCTGTCCGGGAGATGGACTCAGCCGGGCCGACGTCCGACCTTCCTGCCCAACCGACGTTGTCAGGAGGCAGCAATAGAAGAGGTCATGTCCGGTTCCGCATGGAACGAGTGGCGCCAGCATTGGCGGGTTGTAGCTGGCACATTCCTCAGCATGGGCTTGGCCTATCCAAGCTGGAGTTATGTCCAGAGTGAGTTCATCGTGCCGCTGCAGAGTGAGTTTCACTGGACCAAAGCCCAAATCTCCTTGGCGTTTGGAAGCAACCTGATTGTCTGCTTCGTGGCGCCGATGCTCGGGAGGCTCATCGATCAGGTCGGCGTACGCAAGGTATTGCTGCCATGCCTCATTCTGGTGGCGCTCAGCTACGGCATCCTGGCCAATAACTCCGGCTCCTATCCGGTCTTCGTCGCCACCTGTCTGTTCGGCTACATCGTCGGGCTCGGCACGACGGGCGTCGCCTACACCCGCGCCGTGGTTAGCTGGTTTTCCAAGTCGCGTGGTATGGCGCTTGCCGTTTCGCGCGTAGGTCTCTCAGTGTCCGGCGCCGTCTTGCCGGCGGCGGTGTTCGGCGTCATCCATGCTTATAGCTGGCGAGGTGGCTTTTATCTGATGGGCGCCATCAGCCTCTTTATCTCTCTTCCGATCAGCTATCTCTGGGTGAAGGATCGCCACCCGACGAAAGAAGGAACGGCCGCCGCCACGCAGCGCCGCCCGACGGAATGGCGCCTGTGGCTTGGGCTCCTTGGCGATTATCGAGTGCGAATCCTGTGTCTGGCCGCGGCCTGCACCTATGGCCCAAGCTTCGGCGTTCTGTCCCAGATCCAACCGCTTCTAGTCTCCAAGGGCATCCAGCCCGATGTCGCGGCAGACTTGATCAGCATTCTCGCTATTTCTGTGCTTACGGGAACGCTCGTGACTGGGGTTCTGGTCGACCGAATCTGGGTACCGTTGATCGGTTGCATTTTCACCCTGTTGCCGGCGGCCGGTTGTGTAATGTTCTTGATCCCGCATCCGGGCGTAATGGGCGTGAGCCTTGCCATCGGTCTGGTTGGCCTTGCCATCGGTGCGGAGATCGACGTGGTCGCTTACCTTGTCGCGCGTTATTTCGGGCTACAATCCTATTCGGCCATCTATAGCCTGACGGTTCTCACTATCACTGTCGTCAACGCCTGTGCGGGCATCCTCTTCGGTTGGATTTTCGATCACACGGGTTCCTACAATGTGGCAGTTGTCGTCAGCAGCGGTGTCTTCGCGATTGGTGCGATCAGCTATCTGATGTTGGGCCCCTACCCCGTAGCCACCGATGAGCCGGCAACGGGATTGGCATAACCCACGTGAAAATTTCGGCAACGCGCGAGGGCAACCGTATGAAATTCAACGACAAGATTGCCGTCATCACCGGCGGCGCGGGCGGCATCGGCTTGGCCACCGCCAAGCGCTTCGCCGCCGAGGGCGCGAAGGTCGTCATGCTTGATGTCTTGAGCGAGCGCGGCGAAGCAGAGGCCGATGCGATCCGCCATTCCGGCGGCGAGGCACATTTTCTGACCCTCGACGTTTGCGATGAAGCGCAAGTGACTGCCACAATCGCAAAGATCGAAAGCGAAATCGGGCCGGTCGAAATCCTGGTATGTTCGGCCGGCATCGCCCGCACCCCCGGACCGTTCTATCGCACGGACGCCGGTGTTTTCGAGCAGACGTTGCGGGTCAATCTCATTGGGCCGTTCCTGATCAGCAAGGCGCTTGCGGCGCGTTGGGTCGATGAGGGCCGCAAAGGCGCGATCATTCATGTCTCCTCCGTTGGCGGCAGTCTGGCGGTTGGTGATTCCTGGCCCTACTGCACCAGCAAGGCCGGACTCGACATGCTGACCAAGGCATCTGCCGTGGCGCTGGCGCCTTTCGGAATCCGCGTCAACGCAGTCGGTCCCGGCCCCACGGAGTCGCCCATGACCGCACATCTTCCGTCGGCTGCCCGCGAAATGATGCTGTCGCGCACGCCCCTGGGCCGGTTTGGCGAAGCGGAAGAGATGGCAGGCGTTATCCTGTTCCTTGCCGGCGAGGATGCCAGCTACATCACGGGGCAGACCATTTACGCCGATGGCGGTCGTCTCGCGCTCAACTATGTCATGCCGAAATCCTAGGCGACTTCTCAGTCAAGAGTCCGCCGATGATATCTGCGTCACGACATCCCAACTCACGTCGTGCATTGTTCATGGCACCAAGGACGCGCACCAATCCATGATGCACGGGACACGTGATGAATGCGTTGGGGCGTGGTTCACTCAAGGCTGCTCGAGGCAACAAAATCGATCGTGTAACGATAACGCTTGGGATGATAGCGCACAAAGACCACCTCAACGGGATAACCGGAGCCAAGGAAATAGACACGCGTCACCCGCAGAACCGGGTCGCTCGCCCCAAGTCCGAGATGGCGGGCGGCAACGGCGCCGGCCCGATCGGACTCGATGACTTGCTCTGCGCGGCTGACCTTCGCGCCGAGCTTTCGCTCGACGGTACGAATAACTGGAATACCGCTGTCGGAAAGCTCTTCCTCGCGCAGCAATTCGCCCACGGCTTGCGGAAAATAAATCTCAAAATGCGCGACGGGTTCGCCCTTAATCGTCGACATCAATTCAAGGTGCGTGACGATCTCCGCCTCATCGAGCTCAAGCGCACGCGTCACATCCTCCGGCGGATCGCAGCGCCCGAAGCTCAGCGTCTCGGAATGCAGCAGGCCGGCCGTGGCCAGAAACTCATCCAGCGAACCGGCCAGCCGTATCGAGCGGAAGCCATCCTTGCGCTCCGCCACGAACGACCCCACGCCGCGTTTCCGCACGATGAGACCGTCCGCTAACAACGCGTCGAGCGCACGGCGAACGGTGATGCGGCTAACACCGTAGGATTCGCAAAAATTTCCCTCGGTCGGCAACACATCGCCAGGCGCGAACTCCTGCGCCATGATCCGCGTTCGCAGATCCTGTTCAAGTTGGTGATAAAGTGGGATCGGGCCTTGCGTGAGCTTCATATCGAATGATGGGCGGAGTTCGGTGGCGATAACGTCGCTCAATATTGCACGGCCAAAGGGGCCGCCATACCAGGAGCGCCAATTCATCGCGTCGCCGATGGAACTCGCGACAGCCATAGGCGCGCGCCATTGCCTCTATCGCCGGATTGACGATGCGTTTGCGGACGGAAAGCAGCACCGCATCTTTCGGCGTGCCCAGTTCAGATGTTGCGTTCCCGGCCCTGCCAATACGGGTCCCGAAGCCGGCGTTTGTAAAGCTTACCGTTGTCGTCGCGCGGCAGGGCGTCGGTGAAGTCGAGCGTCTTCGGCTGTTTCATCCGCGCCAGACGTGAATCAAGAAAGGCCATGATATCGGCACGGATCGTCTCGGATTGCGCCAGGCCCGGCTGCAACTGCACAATGGCCTTCACCGTCTCTCCCCACTCGTCGTCGGGCACGCCGAACACGGCCGCATCCAGCACCAGGGGATGCGCCACGAGCGCCGCCTCGACCTCAGCCGGGTAGATGTTGGCACCTCCCGAGATGATCATATCGCTCCTGCGATCGCACAAGAATAGAAATCCGTCTTCATCTAGATAGCCGACATCGCCCACGGTGAAGTACCCATCGCGCCGGCCCGCCTGAGTCTTTTCCGGATCGCCCTTGTATTCGAACGTCAATGCGGGATCGGCGCGCATATAGACCTCACCAGCCTCATTCGCCCCACATGACGTTCCATCGGCGCGATAAATGCGAATATCGCTGCCCGGCATCCCCCGGCCAACCGTTCCGGGCCGGGAGAGCCAATCCTGGGGTGACGCGATTGTGCCACCGCCTTCCGTCGCCGCATAATATTCCCAGACAATCGGTCCGAGCCATTCGATCATCGCATGCTTCACGGCCACCGGGCAGGGCGCCGCCGCATGGATGACGCATTCCAGTGACGACAGATCGTAACGGCTGCGAATCTCCTGCGGCAGCTTCAGCAACCGGATGAATTGCGTCGGCACCACATGTGTCCAGGTTATGCGCTCTTCTGTGACGAGACGCAGCATCTCCTCGGCGCCCCATTTGGAAGCCAGAATGACCACGTGTCCCATATGCAACGCCGTCAGCGACCAATTCAGTGGCGCCGCATGATAGAGCGGTGATCCCATATAGAAGACACCGCGGTCCAGAGACCTGCCGTAATTGGCTTGGGCGCTCTGCATCAATTGTAGAAGGCTATCCTCCTCGGACGCATCACAAAGCTCCCGCTGCACGGCACGCGGCCGGCCCGTCGTGCCGGACGTGTAGTTCATTAACTGGCCTGCCATCGGGAATGGCGGCGGGGTCGACGCCGCACCGTCGAGGAAGCGTGCATAGGGCAAAGTACCGGCGCATCCATCCAGTCCGACAACAAGCACAGACCCGGCGCTCATGCGTGACACGGCCGCGAGGCCCTGCTCTGCGGCATGCACATCCGCAAACAGAACGCGCGCCCCGCTGTCTTCGATGACGAAGCCGGCCTCGTCGGACGTGAGACGATAATTGATGGGCGTGAGGACCAGTCCATTTTGTGTCGCAGCGAGCGCGAGTGCCAAGTATCGCGCGCTGTTCGCGGCCATCACCGTGACCACATCACCACGTTTCAGCCCACGGCTGATCAGGCTGTTTGCGATGCGATCGGCCTCTTCCTGAAGTGCCCGCCGGGTCCAGCGCTGCCCTGCGGGATCGACGAGCGCGAGGCACTCCGGAGCGCGGGCGGCGGCGCGGCGGAAACCGAAAGGATGTGGGGCAGACCGCATGTTTGACCTCATAATGCGATTATAGCGGACCCGCTATTGTTCGCGCGTCGCATGGCCGATGTCCCAAATATCTGGCTGCGCGCGAAGAACCCATCGTACATACGATGTCTCGGGCCCGCGCGTCGGGATACGCGCGGCCGCGAATGTGATTCCGTGCAAATCTGCCTTCGCGATACGCGAATTGCCGAGATGGAAAGTCGTCCATGCCTCAATCATCCTCGATGGCCGTGACTGGCCATGTCTCGCCGGATTGCATCGTCGCGTTCGACTTCTTCGCCGATGCGCGCTTTGACAGCGACCCACAGACCGCCTTCGCCCGATTGTCCATTTTGTCGGGACGAGTTGGCAGTTTCGGCCCTGTCCAGCGCGCGTGTCGGGCCGCAGGATGCGTTCACATAAGAGCGGCTCTCACGCGCCGCAGATGGGAGGATCAAGGCTATGTCCATCACTGTCATCCCCCTGACGCCATTCGGTTGCGAGATTGCAGGCGTGGATCTTGAAGCCGAACTGACTGCCGAGAATGCCGCCGCAATTCGCAAGGCCTGGGTCGATCACGGCATTGCCGTGTTCCGCGGCCTCGGCACCTCCGCCGATGCCCATTTGCGCGTAAGCCGCTGCTTCGGGGAGCCTCAACCGGCTGCGACCAAAAAGCTGAATCTCGATCAGAATCCGCTTCTGATGAAGCTCGATCAGGACGACCACACGCCCGTGAACATTTATGAGGTGGACGGGCAAAAGCGAACCGGTTGGCTCGGCTGGCACTGGGACCAGGCCTTTATGCCGGAGATCGTGCGCGGTGCCGTTCTGCGCATGACCGAAGCTGCCGTCGTTGCCGGAGAGACCGGTTTCATCCATGGCGGCAACGCCTATGACCGTCTGTCGCAATCGATGAAGGACAGAATCGAAGGGCTGGAAATCGTCTATCATTTCAATGGCCGCCAGGAAATGAACCGCTTCGGCTTTCCGTCGTCGCTGCGCCTCATCGAGCGCGACGACAACCAGGCGACCTCCATCGTCAAGTATGAAGCCGAATTTCCGGCCGTGGTTCATCCGCTGGTGATCGTCCAACCGGAATCTGCGCGCAAGATCCTAAAGCTCTCGCCGATGCATGCCCGCTACGTCCTTGGCATGAAGGCGGTCGAAAGCGACGCCTTGTTGCACGAGCTCGCAGAAGCGCTGGTGGACGCGCGCTACGCCTATTTCCACAAGTGGGAAAAGCACGACATGGTCGCCTGGGACAATTGGTCTGTCATCCACTGCGCCAACGGCGTGCCGCCGGGTGTCATCCGCCGTGCACAGCGCACGACGATCATTGGAGACTACAAGCTCGGCCGCTATCTCGATCAGGCAACAGACGCCTCGAAGTTTACGACGCGGTTCGCCGATTGAACGCGCGGGCTGAGGCGCCCGCGCGACGTGTTCGCATCGTATGCAGTGAACATTGCTGCATGCTTCACGCCTGAATTGGGTTGCTTGGTAAAACCAGACTTCAACAGTTGGGAGGTTATTGTGGAGTTGAATTCGTCTATCGCAGCCGTGATTACGGGCGGCGCCTCGGGGCTAGGGCTTGCCACAGTGAAGGCGCTGCGGGCTCGGGGCGTCAAGGTGGCGATCTTTGACATGAACGATACCACCGGTGCTGCTGCGGAGAATGAAACCGGCGCGGTATTCTGCAACGTCAATGTGACCAGCGAGGAAAGCGTCGACGCGGGCTTCGCCAAGGCGCGCGCCGCCAACGGCCAGGAGCGCATCCTGGTGAATTGCGCCGGCACCGGCAACGCGACCCGCACCGCTTCGCGCAGCAAGGACGGCGCGATCAAGGGCTTCCCTCTTGGCACTTTCGATCAGATTGTTCAGATCAATCTGGTCGGCACGTTCCGTTGCATCGTAAAATCAGCGATGGGCATGCTAACGCTCGATTCTCTGGGGAGCGGTGAGCGCGGTGTCATCATCAACACCGGCTCTGTCGCCGCACAGGACGGCCAGATTGGCCAAGCCGCCTATTCGGCATCGAAGGGCGGTGTCGTCGGCATGACGTTGCCGGTGGCGCGCGACTTGGCGCGCGAGGGCATCCGCGTAAACACGATCCTGCCCGGCCTCTTCAAAACACCACCCATGGCGCAAGCGTCCGCAGAATTCTTGAAGAACCTTGGCGCGCAGGTGCCTTTCCCGGCGCGACTTGGCGAGCCGCCGGAATACGCCTCTCTAGCGCTGGAAATCATGCGCAACACCTATTTCAACGGCGAAGTGGTGCGCCTGGACGGCGCGATTCGCATGGCGCCGCAATGAGCGATGTCACCGCTAAAGCGTGCCTGGAGGTTGGCTTGGGCGCGCATCTCGCGCGCAGCCAGCCCAGGCGGACCGACGACATCATATCCACGATATAAGTGCGTCGCACTTCAACCGCCAGCGGCACGCTGATGAACCGCGATCATTATTAGCCGCCCGTGCTCCCCGTATCGTCGTCCGACAGGGCCGGTCGCAATACGCCGCACCCATAGCCGGATCGGCAGCGCCCGCAGCCGCACACACGGCCCTATTAATCGTTGGTTTATTTACGTTTTTCGCCAGTTGACCAGTCGCAGCGGAACTGCCTATATTTTTTGAACATCGTTCAAAAAATCGAAAATAAGGACAAGCGGCCGTATGGGCAAGTATCTCGGCAGCACGAAATTTATCCTGTTCGACGTCGCCGATCGCATCGCGCGCGTCACCTTGAACCGACCTGAAAAACGCAACGCGCTTAATCCCGCCCTGCTGACGGAATTGCGCGATGCGTTGATCGAGGCCGATGCCCTGGTCGACGTCAACGTGGTAATCTTGGAAGGGGCAGGCAAGGATTTCTGCACCGGCTACGACCTGGTCGGCGCTTACGCGGGCTACAAGGAAGGCGAGACGCCGCCTTGGGATGAAGCCCAATACCGCACCCAGAATACCTCACTCGACGACGATTGCTGGAACATGGAGCAGACGCAGAAGCTGACCATGACCCTGTTCGACATGCACAAGCCGGTGATTGCCAAAGTGCAGGGCAATTGCATGGCTGGTGGCACCGACCTCGCACTGATGTGTGACTTCATCATCTGCGCGGAGGAAGCGAAAATCGGCTTTCCCGCAACACGCGCCAACGGCACGCCGCCCAATCAAATGTGGGTCTATCACGTTGGCCCGCAATGGGCCAAGCGCATCATGATGACCGGCGACTGCCTGTGGGGCCGCGATGCTGCCCGCATCGGCCTGGTGCTTGATTCTGTTCCCGCAGCGGAACTCGATGACGCGGTCAATGAACTTGCGCGCCGTATCAGCTTTGTCGATGGCGAGCTGCTGTCGGCCCACAAGCGCATCGTCAATGCGGCACTAGAGCTGCAAGGCGCCAAGACACTGCAGCGCTTTGCCACCGAAATGGATGCTCGCGGCCACCTGAGCAAAGGGCCGCGCCGCAGCCAGTTCAAGGCCGACATGGCGGAACATGGCCTCAAGGCGGCGCTCAAGAACCGTGACGAGCCCTTTGGCGACGGCATGGTCAAAGTGCATTGGTTGAACAAATAAAGAGTGTGCCCCATGTCTGATGATTTCCTGATCGACGAACCCACAGAGGGTGTCAAGCGCATCACGCTGAACCGCCCCGAATCCATGAATGCCTTCACCTTCGCGATGTACGCGGAGTTCGTCGACATCCTGAACGGACTCAAATTCGATCCCAAGATCCGGGTGGTGATCCTAACGGGCACCGGCAAGGGATTTTGCACTGGCCATGATCTGCGCAATGGCGGCACGCCCGCATGGGTCGATCCGGATGTCGGCAAGGCCTACAACACAAAATATTCGATGAGCGTCATCGCATCGATCCCGGTTTTGATGCGTTCGTTGCCGCAACCCATCATTTGCGGCGTCAACGGCACCGTCGCCGGCATGGGATATGCCCTCCCGCTGGCGTGCGATATCGCGATCGCCGGAAAATCGGCCAAGTTCGTGAACTCGATCCACAACGCGGCCACTGGCTGCGAACTGGGCATGAGCTACCTCCTGCCGCGCGCCGTGGGCACCCAGCGCGCCGCTGAACTTCTGCTAACGGCGCGCTCAGTGTTGGCCGATGAGGCCGAGCACATCGGCCTGGTGCTGCGCACCGTGCCCGACGAGGAATTGCAGGACGCCTGTCTGGAACTGGCCAAGAGCATTATGGTGAATGTGCCCATGGGGATCTGGACCACCAAGCAATCACTTTGGTTCAACCAGAATGCAGGCAGCCTTGAGCAGGCGATGGAGATGGAAACGCGCGCCGTGTTCATGGCGCAATCCACCGAGGACGCCGCCGAGAAGCGTAAGGCCTTCTTTGAAAAGCGGCCGCCGAAATTCAGCAACAAATAGCGTCCAGGCCGCGCCTTCGAGGTCGCGCCGACAAGTCAGGACCGAGGAGATGAAATTGAACTACGAAACGATTCTCTGCGAAGTCGCCGACGGAATTGCAACGGTGACGTTGAACCGCCCGGAGGTGTTCAACGCCATGAGCCCGCAGATGATGAACGAATTGATGTCTGTCTTCGACGAGACGGACAGGGACGACCGCGTTCGCGCCGTCGTCGTCACCGGCGCGGGCAAGGGGTTCTGCGGTGGTGCGGATATCACCAAGGGCGCCGGCGCTTTCGATAAGGACAAGAACGGAAGCAAGACCGAAACCGATTCTCCATTCCGTCCGGACGGCACCTTTGACTACAGCAGGGAATCGGCCCGCGACGGCGGAGGCAAACTGGCGCTGCGCATCTTCGGCAGCCTCAAGCCGGTGATCGGCGCAATCAACGGGGCTGCGGTGGGCATCGGCGCTTCGATGTTGCTGCCCATGGATATCCGCGTCGCCAGCGAGAAGGCGCGCCTGGGGTTTGTTTATGCGCGGCGCGGCATTGTCTTCGAATGTTGCTCGTCGTGGTTCCTGCCGCGCATTGTCGGCATAAGTCGCGCACTGGAATGGAGCTTCAGCGGGCGTGTGATGCCCGCGCAGGAACTCAAGGAAGGCGGGCTTGTGCGCGATGTGGTCCCGCATGAGCAATTGCTGCCGGCAGCTTACGCGATTGCCCGGGAGATCGGTGACAACACCGCACCGGTATCGATCGCACTGATGCGCCAGATGGCCTGGCGCAGTCTGGGAATGGCGCACCCGATGGACGCGCACAGGATCGAAAGCCGCGGTATCTGCACGCGCGGACGGAGCGCGGATGCGAAGGAGGGTGTCCAATCCTTCCTTGAAAAGCGTGCACCGCACTTTCCATGTACCGTCTCCAAAGACATGCCGGACTATTTCCCGTGGTGGGAGGAACCCGCCTACAGCTGAACCAAGGCGGGCGCAAACACATGACATTGCCCTCCGCTCGCGATTGTTCCGAAGAGTGCATCGCCGCGAATGGCAAGCACCGGTCAGAAACTCATCTTATCTTTGAGAAAAAGCAGACCATGAAGACGTCGGTCACTGAATTGTTCGGCATCGAATACCCGATCCTACTTGCGGGCATGGGTCGGGTTGCCATTCCCAAAATGGTGGCGGCCGTGTCGAACGCGGGGGGCTTGGGCGTTTTCGGCGCGGGCTCCAACCCACCGGAAGTGACGCGGCAGGCCATCCTGGAGATACGCACTCTGACCAACAAGCCCTTCGGCGCCAACGCCCCGCTGGCCATTCCCAACGGTCTGGAGAATGCAGAAATCCTGCTCCAGGAGAAGGTGCCGGTCATCAATTATTCGATGGGCCGGGGCGACTGGATCGTGCAACGCGCTCACGAATATGGCGGAAAGGTCGTTGCATCTGTCACCAATGTTCACTTCGCCAAGCGTGCGCAAGCGCATGGCGCGGACGGGGTCATCGCCGCCGGCTATGAAGCGGCGGGCCATGCAGGCGACGTCACCAGTTTTGTCCTTGTTCCGAGACTGGCGGAAGTGCTCGACATCCCGGTTATCATGGCGGGCGGCGTTGCCAATGGAGCGGGCCTTGTCGCTGCGCTCGCCCTCGGCGCGGGCGGCGTCTCGATGGGAACCCGCTTTCTGACGACTCAGGAGAGCCCACTGCATCAGAATTTCAAGAACAAGGCGGTCGAGCTGGACGTCGGAGACACCATCATCTCAGATCGCTTTGACGGTATACCGAGCCGCGTGATGAAGACGGCGGCGGCGGAGCGTGCCGTAACGGCCAGAATGAACCTCTGGAAAATCTTCTGGGATTCAATCGATATCGCGCGGGATCTCAGTATTCCCTACCACAAGCTCCTCATGCAGGTCCTCGCCTCGGGGCCTGTGAATACCAGGAACATGATGCGCATGTCCCAAATGCTTCAAATGCACACCATTACGCTCACCACGGGCGACCTGGAGAAGGGGATGACTGGCGGGGGTATGTCTGTGGGACTGGTCCACGATCTGCCGACCGTAGCGGCGTTGATAGAACGGATCATCGCGGAGGCGAATGCTGTTCAGCGCAGCTTGTCCGCTGCGATGGCGCTATAGAACAGGTAGCGCCACACGCGAAATTTCAGTAGCGTTCAGGCTACCGCTTCCACCTGAAATTCGGGACGCTGCAGGCGGAACAAGCGCGCTGCCGTGCCGCCCACAATATCGGCCTTCTCCTGATCGCTTATGTCTACGCCTTCGAACATCCGCTTCAGGACGTCCTGTGAGTTGGGGAACGTCCCCTCCATATGCGGATAATCGGTGGCCCACAAAATCGTCTGGTGGCCGAGCACCTTGCGTGCGACGACCGCCCCCTTGTCGGTCTGGAAGGCGCATTTGACCTGACGGGACACGATTTTGCTGGGCAACATCGAGAGCTTGGGCTGGACGTAGACCGAGTGTGCGAGATAGGTCTCGTCCATGCGTTCGGCCAGACCGACCAGCCAAGAGGCCCCGGACTCGACAAACACGGTTTGCGCTTTGGGATTGCGGTCGAGCACACCGCCCGCGGTCAACAGCGTAATCGTCGAAGCGGCATCAAACATCTGGCGCGTATAGTTATAGACCGCGCCGCCAGGACCGCGTTCGAAGATCAGATTCTTCAGGCCGGTCGAGGTATGCATGCAGAACGGGATGCCGAGTTCGCCGCCAAGATGGAAAATCTCGTCCCACTTGTTGCTGTTGTAGGGGGCGACGCCTTCGGGCGTTACTGCGGGCAGCATCGCGGCAGTGAAACCGAGCCAAGCGGCGCGCTTCAGTTCCGCAACCGTGTTGGGAAAGTTGTGAACCGGCAGCAGGGCAACGGGGACGAATTTGTCGAGGGCGTTCTTGAAGTAGTTCCAGAGCCAGTTGTTGTGGATTTCCGCAGTCGCTAGCTCCGCTTCCGGGTCGGTCACGTGATGTGCAGCCAGCGCGATCGAGGAAAACACCAGCTCCGCATCGATCCCGTCCAACGCCATGTCTTCGAGGCGCAGCTTGAGGTCATGCGAGCCCTTGCGCATGACGCGGATGACGTCGTCGCCTTTCTCGGGAAGCTTCATCCGATGGACAACTGTGTCGCCGACCATAGACAGATGGTAGCCGTCCTTGCGTTCGACATGCATTGCCCAATTTTTCAGACTGGCCGGCAAGTTGGACGTATACAAATCCAACGGCTCGACGACATGGGAGTCACAACTGAAAGTAAAGAAGCGCATGGGCAAATCCTACCGCTATCGGCAGCGCCGGAGTTCACGCTCAACTCCCGTCGCCTTCTGCCAGAAACCCGTTATTGGCGCGCCAACGCTAGCGTGCAGGCGTATGCGGATATTTGACCTGCATCAAAGAAAAACGGTTTTTCAAACACTGTTCAGTTTATTGGCCGCCTAACCAAGCGACATCACAAGCGCGATATGCGTTTCTCTTCACACCATGAGGTCGCGGTCCAAATTCCCGGCAGCACTCACGCGGCCTCCTCCTCTGCAAGCATGTCGTCGCGCCAATGCAGATCGAATTGGCGGGCGTAGTGTTCATTAAACGTGCGGCCGACCTGACCCGGCAGATCCGGATGGGTGCTTGAGCTGATTTCCACTGATTCCAGTCATATCCCGTATGGACGGAACAGCTGGCGCATTGGGGAAACGAGTTCTTTGCACCAGTGCAAGGCATTCCCCGTTCATTCATCGATGCGCAGCGGCGCCACTCCGGCGCGCTCCCCGCAACGTGCCGATCGTGCGGCTTGCAGCGCCAGGCCCTCCCGTAGAGAGCCCACCACGACCTTTCTCCTTGCCCCGAGCCGACTTACCCGCCGCAATATCGGCCTGCATGCCCTCGACGTCGCGCAGGCTAAGACCGCTCAGCATTCGCGCGCCCGACAACGGCTTGATGTGGGTTTCGATTCGACTCCGGTCCATGCGGAGCGTCGACGCTTTGATGGGTCTGCGGTTCCGCCCGAGAATGCGACCGCTTTCGGCCTGTTCGAGATACCAGTCGCACACTTCGGCGACAGTCATCCCCTCCCGCGCCGCATGACGCTCTGCCGACGGGTCTTCGCCCTCCGCCACCGCGGCCAGCTTTCTTCGGGCAAGGTCGCGGGCAAGCTCTGGCGTCAGCGCACCGTATTGACCGAGCACCAGACGCCGCGTTCGGCCTTCCGTGTTGCGATACTGGATGAGAAACGTCTTTACCCCTGATGGCTTTACCCTAACGCCAAACCCTCTGAGCTCGGCGTCCCAGGTGAACACGTCTCGGTCGGGTTCCGGCTTTAGCGCGTCCAATGTGCGCTTCATGATCTTCGCCATAATCTTCTCCTATCGTTCCGTGATTGTTCCCAATTCTGCTTCCCCGGATTCGCCGGCGGCGGCCGGGGAAGCAGGGGGGAAGCACGGGAGCGAAAATTGTAGGGTAGTCGTAGGATATGACTGGGCGAGTCGAAGGCAACGAAAAGCTTTTTAGAATAATAGCTTTACGTATTGCCGGTTAGAGAGAGACGCTCTAGCGTAAGTGGTTTGAAGATCTTGCGAAAGTTAGGGTCGCAGGTTTCGCTCTCCAAACGGGATTCAGACCGGCGTTTTGCACGCTACGAGCGCGGCCACAGCGTTTTCATCAAGCGCTTAATTTCTCCACTTGGTGTAGAGACTCCGGCCTTAAGTGGGTATAGCGACGAAGCATCTTCCAATCTTTATGGCCTGTCACAAGCGCAACCTGTTGGATTGAAAACCCGGCTTCAAACAAGCGACTGGTGCCTTCGTGTCTCAAATCATGAAAATGCAAGTCGACGATATTCAACTCGCGACAAGCTCTGGTAAACGCGGTGCCGGCAGATTTATGCATGTAGGGGAAAATTCGATCGTCTTCGTTGCTGCGGCTCGACCGCTGCTCCTCGATAAGCCCCAACGCGTCGTATCCAGATATTGCAAGCAGAGGGATGCGCTGGTCGTTCCCTTTCTTTTCGCGCGGATCCTTACGGTTTCGGATTGTGAGCATCTTCGTGCGAACATTCAGATCGTCCCAAGTTACTCGGCATATTTCCTCCTGCCGCATGGCGGTTGCGATCGCGAACTTGATAATCCGACTCGTGGGGATCAGTTGGCGTTCATTCGCGTCGAAATGATTGAAGAGTCTGCTGAGTTCGTCTTCGGTCGGACGGCGGTCGCGCTCGTTGCCCTTGCCAACCAAGCCCAGCCGTTTCAGTGCCAATCGGGCGAGTTGTACCGGTTCCGTAGAAACATCCACGCCATGGACGGCGGCGGCGTGTGCAAACACCAATTTGATGGCACCGATGTCTTGACCCAGAGTAACAGGACCAGCACCCCTTCTTGCGCGCTCGCGTCCGAAACGGATGATGCGCTCGCGATCCAAATCGGCGATGCGCAATACGCCAAGTTCACGGTGCAGCATCTCGAGTGTGGCGCTCTTGGAGCGCAGTGGCGGCTTTCCCACTTCCTTCATGTCGTCGATATGCAGATCAATAAGGGCGCCGAAGGTCTTCGCGGTGCGGCCACGCCGACCTGATGGCGAATGCCCGCGGTCGATCTGGCCCTCTGCCTCAGTCGCCCACTCCCGTGCGTGATCACGGCGAATGAACGTCTCCGTTACCTTGCGGCCCTTAAGACGGATTTGGACCTGCCAGTGTCCAGATGCTAGCTGTCGAATGTTGGCCATGAATGACCACCTTTATCGATCACAAATCCATCACACTCAGACGTCGAAACCCGGGAAAAAGCGTCGTATTTTCGGATACGAAAAAGTGTGATGGGTGCCTCCTAAGCCTTTAAAGAATATCGGAATAATGCAGCACAATCAAACACATATATTCTGCGTTGCCCCCATGATGGAGTGGACGGACCGGCATTGCCGCGCTCTTCACCGCCGGCTGACGCGCCATGCGCGGCTTTATACCGAGATGGTGATGGCGGAGGCCGCCATCCGCGGCGATCGCGCGCGGCTGCTCGGTTTCGATGGGTGCGAGCATCCGGTGGCGCTGCAAGTGGGCGGGGCCGAGCCCGCGCGACTGGCGGAAGCGGCACGCATCGGTGCGGATTTCGGCTATGACGAAATCAACCTCAATGTCGGCTGCCCGTCCGACCGCGTGCAATCGGGCCGCTTCGGCGCCTGCCTGATGCGCGAGCCCGCGCTGGTGGCCGAGTGCGTGGCGGCCATGCGGGCTGTGACCGCCATACCGCTCAGCGTCAAATGCCGTATCGGCGTCGACGACCAGGATCCGGAAACGAGCCTGCGCGCGATGATTGCCGCCTGTGTTTCGGCCGGCGTAACGCACTTTGTCGTGCACGCGCGCAAGGCCTGGCTCGAAGGCCTGTCGCCCAGGGAGAATCGCGAAATCCCGCCGCTCGATCACGACCTCGTCTATCGGGTGAAACGCGAAAATCCCGCGTTGACCATCGTCGTCAATGGCGGCATCGCCACGCTCGAGCAGGCGGCGCATCATCTGGACCATGTCGACGGCGTGATGCTGGGCCGCGCCGCGTACCAGACGCCGGCGCTGCTCGCCGATGTCGATGCGCGCTTTTTCGGCGGCGTCACTCGCGATGTCGATACCTGTATAGAGGCCTATCTCGATTATGTGGCGCATCAATTGGCGCAAGGCGTGCCGCTGCATGCCATGACGCGGCATATGCTGGGCCTGTTCAACGGCCGGCCCGGCGCGCGGGCATTCCGCCGCCATTTGAGCGAACACGCGACACGCAAGGGCGCGAACGTCGAAACGTTGCGCGAAGCGCTGTCGTTTGTCGCGCGCGACATACAGCACGCGGCGTGAGCTACGGATTCGACGCAGGGTTGCGGAAATAGCCGCGTGAGATTCCCCACCGCAGCAGCAGATCGGGCCATGACGAGGCCGGCAGATCCGCGCCGCCGCGCAGCGCGAAGCCATGGCCGCCGCGCTCGAAAATATGCATCTCCGCCGGCACTTTGGCGTCGCGCAAACCGGCGAACATCGCCAAGGTGTTGTCGACCGGCACGTCGGAATCGTCCGCCGCAGCGACGAGAAAGCAAGGCGGCGTTTGCGCGCTTACCGCGCGCTCCGGCGAGTAGGCGGCCCGCAATGCAGGCGAGGCATCCTTGCCCAGAAGCTGTTCGCAGGACGCTTCATGCGCAAACGGCGGCAGCATGGTGATGACGGGATAGAGCAGCGCCGTGAAACTGGGCCGCGCATCGTAAGCGTCGATTCCGTCGAACGGCGTATAGACGGCAGCGTCGAACCGCGTGGCAAGCGACGCCGCCAGATGCCCGCCCGCCGAAAAGCCGAGCACGCCGACCCGGGCGGGATCGATGCCGTAATCGCGCACGCCTTGCGCGCGGATCAGGCGCATGGCGCGTTGCGCGTCCTGCAACGGAACATCGGCGCGATTGCGCCAGCCCTCGCCCGGCAAACGATAGAGCAATATGAAGGCGGTGATGCCGGCCTCGTTCAGGCGCAATGCCGGCTCGACGCCCTCGATATCGTAATCCTCGAACAAATAGCCGCCGCCCGGTGCGATCAGCATCGCCGAACCGTCCGGCGCGCGCGGCCGGAATACGATGAGCATGGGCTTGGCGATATCGGTGAGTTCGCGACTGCTACCGGCCGCAGGCGCCGCAGGATCGAACGCCGGCGATGTGAACGCGATGCCTTCCCCGCCCGGCGGCACCGAGGGCCAAAGCGCAATGGTCTGCGGGGATGGTGCCGGCGCGACTTCGGCGCCTCCGCCGAGCGATATCCCGGCCATGCCCAGGGCACCCAATCCGATTACCGAGCGTCGGTCCATGATCCCTGCGGCGCAGTCTTCTAATAACCCGTCCACGCGATCGCGCGGTCTCTCCAGTCCCGACGCAGTTCGCCGCGATCGGCTCTGCGCATGCGATCGACAAAATCCAGAATACCGGCGCCGCCGCGTCCCTGCTGGTTCTCGGCTTCGAGGACGGGATACATGTTGTGATAGAAGGTCACGATGTCATTGCCGAAAACCGTGCGCGCAAACCAGAAATCGCACAAACCGACCTGCACGCATTCGCCGACCGAGTCGTAGAATCCCGCCAGCGCCTGGAAACTGTCGCGGTTCACATCCGTCGCGAGAAAACGGTTGACGAGATCGGAATAGGTCCGCTCGTCGATATTGCCGCCATTATACGGATCGACGGCGTCGTTCTCATATGCGTTCCAGCGATCGGAGAACCGGGCGTTGGTCTGCCCGAGCGTGACGCGATATTCCTTGGCCAGGTCGAACACCCGTCCGATTCTCGCCTGACGATAATCGACTTCGCCGCGGAACACCCAGACGGACGCAAAGACGACGAAGATCACCAGCGCGACCCACGCCGTCGCAAGTTTCGCGATCGCGAAATTGTCGCTCATCGTCAGGAACATTGCTTGAGGTTGGGATGCTTGACGCACACGTCGCGGCTTGTGAGCGACAGCTTGCCCGCCGGCGCATTGGCGTGGCTGCCGGTTGCCGGAGGCGCCGGCGGCGGTTGCGGCGCCATCTTCGCATTGCCTGCCGGTTCATGCCCCTGCTGCGCACACGCCCCAAAGGCGCCGCTCAACAGCGCGGCCAACGCGAAAACCGCCGCGTACACGATGCGATCCGGAATTTTCGGCACCGCGTCCCCCAATCTGCCGATCACGCGCAGACTATTACGACGCAGGTCGGGGCGCAACGTCTCGGGATCGAGGTCGCGGCGCGATACGGCGATGTCAGATGCGCTGATCGTATTCGCCCACTTCCTTGTGCCTGGAAAGGCGCGTATCGATCTCGTGGAAAATCGCCCGCATATTGGCCTCCGATGTCGGGCTCTCCACGACGACGACGAGCGATGGCTTGTTCGATGAAGCGCGCACCAGGCCCCATGTCCCGTCCTCCAGCACGACGCGCACGCCGTTGACCGTGACAAGGCGCACGATGTTCTGGCCGAGGAGTTTTTCGCCCTGCGCCTGCGCGGCTGCGAATTCCTTCGTCAGTGCATCGACAACGGCATATTTCCGGTCGTCCGGACAGAACGGCGCCATGGTCGGCGAACTCCAGGTCTTGGGCAATCCTTCGACCAGCGCCGACATTTTTTTGCCGCCCGCGCGATCGAGCATTTCGAGCACCGCGATCGCGGCGACGACACCGTCGTCGTAACCGTGTGCGATCGGCGGATTGAAGAAATAGTGACCGCTCTTTTCGAAGCCGGCGAGCGCGCCGAGTTCCGCCGTGCGGCGCTTGATATAGGAATGGCCGGTCTTCCAGTAATCCGTCACGGCGCCGTTCTTCCTGAGGACCGGGTCGGTCTCGAACAGCCCCGTCGATTTGACATCGACGACGAATTTCGCGTTCGGCTGACGCGACGACAGGTCGCGCGCCACCAGCACGCCGACCTTGTCGGCAAAGATCTCGTCGCCCTTGTCGTCGACCACGCCGCAGCGGTCGCCGTCGCCGTCGAAGCCCAGGCAGATGTCGGCGTCATGCTCCCGCACCGCGTCGGCCATGGCATGCAGCATGTGCATGTCTTCGGGATTGGGATTGTATTTGGGAAAGGTGTAATCGAGCTCGGCATCCATCGCGATCACTTCGGCGCCGATGCGGCGCAACGCTTCCGGCGCCACAATGCTCGCCGTGCCGTTGCCGCACGCAGCGACCACCCTGATCGGCCGCGACAGGCGATGGCCGCGTGTCACCGCATCGAGGTAGCGGGCGAGAAAATTCGGCACGCGCGCGTAGCTGCCGCCGGCACGCTGGCGTCCCTCGCCTCCCAGCACGATCGCCTTGAGGCGGCCGATCTCGTCGGGCCCGAACGTCAGCGGGCGTTTGGCGCCCATCTTCACGCCGGTCCAGCCGTTTTCGTTGTGGCTCGCCGTCACCATGGCGACGGCGGGAATGTCGAGTTCGAACTGGGCAAGATAGGACATTGGTGTCGTGGCGAGGCCGATATCGACGACTTCGCAGCCGGACGTCATCAGGCCGATGATGAGCGCCTGCTTGATGGAGAGCGAATAGGAGCGGTAGTCGTGCCCGGTGACGATTTTGGGCGCGACGCCGATTTCCTGGATGTAAGTGCCCAGCCCGAGCCCCAGCGCCTCGATCCCCAGGAGATTGATTTCCTTCCCGAACAGCCAGCGCGCGTCATATTCCCGAAAACCATTGGCCGTGACGAGGGGCTCGGTTTCATAGGCATAGGTGTTCGGCTTGAGGTCGCTCTTGGGCGGCAGGGACATGGTCTGGTTTCCAGCTGGTGCGCGCGTGTCTATAGCCGCCGCATCGGCGCCGTGTCGCGGGAAAAGCTGCTATGGCAGAGTCCGTTCCGGTTGAATCGTCCAGAGGTCACGAAGCTATTTTACATTTCTTGGAGAGGTGATAAAATATATATACATATTATGAGTGTGAAATGAAGCCCGCACCCATCGTCATTCATTCGGCCGAACGGATCGCGGCACGGCGCCTGGCGCAGGCGCTGGAATTGCCGGCTTTCGAGTCCGGCTGGGTGTGGCTGGCCGGTGCCGGCCCCGGCGATCCCGGCCTTGTCACGATGCTCGGGCTCCATGCCATCACCGAAGCCGATGTCGTCCTTTACGACGCGCTGGTCAACGCGGCGTTGCTGAAGCTGGTGCGGCCAAATGCGGAATGCATCCATGTGGGCAAGCGCGGCGGCAAAAGATCGTGCAAGCAGACCGACATTTCCCGCACACTGGTTTCGCTCGCCCGCAAGGGGGCACGCGTGTTGCGGCTCAAGGGCGGCGATCCGTTCGTCTTCGGCCGCGGCGGCGAGGAAGCGCTGACGCTGGCGCGCGCCGGAATTCCGTTCCGAATTGTGCCGGGCGTCACGGCGGGGATCGGCGGGCTGGCTTACGCCGGCATTCCGGTGACGCACCGCGACACCAATCATGCCGTCACCTTCATCACCGGCCATGGCAGCGACGGAAAATTGCCGAAGCTCGATTGGACGGCGATCGCCCGCGGCTCGCCGACGCTCGTGCTTTACATGGCGCTGGCGCGTGCCGGCGAGATTGCAGCGAAATTGATCGCGGCGGGGCGCGCCGCGCAGGAGCCCGCAGCCATTATCGGCGATGCCACGACGGCCGCGCAATCGGTGCGGGTTACCACACTCGGGCAATTGGGCGCCGACGCGAATGCCATGAGCGCGCCCGCGCTCCTCGTCATCGGCGAGAATGTCCGCTTGCGCGACGGGCTCGACTGGTTCGGCGCGCTCAGGGAAGGAAAGCACCTCGAACCCTGTCCGCTCGCGCGGTTGAGCGACGCGTCGTAACGTCGTTCGCTCATATAGTTGTGTCATCCCCTTCCCTCGCCGCGCGTGCGCGGCTCGCCGGGGATGACATTAGATTTATAGAGCGCCCTTTCAATGCGCTACTGCTTCGCTGCTTGAGCGCGGGCGCGGCGCTCGGCCAGCGCGCGCATGATCTGTGCGCGTTCTTCATCGCTGAACGATGCCCAGCGGGCGATTTCATCCAGCGTGCGGCCGCAACCGATGCAATACGCACCGCGCGAATCGATCGTGCAGATCTTGTTGCAGGGGCTTTGGATCGGCATCGCAGAATAGTAAATTCGATAGACCTTGAGTCAACCGCGAGCGGCTTAACGTAGGCTTAATTGCCCGCTCCTACTCTCGGCGCGGCAATGCGAGGATCGCGCGCTCATGGCCAAGGCACAGTTTCACAAGAACCAGCGAGTATATGTGAAGCCCGTGGGAACCTGGGCGCTGGTCGAGCGCGTCGTGCCGCATTGGACAAAAGGCCTCGATGAGCCGCTGCGCATCTTTTACGATGCGGGCCTGGGCCGCGAATTCTCCGCCGACGAGCTTCAGGCGGAACAGGCGGTGGCGCCCGATGCTGCGGACGCGGCGGAAAGCTGGCGGGTGACGCGGGCGCGCAACAAATGGCAGCCGGCCGAGGATTGTGCCCGCCACCCGGTCCCCGGCACCTATCCGGTGGTCATTACGGGCCAGGCGGATTGGGGCGGCTGGCGGGTACCCGGCGCCGAATACGACCTCGGCCCCGAACGCATCGAGCGGCAGGCCCGCCTGATCGCCAGCGCGCCGCAACTCGAATCCTTCGCGCGCGAACTTGTCGAATGGGCGCGCAAATCCGGCGAAGACATGCCCAACGCGCTCGTCCAGCTGGCGCACGCGGCGCAGGACGTGCTCACCCGAATCGACGCGAGCGAACGCTGAGGGGCTGGGACCGCGGGCGTCTCGCCCGCACGATCTATGCTCAGATGCGGGCGAGACGCCCGCGGTCCCAGCGTTAAATTCTCCCCACCAGCGTGAGAACGCCGTCCTGTTCGGTCGGGCCGGAGCCGCTGCGCACGTAATCGTAGTTGAGGCCGATCGACCAGGAGCCCGTCGTCGTCGCGAAACCGCCCCCCAGCACGAGATTGCCATGTCCGGGATCCGGCCCTTCGACGGTGAACGGATCGAGCTTCTCGCCCGCGACGGAATTATTCACGCTGGCGAAATTGGCCCGCAGCTTCACCGCGCCATTGGCGAAATCGTAGCGGTAGCCGACGCGCAAATCCGGCTGAAAAAAGAAATCGCCCAGATTCACGTCCTGGCGGACATCGGCGCCAAGGAAGGTGCGCAGCGAATCGGCGTAATAGGGTCGCACGGTGAGGTCGAAGCCTTGGCCGCCACCCGACTCCGTATAGCCCTCTTCGCGCATCGTCATTCCGTCGACACTCAATTGCGGCGTGAACACCGTGCCGCCCGCATTGAAGATGGCGCCCGTGGTCACGCCGCCGGACAGCAATTCGCTCGCGCGGTTGCCGTCCGCCTCGCGGCAAAGCGACGTCGTTGTGCAGTCGACCGAGGTTACGCCCGGCTCTGTGAGGGTCAGATAGCGCTTGCCCTTCAAGCTGCCGTAGCCGACGCTTGCCTGGGTATCGAGGAACAGGCCCTTGCCGCGCCAATCGGTGTAGCCGGTCAACAGATAATATTCCTCCTCCGTCTTCGCATCGGTCGGGCCTTTCGCGCTCATGCCGCCGCCGAAGAAGGTGAAGGCGCCGCCGTAACGGCCGTCCACCGGATCGCCGCCATCCAGGCCCATCGTGAAACCGAAGCCGGGGTCGTTCCAACCGCTCAGCCCGTTCTTCGAACCGCTCTGGCTCAGGCGCTGGGCGAATTGCTGGCCCCACAACGTCGTATCGCCTTCCTGGCCCACATACATGCGCAATTCGCGCTGCCGCGCCGCGACGACGTTGGTCGCCGAATCGGTCAGCGAGATCGCGGTCGCCCGCGTCGCCCCCGAAACGTCCGGTGCGAACGCCGCATAGGCGGCCTGCGCCTGGGGGGCGTTCGTGATGTCGTTGATCATCGCCGCGCCCAGCGTGTTGTCGTTGATGAGCGCTTCGTTGGCGTATTTGAACATCTGGGCCGCGTAGCCGGTGAGCGGAATTTGGTCCGCACCCGTCCCAACGGTTTTCGGCGTCAGCATGAGAACGATCGACGATGTGGTGCCCGTCGGAGCCGGCGCAGAGCAGGTCGATGCCGCAGTGGAGGTGGTGGTGTCATAGGCGCAGATAGACGACGTGAACAGATACGGGATGGCGGTCGAGTTCGGCGAGTTCGCCGTGCTATAGAGCGTTGTCAGGTCGTTCAGTTCCGAGGTCGAAATGTTGATAGGGGTCGCGGAATTGATCAGAACGAATTCGGCCGGTGCGTTGTTGGGAGACGCAATATAGCTTCCGAAGGTGACGGTGAGGGGGTGAATAAGGCCGTTGGTGCCGGAGGAGGGATCGCCGATGGTGACATTGGCATTAGTGCTGCCAACGTCGATGGCGTTGATGACGTATGAGCCGCTATACACGGCGACGTTATAGCCTTGCGAAAGACTGATATTGAGCGCGCCGCCGTTGGGACTGCCTACGGTCAACTGGTTTACGTCGAGCGGTGCGCCTGCGCTGACCGCGGTCGAGACGTTCGAATTCAAATTCGTCGGCGCCGTCGTCTGCAAATTCAACACGCCGCTTTGGGCGATCGAGATATCGACCGTCCCGCCGTTTGCTTCCTCGATACTGCCCGTGACAGACCCGTCGGTGCCGATCGTAAGCGTGTCGGGCGTATTGGTCTTGTTGTTGAAGATAATGCGCTCGGCAGATATCTCGCCGCTCACGGTGGAGCCGCTCACACTCGCATAATCCGCCGTGGTCGCGCCCTGCACGTTCAGGGTGCCTGGTTGGGTCCCGAAATAGATATCGCCGATGATTTCGGCGGGACCGCTCACGGCAGTATCGTTAATCGTTACCGGAGTTGTCAAATTGTTCGAGACGTTGATGGCAACGGCTTGGTTGGACGTGTCGATGGACGCCTGATCGTTGCTGTCGAGCAGTGTCGCGACCGCCGAAATCGTACCCTCGTTGGTGATGGTCGTGAGCGTGCCCGAGGCGTCATTGATCGCAAAAGCGCTAAGTGTCGTGCCGGTTTGCGTCAGCGTCGTGGTGGTGGCGGATGCCGAAATGGTGCCGCTGTTGAAGATCGACGGCAGACTGGCGTTGGGGGCAATGGAAATCGCCGTCGCAGTCCCCGCGTCCGGACCGGATACTTTGGCCTCGATCGTTCCTGTCCCTGTACCCAATTCATTGGTGTTGACGAGCGCGGCGGTCACGTTGGGGCTATAAAATGTATCCGTTCCCGTCCCGACAGTCACGAAGCTGCCGATCGAGAGCGCGGTCGCCGTCGGGGCTTCGGTCTGGGTCAGCGTATTGGTGGTGGCTATGGCGGAAATCGCGCCGCTGTTGAAGATGCCGTTCGACAAGGTCACGTTGACAGTGGAACTGCCGCCCAAAAGGCTGATGGCGGACGAACTGTTATTCGCGTCTTCTGCCTGCGCCGAGATGGTGCCGCTATTGAACAGCGAAAATTGGCCCGGGTAGAGGGAACTGTTGGCGACTGGGCCGATCGTGATCGGCACCTGATCATTCACATTGCCTTCCGTGACCACGCCAAAGGTCGTAGGTACTGTGGAAATAAAAATCGTGGGCGCTGTGCCGCGGGTGGAAATCGTCGCCCCGAGCTCGTTGTCGATGCCGCCGGTGATGGTGTTGGCGACGACCAGCGCGGAGCCGGCCTCCGGATCGGTGGCGTTGGTCGCCGTCGACGGCGTCGTGACACCGAGCGTTTCCAGCGTGCCGTAGTTGGTGATGGCGCCGTCCATCTTCCCCAGGACGACGACGCCCTGGGCGCCCGCGCCCTCGGAAGACACCATGCCCTGCGTCGACGCGCCCGCCGACCCGATGTTGAGGTTGCCGGTCATGGCATAGCCGGTCATCGAACCCGCGATATCGACGGCGACGTTGCCGGTTGCGGTCGTCGCCCCCAGGGTCGTCGGCGTCATCGCGAGCGTGCCGGCGATGTCGATATCGCCGACCAGGGTGGCGCCGCCGGTCGGCGTACTGCCCGAGTAGGCCGGGCCGATCAACTCGATACCGTAGGAACTGGTGCCTTGCACTTCGAGGGTCGAGCCGGCCTCCAGATCGATTGCTACAGGGTCGCCGCCACCGCTCGGCACGACGCCGGTAAAGACGCCCAGGCCGGTATTCTCGTAGGTCCCGGTCCCCGCATCGGTGTTTACGCCAACACCGTTATACGCTCCGCCCGCGATCAGAATCCCGACCTTGTCGTCGCCGGCGCCGGTCAGATTGATGACGCCATACGTCGAATTCGTGCCGTTCTCCCCATTGATGAATTCGCCCGTCCAGCTCTCCGCGGCGCCCGTGCCCGAACTGGTGGTCGGGGGGGCGGCTTCCTCGAGCAGCACGCCGACCGCGCCGTTGACGCCCGTATAGGTGATATTGGTGGTGTTGGTGACGGTATTGCTCGAATTGATCGTTACCGCCGGCGCGGTCGGCGGATTGGTGCTGATGGTGACGGCGCCGCTCGTATCGATGATGATGTTGCCCGGTGTGCCAACGGTGGCCCCCGAAGTGGCCGTCGCCGTGGCGATGGGGACCGTGACCCCCGTTTTGATGTCGGTATAATCGGGCGTTGCCCCATAAGCCTGCCCCGAGAGCAGGGCGGCGGCGGCAGCGGTGAGCATTAACGCGCGCTTGTTCAAGGCAGTTCCCTCATGATTTCAGGGCCAATGGCGATCGAGGGAAAGACCTGCCCCTTGCCGTTGGCCGCGCCGACACTCCAAAGGCATCCGCGAGCGGCGGCACCTTACTCAATTTCGCCCGGCCAGCGCTAGCCCGCCTCCCCCGCGCCGTCAGGCAATATTTTGTTTTTTAATCGGGTGTTAGCGCCTTGGGGCAAGAATGCGCGATGACCATTTTTCCCTGTTCCGCCAGAGCGACGCAATGACGGCAACACAGCGCATCACCTTTACCAAACTGACCCAGAAGCAGGCCGCTGCCGCGGCAGCCCGGCATGAGATGCTGTATGCGGGGCGGATGGGCGGTGCGCGGGCGGTTTTCGCATTTTGCGACCTGTCCGGACTCGACCTCGCCGGACGCAATCTGGCCGACGCCGATTTCACCGGCGCCATTCTCGAAGAATGCAATTTTGCCAGCGCCCGCCTGGAATCCGCGAGTTTCTTCGGCGCCGATTTGCGCCGGGCCAATCTTGCGGGGGCGAGCCTGCGGCGGGCCGACATGCGCGGCGCCTTGCTGCGGGGCGCCAATCTGATCGGCGCCGACATGTATGAAGCCGACCTGCGCGAGGGCACGATAGCGGAGAAGGATCGCTATGGAAATCTTCGCATCCTGCAGCACGATGTGGGCCCCACGGAGTTGCCTTCTGCCCTGCTCGCCTCCGCCAATCTCGAACGTGCCAAGATGACGGGCGCGATGGCGGTGCAGGCCGATTTCACCGATGCCATGATGCGCGGCTGCCGGCTGGCGCGCGCCAATCTGCGCCAGGCCAAGCTGAATGGCGCCAATCTCGAAAATGCCGACCTTTCGGGGTGCGATCTGAAAGGCGCGGAACTCCACGGCACCATCCTGATCGGTGCCTGTATGACGCGCGCCGTGCTCGACGGGGTCGATCTTTCGACGGCCCTGACCGAAGCGCCCTGCGGACGCGAGATGGCGAGCCTGCCTGTGCCGATTATGGAGCTGCTCGATGCCCATTCGCGCTGGGTCGAGAGCGACGGGCGCGACGGGCAGCCCGTCGACCTGACGGGCATGGATCTGCGGGGACTGAAATCGCTCGCCCATCGCGCGCTCACCGCGTTGATCGCACCGGGCGCGACGCTGTACGGGCTCGACCTGCATGGCGCTCTGCTCCAGGGCAGCAATCTGCAAGGTTGCGATCTCAGAGGCGCGCGCCTTGCGGGCGCCGATCTGAGAGGCGTCAATCTGCGCGGCGCCAAGCTCAACAATACCGATCTGCGCGATGCGAAACTGGGGCCGCTTCTGATCTCCGATTCGCGCTTGCTGCCGGCACGTCTCGACGGCGTGCAGGCGCGCTACGCCGATTTCCGCGGCGCCGATCTCAGGCGCGCGAAGCTGTCCGAGGCGGACCTCGCCTACGCCAATCTGAACGATGCCGATCTGCACGATGTCGATCTCGGCGGCGCCATCCTCACCGGCGCCAGGCTGCCGGCGATCCTGACCGAAAATCTCGGCGCCCTGCCGCATAGGGGCATCGGATAAAGCGGGCGCTTTCAATTGGGTGCGACGCCCCCTCACCCGCGCTTTTGTGGTTTTGACATCTCGTCGTTGCATCCCACAAGGGCAGGGCTGTCCGGGGAAAATTAGCGAAGGTGCTTCAAATCGCTGGTGTGGTGGGGTTTTCGAACAATCGGACGCGTTGATGATTCAGATTTAGGAAACTCGTTCGAACGACAAAGCGAACCACCCCCCCCTTGAGGGAGGGTCGAAAAATCTTGGCGTGGAGCGAAGCGAAGCGGCGAGATTTTTCGGGGAGGGGTTCGCCGCGGAACGATGTGCCAAGCCTCATTGTGAGGGATTGGTTGGATAGTAGGCGGTGCAATGCTGCTGGAGATACCTCGCGTAGCCCCTCCCCGAAATTTGCTTCGCAAATTTCGACCCTCCCTCAAGGGGAGGGTGGGTGTGCGTCGCCAGCATCGCAAACTTTCCCCGGACAGCCCTGCCGCAAGGGAAGAGGGGAATGTCAGTGCATGGCACCTGGACGAGGACGACACCCGTCTCGACAATGCCGCACGGCTTGGGCTCTATGCCGCGCGTCGATTTCATTCCCCGTCAGGAGCCCGAGCTTGGTAGAGGTCGCTGCCCGCCCCGACGCCCGTCCCAAAATCACGGGGACCCTCGCGGGACTGAGCCTCCAGGCGCTCGGCATCGTGTTCGGCGATATCGCGACGAGCCCGCTTTACACCCTGAAGACGGTCCTCGATGTGACCGGCGGACATCCCGGCGCGAGCGCGATCCTCGGCTCGCTGTCGCTCATCGTCTGGACACTCGTGGTGGTCACCACGATCAAATATGTCGGCCTCGCCATGCGCATCGACAATGACGGCGAGGGCGGAATTCTCGCGCTGATGTCTCTGGTCGCGCGCGGAGCACTCAAGCGGCCGCTCATCGTCGCCTGCGGGCTGTTCGGCGCGGCCCTCATCTATGGCGACGGCGCAATCACGCCGGCGATCTCGGTGCTCTCCGCGCTGGAAGGACTCGACCTCGTCTCGCCCGCGTTCCACTCCGTCGTGCTGCCGGGCTCTGTCGCGATCCTGATCGCGTTGTTTTTCATCCAGCGGCAGGGCACGCAGCGCATCGGCGGCGCCTTCGGCCCGATCATGCTCACCTGGCTGGTCGTCATCGCCGCTCTCGGCATTTGGGGAATCCTGCGTCACCCGGCCGTGCTCGTGGCGCTCGATCCGCGCTATGGCCTCGGCTTCCTCGCCCATGGCGGCATCACCGGGTTTCTGGTGCTGGGCGGGGTGTTCCTCTGCGTGACGGGCGCCGAAGCGCTTTATGCCGATATGGGGCATTTCGGGCCCAAGCCCATCCGCCTCGCCTGGTACGCGATCGTGTTTCCGAGCCTGCTGTTGAACTATGCGGGCCAGGCGGGGATCGTGCTCGCCGGCGCTCCCACCCAGGACAACATCTTCTACCAGCTTTGCCCCGAGGCGTTTCGCATTCCCCTCATCATGCTGGCGACGGCGGCGACCATCATCGCCAGCCAGTCGATCATCACCGGCGCCTTCTCCATGACGCGTCAGGCGATCCAGCTGGGCTGGCTGCCGCGCCTGCCGATCACGCAGACCTCAGCGCAAGGCTACGGCCAGATTTACGTGGGACCGGTCAATTGGCTGTTGATGCTGGCGACGCTGGGTCTGGTGCTCGGCTTTCGCAGTTCCGGCAATCTCGCGTCGGCCTATGGCGTCGCCGTGTCGGGCACGATGCTGCTGACCTCGATGCTGCTGTTCGATGCGCTGCGCGAAGTCCGGCGCTGGCCGCTGTGGGCGTGCGTCGCGGTGATGGCGCCGCTTGCCTTTGTCGACGCGAGTTTTCTCTCCGCCAATCTCGCCAAGATTTTCGTCGGCGGTTATGTGCCGTTGCTGCTCGCCTCCGTCGTCTACGGCACCATGGCGATCTGGCATACCGGCGTGGAGGCCGTGGCCGACCGCCTGAAGCAATCCGTCGAGCCGATCGGCGATTTTCTTGCACGGATCGCGCACAGCGGCATTCCGCGGGTTCCGGGCACCGCCGTCTTCCTCACGCGTACGCGCGACAACGCGCCGCCCGTTCTCGTCTGGTATGTACGCCAGGCCCGCGCGCTGCACGAACGCGTGTTCATCCTGCGCGTGGATACGTTGCCGGTACCATGGTCGCGCTATTCCGACCGCATGACGATCGAGCATCTCGCCCCCGGCTTCTGGCGGGGTTCGGCGCGCTTTGGCTTCATGGAGCGGCCCGATGTGCCGGCGCTGGTGCGCGAGGCGCAGCTCGAGGGCTGTGATATCGACCTCACCGACGTGACCTATTTCATCGGCCACGAAACCATCGTCTCGCGCGGCACCGGCATGGGTCTGCCACGGCTTGTGGAAACGGTCTTCGCCTTCCTGCAGCGCAACGCCGCGCACGCCACCGACTATTTCCGCGTGCCCCACAATGCAGTGGTCGAGATCGGGCGCGAGATCGCGATTTGAGACGGCTTCAGAAAAACCGCAATTTCGCCGGCGCGCCGCCGCGCCATCCTTCGGCGAATTCCGCGGCGAGGAACAGGCCGCCGGCGACATAGACCGCGCAGCCCGACCGTTCGGTTTCGGCGCGGGCGCAGGCCACGGCGTTTTCGATTGTTGCGCAAACCGTCGACGCGGCGTGGGGGTTGATCGCCTGAACAAGCGCCTTCACCTCGCTTGCGGCGAGGCCGTTGTGATACGCGGCAGCGCAAATGATCCGGTCGAAACCGGGTGCCAGGATTTCCAGCATTTCGCGCACATGCTTGTTCTTCGAGCCGCCCGTCACCAAAATTGCATCGCGCTCGCCCGCCAGCGCGCGGAAGCCGGCAAGTGCCGACTTGATGCCTTCGGGGGTGTGACCGACGTCGATGACGACAAGCGGGTCATCGCCGATGCATTCGAGGCGGCCCGGCCATGTCACCCGCGCAATCGCCGCGCGCCAGCGCGTTTCGATGCCGGGAAGCGGCCACATTCCCGAACGCTTCAGCCTCTCCCGGCAGAGCGCGAGCGCGACCGCGTGATTGTTGATCTGATGGCGTCCCACCAGGCGCGAGCGCAAACCGTCCAGCACGGAATCGCCGTCTGCGATATCGAACATCTGCCAGCCGTCGCGCACGCCATGATCGCGCCAGCCGTCGGGCTGCACGAATTCCACGGCAATATCGGACAGCGCGGCAAAGCTGCGGATCTGTTCGGCGAAAGGCAGACAGGATTCGCCCAGCACCGCCACGCCGCCCGCCGGCGTCGCGTCGAGCTTGTCGAGCGCGATGTCGAGCAGCGTGCGCCCGAGAAGCTCGGTATGTTCGAGATCGAGCGAGACGAGCCCGGCGACGGGCGCGCGCGCGGCGCGCACCGGATCGTAGCGGCCGCCGATGCCCGCCTCGCACACGAGCCAGCGGCACTCGCGCGCCAGAAACAGCACCAGAGCGACGACGAATTGCGCCTCGAAGGCGCCGATGGCGTCATCGTGACGGGCGCGATAGGCGTCCACCGCAACCAGCACCCTGTCCATTGCTGCAACCAGATCCGCGTCGGCGGCCGGCACGCCGTTGAGGCGGAAGCGCTCATTGTAGCGGTAGAGATGGGGCGAGGTGAAAAGCCCGACATCGCCGCCGACAGCGCCCATCAGTTCGCTGGCGATGCGCGCGGTGCTGCCCTTGCCGTTCGAGCCCGTGACGGCGATGGCGCGCCGGGAAACCTCGCTTTCATCGATGCCGCACGCCTCCATCAAAAAGCGCACGCGATGCAGGCCGATGCCGTCGCCATATTTGGGAAGGCGGTGGAGCGGATGATCGTTCGGCGAGGTCATGGTGCGGGCGCCCGCCATTCGGCAAAGGTTCGCGTAAGGATCGTGCGCCAGATGCGGTCGATCAAATCGTCGCGGCCAAGCCCTTCGAGACTTGCGATTGCCGGATTGCCGTTCACTTCGATAATGACAAGGGACGAGAGATCGCGTGCAGGCGAGATGTCGAATATGTCAACACCGGCAACGCGCAGGCCGACTGCTTTCGCCGCCCGCAGCGCAGTTTCCGCGAGCGCTGCGGGAATATCCGTGGTGAATTCCTCAACGTCGCTCCCCGCGCTCAAATTCCGCCGTCCGGCGAGCACGATTCTTTCTCCGGCTTCGGGGATGTGATCGGCGGCGAAGCCGCGGGAGGCCAGGGCCGCCAGCGTATTTGCCTCGGCGAGGGCCGACACGCGGGTGCCTTCGAATGCAAGGTTGCGCGCGCGCAGCAACTGACGAAGCGAGTTTCGGCCGTCTCCCGTCAGCGCGAATTCCGCTTTGCGCGCCGCGAAGATGGCCTCGCCGTCGATCGAGAACACGCGGTATTCATCCCCCGCGAGCACGGGCTGCAACAGAATGGAATCGTAGCGCGCGGCAACGCGCCCGACATAGTCGCGGAACGCGGCTTCGCTGGCGACGATCTCGGCGAAATCGCCGCGCGATCCCTGATTGGGCTTGCAGAACACCGGCTTGGGAAGGCGGGCGAAGGCGGCGATCGCGTCGGCGCATTCGCGCCCCGGCGCGCGCAATTTCGCGCTGTCGTCCCGCAGGAAGAACAATTGCCCGGAAATGGCCGGCAGGCCGGCATGCGCAAGCACGGCATTGGTATGATGCTTGTCGCGCGATATGCCGAAGGCGGGCGCGCTGTTGAGCGGATAGCTGCAGATCGCGCCGCCGCCGCTGACGAATTCGCGCACACCGTCGGACACCGCAAACAAATAGCCGCCGCCATTGTCGAGATCGGTGAAACGATAGCCCAATTCGGCGCAGGCACGCGCTACGAAACGGGTCTGGTTGGGATAGGGCGTCATGGCTCGGAATATGTCGCGGACCGAACGAAATCTGAAGAGGCTGTAGGGTCACCCCTCACCCGGTTCCAGGCAAACTTAAACATCCCGCTTCGCGAGATGCGGGTGAGGGGGGCCTCGTGTCTAATGCGGCAGTACCCTATTCCTGGGCCTTCAGCAGCGCTTCGGTAGTGGACGCATCCTTCTGCGCCTTGGCGAGATCGGTTTCGGCGATCCCGGTTGCAGCCTCGTTCGCTGCCTTCTGCAGCGCGGCCTTCTGCGCCGCATCGCTGCTATCGGGAATCGCGCCGTTGCCGCTGTGCGCACACGGGTTCAACTCCTTCGCATCGAAGCCGGCACCGCCCGGCCCCACGAGACAATTGAGCGTGTGGTGCAGATGCATATGCACCGTCGCCAGGTCCGTGCCCTGTGCGGCATATCCGGCATGGGTTGCGGCCGTGACGATCTCGCCATGGACATCGGCGGCCTCGGCCGGAAGCGACACAAGGGCGAGGAGAGCCGCGGACAAAGCCGCCGCGGAAAGGCTTTTCTTCACTGTGTTGCCGTTCGACATATTTGTTCTCCCAAGAATGTTTTGACGGCGCTCCTTTGTCCGGCACGCAATAAATGCGCGGACAGCGAGATCATAGCAGAGTACAAGAACAGATGCTGTGCCTGGCACGGGTGGCCGGCCGGCACAGGCGTTCCGGCTCGTCGGCAGCGCTTCTTACTGCCCCCCTGGCTGCGAAAATACATCGCTGCCGAAGCTGTCCAGTCCCGGTCGCCCTGCATATCCCAGATGCGGTAGACCGAAAATATCCTCAAGCGTCCGGAGCAACGAATAATGGTTGTAGGGCGTGATCGAGACCGTCCGGGGCTTGATGAAGCGGGACAGGGCGACCGCGCCGATATTTCCGCCACCGGGTCCGATGATGCCCGGCCCTCGATCGGGAATGCCCAGCACCGTTTGCGACGACGCCAGGTTCGGGCCTGCCATTTCGTTGCAACACGCGGACGCGTCGCCGCCCTCCAGCGTGAGAGCATGTTTTGCGGGATCATAATGGACGTCGATGTCGGCCTCGTCGAAGGTGACGATCAACAGACCGTCCTGTTTATACGCGGGCGACGCCAACAACAGCGGAACCCATTTCCTGAGGAACGCGTCCGCCGATTTGAGCCCGCCGGGGCGGCCATCGACGCATTTCTTGCCGGGCTTACCGCCATCGTGACCGTCGTCGCAGAGGTTTGGCGTGATGAACACGAAATTCGCCGTGGTCGATATCGAGCGCAGATCTTGGCGCAAATGGGAGAAATTCACGACATTCGACTGACACTCGGGACGGTTGATAATCGCGTGGAAATAGACGAACGGATTGTGACGCGCGGCATATTGATCGGCCGGATGGGCGGGCTCGGCTTGTTGCGTCGGGTCATCAGTGCCCTGGTTGGCGTGCACGCATACCGCGTTCTTGTCGCGAACCGGGTCGTTGCCCATGTCCTCGGAATAGGACTTCCAGGTCAGGCTTGCCTCGTCGAGTTGATTGACAACGGTCTTCACGTTGGCCGGATATACGCAGCCCGTCCCGATCGCCTGGCCGTCGGCATCGAGCGTGTTGCCCGAGAATTCGGTGAACGATTGACAATCGCTTTGCGTCGCCACATTCGGCGCCTGGCCGCTGATCATCGCGATGTAATTGTCCAGGCTGAAATGGCCGATCCCGTAATAGTTCCGCAACAGCGCGCCTTGCGAAACCAGGCGACGGGAAAGGTAGGGGGCAGGCGAATGCGGTCCAAACGTAATCTCATAACCCTCGTTTTCGAGGACGATCAAAAACACGTGCCGGATCGGCGGCAGTTCCGTCGCTCGAACTGGCGTGATGCCAACCGCCAAAATGAGAGCGATGGCCGCATGCACCCATTTTAGAAACGCAGATCGTGTGACGATCATGCTCGTGCTCCCTTGAGGAAGTTGGAATCGGCAATCTTTTTTCGTGATGGAATGGAAGGACAAAATGGCACATCGCTACCCAACGTAATGCCGGCACATGACAGCTTGGCACTGGTGCGGGCGGCCGGACTTGAACCGGCACAGGGCTTTCGCCCCTACGGATTTTAAGTCCGTTGCGTCTACCATTTCGCCACGCCCGCGAATCCGGCCCAATCTATAGCGGCGCCGGTTCCGGCCGCCAACGGGGCGGAGCGCGGGCGGGATGGTCGGATCAGGTCCGACCACGGGCGCCCGCGGTCCCGGTAGGGCTCTGGGCCCCTGCTTTCGCGGGAGTGGGCGGCCGGAGCCGCCCAGTTTGACAGGGCAGAGCGGCTGACTATATTGCGCGCCTTCCTCAAGGGGCCTCCCGCCCCTCGGGACCCATTTCCACCGGACGATTCATGACGAAACGCGCCACTTCGAAATACAAGCTCGACCGCCGCATGGGCGAGAGCGTCTGGGGCCGCCCCAAGAGCCCCGTCAACAAGCGCTCCTACGGCCCCGGCCAGCACGGCCAGCGCCGCGCCAAGAAGCTGTCGGACTACGGCACCCAGCTGCAGGCCAAGCAGAAGCTCAAGGGCTATTACGGCAACATCACCGAGCGGCAGTTCCACCGCTATTACGTGGAAGCCGCGCGCCGGACGGGCGACACCGGCGAGATGATGATCGGCCTCCTGGAGCGCCGGCTCGATACCGTCGTCTACCGCGCCAAATTCGTGCCGACGCCGTTCGCGGCGCGCCAGCTGGTCTCCCACGGCCATGTGAAGGTGAACGGCAAGCGCGTGACGATCGCCTCCTATCTCGTCAAGGAAGCCGACACGATCGAACTCGGCCCCAAGGCGAAGGATATGGCGCTCGTTCTCGAAGCGGCGAAGAGCGCCGAGCGCGACGTGCCCGATTATATCGAGGCCGACCATCACAAGATGACGGCGCGGTTCGTGCGCACGCCGAAACTGGCCGATGTGCCTTACGCCTCGCAGATGCATCCGCATCTGATCGTGGAATTCTATTCGCGCTGACGCGTAATAAAATCATGCTTTGGTGGAAGCCCTGCGATCTTCGCGGGGCTTTTGCTTTATTGAACGGAGCTCAAACCTTTTCCCGCGCGACGCCGCGTTCGGCAAGGAAAGGCCCAAGCTCGTCCTCTTCGAACATTTCGCGCACGATGTCGCAGCCGCCGACGAATTCGCCCTTCACATAGAGCTGCGGAATGGTCGGCCAGTTGGAGAATTCCTTGATGGCCTGACGGATTTCGTCATCCGCCAGCACATTGACGCCTTTGAACTTCACGCCCAGTTCGGACAGGATCTGCACCACAGCGGCCGAAAATCCGCATTGCGGAAAGACCGGCGTGCCCTTCATGAACAGCACGACGTCGTTCGACGCGATATCGGAGCGAATGCGCTCATGGGCGGAGTTGGTCATGGGTTTCCTCGTCATTGCGGCTGCGCGATGTGATTGAGACTTAGGAGCGCAGCGGGCCAGCGTCAAGGTTCGAAAAAGGCTTACCACAGAGGCGGTGAGGCAGTGAGAAAAAGAAACTTATCGCGCGCTTTTGCGCGCAACCTTTCTTCTCATTGCCTCACCGCCTCTGTGGTGATTCTTCCGGTTACTCTTTCGCCGAGGTCTGCAGCGACAGCGCATGCAGCACCCCGCCCACGCGGCCCTTGAGCGCGTCGTAAACCATCTGATGCTGCTGAACGCGCGTCTTGCCCTTGAACACCCGGCTTTTAACCATGGCGGCATAGTGGTCATTGTCGCCCACGAGATCGGTGACCGTCACCTCGGCATCGGGAAATGCCTGTTTGATCAAGGACTCGATTTCGATTGCGGACATCGCCATGGGGGTGCTCGTCAGTTCGTGGGCGGAAGCTCGTCGCCGCCCATGTAGCACGGAAACCAGTTTTCATGGGCGTGACGGAGCATCTTGAATTCTAACCCGGTTCCCTCACGTTTTCCAACGACCAGGCCGGGAACGGAATTGGAACTCTGCCCGGTGTTCCCGATTCGGGAGGCGCAAACGTTGCAGTCCCGGGCAGCCGCCAGAATAGCCGGGGCTAGCGCTTCGGGTACGGAAATGACGTAGCGGCCTTGATCTTCTCCGAACCAAAACCCGATCGCGTTCGATTCGGATGGCGCTTCCACCAATGCACTCACATTTCCTGCGATTGCCATTTCGGCTACCGCAACAAGCAGACCGCCGTCGGAGACATCATGCACCGTATCGAGGTTGCCCGCTTCGATCAGCCCACGGACGAAATCGCCATTGCGTTTCTCCACGGCCAGATCGACAGGCGGCGCCGGCCCTTCTTCGCGGCCTTCGATCTCGCGCAAATAGAGCGACTGGCCGAGATGCCCGCGCGTCTCGCCGATCAGGATGATCGCGTCGCCTTCGCGCTTGAGCGCGATGGTCGCCATGCGGTGGACATCCGTCAGCAGGCCGACGGCGCCGATGGCCGGCGTCGGCAGGATCGCCTCGCCGTTCGTCTCGTTATAGAGCGAGCAATTGCCGGAAATGACCGGGAAATCGAGGGCGCGGCATGCTTCGCCAATGCCGTCGACGCACGACACGATCTCACCCATGATGTCGGGCTTCTCGGGATTGCCGAAATTGAGGTTGTCGGTGACGGCGAGCGGGCGGGCGCCCACCGCCGTAAGATTGCGCCACGCTTCGGCGACCGCCTGTTTCGCGCCTTCGAACGGATCGGCCTTGCAATAACGCGGCGTCACATCGGTGGTAATCGCGAGGCCCTTGTTCGTGCCATGCACGCGCACGACAGCCGCGTCACCGCCCGGGCGCTGCACCGTGTCATTCATCACAGAGTTGTCGTATTGCTCCCAGATCCAGCGCCGCGAACAGAGATCCGGCGTTCCCATGAGTTGGAGAAGCGAATCCGTCACCGAACGCGTCTCGTCGATGGCGGGCTCACCGCTCGCGGGCGGGCGCCGCTCATAGGGCCGCTCATAGATAGGCGCCGCATCCGACAGCGCCGTCACCGGCAGATCGGCCACCACCGCGCCTTGGTGCTTCACCACCAGACGTCCCGTATTCGTTGTCGTGCCGATCACGGCGAAATCGAGTTCCCATTTCCGGAAGATGCGTTCGGCTTCTTCCTCACGCCCCGGCTTCAACACCGCCAGCATGCGCTCCTGCGATTCCGAGAGCATCATTTCGTAGGCGCTCATGTTGGTTTCGCGTTGCGGTACACGGTCGAGATCGAGTTCGATGCCCGAGCCGCCCTTGTCGGCCATCTCGGCAGACGACGAGGTGAGGCCGGCCGCGCCCATGTCCTGGATCGCAACGATCGCATCCGTCGCCATCAATTCGAGGCAGGCTTCGAGCAGCAGCTTTTCCGTGAACGGATCGCCCACCTGCACGGTTGGACGTTTCTCTTCGGAATCCTCGTTGAATTCGGCGGACGCCATGGTGGCGCCGTGAATGCCGTCGCGCCCCGTTTTCGAGCCGACATAAACGACCGGATTGCCGGCGCCTTCGGCAGCCGATTTGAAGATCTTGTCGGCGCGCGCGAGGCCCACACACATCGCATTGACGAGGATGTTGCCGTTGTAGGAGCGGTGAAAATTCACTTCGCCGCCGACCGTCGGCACGCCCATGCAATTGCCGTAGCCGCCGATGCCGGAAACCACGCCCGAAACGAGATGACGGGTCCTGGGATGGTCGGGATCGCCGAAGCGCAAGGCGTTCATCATCGCGATCGGGCGCGCGCCCATGGTGAACACGTCGCGCATGATGCCGCCGACACCGGTCGCCGCGCCCTGATAGGGCTCGATGAAGGAGGGATGATTGTGGCTTTCCATCTTGAAGATCGCGGCGTCGCCATCGCCGATGTCGATCACGCCGGCATTTTCGCCGGGCCCCTGCAGCACCCAGGGCGCCGATGTCGGCAGGCGGCGCAGATGGGCGCGTGTCGATTTGTAGGAGCAATGCTCGCTCCACATCACCGAGAAGATGCCAAGCTCGACGAGATTGGGCGCGCGGTTCAGGAGTTCCATGATGCGCCCATATTCGGCCTCGGACAGGCCGTGCTCGCGGACGATTTGCGGGGTGATCTCAGTCACGATCTCAAATTCACGACAGCGTTTCGATCAGGCTCTGAAAGAGCGCGACGCCGTCCGTGCCGCCCAGCAGCGGATCACAGACGCGTTCGGGATGCGGCATCAGGCCCAGCACGTTGCGTTTCTCGCTCAAGATTCCGGCGATGTCGCGCGCCGAGCCGTTGGGATTGTCGCCGCGCGCATAACGAAACGCCACGCGCCCCTCGCCTTCCAGGCGATCGAGCGTCGCATCGTCGGCGTAATAATTGCCATCGCCATGGGCGACCGGGAAGACCACACGCTCGCCTTGGCTGTATCGGCGCGTGAACGCCGATTGCGTCTCCTCGACCTGCAGGCCGACGGGGCGGCAGACGAATTTGAGATCGGCATTGCGCATCAGCGCGCCGGGCAACAGGCCCGCTTCGGTGAGCACCTGAAAGCCGTTGCAGATACCGAGCACGGCTGCGCCTTCTTCCGCCTTCTGCTTCACGTTGCGCATGATGGGCGACTGCGCCGCCATCGCGCCGCAGCGCAGATAATCGCCATAGGCAAAGCCGCCCGGCAGCACGATCAGATCGACATCGGGAAGTTCGGAATCGGCATGCCACGCCATGTGGGGTTTTTCGCCGGTCAATTGTTCGAGCGCGCTCGCCGCATCGCGGTCGCAATTCGAACCCGGAAAGACGATGACGGCGGATTTCATGCTCACGCCTTCAGCTCGATCTCGTATTTCTCGATCACCGTGTTGGCGAGAAGCTTCTCGCACATCTGTTTGAGGCTGGCGCGCGCGCGCGCTTCGTCCGGCTCGGCAAGTTCGAGATCGATCACCTTGCCCTGGCGCACCTCGCCGACCTGTCCAAACCCGAGTCCGTTCAGCGCGTGGCCGATCGCCTTGCCCTGCGGATCGAGGACGCCGTTCTTCAAGGTAATGAACACCCGCGCTTTCATGTTAGCTTCGCTCATGCCTCTTTTCATTGATCCCCGCTTTCGCGGGGATGACTTGCTCACGCAAGTCACTTCACCAGGATCGGTCCCTTGGCTTCGCCTTGCACCGATTCGGGCATGATTCCCAAACGTTTTGCGACTTCGGAATAGGCCTCGACAACACCCCCCATATCGCGGCGGAAACGGTCCTTGTCGAGCTTCTCGTTCGAGGTCACGTCCCACAGCCGGCACGAATCGGGGCTGATTTCGTCGGCCAGTACGATGCGCATATAGTCGTTCTCCCACAGCCGGCCAAACTCGACCTTGAAATCGACGAGCTTGATGCCGACGCCGAGGAACAGACCCGTCAGGAAGTCGTTGATGCGGATGGTCAGATTGACCATGTCGTCGAGGTCCTGGGGGCTCGCCCAGCCGAACGCCGTGATGTGTTCTTCCGACACCCAGGGGTCGTGCAGCTGATCGGATTTGTAATAATATTCGATGATGGAGCGCGGCAGAGCCGTGCCCTCCTCGATGCCCAGCCGCTTCGACAGCGAGCCTGCCGCAACGTTCCGCGCCACGACCTCGAGGGGAATGATCTCCACTTCCTTGACGAGCTGCTCGCGCATGTTGAGCCGGCGCACGAAATGCGTCGGCACACCGATCGCGTTCAGCTGCGACATCAGATATTCGGAAATGCGGTTGTTGAGGACGCCTTTGCCTTCGATCGTCGCCTTCTTGGTAGCGTCGAAGGCGGTCGTGTCGTCCTTGAAGTACTGGATCAGCGTTCCAGGCTCCGGCCCCTCATAGAGGATTTTGGCCTTGCCTTCGTAAACCATGCGGCGGCGCTTCATGGGAGGTATCCTGCGCGGGCGCGCGGCCGGAATCGACCGCTTAAAAACGCGACACGGGAACCCGCATCTCCCGGGCCCCCGTTGAGGCGGGCAACTTAGCGGATGCGGCGGGCCGGGGGCAACTTTTAGCGCGTGCGGCCGCGAAGACAGTCGCCGAGCCTCGCGGCTTCGGCTAAAATTAACGTTGCCGGGCCAAAAATCGACCCCGGCATTCGGCTGCGGATTGCTGTTTCTTCATTGATATCAAAGGATTAAGAGATGACTGGCGGGTTTTCGGATCGCGAGAAGGCCTTCGAGAACAAATGGGCTCACGACGAGGAACTGCGCTTCAGGGTGGCGTCCCGGCGCAACAAGCTTCTGGGCTTGTGGGCGGCCGGCGAAATGGGGCTCAAAGGCGCCGAAGCGGAAGAATACGCCAAAACGGTGGTCCAGGCGGAAATCAGCAAGGACGGCGACGAGGCTGTTTTCAAAAAAATCCGGGCCGATTTCGATGCGCACAAAATTGCCCGCACCGACCATCTGATCCGCACCAAGATGGACGAGTTCCTGGTGGAAGCAAAAAAAGAAGTGATGAGCGAAGGCAGGAGCTGACGCTCAGGACCAGGGCCGTCCTACGGTCCGTTGCGCAGCGCTGCGAGGGTCGCCGGATCGTATTCGCCATGGAAATATTTTCGGATGGCGTCCTGAAAAATTCCGGTCCCCGCCTGCGCGAATAACGTCATCGACGAATGAAATTTACGATCGTCGGGCGCGCCGAATATTTGGTCGATCGTTTTTCCGTCGATGTCCATAACCAGCCGGGTGCATTCGATGAGCCGCGGCCCGAGCACCATATGCCCCAAATACGCCCTCGCTTCATCCAGCGATCGAATCGCGAATTTCTGCGCCATCGCGGAACGACCGAGCCCCACGATTTGCGGAAACACGAACCACATCCAGTGGCTTTGCTTGCAGCCCTGCCGCAATTCCGCAAGGACGTTTTCGTAGACGGGATCCTGGGCGTCGACGAAGCGTTGCAGATTGAAGGGATCGCTCCTGCTCATATGTTCGTCAATCGTGAAACCAGCGACATAATACACTTTTGCATTTGGTCGCTCCGAGATCGAGCAATGACCACAACAATATGTCACGTCACTGCGTTTCTAAAACCTCGGTGTCATCCCCGGCCGAGCGAAGCGAGGGGAAGGGGACCCAGGTGCACCTGAAATGCGCAGCACTTCAAGAACCGGCTCTCACACGATCTCAAACGACGTAACTGTCGGACGACCTGGGTCCCCTTCCCTCGCGCTGCCAACGCAGCGCTCGCCGGGGATGACACGGGAGAGTGCACGTCACGCCGCTTCACTCACTCGCTATCATCTGCGTCTTGGCGTCGCTGAACAATCCGTAGGCCGTGAAATCCACTTCGAAGCTGAGCGTTCTGGCGAGGACGAGCGCGTAGAGCGGCAGGCGCCAGATGACGGTGTGGCCGTGGTAGAAATCGCCCGTCACCGTCGGCTGGATGATGTCGGGGCCGACGGCCACCGGCGCGATATGCTCGATCGATCCGGGGACCGTCACGCTGAATGTGTAATAATGGTCGCCCACAATGCTCTGGGCGATTTGGCGGCCCAGCGCGGAGCCCCCGATCGGGGCCGGCTGTGTCTTTTTTGCCTGATCGACATGAAAAATGCTGCGGAACATAACATGGGCGGGGCCGAGTCCGAAGAAATCATGGCCCGTCACGGTGAGGCTCATCACCTGATCGGGGAGCGCGAGATCGGACAAGGATTTGAACGCGACGAATGCCGTCCGCGTGACTTTGCCGTTCACGACATCGGTTGCCAGATCGGCGCGATTGCGGGTGGTGTCGACGATCACAGCGTTTCTCAGTCCCTCGCCGACGATACCTTGCGCCGAAAGCGAAACTTGGTAGTGGCCCGAGCCGTCGCGCCCGATCGCGACGTTCTGGGTGAGATCGAAACAGCCCGACAATCCGATTCCGGCAATCGCGAGCACGACCGCGAGTTTTATTGTCCGCGCAAATCCGTGCATCTTCATGAGCCCCCGCATCGCATGACGGCCACAATGGGAACACCGCCGTGCGACCAAATTGTGTCGGGGTTGCGCAAAAGTTCGCTCGACAGCTTTCCGGCGGAACCGCATTGTCTTCGCAAACAATACCGATTCAGGGCAGGACGGCCGATGCTTCGCGAAAATCATAAGAAGTCCGTGAACCGATTCGCGGCAGGCGTTTTGCTGACGCTCGCTTGCACGGCAATGGCGATGGCGCATGGCCGCCCCTGGATGAACACGACGCTGTCGCCCGATGCGCGCGCACGGCTGGTCGAACAGACGCTGACGCTGGACGACAAAATCCTGCTTCTCGTCGGCCACGTGCCGCCGATGATGCGCGTGCTGCCCGCCGACGCCATCTGGGCCTCGGGCTACGTTCCGGGCGTTGCCGGCCTGCCGGCCTTGCGCGAAACCGATGCAGGTATGGGCGTCACCGATCCGCTCGGCAGGCGGCCCGACGATGGCGCCACCGTGCTGCCGTCCGGCCTCGCGCAAGCCACCACCTGGAACCCCGATCTTGCGCGCGAGGGCGGCGCGATGCTGGGGCTCGAAGCGCATAACAAGGGCTTCAACGTGGTCCTCGCGGGCGGGATCAATCTGGCGCGCGATCCGCGCGACGGCCGCAATTTCGAATATGCGGGCGAAGACCCTCTGCTCGCGGGCACGATGGTCGGAAACGAAGTTCTCGGCATCCAGGACCAGTTCGAGATTTCCACCCTGAAGCATTTCGCGCTGAACGATCAGGAGACCGGTCGTTTCGTCGTAGATGCGGATATCGATGATGCGGCCGCACGCGAATCCGATCTCCTCGCCTTCGAAATCGCCGTTGAACGCGGCGATCCGGGCTCGATCATGTGCGCCTATAACCGCGTGAGTGGCGTCTATGCCTGCCAGAACCCCGATCTTCTCAACAAGGCGCTGAAACAGGATTGGCGCTACAAGGGCTGGGTAATGTCGGATTGGGGGGCCACCCATTCGACCAAAGCCGCCGCACTTGCGGGCCTCGATCAGGAAGATGGTGAAGAATATGACGGCCACGATTTTTTCGGCGCACCGCTCAAGAATGCGGTGTTGACGGGGCGTGTTCCGCAAGCCCGTATCGACGATATGGTGCACCGGATATTGCGCACGATGTTTGCCAACGGCGTTGTCGATGATCCGGCTGTGCCCGGAACGATCGACTACGATGCCGACGCCAAAATCTCGCAGCGCATCGCGGAAGAGGCGGTCGTCCTTTTGAAGAACGAAAATACGCGCCTTCCCCTGGCAACCAATCTTAGCCGCATTGCGGTGATCGGCGGGCATGCCGATATCGGCGTGCTCGGCGGCGGCGGCGGGTCTTCGGAAGTCACCCCGCGCGGCGGCGACGCACTCAAAATCCTCCAACCCGAGGCCGATTTCGAAGTCTACGAATCCTACATCGCGCCATCGCCGGAGCAAGCGATTGCCGAGCGCGTGCCGAACGCGCAGGTGCAATATGCCGATGGAACCGATCTCGACGCTGCGGTGGCCGCAGCGAAAACTGCCGAGGTCGCAATCGTTTTCGCCACCCAATGGACGAGCGAATCGGTCGATGCTCCCGATCTCTCGCTGCCGGGCAATCAGGACGCGCTGATCGATGCCGTGGCCGCCGCCAATCCGCACACCATTGTCGTGCTCGAAACGGGCGGGCCGGTGGTGATGCCGTGGCTCGGCAAGGTCGAGAGCGTGGTGGAAGCGTGGTATCCGGGTTCGCGCGGGGCCGAGGCGATTGCGCGTGTGCTGTTCGGCGAGGTCGATCCTTCGGGCCGCCTTGCCATCACGTTTCCCGCAAGCGAGGCCCAGTTGCCGAGGCCCGTATTGCCGGGCTATCAGAGCATGCAGGAGGCACGCAAAGCCGAGGGTGCGGAACATGCCGGTCCGCCGCCTTTCGCCATCGATTATTTCGAAGGCGCCAATGTCGGCTATCGCTGGTACGAGACGCGAAGGCTGACGCCGCTGTTCCCATTCGGCTTCGGGCTGTCCTACACCTCGTTCGCCTACAGCAATCTCAAGGTTGAGGGTGGCAAGATGCTCGACGTTTCTTTCGACGTGACGAATACGGGGACGCGGCCCGGTCTCGACACGCCGCAGGTCTACGCTGCAGCGGAATTGGGCGATCAAGAGACCATTCGCCATCTCATCGGCTGGAACAAGATCGCGCTCAATCCCGGCGAAACGCGCCGCGTCAGCGTGAGCGCCGACCCGCGGCTGTTAGCGGTCTTCGACCCGAAGACGCATCGCTGGCGCATCGACGCGCGTACCTACCGCGCCTATGTTTGCCGGTTCGCCGGCGACGTAAGACTTTACGGCGACGCGCCTGTCGCGGCAGAGCAGTTCGGGCCATGAGGAACCGTCGGGACATTTCAATGCGTGTCATCCCCGGTGAGCCGCGCGAAGCGCGGCGAGGGAAGGCGATGACATGCTTTGTTGTGTTTTGCATATGACTACACCAGACGAAACGAAGACTGCTGGCGAACCGCATGCGATCGCCCTCGTCGGCGATATCGGTGGCACCAATGCGCGTTTCGCGCTGGCCGATATCGCGCAGCAACGACCTTCGATATCGAACATTCGCGATTATCCGAGCCGCGCCTACGCGCGCGTCATCGACATCGTGCGCGACTACCTCGCTGAGCAGAAATTGCCATCGCTCCCCGACGCCGCGGCAATCGCCGTCGCCGGCCCGATTTCCCACGGTGTTGTTCAATTCACCAATCTGGGTTGGACATTGTCGGAAACCGAACTCAAGGACATGGGCTTCGCGCAAGCGCGGCTGGTCAACGATTTTGCGGCGCTGGCGCTCGCGACGCCGCATCTCCGACCCGACGCGCTGCATGACATCGGCGGCGCAGGGTCAGGCGATCCGGAAAAGACAATCGCCGTCATCGGCCCCGGCACAGGCTTCGGCGCTTCGGCGCTGGTGCGCAGCGGGAGCGCGGTCGTCGCCATGGCGGCGGAAGGCGGACATATGAGCTTTGCGCCGAGTGACGCTGTCGAGCGCGAGGTTCTGCGCGTGCTGTCGCAAAAATTCGCCCACGTCTCGATCGAACGCATTCTTTCGGGACCGGGCCTGTGCAATCTGCACGAGGCGCTCAACACAATCGAAGGCGTTGGGCAAGGCATTGGCGACGGCGCCAACGATCCGGCGGAAATCACGCGTCGCGCGCTTGCCGGCGAGCAGGTTTTCGCGCGCACGCTGATGCGCTTCTGCGCCATTCTGGGCGCGGTCGGCGGCGATTTCGCCCTGTGCTACGGCGCGCAAGGCGGCGTTTTCATCGCGGGCGGCATAGCACCCGCGATTCTTTCGGCCCTCGAAACCAGCGAATTCCGCCGGCGCTTCGAAGCCAAGGGACGCTTCGAATCCTATTTGCGGGCGATTCCGACGCGGGTCATCGTTCATGCGCATGCGGCGTTTCTCGGCGCCGCCGAAATGGCGCGCGCATTGACGGCTGCACGGTAGATCGGGGAAAAATCCATGGCCAAGGCAAATGCACCGGACGCGCAGAACACCAGCCGTCATCGCCGCATTGTGCCCTTCGTCGTCGCCCTGTTCTTCGCCTGGGGCTTTGCGACGGTTCTCAACGATACGCTGATCCCCAAACTCAAGGGTCTGTTCGAACTCAGCTATGCCGAGGTGATGCTGACACAATTCAGCTTCTTTCTCGCCTATCTGTTCTTCTCGGTGCCCGCCGGCCTTCTGCTCTCGCGTATCGGGTATGCACGCGGTATTATCGTGGGGCTTGCGACCATGGCCGCGGGCTATCTTCTGTTCGTGCCTGCCGCGCTGGCGGGCGCCTATCCAGGTTTTCTCGCGGCGCTTTTCATCGTGGCGGCCGGCATCACCATCCTGCAGGTTGCCGCCAACCCGCTGATCGCGCTGCTGGGTACGCCCGAGACTTCGCACAGCCGGCTCAATCTCGCACAGGCATTCAATTCGATCGGAACGACGGTCGGGCCCACCATCGGCGCCCAACTCATTCTTGCGACGGGCGTTGCGATTCCGGCCGCGGCAAAGCTCACACCCGTGACGCTCGCGGCCTACCGGCAAAGCGAAGCCCATGCGTTGCAATGGCCGTTCCTTGCGTTCGCGGCGCTGCTGGCAGGCCTCGGCATCATCTTCTGGCTGCTGCGGCGCGCGCCGCTGCCGGCGGTCGACAAGGCGGCTTCGCTCGGGAGCACGCTCGCGCTGCTCGAGAATCCGCGCCTCGCCTTCGGCATGCTGTCGATCTTCATCTATGTCGGCGCGGAAGTTTCGATCGGCAGCGTGATGACGAACTACCTGATGATGCCCCACACGCTGGGGCTCGCAGCGCAACAGGCGGGACGCCTGGTGAGCTTCTATTGGGGCGGCGCGATGATCGGCCGCTTCGTCGGCGCGGGCGTCTTGCGCGTCGTGCGCGCCGGGCATGTGCTTTCCTTCTGCGCAATCGTCGCGTGCCTGCTCGCCGCCATTTCCGCGTTGAGCGCAGGCCCGATCGCAGCCGTCACGCTCGTCGCCATCGGCTTGTTCAATTCGATTCAGTTTCCCACCATCTTCACCATCGCCATCGAGGGCGAGAACGGCGACACCCCGCAAGCCTCGGCGCTGCTGTGCATGGCGATCGTGGGCGGCGCCGTGATCCCGCTCGTCACCGGCGCGCTTGCCGACCGCATCGGGCTCCCGCTCTCTCTTTTCGTTCCGGCCGCGTGCTATGTCTGGATTGCAACCTACGGCTTCATCGGCCGCAATCCTGCCACAAAGCGCACAGCCGAGGCCGCGCGCGCGATATAGACGGCCCGCAAAACGAATGTACTTTCGGCGCTTCCTGGTTTAAGCGTCCGGCCGCGGAAACACGAAAAGGCAGCGCAGCCCATGAAAAAGAAGAAATATGCGGCCCCCCGCGCCATCGTCGCGCCCACCAAGGATGTCCGCGCCGCCGGCACGTTCGAAGTGCTGGTACCCGTGCCCAACCGCGTCAAGCCCTATCCCATGCCCGTGCGTTTCCCGACCGAACACGCGGCCGAAACCTGGATTCACAGTCCGGAGGGCAGCGACATGATCGACGAAACGATCGCAAAATTCGGCGAGAAGTAACACGAGCGACCGCAATTTGTGACTGGCTTTTGGTACCACACGCTCACATCAACCCCAGCGCCTTGAAGCTCGCCGCCCCGCCGCGGCCGATGACGACATGGTCGTGGATGGCGATGCGCAAGGCGCCCGCCGCCGCAACGATCTCGCGCGTCATGTCGATGTCGGCGCGGGATGGCGTGGGATCTCCACTGGGATGATTGTGCACCAGGATCAGCGAAGAGGCGTGCAGTTCGAGCGCACGCTTGACGATCTCGCGCGGGTAGACGGGCGCATGATCGATAGTGCCGGTGCTTTGCACCTCGTCGGCGATCAGATTGTTCTTGCGGTCGAGGAACAGCACGCGAAATTCCTCGTGGGGGCTGCGCGCCATCGCTGCCGCGCAATAATCCAAAAGCGCGCTCCACGAACTCAAGGCCGGACGGTTCAGCAATCGCGTCTTGGACAGGCGCAGCGCCGCGGCCTCGACCAGCTTCAATTGCGCGACGACGCCGTCGCCCACGCCCCTGACCTCGACGAGGCGCTCGCGCGGTGCGGCGATCGCTTCGGCGAAACTGCCGAATTTGCGCACCAGTTCCTTGGCGAGCGGCTTCACGTCGCGGCGCGGAATGGCCGCGAACAGCACCAGTTCCATCAATTCGTAATCGGGCAGCGCGTCGGCGCCGCCATCAAGAAAACGCGCCCGCAAGCGCTGGCGGTGCTCGAGATAATGGGGCTCGTCGCCGTCAGAGATAGGGAGGTTTGTCCCAGCCTTTGGGCGAGCGGGTGAAGATTTCGACGCCATCGGCCGTGACCCCGACGCTGTGCTCGAATTGTGCCGACAGCGAACGGTCGCGCGTCACCGCCGTCCAGCCGTCATTCAGCACCTTCACCCCATAGCCGCCCAGATTGATCATCGGCTCAATGGTAAAGAACATGCCGGGCCTGAGGCCCAGCCCGTAGCCCGGGCGGCCGTAATGGACGATGTTGGGCAGCGAATGAAAGACGCGCCCAACGCCATGGCCGCAGAAATCGCGCACCACGGAGCAGTGCTCCTGGCCTTCCGCATAAGACTGGATGGCATGGCCGATGTCGCCCGTCGTGGCGCCCGGTTTCACTGCCGCGATGCCGCGCATCATCGCCTCGTAGGTAACGTCGACGAGGCGCATCGCTTTGCGCTTGACCTCGCCGACGAGATACATGCGGCTGGTGTCGCCATGCCAGCCGTCGAGAATGACGGTCGCGTCGATATTGACGATGTCGCCGTCCCGCAAGGGCTTGTCGTTGGGAATGCCGTGGCAGACCACATGATTGATCGAGGTGCACAGCGCGTGCCGGTAGCCGCGATAGCCCAGACAGGCGGAAAAGGCGCCGTGATCGCGCGTGTATTCGTAAGCCAGCCTGTCGAGATGGGCCGTCGTCACGCCCGGCTTCACCTCGGGCACCATGAGATCGAGCACTTCGGCCGCGAGCGTTCCTGCCCGGCGCATACCGGCAAAGCCCTCTTCGCCGAACACGGCAACGGCCACGCTCGCGCGCCGCGCGGCTTCGAACAGTTCGGGACTGGGCATGTCCGAGGCAGTCGTCATCGTCGATAATTCTTCCATTCGAGCAAGGAACTTCGTCGCACAGGAAAATCCGGCGCTTGCTGCGCAGCCGCGTCGCATGCTTTGTAGGCACTATATGGCTATGAACTTCTTTACACGCAATCACATCAGGGTGCCAACCGGAAGCCCGCCATGAGCGACGACGCCGATCCGTCTGCCCCCGTAACCGCCGCCGTCCTCGTCATCGGCGACGAGATTCTCTCGGGACGCACGCAGGACACCAATCTTGGTTACATCGCCAGGTTTCTTGGCGCGCTTGGCATCGACATGCGGGAGGGGCGCATCGTGCCGGACGTGGAAGAGGAGATCGTCGCCGCGGTGAATGCCTTGCGCGCGCGCTACACCTACGTCTTTACGACCGGAGGAATCGGCCCAACCCACGACGACATCACCGCCGATGCGATTGCCAGGGCGTTCGGTGTGGGCATCGACTACCATTCCGAAGCGCTTGCCGCGCTCGGAGCCCGCTACAAGCCCGGCGAGTTCAATGAGATGCGCAAGCGCATGGCGCGCGTACCGCTCGGTGGGTCGCTGATCAGGAACTCCGTCTCCACAGCACCGGGCTTTCAGATCGGCAATGTGTTCGTCATGGCGGGCGTGCCCATGGTCATGCAGGCGATGATGGAGGATGTGGCACCAAGGCTTCGGCGCGGTACAATCGTCGTGACGGCCACGATTTCCGCCGCCATTGCGGAAGGGCGGATCGCCGGTCCGCTGGCCCGGATTCAGACCGAGCACACAAGGGTCGCCATCGGCAGTTATCCATATTATGCGCCGGAAGGATCGGGCGTTCAGCTGGTCGTGCGTGGGCGCGATGAGGCTGCGGTCGAAGCCGCGGCACAGGCCATCGAAGTCGCCATCGCCGCCGAAAGCGCTCTGGCAACGCGAATCTCTTAACGAATTCATGGCGTTAAAATGGGTGCCGCAGGACGAATTGACTCGACCTGCCGAACCGTTTGGGCTATGTTGCCAGCGGAAATTGCGCGGCACAGCAGCGCAGGGCGAGCGGTTGGGGGCATTATCGTAAACAGCCGTCGGTATTTGGCAGGAACAACGAATTGTCCTGGCGCACCGATTGTGAGAGTAGAAAAACCATGACGATGAGACGGATTTTGGGTGCCGTGGTTGGCGGCGTGATCTTCGCAGCAGCGGGCGTAGCCGTGGCCGCGAATTTCGTTTCGAGCGCGCAGACGGACTTCTTTGCGCCGGGCAAACATCAATTCTACGTGTGGTGCGCCGGGTCTGCGGACTATATGGCGACCGCGTCCGGCACCAATGCCGAAGACGCCCAGATGAAGCTCTATGACGCCGCGAAGGCCGTGGGACGTTCGACCTGCTGGCCGGTCTGGCAAGGACGCGTCAGCGGCTGATTGCCGGTTTTTGGACAACGGGACGGCGGCCCGACCGGCCGCCGTTTTTATTTGGCGAGATTCAGATCGCGCGCTTCGGCCTCCAAGGCCGCAAGCTCGATATGGTCCCCGGAAAGCGCCTTACGCGCGTCGGCGAGTGCGCCGCGAGCCTTATCGGCCTCTCCCAGCACGACATACGCCTTCACCAGACGCCGCCAGCCCACCGGATCATTGGGATGGGCTTTCAGACGATCGGCCAGACGCTGGACCATGGCCGCGATATTGGGAGGCCCCTGAATCGCGCCTTTGAGCATCGCGATACGGTCGAGCAGCGCCTCGCGCCACGGCGCATTTGGCGGCGTGTCGGCCAGCAGGCTCTCCCACATCTGCAGCGCGTGGGCGGTGTCGCGCCGCTCGGCATAGGCCTGACCCAGATAGAAGCGCGATGCGAAATCGGACGGGTTGCCGGCCAAAGCCGCCTTGAACGCCGCTTCGGCTTCGGGCGTCACCGTGCCGAGGGCCGCCACGGTCAGTGCTTCGCCATAGGCGGAGAACAGCGCCGGCCGTTCCATGGGCGGCACGAGCAGTGCCGCGCGCTTGAAAGCGGCCGCCGCGTCGTTGGGGTCGTCGAGCGTCAGATAACCGCGCCCCAACAACATCCAGCCGCGCGCATCTCCCGGCGATTGACGAACCCGCCAGGCAAGCCTGGAGACCAAGGCCTTGAGGTCGGTGTCTTTCGGGCCCGCCAGCGAACGCAGCGCCAGTTCCGGATGACCCAGCAGCACATAAGCTCCCCCGGCAATGCCCAGCATGAAGGCCGCAAGCGCGCCGGTAAGCAGCCACCGCCCCTTCGGCGCCGCACGCCACAGCGGCCAGGAGACGAAGGCGAGCGCCACTGCGGCGATACCGCCATAGATCAGGATCAGGACGATGCTCATGGCGCTCGCCTAGCACGGCGCATGCAATACGCCCAGTGCGCCTTGCCTTCCGTTTTCAGCCCACTACTGTCGGGCCGTTCCACGAATGAGGCCGCCCCATGATCCCCTATTCGGGCAATCCGCTCGACCGCGTGAGCGAAAAGCGGACCGACGCCGAATGGGTGGCGACAAAGCGTCGCGATCCGACTTCGTTCATTCTGCCAATGTGGCGGCTGCAGCCCTTTCTGCTCGGTCCCGAGAATGCGCAAGGCAGCCTCGAAGCGGGCTTCCTGCGACCCGGCCTTGCGGAATCGCTGGCCGGCCCGGACGGCATTTCGGTACTGCTGGGCGTCGAAGACGGCCAGGCCTATTTCGCCCTCGACATCAGCGCCGCGCGCGATCCCGCCAATGAAGGACCGCTCGCCGGCCTCGGCCATTTCCGCGACATGCGCGCCGCATCGATGCAGCTCGGCGCCCGCGACACCGCGATCCTCGGCCAGGCCAAGGCGATGATCGACTGGCATCAGCGCCACGGATTTTGCGCGCGCTGTGGTGCGCCGACTGCGGTGGCGGACGCCGGCTATCGGCGCGTCTGCAACCGCTGCAACGCCGAACATTTTCCGCGCACCGATCCGGTCGTGATCATGCTGGCGACGCATGGCGATGCGTGCCTCCTCGGCCGCGGCAGGCAATTCCCGCCCGGCATGTATTCGGCGCTGGCAGGCTTCGTCGAACCCGGCGAGACGATCGAGGAAGCGGTCGCCCGCGAACTTCACGAAGAAGCCGGCGTCAAGACGCGACGCGTCCGTTATTACGCGACGCAGCCCTGGCCGTTTCCTTCGTCGTTGATGATCGGCTGTTTCGCGCAAGCCGAAAGCCGCGAGATCGCGATCGACAACAACGAAATCGTGGACGCCTGCTGGCTCGAACGCGAAAAGGTGCGCGCGATTTTGAACGGCGATCAAAGTCACGGCCTGTGGCTGCCGCCCTCCATCGCCATCGCCCATCATCTGATCCGGACATGGGTGGAGGGGTGAAGGTGATTTTGCGGCCGCAAACAAAGGTGATGATCATTTTTGCCGTCGTCCTGTCGCCAATGTGGCTGGAGGCTGTCTGGGATATCTTTCGCTATGGCGAATATGGTGCAGGCCTTGGCCTGATTGGAATTGCGCTGCTTCTCTGGGCTTACGGGACAGGCACGGTCTGTATTGTCGCGACGGAACGGTTCATCGAAATGCGCCGTTTCTTTCGGAAGGAGTGGCGACTACAAATCGACAAACTCTCCATCCATGAGGGGATCGGTGGCGACATTCCAATCCTGCCAGCCTACATATTGGAACAGAGGAACCCGCATGTTGGAACAGAGGAACCCGCATGCTCGCGGCGAGATCGTCAAGCTTGTGTTTCAAAAAGAACGTGCAAACGAGTTGTTGGAATTCCTGGTTGCCCATGGCGCTGTTCGCGCACCCAAGTAATGACGTCCGGCACGAATTTGCCCAGCCATCCCCAACTCACCATGGCCGGCCCCCGAGCCGGCCACCCAGCCGCCGCGCGTCTGCGCGGCGAATGGCCTTCCTCCGCAACGCGTATGCCAAGATGAAGATTCATCGCTCGCGGACGCTCGCGAACTGGGTGGGCGGGTCAAGCCCGCCCATGGTGAGAGGGAGAATGTAGTTTGCGTTTGATGCGCCCACCAATCGTGTTGCGCCCCCTCACAATTCCGGCATCGATGCCCGGAACGGACTGGCGGGATAAACGCCCAGCACCATCAGCTTGCTGGTGAAGAAGTTGAGTTCCTCAAGCGCGAGGCGCACATTGCGCTCTTCGGGGTGGCCTTCGATATCGGCGTAGAATTGCGTCGCATTGAACGAGCCGCCCAATTGATAGCTTTCCAGCTTGGTCATGTTGACGCCGTTGGTGGCGAAGCCGCCCAGCGCCTTGTAGAGCGCGGCGGGAACGTTGCGCACGCGAAAAACGAAAGTCGTGACGACCGGTCCCGAATCGAGCGCAGCGTCGTCCGGCTCGGGCGCCATGATGAGGAAGCGCGTCATGTTGTGCGATTCGTCTTCGACGTCGGCTTTGAGGATTTCGAGGCCGTAGATGTCCGCGGCGAGCGAGGACGCAAGCGCGGCGACGGAGGGGTCTTTCAATTCGGCGACATGGCGCGCCGACCCCGCCGTGTCGTGCCAGTTCTGCGCGGTGAGTTTCATTTCGCGGATGAGCTTGCGGCACTGGCCGAGTGCCGGCCCCTGACTCAGCACCGTCTTGAGGCCTGCGAGCGTCGCGCCCTTCATCCCCAGCAATTGATGGCGCACGCGGTGGAAATGTTCGCCGACAATGTAGAGCCCTGCGTCCGGCAGCAGATGATGAATGTCGGCGATGCGCCCATGCAGCGAATTCTCGATCGGGATGATCGCAAGATCGGTCGAGCCTTCGCGCACCGCAGCGATCGCATCCTCGAAGGTCGGCTTGGGGATGGCCGCCGCATGGGCCAGGCATTCGCGTGCCGCGAGATTGGCATAGGCGCCCGGCTCGCCCTGGAAGGCGACGGTACGCGCGCGCGAAATAAGCGAATTCGCAGTCATGGATATTCCTGATTCAAGGCTGCCCGATCAGCGCACGCGCCTTTTCGAGATCGGCCGGAGTGTCGACGCTGAGCGGCACCGCGTCAACGCGCGCGATCGTTATGCTCATTCCTGCTTCGAGCGCACGCAATTGCTCGAGCTTCTCGCGCTGCTCGAGCGGAGAGGGCGGCAGATGGACGAAACGCGCCAGTGCCGCACGGCGAAACGCGTAGATGCCGATGTGATGAAACAGCGCGCCCTCGCCCGCAGGCGCCCGTGCGCGGGTGAAATAGAGCGCGCGGCCGCTCCGGCCATCCGCCTCCCAGGCGACCACCGGTTTGACGACGCTGGGATTGTCAAAATCGGTTTCCTCGTCGATTGCAGCGGCGAGGGTTGCGATGTCGCTCCCGGTGGCAGCCAGCAATTCGGCAACAGCACGAATGAGGGCGGGATCGAGTGCCGGCAAATCGCCCTGCAGATTGACGACGACATCGTGCGCACGCTCGGAATCGACCGTTTCAAGCGCGGCGAACACGCGGTCCGATCCCGAAGGAAGACCAGGATCGGTGAGGACAGCGCGGCCCCCGGCGCGTGCAATCACCTCAACGATTTCAGGTTCGGCAGCCGCAACCAAGACGGGACCGAGCCCGGCTGCGACCGCTTGCCGCCAGACGCGTTCGATCATCGTGACGCCCGCAATATCGGCCAGAGGCTTGTTGGGAAGGCGTGTCGACGCCAGCCGTGCGGGAATAATCACAATCGGATTCATCGTTTTCGCCTTTTCCTCCGTCCCATCCGTCACTTGTGCGACGCTTCGCCGCAATGACGCATGAAGTGCGGCGGGTAATGTCGCCCGGTCTTTGGGGGGACGGCTTCGGGGCATTTCGCCGGCGCAGATCATCCCTTATTGAGAAACGGAACCGGCG
>JBAVOL010000035.1:0-33044 GCA_049692035.1 Rhizomicrobium sp.
GCTCGCGCAAATCCATGCTGTAGGGCTTGCCCATCCGAATCTCCCGGCAATCACCAGAAGAATCGAATCACAGCTCGTCCGCGGGGGGAATCCCTCGCGACTCGTATTTCAGGGAATTTGCTCTAGAGGCGAGTGCGCGACCTCAACGGGCGCTTAAAGGGGGCGAAAAGCTTGGTTTTAGCGATGCCATTACGCGCTGCTTCCGGTTTTGTGCATATTTGGGCCCGGTAAAGCCTGGAAGAAGCGGGGCATCTCTGCCGGCGCCTGGATGGTAGCGCTGTTCCATATGTCGCTGCAGGCGTCATGGCCAAGTTTTCAAGCTGTATTAACACCCCAAAATTCTACACCTTGAACTTCAACGCCTGACGGCGTATATCCCGGTCATTCCCGCACATCAGAAATGAGGTTCGGTGGCAGTCTACAAGGACCGCCGCGCGGGACGGGTTTTAGTTTTTCGTCGTTTGCAGTAGGAGCCGGCCATTCTCACGGCCATGTCGCATCTGGAGCCGATCATCGCCCCCGTCGTCGAGGCGGCGGGCTATCGCCTCGTGCGCCTGCGCCTGATCGGCACCAAGCGCAAGACGTTGCAGGTGATGGCCGAGCGCGCCGACGGGCTGATGGACGTGGAAGATTGCGCCAGGCTGTCGCGGGCGCTGTCGGAATTTCTCGATGCGGAAGATCCGATCGAGGGCGAATATGTGCTCGAAGTGTCTTCGCCCGGCATCGACCGGCCGCTGACCCGCATCACCGATTTCGCCCGCTGGGCGGGCCATGAGGCAAAGCTCGAGCTGAACGCGCCCGACGAGACCGGCAGGAGGCGCTTCAAGGGTCTGCTGCTGGGTCTGGACGGCAACGACGTGGTGCTCGACGCGGGGGGCACGCGCATGAAGTTCGCCTTCCGCAATATCGCCGAAGCCAAGCTCGTGCTCACCGACAGACTGATCGAAGAAGATTTGAAGGCGCGCAAAACGCTGCCACAGTAGGAGAGAATTGATATGGCCATTTCCGCCAACCGGATGGAACTCTTGCAGATCGCCGATGCGGTCGCGCGCGACAAGTCGATCGACAAGTCGGTGGTGCTGCACGCGATGGAAGAGGCGATGCAGCGCGCCGCGAAGGCCCATTACGGCAGCGAGAACGAGATCAAGGTCGAGATCGATCCCAAGACCGGCGAAACCCATGTTTCGCGCTATCTCAACGTCGTCGAACTGGTTGAGAACAACAAGACCGAGATTTCGCTCGAAGATGCGCGCGCGCGCAATCCCGCAGCCCAGGTCGGCGATATCATCGCCGAGACGCTGCCGCCCGTCGATTTCAACCGTATCAATGCGCAAAACGCCAAGCAGGTCATCGTGCAGAAGGTGCGCGACGCCGAGCGCGAGCGCCAATACGAGGAATACAAGGACCGCATCGGGGAAATCATTCACGGCATCGTCAAGCGCGTGGAGTTCGGTTCCGTCGTGGTCGATCTGGGCAAGGCCGAAGGCGTCGTGCGCCGCGACGAGATGATCCCGCGCGAAAGCTTCCGCACCGGCGACCGCATCCGCGCCTATATCTACGACGTGCGCCGCGAGACGCGGGGCCCGCAGATTTTCCTGTCCCGCAGCCACCCGCAATTCATGGTGCGCCTGTTCGCGCAGGAAGTGCCGGAAATCTATGACGGCATCATCGAGATCCGCGCCGTGGCGCGCGATCCGGGCTCGCGGGCCAAGATCGCGGTGATTTCCAAGGATTCCTCGATCGATCCGGTGGGCGCCTGCGTCGGCATGCGCGGCGTGCGCGTTCAGGCCGTGGTGCAGGAACTGCAGGGCGAACGCATCGACATCATTCCGTGGTCGGGCGAACCCGCGACCTTTATCGTCAACGCGTTGGCGCCGGCGGAAGTGTCCAAGGTCGTGCTCGACGAAGACACCCATCGCGTCGAAGTGGTGGTGCCCGACGAACAGCTCTCGCTCGCCATCGGCCGCCGCGGGCAGAATGTGCGTCTGGCCTCGCAACTGACGGGCTGGCAGATCGACATCTTGACCGAGCAGGAAGAATCCGAACGCCGGCAAAAGGAATTCGCCGAACGCACCCAGCTGTTCATGGCGGCGCTCGACGTCGACGAAACCGTCGCCCAGCTTCTCGCATCCGAAGGCTTCGCCGATGTCGAAGACGTGGCGTATGTGCCGCTCAACGATCTGGCGGCGGTGGAAGGTTTCGACGAAGAGACGGCGCAGGAACTGCAAAGCCGCGCGGTCGAATATATCGAAGCGCGCAATCAGGAACTGGACGACAAGCGCCGTGCGCTCGGCGTCGAAGACGAGGTCGCCGAAGTCGAAGGCGTGACGCCGGCGATGCTGGTCGCCCTGGGCGAAGGCGGCATCAAGACGCTCGAAGATTTGGCCGGCTGCGCGACCGACGACCTGCTCGGCTATTACGAAGTGACGAAGGACAAGGAACGCGTGCGTGTGTCCGGCGCACTCGAAGGTTTCGACCTCACGCCGGACGACGTCAACGCCATCATCATGACGGCGCGCGTCAAGGCCGGCTGGATCGAAGCGCCGCTCGAAGAGGCGTCTGCGGAAGGCGAAGAGGCCGGCGGGGAAGAAACGGCGGAGGACGGCGAAGGGTGAACGCTGCCGCGGTCGCATTGAAGGATAAAGACGACGAGCCGGGGCGCGAGCGGCGCTGCATCGTCACGGGCGAGATTCTGCCCGACGGCGCGCGCGTGCGCTTCGTCGCAGATCCCGACGGCCACATCGTTCCCGACATCGCGGGAACTTTGCCGGGGCGCGGCATGTGGGTGAAAGCCGATCGCGCGACGCTGGAACGGGCCATCGCCAGGAACCAATTTTCCCGTGCCGCGAAGGCGCCGGTTGTGGCGGCGAAGGATCTGCCCGATCGCGTCGAGGCGCAGCTGGTGCGCCGGATGATCGGCGATCTCGGAATCGCCAGGAAGTCCGGAGCGCTCGTTCTAGGCTTCGACAATGTCGCGCGCGCGCTGGCGGCACCGTTACCCCCGGCGGTGCTGGTCGAAGCCAGCGACGGTGCGGCGGATGGCCGCCGAAAACTCAAGAATGCGGCGTTTGCACAAGGGGTTAAGGCAGGCTTCGTCGATTGTCTCACGCGCGCGGAATTGGGCTTGGCCCTGGGCCGGGAGAATGTGATACATGCAGCCCTCAAACCTGGGCGGCTTGCGGAACGATTGCTCTTCGAGGCGGCACGGCTTGAAGGTTTTCGGCGTGTTGCGCAGCGTGAAGTTGGCGCGCGGCGGGGCGTTGGACTGGCGGGTTCCACTCCCGCCCCGGAAAAAGGACAAGAATGAGCGAGACGAACGACAGTTCTGCCCAGGCGGGACGCACGGGCAAGACCCTGTCACTCAAGAAGACGGAAACATCGACCGTCAAACAGAGTTTCAGCCATGGCCGCACCAAGGCGGTCGTGGTCGAGAAGAAGCGCGCGCGCGTGGCACCGACGATTCCGGCTCCACCTGCGGCCAAGGCGCCGACGGCGCCCGAGAAGCCCAAGCAAGCGCCAACGGCAGCGCCCGTCGAACCGGTCCAGCCCTTGTCCACGCAGACGGCCTCCGCCGCGCTGCGCGAAAGCCAGTCGCGCGCCGGTGTCGTGCTGCGTCAGCTCACCGACGAAGAAAAGGAAGCACGCAGCCGCGCACTTGCCGATGCCCGTGTCGCCGAGGCCGAGGCCCGCAAGCGTGCCGACGCGGAAGCGCGCCACCGCGCAATCGAAGAAGCGCGTCTGGCCCAGGAGCGTGTTGCGGCCGAGAAGCGCAAAGCCGAAGAGGATGCGCGCAAGGCGGCCGATGAAGCCGCCCGCCGTCACGCCGAAGAAGAAGCGACCCGTCGCCTCGAAAAGAAGGAAGAGGCGCCCGCCAAGACCGTCGAACGTCCGGCCGAAGCGCCGCGCCGCGCGCGTCCGCAGGTCGAGGAAGAAGAAGAAACGGCATCCAAGAAGCCGGGCGGCAAGACCGCGCCCAAGGCGCCCGTCGTCCGCAAGGCACCGGACGCGCGCCGCCGCGGCAAGCTGACGGTAACCAAGGCATTGACCGACGACGACGAGCGCACGCGTTCGCTCGCCGCGTTTCGTCGCCATTTGCAGCGTGTCAATCGTGCGGGACAGCAACAGGCGCCGGCGCCGGCAGGCCCGCGCGAAGTCACGGTTCCCGAAACGATCACCGTGTCGGAATTGGCCAACCGCATGGCGCGCCGTGCCGTGGACGTCATCAAGGTGCTGATGAAGAACGGCATCATGGCGCAGATCAACGATGTGATCGACGCCGATACGGCCGAACTCGTGGCCGCGGAATACGGCCATACCGTCAAACGGGTCGCGGAGGCCGACGTGCTCGAAGGCCTCAAGGGCCACGAGGACGATGCGGGAATGCTCAAAGCCCGTCCGCCGGTCGTGACCGTGATGGGCCATGTCGACCATGGCAAGACATCGCTTCTCGATGCGTTGCGCAGAACCGACGTCGCCGCGGGCGAAGCGGGCGGCATCACCCAGCATATCGGCGCCTATCAGGTGCAGCTCAAATCGGGCGCCAAGATTACGTTCCTCGACACGCCGGGCCACGCCGCGTTCACCGCGATGCGCGCGCGCGGCGCCAAAGTGACCGACATTGTCGTGCTGGTGGTGGCGGCCGATGACGGCGTCATGCCGCAGACCGTCGAAGCCATTTCGCACGCCAAGGCCGCGGGTGTGCCGATCATCGTGGCGATCAACAAGATCGACAAGGCCGACGCCAATCCCGCGCGCGTCAAGAACGAATTGCTGCAACACGAGATTCAGGTCGAAGACCTCGGCGGCGAGACGCTGGCCATCGAAGTCTCGGCCACCAAGGGCATCAATCTCGACAAGCTCGAAGAAACGATCCTGCTGCAGGCCGAACTGCTCGACCTCAAGGCCAATGCCGAACGTGCGGCAGAAGGCGCCGTCATCGAGGCCAAGCTCGACAAGGGACGCGGGCCGGTGGCGACGGTGCTGGTCCAGCGCGGTACGCTGCATGTGGGCGATATCCTGGTCGCCGGCGCCGAATTCGGGCGCGTGCGTCTTCTGGTCAACGATCGCGGTGAAAGCATCGACGCGGCAGGCCCGTCCGTGCCGGTGGAAGTGCTCGGCCTTTCCGCCGTGCCGGAAGCCGGCGACGAATTCGTCGTCGTCGAATCCGAAGCCCGCGCCCGCGAGGTCACCGAATATCGTGCCCGCAAGCGCCGCGAGCAACGCCACGCCACCATCGCGCGCCAGACGCTCGATCAGCTTCTGAAGAGCCGGGCGGAAGGCGAGAAGCGGCTGTTGCCGCTTGTCATCAAGGCCGACGTGCAGGGCTCGGTCGAAGCCATCCAGGGCGCGCTCACCAAGCTCGGCACCGACGAGGTGGGCGTGCAGGTGCTGCAAGGCGGCGTCGGCGGCATCACCGAATCCGACGTGATCCTGGCGCATGCGAGCGGGGCGGCAGTGATCGGATTCAACGTCCGCGCCAATAACCAGGCGCGCGACCGCGCCCGCAGGGATGGCGTCGAAATCCGCTATTACAACATCATCTACAACGTCGTCGACGACGTGAAGGCAGCGCTGTCCGGCCTGCTGGCGCCGGAGACGCGCGAGAAATTCCTGGGCAATGCCGAGATTCTCGAAGTGTTCACGATTTCGAAAGTGGGCAAGGTCGCCGGCTGCCGTGTCAGCGAAGGCGTGGTGCGGCGCGGCGCCAAGGTGCGCCTCATCCGTGACAATGTCGTCATCCACGAAGGCGAATTGTCGACGCTCAAGCGCTTCAAGGACGAAGTGCGCGAAGTCCTGGCCGGTCAGGAATGCGGCATGTCGTTCGCCAACTACCAGGATATCCAGAAGGGCGACACCATCGAGTGCTATGAGGTCGAGACCGTCAAGCGCGCGCTTTGACGGGCCCGACGTTTCCATTGCCCCATTTGCTGGAGCACGCCATGCCGCGCCGCCATTCCGCATCATCCGTACACAGATCGAAACCGGGCGCGCGCCAGAATACGCGCCTTGGTGCGAAGCGGGGGCCGTCGCAGCGCCAGCTGCGGGTGGGCGAGTTGCTGCGCCATGCGCTCTCCGACATTCTCAGCCGCGGCGAAGTAAGCGATCCCGAACTCGATGGCGTCTCGGTGACGGTCACCCAAGTTGTGCCCTCGCCGGACATGCGCCATGCCAGCGTCTTCTGCGAGCCGCTGGGCGGCAAGAACGCCGGGCCCGTCATCGCCGCGCTCAATCGCCACAAGGGTTTCCTGCGCGGGCTGATGGGCCGGATGATCGCCCTCAAATTCACGCCCGAGCTGCGCTTCATAGAAGACACGTCTTTCGCGGAAGCAGAGCGCATAGAAGGTTTGCTCAAATCGGCACGCGTGCAGGCCGATCTGGCGACGCCGGACGCAAGCGAGATCGACGACGGCGATGGCGCGTAGGCGAAAGGGTGCAGCCGTCCACGGCTGGGTGATCGTCGACAAACCGGTCGGGGTGACGTCGACGCAAGTGGTGGGCGCGGTGAAGCGCGTGTTCGATGCGCAGAAGGCGGGCCATGCCGGAACGCTCGATCCGATGGCGACGGGCGTACTTGCGGTTGCCCTCGGCGAAGCGACGAAGACCGTTCCCTATGCAATGGAATCCGAAAAAACCTATCGCTTCACGGCGTGCTGGGGCGAGGGCCGCGACAGCGACGATGCCGAAGGCGCAGTGACGGCGAAGTCGGCCCATCGACCCAGCCGGGAAGCGATCGAGGCGGCACTGCCGCGTTTCACCGGAGAGATCGTGCAGGTGCCGCCTGCCTATTCCGCCATCAAGGTCCGGGGCGAGCGGGCCTATGATCTGGCGCGCGAGGGCGAGGCGGTGACGCTTGAGCCGAGGACGGTTTCGGTCCACGAAGTGCGCCTCGTCGCGCAGAGCGATTGCGACCATTCCGAGTTCGAAATGGTATGCGGCAAAGGCACTTACGTCAGGGCCTGGGTGCGGGACATAGCGCTGGCGCTGGGCACGGTGGGGCATGTTTCGTCGCTCCGGCGCATGGCGATCGGACGGTTCTCGGTCGCCGACGCAATTCCGCTGGAAAAGCTGAAGGCTTTTATGCATAGTCCCGCCGCTTTCGAGCACCTGAGGCCTATTTCGACCGCGCTGGACGGCATCCCGGCGTTGGCCGTTACGGGCCCGGATGCGGTTCGTCTGCGCAGCGGCAATTCGATTTTGATGCGGGCAAACCTGTTTGCCCGCATCGCCGAAGAAACCGAGCCGGGCGACGATCTTCAGGGGCTTACGGTCTTTCTCTCAACCGCGGGAGGCGAGCCGGTTGCGCTCGCCGAATTGGCGCAAGGGGAGTTAAAGCCGTTTCGTGTTTTCAACTTTGGAACTGGATGACCGAATGTCTATCACTACAGAACGCAAACAGGCTCTCATTGCCGAATACGGCGCCAAGGAAGGCGATACGGGCTCGCCCGAAGTGCAGGTTGCTGTGCTTTCCGAACGCATCGCCAATTTGACCGACCACTTCAAGACCCACGTCAAGGACAACCACTCGCGCCGCGGCTTGATCAAGCTCGTGTCGACGCGCCGTCGGCTCCTCGACTACATCAAGGCCATCGACGTGAAGCGCTACGATTCGCTGATCGCGCGGCTCGGCTTGAGGCGCTGAGCAGGCGCATGGCGCCAGGCCCGTCGCGGCCTTTCTGGGACCGCGGGCGTCCCGCCCGCCTGTCCTCTTCATCAAGCATGGATGCGGGCAATTCCCGATTAAATCGGGGGCCCGGTCCTGGCGCTCGCGCATGCGTGTGGGCGCCGAAACAGAACCCGCCGCAATCCGGCGGCGGGAGAGAAGGAACGCAGGAATGTTTAAGATCGTAAGAGAAGAAATCGAATGGGGCGGGCGCACGCTCGTGCTCGAAACCGGCAAAGTGGCGCGTCAGGCTGACGGCGCAATCTTTGCCACCTATGGCGAGACCGTGGTTCTTGCCTGCGCTGTTGGTGCACATTCGGCAAAGGCGGGCATCGACTTCTTCCCCCTGACCGTCAACTACCAGGAGAAATATTTCGCCGCCGGCAAGATACCGGGCGGCTATTTCAAACGCGAAGGCAGGCCCACCGAGCGCGAGACGCTGGTGTCGCGCCTGATCGACCGGCCGATTCGTCCGCTCTTCGCCGAAGGTTACCGCAACGAGACGCAGGTCATCGTCACCGTGCTCAGCCACGACATGGAAAACGACCCCGACGTGGTGGCACTGGTCGCGGCCTCCGCCGCGCTCACCATTTCGGGCATTCCGTTCATGGGCCCGATCGGGGCGGCGCGCGTCGGCTACATCAACGGTGAATACAAGCTCAATCCGCAGATCGACGAAATGCCGAATTCGGCGCTCGACCTCGTCGTTGCCGGCACGGCCGATGCGGTGCTGATGGTCGAATCCGAAGCGAAGGAATTGTCCGAGCAGGTGATGCTCGGCGCCGTAATGTTCGGGCACAGATCCATGCAGCCCGTGATCGACGGCATCATTCGTCTTGCCGAACGCGCGGCCAAGGAACCGCGTGCTCTTCCGGCAGCCGAAGACCAGACGGCCGCCGAGGCAATCGAACGTTTTTCCGGCGCCGATTTGAAAGCGGCGTTCCAGATCTCCGAAAAGCATGTGCGCCGTGACAGCATCGACGGTATTCGCAAAGCGGCGGCGGCGGAGTTCGTCGGCGAGGGCGACGGCAAGCTTGCCGAAAGCAGGTTCAAGAACCTGTTTCACGATCTCGAAGCCAAAATCATGCGTTTCGCCGTGCTCGATACGGGGCGGCGCATCGACGGGCGCGATCTCAAGACCGTGCGTCCGATCATGGCCGAGGTGGGAACGCTACCGCGCACGCACGGCTCCGCGCTGTTCACCCGCGGCGAGACGCAAGCCCTCGTCGTCGCAACGCTCGGCACCGGCGAAGACGAACAATTCGTCGATTCGCTGGAAGGCACCTACAAGCAGCACTTCATGCTGCACTACAATTTTCCGCCTTATTCGGTCGGCGAAACGGGCCGCATGAACGCGCCCGGCCGGCGCGAGATCGGACACGGCAAGCTCGCCTGGCGCGCCGTCCATCCGATGCTGCCGGCGAAGGAGCATTTTCCCTACACCATCCGCATCGTTTCGGAGATCACCGAATCGAACGGTTCGTCCTCCATGGCGACGGTGTGCGGCACTTCGCTCGCGCTGATGGATGCGGGCGTTCCGCTCACCCGTCCGATCGCCGGCATTGCCATGGGCCTCATCCTCGAAGGCGAACGCTACGCTGTTCTGTCCGATATTCTGGGCGACGAGGATCATCTCGGCGACATGGACTTCAAGGTGGCCGGCACCGATCAGGGTGTCACCTCGCTGCAGATGGACATCAAGATCGCAGGCATCACCGAAGAGATCATGCGCGTCGCACTCGATCAGGCGCGCGGCGGCCGTTTGCATATCCTCGGCGAAATGGCGAAGGCGATCGGTCGCGCCCGCGAGCAATTGGGCGAGCACGCGCCGCGCATCGAACAGATCAAGATTCCGACCGACAAGATTCGCGAAGTCATCGGCACTGGCGGAAAAGTGATCCGCGAAATCGTGGAAAAGACCGGCGCCAAGATCAGCGTCGAGGACGACGGCACGGTGAAGATCGCGTCCTCCGACGCCGAATCGATCAAGGCCGCGCTCAAATGGATCAGGGGCATCGTTGCCGAACCCGAAATCGGCGAGATCTATGACGGCAAGGTCGTGAAGGTGATGGATTTCGGCGCTTTCGTGAACTTCTTCGGACCCAAGGACGGCCTCGTCCACATCTCCGAGCTGGCGTCGAAGCGCGTCGCCAAGACCAGCGATGTGGTGAAGGAGGGCGACAGCGTGAAAGTGAAGCTGATGGGCTTCGACGATCGCGGCAAGGTGAAGCTTTCGATGAAGGTCGTCGATCAGGTGACGGGCGAAGACCTCAGCAAGAAGCAGGCAACCGAAGGCGAGCAGCCGGCTGGCTGAGCGCGGGATCGACATTTTGCGTTGCACGAAGAACCCTTGGCCAAACCGGCCAAGGGTTCTTTTGTTTACGGGACACGTGCGCCCCGGATGTCTGCGGTTGCGCGTCGCCCGGCCGCCAACGACGATTTACGTTGGTCGCGCTCAATTGCGAAAGGCAAGCGCCATGCCCGAGGTTGACGGTGACGCCGGCGGGTCTGCCGAAGTTTCGCGCGCTCTGCCGTCCAATTGGGCAATACCTATGCGCGATCATGATACAAATGCTGCAAAGTTCGATGTTTGTCGCTGCAAGAATGGTTAATCACAACTAACCATTCTTGTGCGCAACAAAAATGCTGCTAGCCTGTGCCGTAATGGCCGGGCCTCGTGTCGGCATGTGGGTGGGGGATTTTGGGCCATGTCTGTGGCGCTGCGATTTGTCAGTCTCATTCTGATTGTCTTTGCGCTCATGTTGCTGGGCGCCGATTTGGTGACGTCGCTCGAAAAGGGCGGGGTAATTACGGTGCGCTCGATCGAGCAGGTGTGGATGTTGCTGAACAAGAGCAGCGCGGTTGCGTTCACGGCATGGCTGCAGCATTCGCTGCCCGTGCTGGTGTCCGGCTGGATCAGCAGGGTCTTGTCGCTGCCGGCCTGGAGCCTGACGGGCGTCCTCGGCGTCATCCTCGCCTTCCTGTTCGGACGGCGCGTCGCCGACGTGGCCTGATCTCAGCGATTGGCGCCGGGCGTCCACAACACGTCTTTGGCGCCCTTGTCGTTGACGAAGCGGCTCGCGACGAACAAATGGTCCGACAGCCGGTTCACATATTTGAGGGCCGCCGCATTTAATTTTTCCTGTCCGGCCAGTTCCACCATCAGCCGCTCGGCGCGCCGCACGACGGTGCGGGCGAGGTGGAGATAGGCGGCCGCCGCCGTGCCGCCCGGCAGCGTGAAGGATTTGAGCGGCGTGAGTTCGCTGTTCATCGCATCGAGTTCACGCTCCAACCGTTCGACTTGGGCGTCGGCGATGCGCAATGCCCGGGCGGCGTGCTTGCTGGTTTCCGGCACGCACAGATCGGCGCTGAGATCGAACAGATCGTTCTGGATGCGGGCGAGCATGGCGTCGATCTCGCCCTGGGTGTGGAGACGGACGATGCCGATCACGGAATTGGCCTCGTCGACGGTGCCATAGGCGGCAATGCGCAGTGCATATTTCGGCAGCCGCGTGCCGTCGCCCAACCCGGTTTCGCCGGCATCGCCGGTCTTGGTATAGATGCGGTTCAGCGTGACCATGGGGGGAAGCTACTTCATCTCATCTTCGCATGTCATCCCCGGCGAGCCGCGCCTGAGCGCGGCGAGGGAAGGGGACCCAGGTCGAGAAGCTGCACGATGTTTGCGTGCTGAACGATTCTTTGGGTTGCAGCCAACCGCATAGATTGGAACGGCTCGCCCACCTGGGTTCCCTTCCCCTCGCTTCGCTCGGCCGGGAATGACATGCTTTTTTTTGCGATAGCTCTGCCCAGCAAAATACGAGAATAAATGAAGTCGTCCATAAAGTCGACGGAGCGTTTGAGGCGCTTGGTCACGAGGCTAGTATCCCATGAGCGATTGGAAATTCAAATGACGGCAGATTCCCGTTTCGAGCATCTTCAGACCCAGCCTTACCTTCGCGGTGTACGCTTCCAGAGAATGCTGTATCGCGCTTATAGGCCTGGATGGGACCATGACCATTGTGTGGGGTGCTGGGCCAAATTTGCAGAACGCGAGTCGGACCTCGAACCCATCGAACGAGAGGGCTATACGACCACCGCCGATTACCAGCATGGGGCGCGGTACGAATGGGTATGCCCAACGTGTTTTGCCGATTTCAGGGAAGCAATGGGCTGGACGGAGGCCTAACTTTCAATCCGCCCCGCTTCGCGCTCGGTTGCAGCGCTCCCCACGCTCGCTATGATCCCCTCCCGCCTCAGAATCAGGAATTTTTTCCATGGCCGTCGAAGCCCCCGAAATCATCGAAGTCGACACCCGCCGCGTCTCCTGCGACGGCGGTGGCGGGGCGCTCGGCCACCCGCGCGTCTATCTCGAAATGGGCGACGAGAATTTCGTCGAATGCCCCTATTGCGACCGCCGGTTCGTGCTGAAGCCGGGAGCAGGCTCGCATTGACGCAAACGGCCCGCCGTCCCGTCAAGTCGGGCGATCATCTCTATCTGATCGACGGATCGGGCTATCTGTTTCGCGCCTATCACGCGCTGCCGCCGCTGTCGCGCAAGGCCGACGGCTTGCCGACCGGCGCCGTCTCCGGTTTCGCCAACATGCTGTGGAAGCTGCTGGAGGACACCAAGGCGGGCGACAAGCCGACTCACCTGGCGGTGATCTTCGACGCGGGCAAGAAGACGTTCCGCAACGATCTCTACCCGCTCTACAAGGCCAACCGCCCCGAGCCGCCGGAGGATTTGATCCCGCAATTCCCGCTGGTGCGCGAGGCGACACGCGCCTTTGGCGTGCCAGCGATCGAGGAGCCGGGCTTCGAGGCCGACGATCTGATCGCGACCTATGCGCGAATCGCGCGCGAGGCCGGCATCAAGGTCACCATCGTATCGTCCGACAAGGATTTGATGCAGCTCGTCGTCGATGGCGCGGTGGAATTGTTCGATCCGGTCAAGACCAAGCGACTGGGGTCGGCCGATGTCATCGAAAAATTCGGCGTGCCGCCCTCGAAGGTCGTCGAGGTCCAGGCGCTCGCCGGCGATTCGACCGACAACGTGCCGGGCGTGCGCGGCATCGGCATCAAGACCGCGGCCGAACTGATCAATGCCTATGGCGATCTCGAAACGCTGCTGGCGCGCGCGAACGAAATCAAACAACCCAAAAGGCGCGAGACGCTGATCGGGAACGCCGAAAATGCGCGCATTTCGCGCAAGCTCGTGACGCTCGACGATCACGTGGTGCTGAAACACGGAATCGACGAATTCGGTACCGGCGAGCCCGATCCGCCGACCTTGATCGGCTTTCTCAAGACGATGGAATTTGCCAGCCTCGCGCGCCGCGCGGCGTCACATTTCGGCATCGCAGATATCGATGCGATTGCGGCGGAGCCGGTCGCCGCATCCGGTGCTGCGGCAGGTGCCCCATCGCCACAACCGCCTTCGCCGCGCCCGGCGCAACGCGATTCGCAAACGGCGGCGATCGGCGCGCCCGGCGCCGTCATGGATCGCGGCGCGCTGGTCAAGCCGATTCGCTATGACGCCTACGAAACGGTGACGACGTTTGCGCGGCTCGACCACTGGATCGCACGGGCACGCGCAATCGGCCGTGTCTGCGTCGATACCGAGACCACATCGCTCGATGCGATGCAGGCGCAATTGTGCGGCGTCTCGCTGGCGGTGGCGCCGAATGAAGCGTGCTACATCCCGTGCGGCCATCGCGCCGGCAGCGGTCTCGATCTCGGCGGTGCCGGGGATATCGTGCAGCTGGGCGAAGCGGAAATGATCGCGCGGCTGAAGCCGCTGCTGGAAGACGCAAGCGTCCTCAAGATCGCGCAGAACCTGAAATACGATTTCCTGATTCTGCTCCAACGCGGCATCCGCGTGACGCCGTTCGACGACACGATGCTGATCTCCTATGTGCTCGAAGCATCCCTGCACGGCCACGGCATGGACGCTTTGTCGGAACTCCATCTCGGCCATCGGCCGATCTCATTCGGCGAGGTGGCCGGCAAGGGCAAGGAAAAGATCACCTTCGACTGCGTGCCGATCGCGCAAGCCACGCGCTATGCGGCGGAAGATGCCGACGTCACCTTGCGCCTGCACGCGCTGCTGCGGCCGCGGCTGGTGGCGGAGGGCAAAGTGGCGGTTTACGAGACGCTCGAGCGGCCGCTTGTTCCCGTACTCGCCGACATGGAGCGGGCGGGCATTACTATCGATCCCGATCGCCTGCGCCGCCTGTCCAACGATTTCGCCCATGCCATGGCGGCACTCGAAACCGAAATCCACAGACTGGCCGGCGGCAGCTTCAACATCGGCTCGCCCAAGCAATTGGGCGACATCCTGTTCGATCAATTCAAGCTGGCAGGCGGGCGCCGGACCAAGACGGGCGCGTGGTCGACCGACGCGGATGTTCTCGAAGATCTGGCGGCCCAGGGCCACGAGATGCCCAAGAAGGTGCTCGCCTGGCGGCAATTGCAGAAGCTGCGCGGCACCTATACCGACGCGTTGCCCGGCTACATCAATCCCAGGACCGGACGGGTGCATACTTCCTACGCCATGGCCGCGACCTCGACGGGCAGGCTCGCCTCCACCGATCCCAATCTGCAGAACATTCCGGTCCGCACCGAAGAGGGGCGACGCATTCGCGCGGCGTTCATCGCGGCGAAGGGCATGAAGCTCATCAGTGCCGATTACAGCCAGATCGAATTGCGGCTCCTCGCGCACATCGCCGATATTCGGGCGCTGAAAAAGGCGTTCGCCGAAGGCCTCGATATCCATGCGATGACGGCCTCGGAGATATTCGGCGTGCCCGTAAAGGACATGCCTGCGGAAATCCGGCGCCGAGCCAAGGCGATCAATTTCGGCATCGTCTACGGCATTTCCGGTTTCGGTCTTGCCAACCAGCTGGGCATCGGGCGCAGCGAAGCCGACGATTACATCAAGAAATATTTTCAGCGCTTCCCGGGCATTCGCGATTACATGGAACGCACCAAGGCGTTTGCCCGCGAACACGGCTATGTCGAAACGCTGTTCGGCCGGCGCATCCATATCCGCGAGATCAAGGCGACGAATCAGGGCTTGCGCGGCGGCGCCGAACGCGCCGCCATCAATGCGCCGATTCAGGGCACTGCCGCCGACATCATCCGCCGCGCCATGATTCGCTTGCCTGACGCATTGGCAAAAGGCGGGCTCGCCGCGCAAATGCTGTTGCAGGTGCATGACGAATTGATTTTCGAAGCACCCGAAAAGGAAGCCCAGGCCACCTGTGCAACGGCGCGCGCCGTGATGGAAAAAGCCTCGCTGCCGGCGCTGGAGATTTCCGTGCCCCTCGTCGTCGACGCCCGCGCCGCCGACAATTGGGACGAGGCGCATTGAGCGCTTCCAGGAAAAGTGTGAAGCACTTTTCCGTCCGGAAGCGCGAGCGTGCCTTCACGCCGCGATCGACTTCAGTCCCGTCTCGCGGGAGATGCCGGCGCTGTCGAGCATTTGCACCAGTTCGACTATGGCGCGTTCGGAATCGCCGGCCTCCGTGCTGCGCGTCTTGGCCAGATAGCCGGTCAGGAAACCTGGCTGGCGGAGCGTGGCCAGAATGATATCGCGCGCCTTGGCGGTCATGCGGCCTTCCGTCAGCGCGCCGTTGGCGCAGAGTTTGAGGATCGCCAGCGCGCGCTCGGCGGGGCCCGGAAGGTTGTCGTACAGCGCCTTGAGTACTTTGCCGCGGCTCTCCACGTCATTCGCGATTTGGTCGAGCGTATCGGCAAATTCCACGCGGTGATTGTCCTGGAAATTGGACCGGCGCACGCATGCCTGCAATTCGGCCAGCCGCTTCAGCCGCATCATCACCGGCGCTTGTCCCGTCAGAAAATGCGCTTCGAAGGCCTTGGAGGCGAGGATCTGCTGCAGCGAATTGGCCAGTTGTCGCTTGTTATCGGCCCCGATGATGTTTTCTTCGACCTGCAGCAATCGCTCGAACTTGGCATCGGGCGCAGTGATTTGGCCAATATATTCATTGATCGAATCTTGGGCCACGAGCCGGCGTGAGCGCAGCGTGAATGCGGCGATCAGATTCTCGTGGCTCATATAGCTGCGATCGCCGAGCACGAGGCGGTTGGCGATTCTGCGCAGCAAGGTGAGCTCGTCGAACAGCGAAGCGGGACAAAGGCGCCGCGTGCTCTTCAATTCGGCAATGATACGGTTGGCGATCGCGATGCGCGCTTTGGGCAGGTGATCTTCGGCGAATTTCTCGGCGAGTGACGCCAATCCTGCGCTGGTGTCTCCGCCGGGAGATACATCGCCGAGGAACAGACCGACGAGCACCAGCATCGCCTGACCCAGATTCTCGCTTTCGCCGATCAGATCGCGAAGCGCGGCGGAGCCCGCGAGAATTTCGGCGACGAGGTTGTCGACGGCGCCCAGAAGAAGCCTATGGCCGGGTCCGCCGGCCGGAGCTTCCTGCATCACAGCGAGAAGCATCACGAGCTTTTCGTGCCAACTCTGGCCGTCGGCGAGATGACGCGCCAGTGTGCCATTGAACACGTAACTGCCGTCGCTTTCGCCTGCGAGCTTGTCGGCGAGCGCACCAAACTCGCCGACCTTCGCATGGGGAAAATAGTTTCGCTTTGCATCGCGATAGACGCGGTGAATGGCTTTGGTTGCGAGGTCGTTGAGGCTCTTGATGATCTGCTGGACCGGCACGGCGGTCGATGCGGCCTGCGCCACCGCAACCTTCTGCACGGCATGCTGGTAGACCGAGCCGGTGGCTTCGAGCGTTTCCAGGCAGTCGGCGCGGTGGATGAGTTCGGTGATGGTGATCTTATTGCGCGCGAGAAACTCCCTCAGAAGCCGTGAGAGCGTGGCGCGCGCATGGTAGGAATACAGATCGTCGGGCTTGAAGCAGGGCAGGGCGTCGGGCATGTCTTCGGCCGCCGGGTCCACCTTCATCTTGGTGTGCCCGTCTTCGAATATCTTCAGCGTCAGATAGTCGCCGGTATCGCTGTCGTAGGTTTCCTTGACGACTTTGACACCCGTGGCTTTTTCCCCGGCCATCAGCTCGGCCGCCATTTTAAGGGCCGTTTCCCGGGTCGCCGTGACGTCGTGAAGCGTCCATGCGCCCTTGGCGCCATGGCGGTTGAAAACCTCAAAATGAATTTCTTTTTTTGCCATGCGCCGGAGCTCTCTTTATCTGCCATATTGTCTCAACCGGCTTAAGTCGTGGTTAAGGCAAAAGCGGATGGCGTCGAGCCTTAATCGGGCGGCAGGACCTTGAGGGCGACCGAGAAGACGGCGCCGCGAGGGGAGCGGTTGGCGACTTCCACGACGCCGCCATGCGCCTCGACGATCCGCCAGACGATGGCGAGGCCGAGGCCGGCGCCTTCGGTCCGGGTGCGGTCGCGGCGCCAGAATCGCTGGAAAATCACGGCCCGCTCGCTTTCTGGAATGCCTGGCCCCTCGTCGAGTACGCGCACGATGCCAGTGTCCGCGACATCGATTTCAACCGTCGTGCCGGCTTGGGTATGGGCGAGAGCGTTCTCCGCCAGGTTTCGGACGGCCTGCAGCAGCATCGCTGCATTGCCCATGACCTTGACGGGCGCCTGGCTGCCGGTCAGAGCAATATCCTTGCCCAGCTTGAGGGCGACGGGGGCGAGGAGGGCGACGACATCGGCGCAGACGCCGAACAAATCGGCGGTTTCCCCCGCCCCGAGCACTGTTCCTTCGAGTTCCGCCACCGCCAGCAATTGATTGACGACATGGCTCATCGCGTCGATGTCCTTGCGCAACGGTCCGGCTGCTTCCGGCGGGAGGACCGTATCGACCCGCAGTCGCAAGACGCTGAGCGGCGTGCGCAATTCGTGGGCCGCGTCGGCCGTGAAGTTGCGCAACGTGGCGAACCCGCTTTCCAGCCGGTCCAGGGCCTGATTGACGGCGTGGACCAAGGGGAGGATTTCACGGGGAATGTCTTGCGTGGGCAAACGCAGTTCGAGGCTCGCCGGATCAATCGCGCCCGCCATCTGCGACGCCTGGTGAAGCGGGCGCAGCGCGCCCCGCACGATGAAGATATCGGCGATGAGCAGAAGGAGCACGATCGGAATTGTGAACCACGCGATGCGTCGCAGGAAACTGGCGACGATGTCATCGATGATGACGTCGGGATGTTGGAGATCCTGCGCGACTTCGATCCAGACAATTTGATTGCCGCGATGTTCGGGAATGCTCGCGCCGTAATAGATCGCCTTGCCGTTGCGCCGGTTGAAATAGACCGCCTCGGCGATACGCTGATCGCCGCGCAGGATGGGCGCGCCGCCCCGCAGCGAGGAAAATTCCACGCGTCCCGAAGAATCGATAACGGAATAGGCGAAGCCGTCGAAGCCGTGCAGGTAAAAGGTGCGCAGATCGCGCGGCAGCGCGAGTGTCCATCGGTCCCGGCCGCGCGGCGACAAATAGGATGCGATGGTATCGGCATGGGCCTGCAGCGTACGGTTCTCGAAGCTTGTCGTTGTCGCATTGAGGAGAAGATAAGTGGCGAGCGGCACCGCGATGGCGGCGGCCGCCAGCGCCAGAATATGCAGCCAAATGATGCGCCACAGGATCGAGCGGAACCGCACTATCACGGTTTTGCTTCGGTCAGCAGATAGCCGACGCCGCGCACGGTATGGATTTCGACCGTGGCGCCCGCGTCGGCCAGTTGTTTGCGCAAGCGGTGAACGTAGACTTCGATCGCGTTGGAGCGGACATCGCCGGAAAGTCCGAACAGATGGTCTTCCGCAAGCCCTTTGGATACGACGCGGCCGCTGCGCCGCAACAGGACTTCGAGGAGATCGATTTCGCGGGCGGACAGAAATTGCGGAACCTCGCCCACGAACACCTGCCGCGCGGCGGTGTCGAATGCGACATTGCCGGCGCGCAGCGGTTTGCCAAGGAATTCTCCCGGGCGGCGCAGCAGTGCGCGGATGCGGGCGACCAGTTCTTCGAGCGCAAACGGCTTCGCCAAATAATCGTCGGCACCCATTTCGATGCCCCGTACGCGGTCCTGTACGCCGCCGCGGGCGCTCAAGATCAACACGGGCGTCGAGTCCTCGCCGGCGCGCAGCATGCGTAACACGGCAAGGCCGTCGCCGTCCGGCAGGCCCAGATCGAGAATGATGGCGGAATAGCGGTTCGAAGCGAGCGCTGCACGCGCTTCCGCCAGCGTGGCGACCCGATCGGCAGCAAGACCGGCGCGGTTCAAGCCGTCAGTCAGGAGCGAGGACAGATCGTCATGGTCTTCGATAACCAGCAATCGCGTCACAGGGCGGCTTCCTTTCTGCGGTGCGCGCGAAAATGTGCGCAAGCGCGAAGATATTACAATGCGGCGGCGAGACAATGAGATAACGAGCCTCTCGATTGCCGCGCTCCGATCCCTTTGCACATGTTGGCGCTCTAAGGATTGGCGGCCTCGGCGGTCACGTCCTTGCGGTTCCACCAGCCGCCGCCCAGCGCCTGAAACAGGGCGGCTGTGTCGGCATAACGATTGGCCCGCGCCTGAATGAGGCTGATGACTGCTTGCTGATAGGTTTGCTCGGCGTTCAACAGCGCCAGATTGCCGGTATATCCGGCTTTCAATTGCCGGGCGGTAAGATCGAAGCTTATCTTGGCAGCATCCCTGGCGGCGGCGGCGGCGGTGAGCGCGTCAGCATCCTGTTCGAGGGCATTCAACGTGTCGGCGACATTCTGGAAGGCGGTTACGACGGTGCTGCGGTATTGTTCCGCAGCCTGAGTATACGCAGCCCGGGCGGCGCGCTCCCGGTGCAGCAGGGCGCCGCCGTCGAAAATGGGTTGCGTCACGGCGCCGGCCAGCGTCCAAAATCCCGCGCCTCCCGCGAATATCTGGCCGGCGGTCAGCGCCACGGTGCCGGCATTCGCCGCGAGTGTGATATTCGGCAGCCGGTTGGCGACGGCGATGCCGATTTGGGCGCTGGCCGCGCGCAGGTTTTCTTCGGCCTGGCGCACATCCGGGCGCTGTTCCACCAGGCGCGACGGCAGGCTCAACGGCAAATCGTGCGGCAGTTGCAAACTCGAAAGCTCGAACTGTTCGGGCACGCCATGGCCGGGGAAGCCGCCGGAGAGCGCCGCCAGCAGGTCGCGCTGTTGCGCCAGTTGCTTGAGCAGCGGCGGCAGGGTGGCGGCGATTTGCGCGAGTTGCGATTCCTGCGCGGCAACGTCGAGCCTGCCGACGTAACCCTTCGCAAACTGGTCGCGCAAAATCTGCAGCATGTCGGTGTTGATCGCGACGAGCCGGTGGGCCGCGGCGATCTGTTCGCGCAAGGACGCCTCCTGGATGGCGGCGGCAACGACATTCGCGCTCAGCGTGATATGCGTCGCGGCCAAGGCAAAGCGTGCCTGTTCCGCCTGTGCTTCCAGGGATTCCACGCTGCGCCGGTTGAGACCGAACACGTCCGGCACATACGACACGCTCACTTGCGGCGTGTAGAGGTTGAAATACAAGGCTCCGGAACTGGGTGTGGGCGAGATTTCGGCCGACGTCTTCTGTGTTGCGGCGGCGAAACTCCCGGCGACTTCGGGATAATAGGCGCCTTCCTGAACCAGCACATTTTCCCGCGCGACCGTCAATGCCGCCTGCGCCGCCTTGATGTCCGGATTGGCCTTGAGAGAACGTTCGATCAAAGCGTTTAACGGTTTCGAGCGAAACACCTCCCACCACGCGCCGGGGATATCCTGGCCCGCGACAAAGTGCTGGGGTTCTCCGCCGGCAACGTCGATCGCGCCGCTCGTGACCGGGAGCGCCTTTTGGGTATACAAGTCGACTTGCGGCGCTGCAGGCTTTTCGAAATCGGGCCCAACTGCGCAATTCGCGAGAAGCGCCGAAGCGGCGAGGCTCAACAAAGCGGTTACAAGTGGCTTGCGATATCGCATCATTTTTCGCATCGATTCAGGGCCTGCGCTTCATGTTGGTGCCGGTGATCACCGCTGGCGATCTTCTGGTGTTCGGCAATGGCCATCCACCGATGATCGCCGCGTTTGCGCCCCGGTGCGGAACGTTTCGGGACAATGTTCCGGTCCACGGATTGCCAATCGGCAATTGGGCAGGCTGTCCGCCGCGAATTGCGTTTCTGCGCATCGCAGATCCAAATTTTGGTGCGGCGGCAGCATTGTCCAGACCGAGCCGCCAAAGGCCATTTTGCGATGGAAGTTCGTGTTGAGTCTGAATGGAGCCGGCCTGGCTCCCCGCTATGGTGGTGTGGCTGTCGGCGGAAACAGAGTCCTTTGCTTTTGCCGGCTCTGTGTAGCCGCGCGGCTTGCTGTCATGCGCATGGTTACCGGAAGGATTGCCGGCAGCCTGGCCGAGCGTCAGCGCGCCCAGCGCGACAATGCCGACAAGGAAGCGCGCCGTTTTCATTTTACTTCTCGCCGGATCGAGGTTGCGGTTGAGGCTTATCGACGTCATGGCCGAGAAATACCATTTGCAGCGCGGGCACGACGAGCAGCAGCATGACGGGGCCGATCAGCATGCCGCCAACGATGACCGTGGCCAGCGGACGCTGCACCTGACTTCCGATGCCGACGGAAATCGCGGCAGGAAGCAGCCCGATGCACGCAGAGAGGCTCGTCATCAGCAGAGGCCGCATACGCGTGGAGGCGGCGCGAAACATGGCGTCCATCGGCGTCCCGCCGCGGAGCCTGGACTGATTGTAATAGGTGATCAGCAGAATGCCGTTCATGACCGATACGCCGAACAGGGAGACGAACCCGATAGCTGCGGAGATGCTGAAATCGAGACCGGATACGGAAAGCGCCAGCACGCCGCCGGCAATCGCGAAAGGAATCCCGACGAGTGTCAGAAGGCACTCGCGCAGCGAATCGAACAAGGTGTAAAGCAAGCCCAGAATGAGTATCAGGCTGATCGGCACAATGATCTCCAGGCGCTCTTTGGCGAGCTGAAGTTCTTCGAACTCGCCGGCCCAGATCATCCGGTAGCCGTTCGGCAATTTGATGTTTCTGGCAATGCGCTCCTGCGCTTCGGCCACCGTGCTCCCAAGGTCGCGCCCGCGCACGCTGAATTTGACGGGAATAAATCGTTGCACGCTTTCGTGATAAATCCACGCCGCGCCATTGTCCAAGGTGATGGTCGCCAGTTCGCGCAACGGGATGTAGGCATTGGCGCCGGTGCCGGTCGTGTACCCCACCTTGATGTCGCTGATCTTGTCGATCGTGTTGCGGTATTCGGAAGGGTAACGGACGACCAGGTCGAACTGCCGGTCGCCCTCCAAAACCGTAGTGGCCACGGCACCGCCCAGCGTCGCCTGAACGACCGAATTCACGTCGCCGGAATTCAGTCCGTATCGCGCCGCCTTGGCGCGATCCACTTTGATGTTGAGGTTCGGCTGCCCCAGAACCGGGAAAATTCCAAGATCGGCAATACCGCGAACCTGGCTCATCTGGTCGCGGACCTGCCTGGCCAGTTTTGTCAGGATTTCGAGATTGGGGCCGACAATCTTGACCGAATTGACGCCCTTTACGCCGGAAATCGCCTCCTCAATGTTGTCCTCGATGTATTGTGAGAAATTGAAGGTGATTCCCGGCAGCTCGCGCTGAAAATCGGCGCTGATCTCCCCGGTCAGTTTATCCTTGGTCATTCCGCCCGGCCATTGGTCCTGCGGCTTGAGCGGTACGAACAGTTCGACATTGGAGAACGGCGAGGCATCGCTGCCGTCGTCGGGGCGCCCATGCTGGGACGTCACCGTTATGACCTCGGGATATTTCAACAAGATCAGGCGCATTTTTCGGGTGGCGGCCTCGCCGTCCTGCAGCGAAAGCGTCATCGGCATGGAAGCGCGAATCCAGAAATTGCCTTCTTCCAAATGCGGAAGAAATTCGCTGCCGAGGCGCGATCCCAGGAGCGCCGCCACGGCGAGAAAGGCAATTCCCATCCCGACCGCAATGGCACGATGCGCCAATGCGAACTGCAGCGCGGGATTGAAGACGCGGTGCAAAGCGCGCACGAATATGGTTTCGCTCTCCTCCACGTTCTTGGGAAGCAGAAAGGAGGCGAGTACGGGTGTGACGGTGAATGTCGCGAGCAATGCGCCTGCCAGTGCAAAACCGTAGGTCCGCGCCATGGGGCCGAATATCTGTCCCTCGACCCCCTGCATGGTGAACAGCGGCACGAAACCGGCCAGTGTTATGAGCGTCGCGAACAGAACCGCCTTGTCCACCTGTATCGCGCTGATCAGAATCAGCCGCAATCGATCCGTCCATACCTGCGCGGGCGCGGATTGCGACGATGTGTTCGTCGGATCATATCCATAAAACCCTTCGGCCAGGCGCCACAGCAATCCTTGCCGTTCCTCTGTATCCCGTTGGAAATTGCGGAAGATGTTTTCGACCAGGATCACCGCCGAATCCACGATGATGCCGAAATCCACCGCGCCGATTGACAGCAAATTGGCGCTTTCGCCGCGGAGCACCAGAAAGATGATGGCGAAGAGCAGCGCGAACGGGATGTTGATTCCCACGATGAGCGCGCTGCGCAGGTCGCCGAGGAAAATCCATTGAATCAGAAAGACCAGCAGGCATCCGAAAATCAGGTTTTCCACAACGGTATGGGTCGTGGCCGAGATCAACGTTCGGCGATCGTAGTACGGAACGATTCTGACGCCCGGCGGCAGGCTGCCGTCGCTGTTCATCCGGGTTATGGCGGCTTCGACTTTCGGAATCATGTCGTGGGCGCGTTCTATGCGGTTCATCACGACAATCGCCGCAACCGCGTCGTCTTCCCGATCGTGCCCCCAGATGCCCAGCCGCGGCCGGTAACCCACTGTCACCTTGGCGACGTCCTTTACAAGGACGGGAACGCCGTTCGTTTGGGCCAGGACCACGTTTTCGATATCGCCGACCTTGTAGCCTCGCGTGAGATCGTCGCCGCCGCCGTCGTCGATCAATCCGACGCCCCGGATGTTGATGGATTGCTGGCCGATGCGAATCTCGCGTCCGCCGACATTGATGTTGGCGTTGCCCAGGGCAGTCAGGATTTGCGGTACCGTGACGTTGTAGGCTTCCAGTTTGCGAGGGTCGACCTCGACATCGAATTCCTTGGTCGGGCCGCCCCAACTGTTGATTGCGATGATGCCGGGAATGGTCAACAGCCGGCGTGCCACAATCCAATCCTCGACGGTGCGGAGATTGACGATGCCAAAATGCTTCGGACCCACCACCTGGTAGCGATAGATTTCTCCCGTCCCGCTGTTCTGCTGGATTTGAGGTATTTGACCGCCCGGGAGAGAGACGTTCTGCTGCAACGCGATGTCCGCCTGGGCGTAAGCGAAGTTGTAGTCGACGCCGTATTTGAAAACGACCCGAACGAACGACAGACCGTAAAACGAAGTGGAGCGGATGACCTGGATTCCGGGCGTCGTGTAAAGTCCGATTTCGATCGGGCGTGTGTAGTAGCGCTCCATTTCTTCGGCGGACAAACCGGGCGCCTGCGCGGTGATCTCCAGAATGACCGGCGAAGGGTTCGGATACGCTTCGATGTTCAATTCCCGATAGGCAAAGAAACCTGCGCCGGCAAACAGCAGCAAGCCGAACACGACAATCGCGCGGCGGCTGAGGCAAAAGGCGACGATGGGTTTGATCATGGCTCCGGGCTTCGTTGGGACGAACAGGCGTCCAATCCGCTAATCGCTCGGCGGCGCTTGCAGCATGTTGTCGAGGAAGATCGCCCCGTCGGTCACGACCAATTCTCCACGCTGCAAACCGTGGCGAATCTGCATCTGGCCGTCTTCATGCAAACCCGTCTGGACGATTCTCTGCACGAAACGGTGGCGATCGGTCGTCACCCATGCCGTCATCGTGCCATCGCCTTCGCGAACCACGCCGTTATCCCGTATGGCGATGGATTCCACCGGGTTCTGGATTTGAATCGTGACATTCGCGAGCATTCCCACACGCAGTTCGTCGTTCGGATCGGCGATCGCACAACGGATCAACATGCGATGGGTATTCGGATCGACAGTCGTGTAAATCTTGGAAACCTTGCCGTCAAACACGCGGCCGGGAAAAGCCAGGACCTTGACTTCCACCTTCTGTCCCGTCTGCACAAGCGCGCTGTCGCTTTCGACAACATCGGCCGCCACCCATTTGCTGGGGCTGCGCCCGACCGGCGCGGAATCGATCCTGCCGGCGGCGACCATCCGATCGATAGCGGCGTCCGTCTCGCCGAGGGCGCGGACGGCATCGCGTGCAGCCCTGTAAGCCGCCGCCGCGGTTTGTTGATCCGAAGTCGCCTGTTCCAGTTCGCGTTGCGAAACCCCCTTGGTCCGGTAGAGGTCTTTGGCCCGTTGCAATTCTTTGCTGGTCAGCACGAAGGTTGCCGCCGCACCAATCAGAGTGGATTCGGCCTGGACGATTGCCGGGTCTTCGGCGAAGCTGACGGTTCCGACCGCCTCTTTCTCGACCGGAAAACGATACGTACCCACCGACTCAATTTTGATCGTATGGAGTTGATCGGGCGACAAATCCACAGTCGCTCCGGATTGCGCGGCGCCGGATACCGGGCTCGTTCGTTGTGGCGGGTTCGCAGGCCGGCTGCATCCGCATAAGAGAAACGCCGTTGCGACGGCGATCGCCGGGGCGGCGGGCAGGCGAAGCCAGCCGTGGTTACGCGGCTGGCGCGGACGACCCCGCTCGCTGTCGCGGTTCATCGAAGCGTCTCCTTGGCACAAAATTCGCCAGCCCGAAAAGGGCATTGCCAGGGAACGCAATGAGCGGTGGTCCGCGACATCCCCTGGAGGCTGGCTATACGTCAGCGGACTTACAGCCACCTGACAGGATGGATGGGGATGCGGCGCGGATTGACGCAATCCGTGCATTTGACAATTATCTATATACCTATATAGATAGATAATGGATGATGCGAAGCCGAAAGAACTTGTTTGGGTCGCATCAAGCCGGAAGGAAATGCGGGAATGCTCACCGGCCGTCCGGCGCACTTTCGGCGTCGCGTTGTTCGCGGCCCAACTCGGAGAAAAACCGCCCGAGGCAAAGCCGCTCAGAGGATTTGGCGGCGCAAGCGTTCTTGAGCTGATCGAGGATTACGACCGCGGCACATATCGGGCGGTTTATACGGTGCGGTTTGCGACGGTGGTCTACGTGTTGCACGTATTTCAGAAAAAATCGAAACGCGGGATTGCAACGCCGAAGCAGGAGATCGAGCTGATCCGTGAACGGCTGAAGATCGCCGAGGGTCTGCATGCCGGAAGAACCAAGGAGATTTCGCCGTGAAGAAAGATCACGAAACGAGCAGCGGCAACGTCTTTGCTGATATCGGTTTGCCGAATTCCGAGCAGGAACTTCTCAAGGCGAAATTGACGGTGCAAATCTACCGGCTGATCAAGGCGCGCGGTCTCACGCAGGGCAAAGCGGCGGCGCTGCTCGGCACGACCCAGGCACAGGTTTCGGCGCTCATGCGCTGCCGCCCGGTCTCGGTCTCCGTCGGCCGGCTAATGGAGTTTCTGACCATTCTCGGCCAGGACGTGGAAGTCACTGTCAAACCTGCGGCGACGCGAAAGGCGGGTCATATGTCGGTCGTTGTTCAGCAGGGGTAAGGGCGTCTCCTGCGAATACGAATGCAGAATATCATGTCGCCAATTCCGGTTTGTTATTCGATCAGTGACAAGGATAGGCTTGGGCCAATGCAGCCGCTACGACGATTCCGAGGTTTTGGCTGAGCGATTCCGGGTGGTCGTTGAGATATTTTCGGAAGACCAAAAGCTCCTCTCTCGGCCCCACTTCGAGAGGCATGCATATCCAAGGCTTTCCCTTGGAGAGCGACATACCCGCGACAACTCCCTCAACCGTGCCGTGAAGGCGTGCTCGGCAGATTGGGCTCGGCCTGATCCAGAATTCGTTGCCACCACACCCGTTGAACCATTGGATGGCTTGAAGTCTTGCGGTATCTGCGTGTGCGGTCGTGTTCATTGCTGGGACTACGATCGCGAGTCCGTAGAGAAGCTTGTGCATGTATTGATACGGTTTCATTGGCAGTCCTCCGCCGATGCAGTCCTGTTTGTCATTGCGACCAAGGCTACCTGAATGCTCGATGAACGGCGCTGGCGCCTCACCTATCGTGAAACGTGGCAACGACACCTCGGGACCTTTATCTGCCGCTCGACGCACATTCATCGCCGTGTCTGTGCAGTGCGTAACTGGACCTATTCCCTATGCCCCGACAGATCGCGAATCTCCGGCTCCGGCCCGCACAGCCGGCACGCAGGATCGGGTCGCACGCGCACGGTGCGAAAGCGTGCGGCGAGCGCTTCGTAGATCACCAACTTGCCGGCGAGGCTTTCGCCGATGCCGAGAATCTCTTTCAACACTTCCAGCGCCTGCAGCGTGCCCATGACGCCCGCGGCGGCCCCCAGAATGCCGGTCTCCGAGCAGGACGGCGTGGTGCCGGGCGGCGGGGGTTCTGGAAACAGGCAGCGATAGCAAGGATGCCCTACTTGTCCATCAACCCCGCGCTCGTGCGCCTTGAAAGTGGCGAGCTGGCCGTCGAATTCCGTCACCGCCGCCGAGACCAAAGTCTTGCCGGCGAAATAGCAGGCATCGTTGACGAGAAAGCGGGTGGCGAAATTGTCCGAGCCGTCGGCGACGATGTCGTAGCGGGCGATGATGTCCAACGCGTTCCGTGCCGTCAGCCGGACGGGGTGGAGGTCCACCTCGGTGCCGGGGTTGATGGCCCGGGCCGCCTCGGTCGCCGCCTCCGTCTTGGCCCGGCCGATATCGCTGGTCCGGTAAGCGATCTGGCGCTGGAGGTTCGACAGCGAAACCCGGTCGAAATCGACGATACCGAGCGTGCCTATCCCTGCCGCGGCCAGATACAGGATCAGTGGGCTGCCCAACCCGCCGGCGCCAATCACCAGCACCCGCGCGGCCCTGAGCCTGGCCTGGCCTGGCCCGCCCACCTCGCGCAGTACGATGTGCCTTGCATAGCGTTCGAGTTCTTCGTCGGATAGCGCCATGTGGGTTCTTAGCCCAAGCCCGTGCTGCAATGAAGCGGGACTGTCGGGCTGCCTGTCTGTGACGATTAGTCTTCACCTTAAGCTCCGGAAAGGGTTGAATTATCCGGTGCGGCTTGCTGTTGGTTCCTTGCGAGGGTGTCGCGATGGTGCCTATGCTGATTGTCAGGCGGGTGGCAAAGACCGCGCGGGGCAATCGCCCCGGCTCCGTGTAAGGTGGGTATTCAGGAGGAAACATGTCTAACGATGGTCGGCATCCGAGCGCTTTCGGACTCGAAAACCAGGGGTTTCGCAATCTCAAGGCGGCGCATTGGAATCTGGCCGCTCCGCAGCTCTATGAAGCGAGCGTCGCGCGTGGCGAGGCCCATGTCGCCAAGAACGGTCCCCTCGTCGTCATCACCGGCCAGCACACCGGCCGCTCGGCCTCCGACAAATTCATCGTGCGCGACGCGGCGAGCGAATCCCAGGTGTGGTGGGACAACAACAAGGCGATGACGCCCGATGCGTTCGACGCGCTGTTTCATTCGATGATGTCCTACGCGCAGGGACGCGAGCTGTTCGTGCAGGACGTGTTCGGCGGCGCCGATCCGACGCATCGTGTGGCGGTGCGCATCGTGACGGAATTGGCGTGGCATTCGCTGTTCGTCCAGCACCTGTTGATCGAGCCGAACGCCGCCCAGCGCGATGGTTTCCAGCCGGATTTCACCATTATCGATTTGCCGGGCTTCCTCGCCGATCCGAAGGTTCACGGCTGCGAGACGGCTACGGTGATCGCCGTTAATTTCACCAAACGGATCGTTCTCATCGGCGGCTCATCCTACGCCGGCGAGATGAAGAAATCCGTCTTCACCATCCTCAACTATCTCTTGCCGCCCAAGCGCGTCATGCCGATGCATTGCTCTGCCAATGTCGGCCCAAATCGCGACTCGGCGATCTTCTTCGGCCTTTCGGGCACGGGAAAGACCACGCTCTCGGCCGATGCCTCGCGCACGCTGGTCGGCGACGACGAGCATGGCTGGTCGGAGAACGGCATCTTCAATATCGAAGGCGGCTGCTATGCGAAGGTCATCAAGCTGTCGCGCGACGCCGAACCGGAAATTTTTGCGACGACCGAGCGTTTCGGCACCGTGCTCGAAAACGTAGTGATGAATCCCGAAACGCGTGAGCTCGATCTCGATGACGGCCGCTATACTGAGAATACGCGCGCGGCCTATCCGATCAATTTCATTCCGAATGCCTCGCGCACCGGCACGGCCGGCCACCCCAGGAACGTCATCATGCTGACGGCCGATGCGTTCGGCGTGCTTCCGCCGATTGCCAAGCTGACGCCGTCGCAGGCGATGTATCACTTCCTGTCGGGTTTCACGGCAAAGGTTGCGGGCACCGAAAAAGGCCTCGGCAAGGAGCCGCAGCCCACCTTCTCCACCTGCTTCGGGGCGCCCTTCATGCCGCGTCATCCGGCCGAATACGGTAATCTGCTGCGCGACCTGATCGCTCAGCATCAGGCCGATTGCTGGCTGGTGAATACGGGCTGGACGGGCGGCGCCTTCGGCGTCGGCCACCGCATGCCGATCAAGGCGACGCGCGCGCTGCTCGCGGCCGCGCTCGACGGCACGCTCGCCAATATCGAAATGCGCATCGATCCGCATTTCCGCTTCCGCGTGCCGATTGCCGTTCCGGGGGTCGATGCCGGCATTCTCAATCCGCGCGACACCTGGTCCGACAAAGCCGCTTACGATGCGCAGGCGAAGAAGCTGGTGCAGATGTTCCGCGACAATTTCCGCAAGTTCGAAGCCCATGTGGGTGCGGACGTTTTGCAGGCGGCGCCACAATTGGCCGAAGCGGCGGAATGAACCGGAAATCAGAAGCCGGAGGAAGGAATCAATCCGATTTCTGGCTTCCGATTTCCGAACCCCGATACACCCACACGCGCGCCGGTGGCAGATTGAGGAGGATCAGCGCGGCGTGGCGCACGGAGATCCGTTGCGTTGCTGCAACGGGCGGCTGAATTCCGTAGGAAAATTGAACAAACGGTGCGCCGGGCGCAAGGCGCTCGAAGGCGTCCGCCAGCAGCTTTCGGCGGCGCGCCGGAGTCTCGTTCAACAGCGGCAGGCTCGATACGATGGCGGCGAATGGCTGCGAGACGGCTCCGTCGAGCGTTTTTGCCAGATCGTAAGCGTCGCCCGTTACCACGCGCACGCCGGGAAAACGCTCCGCCACGCGCTGGGCGAAATCCGCATCGAATTCGATCGCCGTAAGGCGCGCGGGCGCAATGCCGCGCGCGAGAATGGCTTCAGTGACGACGCCGGTTCCCGGTCCCAGTTCGAGGATGGGCCCTTGGCCGTCGGGAATTTGCGCGGCAAGCGCGCGTGCCAGCCCCGGGCTCGACGGTACGATGGCGCCGACCAGCCGCGGCCGTTGCACGAGGCCGCGCAGGAAACGCCATTCGTCGACGAGAAACGTGGAAATCGAGCGGGCGTTCCCCATGATTGTCTCCTCGCGCGGTTTGCCGGGACAAGGGTGCGGCCGATTGCAGCGAAAGGAAAGCGGTATCGCGCGCGCTGCCGCGCGGCTTACGCCTCGTCGCCGCTTTTCCAGAATTCCTTCACCTTGGCAAAAAAGCCTTCGGTTTCGGGATTGCAGCCCGCTTCGCTTTCCTTCTCGAAGGTGCGCAGCAATTCCTTCTGTTTCTTCGTCAGCTTGACCGGTGTTTCTACCGTGACTTCGACATGGAGATCGCCCGCCACGCCGCCGCCGCGCAGGACCGGCATGCCCTTGCCGCGCAGGCGGAACTGGCGGCCCGATTGGGTGCCTTCGGGAATATTGATCTTGGCCTTGCCGCCGTCGCAGGTGGGCACTTCGATCGCACCGCCGAGCGCCGCCGTCACGAACGAGACCGGGGTGCGGCAATACAGATCGTGGCCGTCGCGCTGGAAGATCGGATGGGCCGCAACCGACACGAAGATATAGAGATCGCCGGGCGGCCCGCCATTCAATCCCGCCTGGCCTTCGCCCGTGTGGCGGATGCGCGTGCCTTCCTCGACGCCGGGGGGAATCGCGACGGTGAGCGTGCGCTCTTTCTGGACGAGGCCATGGCCCTGACAGGATTTGCAAGGGTTGCGGACAAAGCGCCCGCTGCCGTGGCAGTTGGGACAGGTGCGCTCGATGGTGAAAAAGCCCTGCTGGGCGCGCACTTTGCCGGCACCCGAACAGGTCGGACATTGCTCGGGGCGCGATCCCGCTTCGGCGCCCGTGCCGCCGCAGGCCTCGCAAGCAACCGCCGCATTGACGCGCAATTGGGCGTTCTTGCCACGGAATGCTTCTTCCAGACTAATTTCGAGATTGTAGCGCATGTCGGCGCCGCGATTCTGCCGGCGCGCCTTGCGTCCGCCCATGAACTCGCCGAACAGATCGTCGAACACATCGCTGAAGGAAGACGCGAAATCGAAACCATTGGCGCTGCGTCCGCCGCCCTGCTCGAACGCCGCATGGCCGAAACGGTCATAGGCGGCGCGCTTGTCGCCGTCCTTGAGCACGTCATAGGCCTCGTTGATTTCCTTGAATTTGTGCTCGCAGTCCTTGTCGCCGGGATTGCGGTCGGGATGAAGCTCCTTGGCAAGTTTGCGATAGGCGCCCTTGATCTCGTCGATCGAGGCGCCCTTCACACAGCCGAGAGTTTCGTAATAGCAGCGCTTCATCGGAAGTCCGAAGTCAGAAGTCGGAAGTCAGAAAATGCGGAGTGCAACATCGCGTTTGCCTCGTCTTTTCCATTTCCGACTTCCGGTTTCTGTATTCTGATTTCTGAAAGGCGCCGCGTCTACGCGGCGCCTTTCTTCTTGTCCTCGTCGACTTCCGAGAACTCGGCATCGACAACATTGTCGTCGGGTTTCGCGCTCGCCTCGCCTTCGCCGGGAGCCGCTTGTGCCTTGTACATGGCTTCGCCGAGTTTCATCGACGCCTGCGCCAGGGCTTGCGTCTTGGCCTGGATGGCATCGACATCGTCGGACTTGACGACTTCCTTGAGGGACGCAAGCGCATCCTCGATCGCGGTGCGCTCGCCCGCATCGATCTTGTCGCCATGCTCCGCAAGCGCCTTCTCCGTCGAATGCACGAGCGCATCGCCGTGGTTCTTGGCTTCGGCGAGTGCGCGGCGCTTCTTGTCGTCGGCCGCGTGGCTTTCCGCTTCCTTGACCATCTTCTCGATGTCCTTGTCGGACAGGCCGCCCGACGCCTGGATGCGGATTTGCTGTTCCTTGTTGGTCGCCTTGTCCTTCGCAGTGACCGAGACGATGCCGTTCGCATCGATATCGAACGTCACTTCCACCTGCGGTACGCCGCGCGGCGCCGGTGGAATGCCCATCAGGTCGAACTGGCCGAGCATCTTGTTGTCCGCCGCCATTTCGCGTTCGCCCTGGAACACGCGGATCGTCACCGCGGTCTGGCCGTCTTCGGCGGTCGAGAACACCTGGGATTTCTTGGTCGGGATCGTGGTGTTGCGTTCGATAAGGCGCGTGAACACGCCGCCCAGGGTCTCGATACCGAGCGACAGAGGCGTCACGTCGAGCAGGAGAACGTCCTTCACTTCGCCCTGCAGCACGCCGCCCTGGATCGCGGCGCCAACCGCCACCACTTCGTCCGGGTTGACGCCCTTATGCGGTTCCTTGCCGAACAGCTGCTTGACGACGTCCTGGACCTTCGGCATGCGCGTCATGCCGCCGACGAGGATCACTTCGTCGATCTGGTTGGCGCTGACCTGCGCGTCCTTGAGCGCCTGCTTGACCGGCGCGATGGTGCGCTGGATCAGATCGTCGACCAAGGCTTCGAGCTTGGCGCGGGTGATCTTCATCGTCAGGTGCTTGGGGCCGGTCGCGTCCGCCGTGATGAAGGGCAGGTTCACTTCGGTCTGCGTCGCCGACGACAATTCGATCTTCGCCTTTTCGGCGGCTTCCTTCAGCCGTTGCAGTGCGAGCCGGTCGGAGCGCAGGTCGATGCCGTTTTCCTTCTTGAACTCGTCGGCCAGATAATTGACCAGTCGCTGGTCGAAATCCTCGCCGCCCAGGAACGTGTCGCCGTTGGTCGACTTCACCTCGAACACGCCGTCGCCGATTTCGAGCACCGAGATGTCGAAAGTACCGCCGCCGAGGTCATAGACCGCGATGGTGCCGGCCGCCTTCTTGTCCATACCGTAGGCGAGGGCTGCCGCGGTCGGCTCGTTGATGATGCGCAGGACTTCGAGGCCGGCGATCTTGCCGGCGTCCTTGGTCGCCTGACGCTGGGCGTCGTTGAAATAGGCGGGCACCGTGATGACCGCTTCGGTCACCGTCTCGCCCAGATAGGCCTCCGCCGTTTCCTTCATCTTTTGCAGAACGAAGGCGCT
>JBAVOL010000036.1:0-1579 GCA_049692035.1 Rhizomicrobium sp.
AGCCTGGAGTGCGGCGCGCATCGCGGCTGGAGAGGCTGTTGTCCTGCCGTCGGTGCCGGAATTCGACGAATTCGGCCTGCCGATGCGCATCTGCGGGTAGATCACGATGCGTTTAGGTCTCTTCGACCTAAACGCATACGATGTGATCGATTCCAAAGAGTTAGAGCGGGATTTTTGCGAAAAACCGGTATCCACTTTTTCGCATCCCGCTCTAGGACCTGTGGACACTTACCTGAGCCATAGGACGATGGCAGCGAGAGTGACGACTGCGCGATAGTTGCGTGCAGTCTTCTCGTATCGGGTTGCGACCCTGCGGAAGTGCTTGAGCTTGGAGAAGCAGCATTCGATGAGGTGGCGCTGGGCATAGAGGTGTTTGTCGAGCGGGTATTTGCGTGCCCGGGAGGGGTTGTTGGGGATGACCGCTACAGCTCCTTTGTCGGCGATCGTCTTGCGGAGACGGTCGCTGTCATAAGCAGCATCGGCCATGACAATCTCGGCCGGCAGACCCTCGATCAGTGCATCAGCCTGCGGGGCGTCACCCTTCTGCCCAGCCGTGAGGGCAAACCGCACCGGGCAGCCGAGGCCTCGCACGGCCATGTGGATTTTCGTGCTCAGGCCGCCGCGCGATCGGCCGATGGCCCGATCTTCAGACCCCCTTTTTGAGCCCCTGCTGAATGCTGGTGGGCGCGAACGATGGTGGAGTCGACGATCAGATATTCGAAGTCCGGATCGTCCGACATCGCCGCGAAGATGCGTTGCCAGACACCTTTACGGCTCCATCGGCTGAAGCGCCGGAAGACGCTATTCCAGTCGCCGAATACCTCGGGCAGATCGCGCCACGGCGATCCCGTGCGCACGATCCACAGCACGCCCTCAACAAACATTCGATTGTCGCGGCCCGTCGATCCCCTCTGGTCCGGCCGCCCTATGATCAAAGGTGACATCCGTTCCCAGGCGAAATCGCTCAAAACCAAACGATCCAGGACACCCATGACTGCCTCCGCAAAAGCAGTCTTGAATCTGATTTGCCGCCCAAAGGGAATCCCAAGAGTCCACAGGGCCTAGTGGCCATCGCCCACTCAGCCGCGTCGCGCAAGCGGCATTGCGGTGCTCTGTGTCAGGACCGCTTGAACAGGCCGGTCACCTTGTCGCTGACGAAGGTGAACGGACTGAGGAGCTGACGCGGTGTAGGCAGCTGCGGCGAAAAGCCGAAAATGCCGCGGGCATGTTTCTGGGCGGCCTTGCCTTCGGCTTGCCGCGTGGTGAACTTGAGCTCGGTCGGACGCGGCGTCGGCTGCGCGAAGGCCTTGGCGACCTTGCCGCAGGTGCTAGCGCGGGGCGGGCTCGGCTCCTCGGCGCAGGAATGTGCTTCCACGCGGGCAGGGAGCAGAACGCGGCTCGCAACTTGTGAGGACTTCAATTTCGTCAAGCCTGCGGCCGCGGCATCGAAGCCCGACGTATAGGAGGTCGAACTCACTGCCGGCTTCGGGCCGCCGCTGACGGTCTGAAGATTGTCGAGCTCGCCCGCCCAGGCCGGTTCTTGCTCCGTTGCGACTGCCGGCTGCGCGACGAGTTGCGC
>JBAVOL010000037.1:0-1696 GCA_049692035.1 Rhizomicrobium sp.
GCATTAAATTCCTCGGCTTTTCTTTCCTCGACCTTCTTTCTAATTCCAGGATACAATGACCTATCGCCAAAACTTACTTCGGAATCGTATGCAAGTATACACGGATGTACACTAGGGAGAGTCGGAAATTTTGAGGTTAACTTCTGCGCTTCCAAACGAAGCTCATCAAGATAAGGAGATCTATAATATCCACCGATGCTTCTATTTTTCCCAAAATCAAAATCAGATCCAGCTGAAGATACGTATTCTTTTGCTGTTTCTTCCCAATACATTTCGAGGTCGGTCGCAAGGCACCTGGATCTGCAGAATTCTAGGACGCAATTCCGGTACACGTCATGTGCATCATACCCGGCCTCCCTAATACCAAATCTCGGTGACTGAGACTCACGCGGGGGATTCCCAAAATCGCGGGAATATGATTCACCATGGCAAACGAGATGAGGTTTGCCATGGCGGCTGCGATCCGGCTTCGAATTGATTACGGTGCTGATGCCTTGCGCCAGCTGGCTCGGCGGTCGGAAGACGCCGGCCAGACGCGTCGGCTTCTGGCCTTGGCGGCGATCTATGACGGCGCCTCGCGGACCGCGGCAGCGCGGATCGGCGGTGTCGGTCTCCAGACGGTGCGGGATTGGGTTCTCGCCTTCAATGCGGCGGGGCCGGCCGGTCTCGTCGATGGCAAGGCACCCGGCAACCCACCGCTCCTGAATGCCGAGCAGCGCCGCGCGCTGATGGCGATCGTGGAGGCCGGCCCGATTCCGGCGGTCCATGGCGTCGTGCGCTGGCGGCTGATCGACCTGGCGCAATGGGTATTCGAGGAGTTCGGCCTCTCGGTCAGCAAACAGACGCTGAGCCGCGACTTGCGGGCCATGGGCTTCCGCAAGCTGTCGGCTCGGCCCCGGCATCACGCCCAGGATATCGAGGCGATGACGACATTCAAAAAAACTTCGCCGCCAGCCTGGACGAGATCGCCCGACGAGACGCGGCGGGCAAGCCGATAGAGATTTGGTTCCAGGACGAGGCGAGGGTCGGCCAGAAGAACAAAATCACGCGCCGGTGGGCACGGCGCGGGACGCGTCCCTCGGCGCCCCATGATCAGCGGACCTGTTCGACCTATATCTTCGGCGCGATCTGTCCGGCCCGAGGAGCGGCGGCCGCCCTGATCCTGCCCCGTTGCAATACCGCCGCCATGGCGCTGCATCTGGACGAGATCTCCAAAGCGGTGGCGCCTGGCGCGCACGCCGTGCTGCTGCTCGATCAGGCTGGATGGCATCTCTCGGACAAACTCGACATCCCCGAAAATATCACCCTTATGCCGTTGCCACCGAAATCGCCAGAGCTCAATCCGGTCGAAAATGTCTGGCAGTTCATGCGCGAAAACTGGCTCTCCAATCGCGTCTTCCGATCCTATGACGACATCGTCGACCAATGCTGCTACGCCTGGAACAAACTTGTCGACCAGCCCTGGAACATCATGTCCATCGGACTGCGCGAATGGGCACATGGGTTCTGATCAGTGAGATCTGGTATTAGTTAGTGGCATTCCAGTCGGCGGCCCTTCCGTGGGACGCTTGCGGCGATCTCGACTCTGTGATATAGAGTAATCTAACTTGTAGAGTTGCGCGGCGAGCCTTTGCCGGCCGATCTTCGCGACATCACCGCCAGAGGAGCCTCGTCATGAAAATGCGCGGTATCGCGG
>JBAVOL010000038.1:0-10124 GCA_049692035.1 Rhizomicrobium sp.
CCGCGAGGTCGCGCGCAACTGCGTGACACCCGACTGAATGGTGACCGCCATCCAGATCGTGTACACGGCCATTCCCAGTATGACTATGAGCAAGCCGGCAATTGCCAAGATTCCCAGCATGCGCGGCGGCTGTGTGACGAAGGGATTGAGTGTCGGATCGAGCAAGGTCTGCGCATCGGCGATGATTGCGAGCTTTTCGCTCTGGTCGTCGGGAACAAAGCTGTCGACGGTCCGGACCTGCGAGACTTGCGGCAGTGCGGACAACCGTGCCGCGAAGCTCGTCGCCGCCGCATGCGACGGCGCCAGAATCTCGAGCGTGTTTGGCGAAGTGTCCGGATTTTTCATCAATTCGAGCGCCGTCGCCACCGATTCGACCTTCGGATTGCGCAGGTCGAGGGGATTGAAGTCGAAGTCGAGCGTCGGCAGCAACGACGACGCGGCAAGTCCACCGACCAGCGCCACAAGAACGATGAGACGCTTTCGTTTTTCGATAAAATCGTCGAGCGGCGCGAGCGCGCGAATACCGATATCTTCGGCTTCCCCCCGCGGCGACAGCAGCTTCACCAGCGCGGGAAGGAAGGTGATGCTCAGAACAAAGGTAATCATCATGCCGGTGCCGGCGACGAGACCGAGTTCGGCCACGCCGCGATAATTTGTCGGCAAGAACGAGTAGAAGCCCGCTGCGGTCGCCGCCGCCGCCAGCGTCAGCGCAGCCCCGACGCCGGAACCGGTCCGAACCAGGGCGAGGTCCAGATCTTTTACGGCATAGCGTTCGGCGCGGTAACGCACGCAAAACTGGATGCCGAAATCGACCCCCAGCCCCACGAAAAGCGCGATGAAGGCAACGGAAATCAGGTTGAATGCGCCGACTGCCAGGAGCCCGGCGGCCGTCGTGATCGCCAATCCGGTGAACACCATCAGCAGAACCGCAAAGATCAGACGGGCAGAGCGCAACGCGAACCACAGCATCGCCAGGACCGCCACCATCATCAATGTTGCCATCAGGCGCACCCGCTCGACCAGCGAACCGAACTCATCGTCCGCCATCGGAACGGGGCCGGTCAGGCGCACGCGCACGCCGTTGCGTTCCTCGAGCCCCAGACGGAGCGCCGCGTTCCGGATGGCCTGCGTTGCGCGCTTCCCCGGCATCAATTCCCCGAAATCGAGCCTGGGTTGCACTTCGATGAAGCGCCGCGTTTCGCGCAAACTCGGCGTAGCGCCAGTCACCAGCGAACGCCATGCCAGAAATGCCGGCTTGCCCTCCAGCACGGTATCGAGCGTCCGCGCCAGGCTCGCCATCGGGTGATCCAAATCTTCGAGCTTGGCTTGCCCGTGCTGCACGCCGAGCAATGCGCTCGACAGATCGTTGGCAACTCCGCGCAGGCTTGGATCGGCGGCCAGTGCGCCGAGAAAAGCCTGCGCGCCGATCTCCTGTTGCATCATGGCCTTCACCGCCGCAATCGGCAGGAACAGCAGACCGTCATGCGAGAAGAAGACGCCATCGTCCGGCCGTCGAACGATTGGAAAAAGGCCTCCATCCTTGCGCAGCGCCGCGGTGAGGGCCTGGGCTGCCTCTTCGGCGCGCTCCGGCGTCGCGCCGTCGACGACCACATCGATCAGCTGATCCTGCTGGGGAAACGCCGCATCGTAAACCGCTTCGCGTTTGCGCCATTGCGTTTGGGACGAGATCATTGTCTCGGTGCGGCTGTCCATCACGAAATGGTGGACGGCATAATCGCCGCCCACAAAGCCGATCAGCAACATGGCGAGGACAATGATACCGGCGTGGCGGCTGCTGAAGCCGACGATCCGTGCAACAAGAGACAATTTCATTCCGGCGCCTGCTGGCACTCAGATGTTGGGCAGGTTCTGGATATCCGGTTTGCCGCCCCGAATTTCTGCATTGCGATGCTGGCGGTACAGGCTGCGCAACGTCGCATAGATATCCACAGACGATTTTCGCAGATCATCCATCATGTCGATGGCCTGCGAACGTTCGTCGATGAACTCCGTAGTCTCGCGGCCGGCCATCCACCACCCCTTTTCTCGTATACCTCCGAGATAGGTGAAGGGATCGAACAAGATGTCGACCAGTATGCCGGACGCATCGCGCGGGTTGCTAGGGCCAAAAAGCGGCAATACGAGATAAGGACCTTCACCCGCGCCGTATATCGCCAACGTCTCGCCGAAATCTTCGGTATGCGCGGGAATTCCCATAGGCGAGGCCAAGTCAACCAATCCGCCCAAGCCGAACGTCGAGTTCACCACAATACGGCCCACGGTCTGGGTCGCGTGGAGCGGCTCGCCCTGCAGGATGTCGTTGGCGAGCGTTACCGGTTGGTCGAGATTCGTCAGGAAGTTGTGGATTCCGTCGCGCGCCGGATCGGGAACGACATCGACGTAGCCCTTGGCGACCGGCTCGGCGATATTTTTGTCGAGCGTCTCGTTTAGCGCAAAGACGTGGCGGTTGAACGATTCGTAAGGGTCGTTCTGGCCATTGTCGGCGGCCGGCGAATTCGTGCTGGCACAGCCGCCCGCCAGGGACGCCAGCATCACGACCGAAAATACGGCGTAACAGCCGCGAAGACGACCAAACATAGCTACTCCCTAAATGCTCTATAAGCGGACGAATCAAAGATCAATTCGATCACGAGCTTGTGAATATACCGGTACGCATCCCCTGAGGAACATAGTGATGCCATGACGCCGATGAAAAGCGTCGAAACTGCAACAGATTGCAAAAATCAACTGACTGCAGCAAGATCGTTGCTTACAGCAGTCTTTCAAACAGTCTGCCTAAAAATTAGGCAGACTTGAAGAGTGGCGATTTCCTCGTCGCCTTTCTCCACGACTCTGACGTCCTGCGTCAGAAACACTCCGCGTCTTGTTCGGCACCAGGCTGACGTTCGCAGCCGAGATAAGCGAGGGTGCGGCCCAATTCCGTGAGAATCCGTCCTGCCTCGTCATCGCTGAGGGCCGCAACGCCGGGCGCGAACAGACGCATCGCCTGAATATGGACGGCAACCGGCTCTATCGCGTGCATGTCCTTCAGGATCATTCCACTGAGAAGATCGCAAAAGCTTTTGGCGATGGCATCCAGTACGTCGAAGCCGAACGTGCCGGTCAAGACGAGAAGGCTTCCCGCCTGCTGCAGCATCGAGCGCATATCGGCTTCCGACACCCTGCGATTGCCATTTGCGCTGGCCTGAAGCCAGGCTTCGAACGAGGCAATCACGCCGCCGATATCGGCTTTCGAGGTCTCGCGCTCCATCTCGACGAGACGAACCGCTTCCGACAACGCGTCGTCGCGCAAGATGCCGCCTTCGCTCGCCAACAGATCACCCAAGTGATTGCGCACATGCGTGATTTTCCACTTCGGTTTCACTTTCATTGCAGCGCGACCTTGTTTGACTTAACGAGCGAATCGATTTCGTCCTGCGACATATTGGGTTCCACGGCAATGCCGACTTCGGGCGGCAGATCGGTGTCACGCCGGCCGACGCCTTCGGGCGGACCGGCATATTTAAAGCGCCGGTCGGGACCGATGTAGTTCGAGGTTTCTACGAACGGGCGCGGCATTCGCGCCGCCCACACGATATGGTCCAACAACACGACCGGCGACACGGGCTTCCGCACGACGATGTTGGCGCCGGCGTCACGTGCCGCGGTCACGTTGCCGAGTTGCGCATAGCCGGTAAGAATGATGACCGGCGTAAATTTGACGCTGGCCTGCCCCTGCCGGCGAATCCAATGGAGCAGATCGACGGCGGGCATGTCGGGAAGCACGGCTTCGCAAATGACGAGATCGAACGATGTTTCCCCAATCTGCCGCTTTGCTTCAGCGCCGGTCTCGACGACGGTCTGGAGACTCAGCCCGAAGCCACGCAGAATTTGCGCGAGAATCCTTGTGGCGTGGGAATCGCTGTCGATGATCAGTGCTCGGACGACGGTGAAATTCATCCGGTCCGGCGCCATCATTCTTCTCTCGCAAGGCCCGGGCCCGGCATGCGCATGGCGCTAGAACCAATCGGCGTCGTCGCCCGGCGCATCGGCTTTTTCCACTTCCCCCGCCTGCCCCTTGAGCGCCGCATTGAGGCGCCCGCGCACCCGATGAAACGGAATCGTCTCGATGAGGGATTCCAGACCCGAGGGGCTGCACCCCTCGGCATGCGACATCGTGTCGATGAGTTTGTGAAGCAACTGGGCGTGCGACTGCGCGCTCTGTGCAATCAGATCGAAGCTCTGGAGGTCGTGCAACCGTCCCGTCTGCTTGATGGCGAGGATTTCACCCGACAGCGCTTCGCCGAGACGAACGATGTCCTGCGACAAGTCCGACATCTCGGCCGAAACGGCACGCAGGAGCCGCAACGTCTGTTCGCGCGTATCGGCGGGGGCGGCTTCGGTTTCGGATGGAACGGTCGGTTCTGGGCTGGCCATACATCGCACCTCAAAACAGTTCGACGTCGCTGGAGACCGCCGTGCGGCTGCCGTCCATCCGGGCATCGAGCACTTCCTTTTCAACCAGACGTTTCGCGTCATCGACCATCGCAAGTTGGCGGGCGCGCCCGTCAACCGGCCAAAATTGGATGCGCCGGGCCGACGCCCCGCCGACATCACCGCCGCGCACCGTGATCCCTTCGTTGGCAAGAAACTGCTTGGCGAATTGCACGTTTCGCGAACCGACGTCCGACAATGCGACAACCACGTTGGCGCCGCCGAATACCTTGGCTTCCAGCCGCTGGCGCGAACCGCCCCGCTTGAGGATGGCGTTGATCAGAACTTCCATTGCGTTGACGCCGTAGCGTTGCGCATCGCGGTCGGTGCCTTCGCCCTCCGGAAGCAGAAAATGATTCATTCCGCCGATTCCGGCGACCGGATCGCGCAGGCACACCGCTATGCACGAACCAAGGATGGTTGTGAGGACTTCCCGCGGATCATCGGTGACGTAACAGTCACCTTGGGTGATCTGTACGTGCCAGTTGCCGTCCTGGGAATTGAGGAAGCGGCGCGGCTCCCCGGGAGGCCCCGTCCGGGCCGTCGACGTCGTTCCGTATCCTGTCATTACGTCAGCGCTCCGAAAACCTGTTCGATTTTCTGCTTCAGCGTGGCGGCGGTGAACGGCTTGACGACATAATTGTTGGCGCCGAATTGAACTGCTCGCTGGACAAGTTCCTTGTCGGCCCGGCCAGAGAGAAGGAAGAATGCCATGGATTTGAAGCGGGCATCCGCACGGATGGCGCGCAGCAATTCCAGCCCGTCCATGCCCGGCATGTTGAAATCGGAAATCACCAAATTGGCCGGCTGCGACTTCAGACCCTGTATCGCTTCGATGCCGGAGGGATATTCGCGCACGTCGGTAATGCCGATCTGCTGCAGAGCGGTACGAACCAGCGAACGGATGGTCATCTGGTCGTCCACGACGACCGTGGAGACTCTAGATGCCTGCGGCATGGGCTACTCCTCCCTTTAGGCGCGACTCGCAAAGCCGCAATATTTCCGGACCGATCCGTTCAAGCGAGTATTGGCGGTCGACGGCACCGAGTTCGAATGCGGCGCGCGGCATCCCGTAGACGATCGACGAGGCTTCGTCCTGTCCGATTGTCTGGGCACCGGCATCGTGCATGGCCTTCAGGCCGGCAGCGCCGTCGCGTCCCATGCCCGTGAGAATGACCCCGATGGCGCGGTTGCCTGCGGCACGGGCAACGGACGCGAACAGGACATCGACCGAAGGCCGATGTCCGCCGACTGCGGGCGCTTCATTGAGATGGCAGCGCAGCGCCCCGTTTCCCCTTATCTCGAGATGTGTCTCGCCGCCGGGCGCGAGATAAATCTGACCGACCGACAACGGCACACCATCGGCCGCTTCCGATACGCGGGGCTTGCTCAGGCGGTCGAGCCGGCGCGCAAACGTTTCGGTGAAATGCGCCGGCATGTGCTGCGTGATGACGGTTGGCGGACAATTGGCGGGAAAATGCGACAGCACATGAATAAGCGCTTCGACGCCGCCGGTTGAGGAACCGATTGCAACAATCGCATCGCCGGGTTCGAACGGACGAACGGAATCGAGTTTGGGCGCAGCCGGCTTTCCTGCCGATGGGCGTACGCGGGCGCGCGCTGCCGTTTTCACCTTGGTCGCCAGTTCTTCGCCACCGGTGTCGAGCAATGCAGCGAGATTCTCGGTAGGCTTCGCGAAATAGTCGACCGCGCCGATCTCAAGGGCCGACAGAGTCACCTCTGCGCCGCGCTGCGTCAGCGTCGATACCATGACGACCGGCATGGGGCGGAGGCGCATGATCTTCTCGAGGAATTCGAGGCCGTTCATGTGCGGCATCTCGACATCCAGAGTGAGAACGTCGGGGTTGAGATCCTTGATCATCTGGCGTGCGATGGCAGGCTCCGGCGCCGCGCCGACCACTTCGATTTCCGGGTCGCGCGACAATACGGCTGTCAGGATTTGGCGGATGGTCGCCGAGTCGTCGACAATCAGAACGCGGATGGGCTTCATGCATTTCTCCCGCGTCTCACGCGATATGTCGTTTGGGCAAGCAGGTCGAAGGACTGGCGGTCCGTGGCGATGCGCTCGGAATGTCCGATAAAAAGATGTCCCATCGGACGCAACATCGTCGCGAAACGTTGCCAGATTTCATTCTGCGTCGGTTCATCGAAATAGATCATGACATTGCGGCAGAAGATGACCTCGAATTGACCCTTCATCGGCCAGTTTCCCAAGAGATTGAGTTCCTTGAAACGGACCAGATTCCGCAGGCGTTGCACGACAGAATAGACGACCTCGCCCTCCTTTTTTTGCGTGTCGAACCATTTGCCGAGCAAATGGGAAGGCACGCCGTCGATCTGGGCGGCGGTGTATTCGCCGCATTCGCCTCGCCGGAGCATGTTGGGATCGATGTCCGTGGCAAGCACCAGGACGTCGTAATCGTCGATATCGGGCATGGCGGCGAGAAGCGTGAGCGCAATCGAATAGGGTTCTTCGCCCGATGAGCAGCCCGCCGACCACAAGCGCACGCGCTCGCCGTGTCGTGCCGCTGCAATCATGGATGGTACGATCGCGCGCGCCAGATATTCGAAATGATGCGGCTCGCGAAAAAATCGCGTCACGTTGGTCGTCATCGCCGCAATCATGGCCTGGCGTTCGTCCGCGCCGTCCGCGCTTTGGATCAGCGCGCAATAGTCATGAAACGTCCTGAGCCCGATCAGCCGCAGACGCTTGGCAAGCCGCGAATAGACCAGATTGACCTTTGTGTCGGCGAGAACGATGCCGGATTCGGAATGCACGACAGCCGCAATCTGACGGAAGTCAGACCAGGTAAAGGCGAATTCGCCGTCGGGCACGGGCGATATTTCGCGGCTGTGTGGGATCGTGGCCATGGCTGTGATCAGGCCGCCTGCATGAGATGGGATTTGTCGCCGACCAATGAAGCCGTCAGACGTTCCATGCTCAGAATCGTGACCATGCGCTGGTCGAGAACCGCGATGCCTTCCACGAATTCGCTCTGACCGTCGCGCGCGAGCTCTGGCGTCGGCTGGATATCGGCCGATGTCGTTGTGAGGATATCGGAGACCGCGTCGACAAGAAGACCCATCGTCCTCTCTGCCGCTTTCACGACAATGATCACGTGCTTCGCATTGGCTTCCGTCTGGCCGCGGCCCAGCCGTGCTTTCAAATCGATAACGGGAAGCACCACGCCGCGCAAATTGATCACCCCGCGCACATAGTCCGGCGCATGCGGCAAGGGCGTCGTTTCGGTCCAACCGCGGATTTCGCGGATCATCATGATATCCGCGCCGAATTCCTGTTGGTCCGATCGAAAGGTGATGAACTGATGCCGTATCTGCGCCGATGTTTCGTCATGATCGGTCATTTCAAGCTCCTATTGCCTGCGGATATTCGGTCTGCTTGTCGGCGATAAGCGTCTCGCGGCAGCGCGACACGAGACCGTCCACATCGAGGATCAGAGCAACGCGGCCATCGCCGAGAATCGTGGCAGCCGCAATTCCCTCGATATGCTCGTAATTGGCTTCGAAGCTCTTGATTACCACCTGCCGCTGGCCGAGGATGGTATCCACGGCGAGAGCCAACCGTCCCGCTCCTTCGCTCTCCACCAGAATGACGACGCCTTCGGCAGGATCGTCGATCCCACCTCTGACACCCAAAAGCTCTCCCACATTGACGAGCGGCACGTAGGCATTGCGAATGTTGAGAAGCTGACGGTTGCGGCCGAACGGCTTGATGTCCTGCGGCTTCGGCCGGAGGCTCTCGATGATGTGCGACAACGGCAATACGAAAGTCTGATCTCCGACGGCCACGACCATGCCGTCGAGCACGGCCAGCGTGAGCGGCAATGTCAGGCTGAAACGGCTGCCCTTGCGTGGCGTAGAACTGATGACGATCCGCCCGCCGAGCTCGACGATGTTGCGGCGCACGACGTCCATGCCGACGCCGCGCCCTGAAATATTGGACACCTGATTGGCGGTCGTGAAGCCAGGAAGGAATATCAGATTGTCAACCTCTTCGTCGGACAGCACGGCGTTCGGGGATACGAGCCCCTTTTCGATCGCCTTGCTGCGCACCCGCTCGCGATCGATGCCGCGGCCGTCGTCGCTGACCTCAATGACGATTCGTCCCCCGCGATGTTCCGCCGAAAGTTTCACAACGCCTTCCGCAGGCTTGCCGGCGGCTTGGCGAGCGTCCGCGGTCTCCAGACCATGATCGACGGCATTGCGAATCATATGGGTCAACGGTTCGCCGAGACGTTCGATCACCGTCTTGTCGACTTCGGTTGCCTCGCCTTCGACGACGAGACGGACTTCCTTGTTCGTCTGTGCCGCCAATTCGCGCACCAACCGCGGCATCCGCTGGAACACCGATTTGACCGGCTGTGTGCGTATGGCCATCACGCCTTCCTGCAGCTCACGCAGCAAATGCTCGAGTTCGCCCAGACCGTGGCCGATCAGCGAGGAATGGTTGAGACCGGACTCGGCGGCGCGTTGCGACAGCATCGCCTGGGTAATAACGAGCTCGCCAACCAGATTGACCAGGCGATCGACCTTGTCGAGATCGACGCGGATCGTTTGCTTGACGGAATTCTCCGCCGGCGCGGTGGCTGCGACAGCGCTCCTTTCGGCGCTGGGCTGCGCGACGGCAATCGACTGCGCGACGGGCCCGTCAGGCAGGGGCACCACTTCAGCTTGCATCGCTTCGGGGGCAACCGGTTCCTCTTGTTCTGCCGACAGAGGTCGAATGTCGAGTTCGCAATCGCCGACCACGAATTCGAACACCTCCTCGATGACCGATCGGTCTACGTCCGCCTTGAGAACAATGTCCCAGCCGAGATAGGCCTGGTCGGGTTCGATTGTGAACAGATCCGGCAGTTGCGAGAGATCGGCTTCAACCTCTATGGGGCCGAGCGATTTCAATTCCCGGACGAGGAGATAGGGCTCGTTCGCTTTGGCATAGAGCGAGGCATTCGGCACGAAGCGTATGTGCCAGCCCGGCGACGGCGGCGTTTCGACCAGCGATCCGATATCGATTTGCATCGGCACGAAATTGAGGTCTTCGAATTCGGCGGGCGCCGACGCTCCGGCGTCTTCGCCGGCCAGTACGGATAATTCGGCCATGATTTCGTCATCGTGCGCCGCGACGAGAGGCACACCGGTGCGAGCGGCATTGACGTGATCGGCCAAAACGTCTCCGGCCCGCAGGAGCACTTTCATGACCTCCGGGCCCGGCGCGAGTTTGCCGGAGCGAACCAGGTCGAGAACGGTCTCGAGAACATGCGCGAAGGCGACGAGCGGCTCGAAGCCGAACGCGCCGCCACTGCCCTTGATGGAATGCACCGCACGAAAGACGGCGTTGATGGTCTCGCTGTCGGCATCACCGCTTTCCATGGCGAGCAGCCCTTCTTCCATGGCGAGAAGAAGCTCCTCGCACTCCTGGAAGTAAGTCAGTTTTATGGCTTCCATCGGATCCATGGCGGTGCTCAAGGCGAAACGCGGCGGATGGCGGCAAGGAGCTTGGCGGGATCGAACGGCTTGACGATCCAGCCGGTGGCGCCGGCGTCGCGAGCGCGTTGTTTCTTGGCCGGTTCGCTTTCCGTTGTCAGGAC
>JBAVOL010000039.1:0-22852 GCA_049692035.1 Rhizomicrobium sp.
GCGTTGTCCACATGCCCACAGCCGTAACAGCAGAAATTGCAGCTTGATGATGGTAAAAGAAAGGAACGGCCGCGTTTCCAACTAACAGCCCGGCTATTGTGGTCCTGCCAACAGGGTCCACTTTAGACAGTCGAGGCGGCACGCGTGAGCGTCCAACAACAATCGTCTTGCATTGAAGGTAACATATAGGTTACTGTATGAGTGCAATCAAGGTCGTTGAGTATGTCCGCTCCGACGGCTCGAACCCGTTCAAGGCGTGGTTTGACGATCTGGATGCGCAGGCTGCGGCTAAGGTTGCCACAGCGACGTTGCGGCTGGAGATGGGCAATACCTCGAACCTAAAATGGATCGGAACGATCGGAGAGTATCGCATCGATTGGGGGCCAGGATATCGGCTCTATCTGGGCCGCGATGGCGAGGCCCTAATCATTCTGCTGGTGGGCGGCACGAAGCGGCGGCAGCAGGCCGATATCGAAAGGGCGAAAGCGTTGTTTGCCGAGTACAAGGCCCGGAAGGCAGCGGCAGCCAGGCCCAAGGGCAGGAGATAGCAGATGGCACTGACACGGGACTTTAAGGAAACGGTGAGCGCGCGCGTGGCGCGCGATCCCGCTTTTGCGAAGGCGCTGCTCGACGAGGCGGCGACCCTCTTTCTCAATGGCGATCCGCATGCCGCGCGTCTGATCTTACGCGATCTTGTAAACGCCTCCGTCGGGTTCGAGGTGCTGGCAGCCGAGACCAAGACGCCCAGCAAGAGTTTGCATCGCATGCTGTCCGAGCGTGGCAACCCGAGCATGGACAATCTCGCCGCGATTTTTGGTGTCGTGCGCAAACGTCTTGGAGTCGATATCCAGGCGCATGCCGTGAAAGCGGCCTGACGGCCGAACAGCTATCCGTGGCTTCGCGTTGACGAGCTGTTTCAACTGCGCGGGCGAAGTCGTACAAATTGAACGGCTGCGAATCGAAGCGGCTGGAGAGCAGACGTGATCATTGACTGGAAGGCGTCCAAACAGAGTTGGATCGACGATCTGCGCGCGCGCCTGATCCCGCGCCTTCGTGCCGATGTGCGTTTCTCAGACGTTGACCGTCTCGTCCGCCGTTTCAACGACACCGTTAGTCGCTGGCAAGCGCACGATGACTTCCGGCCTGTAATCAACGACGGCAACGAGCTCTGTGCGGCTGCTGCCCTTCTCGGCGATCTGCGTCCTGGAGATCGTCTGCGTTACGAGCCACGCTTGCAGGCGACAGCGAAATCCATCGACTTCTGCGTCGAATGGCACGATGGCGGTCGCAGCTGGATCGATATGAAGACCGTTGCGCCACGTTGGCAGGATGATGATGCTGCTTGGCAGCGATTCTGCACGATTGCGGCGGATTTCCCCGATAACGCGATGCTACTTGTCGATCGCGATTTTTGTGGCGCCGCTCTGAGTGGGCAAGCGCTCAAGGCGCGCTGGAGCTTTGTGCAGCGCGCACTGGAACTGGAAGCCAAGATCGCTTTTCTGACGGAGGCCGAGCACGGCCCGGTCCGGTTGCTACTTTGCAACGACGGCGCTTGGCATGAAGACGATCTGGAAGACTTTGCCGATTACTATTTCAGTGGCCGGTTCCGCGCTGACGATTGGGCGCAGAATGCCGTCGCCCGCTACACGGCGGATCGGAATCAAACCTTCGCTCGCTCGATCGCTGGCTTCTGTTATGTCGAGCGCCGCCAAGACGAGGTCTTCGCGCGGCGCTTCAAAGTCGATGTGCGCGGCCCGCGTTTGTTCGGATGGGCTGCTTAGCGCGCCATCTCCGCGTACTGCGTTGCTCAATGCGGAATCCCACTCGAGGAATTTTGCTTTGGCCGATGAGCTTTCGCTGTTGCCCGAGATCCCGGAGGGAATCCGGGAAGCGGCGACACGCGGTGTCCTCGTCCCCTTTGTCGGTGCGGGCGTCTCGTTGCTCACAGGTTGTCCGAGCTGGTCACAACTGGCGAAAGGTGCGCTGAACACTTTTCTGGATCACGGTCGCTTCACCCATGCCCAGCTGGCGCAGATCGATCATCTTAGTCCGCGCATCAAGCTGTCGATCGCCCTGGGTATGGAGCGGGAGACCAAGCTTCCGATCGATTTTGCCAAACTCCTTGCGCCCAAGGGTGGATACGACAACGAGATCGGACGGCGGATCTACGGCACGGTCGGTCGGATGGCCAAGACTTTTATCACCACGAACTACGATGAATGGCTCGACAGCGAGATCGCGCTAGGGGCCGCGGATCCACTCAGGCCCGGCAAGGCTCCGGCGACAGCGCCTATCCACGCATCCGGATTGACGCCAGCGCTTATGCGATACGCTTGCTGCCGCAGGGCTGGCGCATCTTGCGCATCCTGCTAGTGCGCGCGCCCGGCATTGCCGAGTTACGGGACTCCGACCCGGAGTCCCAGGCGATCAACACGCCGCGGGGGCGCGCCATCGAGGCGCTCGTCAACCATGCCTTGCGAGTCTGCCGGTTGCGATCCAAGAAGAAAAAGCCGCATGCCGCCGTCTGGGCGGAGATGCAGGACGCCTTCGACGAACAGTTGGCGCTCTGCAAGAATGGCAATTTCGATTTTTCGGTTCTCATGGCGCAGTATCTCGCTAATCTCGATTTTCTCAGTCCAACTTGGCTTGAAGAGAATTTCGACGCCATTTTCGCTCAGCAGTATCCGGACAATTTTCGCTGCGCGCTCGCCGGTCTGCCTTATGCGCAGCTGACCAGACGGGTTTATCGCCTCCTCGCCGATCATGGTGTTCTGGCTGCCGCGTTGGACACAAAGCCCCACGGCGACCGGGAAGGGCATCGCATCGTCGAGTTCTTATGTCTTGCCGTATTGTGGGGGGAGGAAGACCTTGCCTCAGCGCGTTTCGCCAAGCTGTTTGAAGTGGGCCGCGAAGAGCAACTAACCGCGGCTAGCGATTATTTCTGGAGCGTGCGCGGCGACAAACTCACACTCAAGCAAAAAGCAGTTATTCTGGAATTCTGGACGAAGGCGACCGCTTGGGCCCAGTATCAGAAAGAGACGCCCAAGACGCTGCTATCGCATCTAGGACGCCTAGCAGTCTACCTCAACAGTCTTGACGCTAAGACGGCACCGCTCCTTGCGGCTGTCGTGCCCCATGCCGGTACGGACTATAATTTTCAGATCGTCGTTGAAGAACTGTCGCGTCTGGCGCCGGGCAACCCAGCTGAAGCTTCGCGAATCCTTGGGTTAATGCTCACTGCGGCTCGGCCGAACTATGACATGGAGGACCGGCTCAAGACGTTGCTGCGGTTTCTTGCAGGGCATGGCGAACGCGCTGCTGTGCTGGAATATGCAAATCAGCTCATGCAGAGCCTTCCCGATATGCTTGTCTTCTATCAGGAGATCGCTGCCGGCGTGTGATTGCTGATGCCCACAGACTCGGGTCTTCCTCACTATTCGCCGCGCAGGTCGGAACGAAATTGAGGCACGAGCAGGTACGGCAAGAATTTAAGTCCTTGAAATCCCAGTGATCGATATTCAACGCGATTGAACGAGAAAGTCAGGATTTGCTTGGTTTTCTTGGTGGAAACTTGGCGCTCCTTGCGGACGCGCCCAAAGTTCGAGATGGTTTTTCGAGGCTTTCAATGCGTCTCTGCATACTGGCCCCGGCGTTTGGGCGCATCCATTTACCCCTGTTGCCCGCACGATTTGTTGGCGCGATGATACAAGGATGAACACCATGTCGGTTGCGCGATTCGCATTGTGGAAGACAGGCTCTTCCACTGACGCGAGCATTGCGACGTTCGGCGCGAGTAGGCAGCTGGACGTTCTGCGCGCGGCTAAGCGGGTAAGGCGAAACACCCTGATCGACCGTTTTGCCAGTCCCGGCACGCCGAACGTATCCGAGCGTGCGCTGCCGTTTGCTTTCTGTTGCTTCCCCCATGCTTCCCCGGTTTTGTCGGGTGAGGCGGGGAAGCAAAAAACGGCCCCGACGGGCCGTTTCAAGCATCTGATTTCTTTGAAGATTTTTGGAGCGGGCGAGGCGAATCGAACGCCCGACCCTAACCTTGGCAAGGTTATGTAGGTTCGCGCACTGAACTCGACTTGCCCCCAAGTAGGGCTTCCCCGGGTGCACGGATTTTGCACGGATTTGTACTCCGTTTGGTTCCGTTTGATGCCCTCTGGTTCCATATGGGTTCACGGCCCGTTCGCGATGAACCCTTGTTTTTCCAAGGTTTTCTGGTGCCGGAGGAGAGAATTGAACTCTCGACCTACCCCTTACCAAGGGGTTGCGCTACCACTACGCTACTCCGGCATCCGCGGCCTCGAAGCAGCCCGGTTCGGAGGCTATAGCCCAAGCGCGGGCCTCAGGGAAAGGGCTCCCGCGAACCGTTTTGCCGGAATAGGAACATGGCCCAACCCTCCAACCGCCAGGACCGCCTCGCCGCCGCCTTGCGCGAGAATCTGAAACGGCGAAAAAAGCGGCGGCCTGCCGCGGTGGCGAAGGCGTCGCTCTCCGGCACGCCCGAGACCGACGCTGCGGCGCCAGCCGCGGCGGGTGACAGCGACGAGCGCTCGCGCCTCAATCCGGCCCCAAAACGCACTTAAAATATAGTGGCGAGGATCGGCTGTTCGCGGTGCGCCGCGCGCGCTAAAAGGATTGTTCCGCCAAGTTTTCCGTCAGATGGTCCCAAGCGAGATGCGGGTCCACACAACAGGGCAGCACGAGGGGTTATGGATCGCATACGCATCAAGGGCGGCGCCCGTCTCAAGGGCGAAATCGCCATCAGCGGCGCCAAGAATGCCGCATTGCCCCTCATGGCGGCGTGCCTGTTGACCGATGCGCCATTGAGCTTGCGCAACATGCCCTGGCTCGCCGATATCGCTTTCATGGCGGAGCTGCTGCGCAGCCTGGGCGTCGAGACCGGCTTTGTGCGCGGGGCGGGGCTGGGCGAGGGCGGCACGCTCACGCTTTGCGCGGCGCATCTGAGCGGTACGACGGCCGAATACGACATCGTGCGCAAGATGCGGGCGAGCTTTCTGGTGTTGGGGCCGCTGGTCGCGCGCATCGGCCATGCCAAGGTATCGCTCCCCGGCGGCTGCGCCATCGGCGCCCGTCCCGTCGATCTGCACCTCAAGGCGCTCGAAGCGCTCGGCGCCTCGATCGATCTGGTCGAAGGCTATGTCTATGCCAGGGCGCCGCACGGCCTCAAAGGGGCGAGGGTGGAATTTCCGTTCGTCTCGGTCGGCGCCACCGAAAATATTCTGATGGCCGCAGCGTTGGCTAAAGGAGAGACCGTGCTGATCAATGCGGCGCGCGAACCCGAGATCGTCGATCTGGGCGATTGCCTCGTCGCCATGGGCGCGAAAATCTCCGGGCTCGGTACCTCGAAGATCGTCGTCGAAGGCGTCAATTCGCTCCATGGGGCCGAGCATTGCGTGCTCGCCGACCGCATCGAGACCGGCACCTATGCGATGGCGGCGGCCATCGCCGGCGGCGACATCGAACTCGTGGGCACCAAGGCCGGGCTGGTGCAGAGCGTCGTTACGCTCCTGCAGTCCATCGGCACGGAAATCACCGAAACCAATCGCGGCCTGAAAGTGTACAGGAACGGTGTCAGGCCGTTGACCGCCGACGCAGCCACGGCGCCTTTTCCGGGTTTCCCGACCGATCTGCAGGCGCAGTTCATGGCGCTGATGGCGACCGCCGACGGCAAATCGCGCATCCAGGAAACGATCTTCGAGAACCGCTTCATGCATGTGCCGGAATTGATGCGCATGGGCGCGGACGTGCATATCGACGGCGACACCGCCGTGGTCACGGGCGTTGAGAAACTGAAGGGCGCACAGGTGATGGCGACCGATCTGCGCGCCAGCGTCAGCCTCGTGCTCGCCGGGTTGGCGGCCGAAGGCGAGACGATCGTCAATCGCGTCTATCATCTGGACCGCGGCTTCGAGCGGCTGGAGGAAAAGCTGAGCGGTGTCGGTGCCGAAATCGAGCGGCTTGCTTCATGACCGCCAGGGCGTTGACGCTAGGGGCAGAGGACGCGAAGGACCTCGAAATCATCTCGGCGCGGCTGCAGGATGCCGTCGCGCTGGTGAGGGACCTCGTCTGGCTGCCGAAAACGCGCCGCTTCGCCGCGATCTTCAATCGCTTCAAATGGGAGAGCGCGGAAGACGGCGGACGCGCGAATTTGCGGATACGCTCGCGGCTGCATTTCGACGGGGTGCTCGCCGTCCAATCGCACAAGCTCCGGCGCGATGCGCCCGACGCGGTCGTAGCCCTGCTGGCCATCCGCTTCACGCCCAAGGGTTTGGATGATCCCGCCGGCACGATCGAAATGGTATTCGCCGGCGGAGGCGCCATTCGCATCGACGTCGAGTGCATCGATGCGGGATTGAGCGATGTGAGCGGTGAATGGGCCGCGCTCGGCCGCCCGGACCACGACAAGGATTGAGAATGGCGCGTCGTCTCGATTCGCGCGCGGCCGATTTCGACGCGCAATTCGCCGGACTGATTTCGCAGAAACGCGAGACGGCGGAAGATATCGCGGCGTCGGTGCGCGCGATCATTGCCGATGTGCGCGCGCGCGGCGATGCGGCGCTGATCGATCTGAGCCGGCGTTTCGATCATGCCGAACTGACGCTCGAGACGCTGCGCCTGACGGATGCCGAAATCGCCGCGGCGCAAGCGCAATGCGATGCACGCGCACTCTCGGCCCTCGACGTGGCGGCGCGGCGCATCGAAATCTACCACCGCCGCCAGGTCCCTGCCGACGACAGCTTCACCGACGAGACCGGCGCCACGCTCGGCTGGCGCTGGACGGCGCTCGACAGCGTCGGCCTCTACGTGCCGGGCGGCACGGCGTCTTACCCGAGCTCGGTGCTGATGAACGCGCTGCCGGCGCGCGTGGCGGGAGTCGCGCGAATCGTCATGGTGACGCCGGCAAGCGGGGGTAAGATCAACCCGTTGACGCTCGCAGCGGCCAAGCGGGCAGGCGTGGTGGAAATCTACCGCATCGGCGGCGCGCAAGCGGTCGCAGCGCTCGCCTTTGGCACGCTAACCATTGCACCGGTCGACAAGATCGTCGGACCCGGCAATGCCTATGTCGCCGCTGCCAAGCGTGAAGTGTTCGGTCAGGTCGGCATCGATTCCGTCGCGGGGCCGTCGGAAATCCTCGTGGTGGCGGACGGGGCCAACAATCCCGATTGGATTGCCGCGGATTTGCTGAGCCAGGCCGAGCACGATGCGTCGTCGCAATCGATTCTGATCACGGATGACCGCATCTTCGCCGATCGCGTGGACGAGGCGGTCGCGCGCGCCCTTGCTCTGTTGCCGCGCAGGGAGATTGCCAGTGCGAGCTGGCGCGATCACGGCGCCATCATCATCGTTGCCAGTCTCGAAGACGCAGTCCCGCTCGTCGATCGCGTAGCACCGGAACATCTGGAGCTGGCCGTAACCGATCCCAATGCGTTGCTCGCGCGCGTGCGTCATGCGGGCGCAATCTTCCTTGGGCGTTACACGCCCGAAGCGATGGGCGATTATATCGCCGGGCCCAACCATGTGCTGCCGACGGCGCGCACGGCGCGGTTTTCCTCGGGCCTTTCGGTGCTCGACTTTCTCAAGCGTACGACGCTGCTTTCGTGCACCCCGGGTGCGATTGCCAAGCTCGGTCCCGATGCCATCGCGCTTGCCGAATGCGAAGGGCTCGACGCCCATGCGCGCTCCATTGCCGCACGGTTGAACGCGTCCGCCGATAACGTATGACGCGAAGCGCGCGACCATGACCGCATCGCCGTTCCGCATCACGCAGATTACCCTCGACGAACATTCCGTCGTCCGTCGCACGCGCGAAATCGAGCAGGAACGCGAGATCGCCATCTACGATCTGCTGGAAGCCAACCATTTCGCGCCCGAGGGTTCGCCCGGCGGGCCTTACAGGCTGGTGCTCGGGATCGAGGAGAACCGGCTCGTCTTCGACATCAGGCTCGAAAACGACGAACCGCATGGCCGCATCATGCTGTCGATGACGCCGTTCCGCCGTATCATCAAGGACTATTTCCTGATGTGCGAGAGTTATTTCAAGGCTATTCGCGCCGCGCCGCCTTCGCAGATTCAGACGCTCGACATGGGCCGGCGCGGGCTCCACAACGAAGGCTCGAAGCTTCTGCAGGAGCGGCTTGGCGGCAAGATCGATGTGGATTTCGATACGGCGCGGCGTCTCTTCACGCTGATTTGCGTGCTGCATCTGAGGGGCTGAACGCGATGCGAGGCCCTAACGGCGAGGAGCTGCCGGCTGCGGCCCTTTTCGCCTGCACGCTGAATGCCGCACGCTCACCGATGGCCGCGGCGATCATGCGCCATCTGTTCGGGCGCTACGTCTATGTCGAATCCGCGGGCGTACGCGCGGGCGAACTCGATCCTTTTGCCGTCGAAGTGATGGAGGAAATTGGCATCGAAATCGGCAAGCACAACCCCAAAAGCTTCGAGGATATCGAAGACGCCTCCTTCGATCTGATCATCACGCTGTCGCCGGAGGCCCATCATAAGGCGATGGAGCTGACGCGCACCATGGCAGTCGAGGTAGAATACTGGCCGACCATGGACCCGACGGCGGTCGAGGGTTCGCGCGAGCAACGGCTCGATGCCTATCGCGCCGTGCGGGACGAACTGGAGCGCCGCATCGAAACCCGCTTTGCCGTGAACCGGGCGGGAGATGCGTAAGGCCCGGCGTCATGGTTGGTTTGGACGCGGGATCGCCGGTGGTCCAAATTTCGAGTGGTCCGATACATTCTCGGCGGCCAACCGCCGTTGCCGCAAAATGCAAATTGTTGCTTTACTCATGCCTTATTCACGGCTTGTAAGTTCGTCCCCCCTTAGCACCGCTGGAGCATCGTCCGTTCACCATGACTGAAACCCCTCCCGACCGCCTGTCCGCCAACCCGAAGAGCCCCTATCATGATGCGAAGCTGCTGGAGCGCGGCGTCGGCGTGCGTTTCAATGGCGTCGAGCGCAACAATGTAGAGGAATATTGCGTCAGCGAGGGCTGGGTGCGGCTGGCTGCCGGCAAATCTGTCGATCGTCACGGCAATCCGATGACCGTGAAATACACTGGTGCAGTCGAAGTCTATTTCCGGGATGGGGAATAGAAGGCGTTCCCTGGAACTGGAAAACCATTCCTATCGATCATCGGCCAACACTTCAATTTCAGCAGTCAGGTCTTGTCGACGAGCGGCCAATTTGAAATTGGGACGTTATACCGGGAAACGCTATGCCGAACCCTTGTTGGAATGCGGCTTGCCTTCCGGATATGAGTCCGGCGTGTCCTTGAGCCCATACGCCACGGGTACGGAGCGCATTGTTGGTATTCCGACATGGGTATACTCAAGCAGACACGACGACCCGAAATGGGGAACTGTCTTCTCCTGCGTTTTGCGAAAGCAGAAATCGCCGCAGTGCCTAAGTCAGGATGGATCGATCGCATGCCGACCATTGCAACCCGCGCCGAGCTTGAAAGCCTGCTGGCCGAGGATGTCCCCTGTGGCGACCTGACGACTGACGCGCTCGGCATCCGAGCGGTATCGGGCGAAATGGTGTTCACGGCCCGCGATGCAATGGTGCTCGCGCTGGCCGAGGATGCCGCGGCGATCATCGAACTTGCCGGCTGTCGAGTCGACCTCCTGGCCGCCCCAGGCGAGGTGTTGGAGAGCGGACGACGGATATTGGCGGCCCGCGGTTCGGCGGCGGGATTGTTGCGCAGCTGGAAGGTAGCCCAGAATTTGATCGAAATATGGTCCGGGGTTGCAACCTCCGCTCGTGCGATCGTCGATGCGGTCGCCGCGGTATCGCCACATGTCGCGGTCGTCGGCACGCGCAAGAATACGCCGGGGGTAAAACGCTTTGCGGTTGCCGCGCTTAGGGCGGGCGGCGCGGGGATCCATCGGTTGGGCCTCTCGGAGACTATATTGGTGTTTCCCGAACATCGCGTCTTTCTCGGCGACGAAGCGCTCGCCGCGTCGGTCCGGCGGCTGCGGCATGCCGCTCCGGAGAAGCAATTGGTGATCGAGGTAACGTCAATCGAGGCTGCGATTGCCGCGGCCGATGCCGGCTTCGATGTCATCCAGACGGAGAAGTTCGCGCCAGATGGAATTGCGGAGCTTGTTAAGCGTCTGGCGACTGCAGCACATCGGCCCGTGATTGCGGCGGCCGGCGGCATTAACGCCAAGAACGCCGCTGCTTACGCTCAGGCGGGAGCCAACGTCCTGGTCACTTCGTCACCTTATTATGCTCGCCCGTGCGATGTTCAGGTACGGATCGGACGATGAGGGATGGTTAAATCCCTTTGGTGAGGAGCCGGTCAGCGTTTTATACGCCAAAATGCTGCACTGCAGCGGTATAAAGCGGTCATGGTGCGACATATTGTCCGAACCCCGAAGTTTCGGCAATCCCTTCGAAAAAAGAATTATTCGTAAATTCATGCACTTATATAGTTAAATTGGAAATAAATCAATTTCTGGAACGTATCTTGCGGAATCGCAGATGCAGCATAGCATGGTGCAGTGCAGTAATGGACAAACGAGTTATGGGTGCACTCCCCTCGAACTTAAGTGGGAATGTCCTGCGGCCCGGGCGAAGTCGGGCCGACATGGCGCTCAGCGGCGTCTATGAGATCTCCAAATTGCTCGCCTCGCCAAATCGCTTGGAACCCACTTTGTCGGGCGTGTTGGCCTTGCTGTCGAGTTTTCTCGACATGCGTCACGGGCTGATCGCTTTGCTCGGCCCGAGCGGAGAAGCGGAGATCGTTGTCGGCTCGGGCTGGAGCGAGACCAACGCGAAGCGCTTTTTCGAACTCCTTCCCGAGCGGGCCATCGGGCAGATCGTCGTTACCAAGATGCCGCTGGTAATTTCGGATATCAGCCGCGATCCGCTCTTCGCACGGGTCGATCTTAACGATTTTGCCGATAAGAAAAAGGCGCCGATATCTTTCATAGGGGTGCCCATCAAAGAGGGCGATCAGGTTCTGGGCACGTTGACCATAGACCGCGACCACGCCGAAGACGGGCCTGTTCCTTATGACGACGATGTGCGCTTTCTCGCAATGATTGCCAATCTCGTGGGCCAAACTTTGCGGCTGCACCAGATCATGGCGAGGGATCGCGAGCGGCTTCTGGCAGAGCAGGCGAGGCTTGAGAAGGAGCGCAGGTCGGATGCCGCCGAGTTGCCGAAAGCAACAATCGAAGGAATTATTGGAAATAGTCCCGCCTTGCGCGCGGTCGTCGAAAAAGTAAGGATCGTCGCCAAGACCCGTTCTACGGTCATGCTGCGTGGAGAATCGGGTACGGGCAAGGAGATGTTTGCCAGCGCGATCCATAACCTTTCGACGCGCAAGAACGGACCATTCGTAAAACTCAACTGCGCAGCCTTACCGGAAAGCGTACTGGAATCCGAGCTCTTCGGTCACGAAAAAGGCGCATTCACCGGCGCGGTAAATCAGCGAAAGGGACGCTTCGAACTCGCCCATGGCGGTACCTTGTTCCTTGATGAGATAGGCGAAATTTCCGCGTCATTCCAGGCAAAGCTGCTTCGGGTGCTGCAGGAGGGCGAATTCGAGCGTGTTGGGGGAACGAAGAGCCTGAAGGTCGATGTACGTCTCGTTTGCGCAACGAACCGCGATCTTGAAGCGGAGGTCTCCAAAGGCACATTTCGTGCCGACCTGTATTACCGCTTGGCCGTCGTGCCGGTCTTCCTTCCGTCTCTGCGCGAACGTAAGGAGGATGTTCCCCTCCTCGCCAGCGAGTTTGTCAAACGCTTCAATCACGAGCACGGAAGCGAACTGACGCTCAATGCCGCCGCCCTGGGAATTCTGAACGATTGCTACTTTCCGGGAAATGTCCGCGAGCTTGAAAATTGTGTCCGGCGCACCGCGACGTTGGCGCGCGGCAAAGCGATTACGGACAGCGATTTCGCCTGCCAGAACGACGGCTGTCTGTCGGCAATGCTGTGGAAGGGCGCGGCGATCGCTGCCCATCCTCAGGGTTATGTGCCGCTTCCGGTCGTGTCAAACTCTGGAACGGGTATTGTGCGCCGTGTCCCTGCGCCCGTAGGCGAAACGCCTGCCACGTCCGCCGGCGCCCTGCACGATTGCCCGGTGCCGGGTTCGTGTCCGGTCAATGGAAGTGATACACGCTCGGAGCGCGAAAGGCTTATCGACGCGATGGAAACAGCGGGTTGGGTGCAAGCCAAGGCGGCCCGTATTCTGGGTCTGACCCCGCGTCAGGTAGGCTATGCGCTTCGCAAGCACGACATAGAACTCAAGAAGTTCTGAACAGCTGTGCAACGGCGCAATGGCACAGAAAGTGCTGCTATTACGTGAGACTGCGTTTCACTAACAACTGCGTGCAAGAAAACCAACAAGGCTGGCGACACGCATCCTGATTGACGGGATGCCAGTTTGTGTGGTGCGGCTGGCGGACCGACAAATAGGATCTTTATCGTTTCATCCGCAACGGAACGAGGGCCTTGCTGGCCGAGAATGGTGCCGGTACCTGTGGCGAGCACCTAATCGTTTCGACATCACCATGTCGAAGTAGCGACAGGCGTGTCTGTTCTATGACACGGGTGTTAGCGGCATCGTCCTGGAAGACAGAGGAAATTGGCCGATCGCTTCTTGGCATGCTCTTTGCGGCTGCTTGGCGGGTGACGGTTGACCTGCGCGCGGAACGCGCGCCGCTTACAAAAGCATCGCCATATTCCAACTGCAGTGCTCGCGAGTTCGATTCCCCGGACGCGGCGATTTCGACGAAAGGTGGTGTCTACGTGATCAACCTGAAGGAATGCCGAAATGCGAAGGCCATTCCGACACGTCACAATGCGTCAAATCCTGTCCGCTGCCGGATAGCTGCGTCCCGGCCTGAGCGGAATAACGGTTTGGAGGACAGGGTGACGAGCGAAGTGTCCTGCGATAGTCCGAGGTAGTGACGCTGGACGAGCGAACGGTCGGTGGCCGCCACGACTGAGGTCGCGTTGAAGGCGGCTGAACACGCAGGCGATGAGTGAATATTTTGGTTATCATGAAGGAATAGGTGATCATGGCAATTGCAGTCGCAGTCTCCGCCACGCCCCAGCCGCCGCCGGCCGCGCTCGATGCCGTCGTCGTACGCTTCGCCGGCGACTCCGGCGATGGCATGCAGATCACGGGCAGCCAGTTCACGCTGTCGACGGCGCTCGCCGGAAACGCTCTCATCACCTTTCCGGATTTCCCCGCCGAGATACGCGCGCCTCAGGGCACAACTTTCGGTGTCTCCGCATTCCAAATCAATTTCGGCTCGACCTCGATCGAGACGGCAGGCGACTCACTCGATGTGTTGATGGCGATGAACCCGGCGGCGCTTAAGGTGAACCTGGCCGATCTAAGCCCCGGTGGTCTCATTATTGCCGATACTGGCGCCTTCGACGAACGCAATCTCGAAAAGGCGGGCTTCGCCGTCAATCCGTTGGAGGACGCGACCCTCGCGCCATATCAGGTCGTTGCCTTCGATATCACGCGCTTGACGCTTGATGCCGTGAAGCCCTTCGGGCTCCGCAACCGTGAGGCGCTGCGCTGCAAAAACATGTGGGCACTCGGTCTCGTTCTCTGGATGTTCGATCGCGACCGAGAGCCAGTGATAGACTGGCTCCGGACCAAGTTCGGCGCCAAGAGTGAAGTGCTGGTTGCGGCCAACATCGCGGCGCTCAATGCCGGCTATTTCTACGGTGAGACAGCAGAGCTTGGCCGGCCGCTGAACCAAGTGCGCATCGCACCGGCAGCGATGGCACCCGGGCTCTACCGCACTGTAACCGGCGGCGAGGCGATCGCCCTGGGCCTCGTTGCCGGCAGCCAACTCGCTTCGTTGCCGATGTTTCTCGGTTCCTATCCGATCACTCCGGCGAGCCCGATCTTGCACCATCTGGCGCGGCTCAAGGAATATGACATCACGACCTTCCAGGCGGAGGACGAGATCGCGGCGATCTGCTCGGCGATCGGCGCCTCCTATGCTGGCCAGCTCGGCGTTACCTCCTCCTCAGGACCCGGCATCGCGCTCAAGGGCGAGGCACTGGGCCTCGCCATCATGTCGGAGTTGCCGCTCGTCGTCGTCAATTGCCAGCGCGGCGGGCCATCGACCGGACTGCCGACCAAGACTGAACAATCCGACCTCTATCAAGCGGTCTACGGACGCAACGGCGACGCGCCGCTTATCGTCATCGCCTCACGCAGCCCTTCCGACTGTTTCGAGGTGGCGATCGAAGCGGTCCGTCTCGCCGTCCAGTTCATGACTCCGGTTATGTTGCTGACGGACGGCTACATCGCCAACGCCGCCGAACCCTGGCGCCTGCCGGACCTGACGGCGTTCCAATCCTTTGGTGTCGATTTCTTCGATCGCGCGCCGGCCGAAGGACGGATCAATCCGTATGCGCGCGATCCGGAGGCTTTGAAGCGCATCTGGATAAAGCCGGGGACGCCCGGCCTCACCCATCGGATCGGTGGAATCGAAAAGAGCTTCACGACCGGTGAAATCAGCTACGATCCTGCCAACCACCAGAAGATGACAGATACGCGCAAGGCCAAGATCGACGGCGTCGCGGATTTCATCCCTGAGCAGGAAGTGTCTTTCGGCACGCCCGGCGGCAAGCTTGCTGTGGTTGGCTGGGGCTCGACTTTTGGCCCCATCCACCAAGCAGTGCGACGTGCGCGCAGCCGCGGCGCCGACGTCAGCCATATCCATCTGCGCTATCTCTGGCCGCTGCCGCGGAATCTGGGGACCTTGCTGCGCAGCTACGAGCGCATCCTTGTTCCGGAAATGAATACCGGCCAGCTGAAGACGGTACTGCGCGACCAGTACCTCGTCGACGCCAAGCCCATCAACAAGGTTTCCGGCCAGCCCTTCCGCATCGCCGAGATTGAAGCGGCGATCGATCAGGCGCTGGGGTGAGGAGGCAGATTCCGATGAACGCGATCAACCCCATACCACAACTCTCGCCCGCCGACTTCGCTTCTGACCAGGAGGTGCGCTGGTGTCCCGGTTGCGGCGACTATTCGATCCTCAAGACCGTGCAGCGCACCTTGTCGCAGATCGGCACTCGGCCCGAGAGCACGGTCTTTGTCTCGGGGATCGGCTGCTCGAGCCGCTTTCCCTATTATGTCGAGACCTATGGATATCACACGATACATGGCCGCGCGCCAGCGGTGGCAACCGGCGTCAAGCTGGCTAATCCGGCGCTCGACGTCTGGATCGTCACTGGTGACGGTGACGGGCTATCGATCGGCGGCAACCATATGGCACATCTGCTGCGCCGCAACCTCGACTGCCAAGTTCTGCTTTTCAACAATGAGATCTATGGCCTGACCAAAGGCCAGTGCTCGCCGACGAGCCGGATGGGCACGCGGTCGCCGTCAACGCCGTTCGGCTCGGTCGAGCAGCCGACGAATCCATGCGCCTTCGCCCTCGGCGCGGGCGGTCGGTTCGTCGCCCGCGCCTATGATCTGGCACAGGCGGAGTTGCCCGACATCCTGAAGCGGGCTCATGCACATAAGGGAACAAGCTTCGTCGAAATCTACCAGAATTGCATCGTGTATAATGACGGCGCCTTCGCCAAATTTGCCGGCAAGAACGCACCACCCGATGCCGCGCTATGGCTCGAGCCGGGCAAGCCGATGCTCTTCGCCAAGGGAACGAAAGGATTGCGGCTCGACCGCGAGCGCTTACAGCTTGAAGTCGTGCCGGTAACCGAGGGCGATTGGGAAGCAGCTGGCGTCCTTGTCCACGACGAGACCAGCAAGATTATGGCCCAGCTTCTCATTGACATGGAGTTCGGCAGCTTCCCGATTGCGCTCGGCGTCATCTATTGCGACCCGGCACCGACATTCGATATCGCCGTCGACGAGCAGAACCGCAAGGCGTCTTCCGGCAAGAAGCGTGACCTGCAAGCACTCCTTCTCGGCTCGGGAGAGACCTGGTCGATAGGCGGCGACACGCCGCGCGCGAATGCCTGACGCCCGACACGACGCAAAGTGTGGCTTGTATTACAAAGGTGTTGATTGAGTGTAGCGATTGCGGATTAGCGGCTGTCTATCCGGCCTACGGATGGGGTGCGTTGGCTGCTGGTTCTGATGGATATGGCGATTGACGCCGAGTCAGAAAATCGGGTTAAGCGCCCCGATAGCACCTCGGGGTTGATGGATATCGTTCGCCCTGCTTTGCCATTTCAATTTCATTGTCCTTCGCAATTTCGTGCGTCGTGGCCAACCGTCAGATCGATCATGCGCTTCGCAAAGTACGACATAGAACTCCAGAAGTTCTGAACAGCCTCGCAACAGTGCAATGGCACGGAATGTGCTGTTGCTATGTGAGACTGCGTTTCACTATTGATCGCGTGCAGGAAAACCGACAATGCTGGCAACAACCATCCTGGTTGACGAGGTGCCCGTCTGTGTCGTGCGGCCGACGGATAGAAAGGATCTCGATCGTTTCATCCGCAACGGAAAAAGCTTCCTGCTGGCGGAAAACAACGCAGGCACGATTAGCCATCGCGGTGCCAGCGAAAGCGAGGCGGCGAAATGGCAGAGGGCTTTAGCGCTGCATCTGGCATGGGGCGGCTCTGGCGACGAATTCTTCGGTATGCCGTTATGAAATCTGAACACGCTGCGCATCCAACGACAGGGAGAAGGTCATCATGATCGAGATCACGGCCGTCGACGGCCACAAGTTTTCAGCCTATCGCGCGGATCCTGAAGGATCGCCCAGAGGAGCCGTGATCGTCGTACAGGAAATATTCGGGATCAACGCTCATATCAAGAAAATGGCAGACGGATTTGCAACGAGAGGCTATGTCGCGCTTGCACCGGCGCTTTTCGATCGCGTAAAAAAAGATGTTTCGCTCGGCTACGACGAAGCAGCGATCGCGCAAGGCGTCGATCTGATGAAGCAAGTCGCTATCGATACGGCGCTTGCCGATATTCAGGCGACGGTCGATGTCGCTAAAGACGCTGGAAAGGTTGCCATCACCGGCTATTGCTGGGGCGGCTATCTCGCCTATCTGGCGGCCAACCAGGTGAACGGCATTGCCTGCACCATCGGCTATTATGGCGCCGGGATCGCGGATGAATGGCGTGGCAAACGCAAGGTTCCCACCCTGCTGCATTTCGGTACTCAAGACGATCTGATTCCATTCGAGCAGGTGACGCAGTTCCGGGCCAACCGGCCCGATGTTACGGTGTTCGGCTACCCCGCAGGGCATGGCTTCAACTGCGACGAGCGAAACAGCTATGATCCGCAATCCGCAACGCTGGCGCACGAACGGACTTTGTTCTGGATATCGCAATTTGTCGAAGGTCAGCCGCCTATTGTGCTGAAAAACGCCGGCGCCTACGCACAGGCCAAGGTCGATAAGAAGAAGAAAAAACCTGCCGGCGACGATTTGGGTCCGCCCGAGGCGTAGCCAGTGCCAGAGCGGAAAGGTACGAAAGTCATTGAGCATGATTTCGGCGGAAATGCGCGTAAGGCGGTTCGTCGCTTCACGCAATTGCTGACATTGGATGCGTTGCACGAAGCCAATATCCGCGAGAATCCGGTTCCCTATCTCGAGCGCGCCAGCGAACGCATCTATCAGCTTGAAAGGCTGATCTTCGAGGCGTTGCAGACATGTTATCCAGTGGCGCCTGCGCACGAAAGCGTCAGTGTGGATAAGGCGGAGTATCAAGCGCTGCTGCGCTGCCGCGCGATGCTGGAAAAGGCCAATGCAGGGTTTGACTCGCAGGAACAATAGGGCGCGGTGTCCCTGGGGCGAGGGGAACCGCAAGGGAGAAAGAAATGAACGCCGTAGCCGGATTCTTTATCGATTGGGATGGAAATGCGCGCAGCACCGATGATCCCGGCGGCGGCTATCTGTGCGAATGCGATCCGGTCGCCCGCTACGTCGCGGTCATGACGAAAACGGGCACGCTTGTGCATGAGGGCACGCTCTACAAATCGCTCGCCGATATTGAAAAGGCACGGATCAAGGCGCCGCTTGTACCGGGCTCGCATCCCTGGGGCAAAAAGCAGGACGGATTTTGATCAAGGGCTGCCAGCGCCCTTATCATGGGGATTGCCCTCCTGATTGCGCATCCAATCGGCGAGCTTATGGAGGGCTGTGTAAATCTCCTGTCTCGCATTCTGGTCGTTGATTGTGTCGTCCAGCGCCGCCTGCATGCAGGATAACCAGGCGTCCCGCTCGGCCTCGCCGATGGGAAAGCCCATATGGCGTTGCCGCAGTCGTGGATGGCCCTTTTCGACGGAATAGAGCTTTGGGCCGCCCGTCCACTCGGTCAGATAGCGCTTTAAGACCTGTTTTGTCGGTTCCAGATCGAGGGCGTGCATGGCGCGTATCCCAGCGGCTTGCGGTAAGCGGTCCATATTTCGGTAAAACGCTTCGACAAGACGATCGACGACGCGCGCGCCGCCGATCCGCTCGAACATCGTAATCTGGATAGTGTCCGACATTTCATTCTCCGACATTATAGGCGCAGTGGTCCGGACAGTGCCGCCCGCAGCGCCTGCGGTTCCGTCAATGGCAAAGAGCAGCTTTGACCCCTGCAAATATAGGCCGTGGCCTGCGCGCCGATCCGGCGTTTGCCCGCTGCCGGATGGTGTCCTGGAACATCCTCGCCTTCTGCGATTACGCTGATAATCCGATTGGGAAGGCAACAATCGTGGATCGCGCGCAGCAACCCATCCATGCCCACGCCGGGGCAGAGGACGATTTGGATACCATCCAGCAAGAAATCCATGCCCGACATAAGGCCTGCCACTGAAATGGCGTTGCGCGCCGCTTCTGCGGCGAAGGCCCCGATCAGATAATCGGCTTCATTGCGATATTCGAGCTGGCCGGTGAGATAATAAAGCGTAGCAAGAACTTCGACCATCATGCCGTTGCCGGACGGGGTCGCATGATCATACGCATTGCGCAACCGGACGATAAGGTCGGGCGCGTCGCTGGGAGTGAAAAAATAACCGCCGCGCTCATCGTCCCGATAATAGGTATTCAGCAGCGCGACCCATTGTTCCGCCGCGGCCAGATAGGCGTTATCTGCGGTCGCTTGGAACAGCGAAAGCGCGGCGCGGCTCATGGCGGCGTAATCATCGATCAAACCGGAATGAACGCGCCCCTCGCACCAGGAATGGAACAATCTGCCATCCGGTGCAGTCAGTTTAATACGCACGAAATCAAATGCGCGGCGCGCGGCCTCCAGCCAGTCGGACTTGCCGAAAGCGCCTGCCGCCAGACAGAGGGCGGATATCGTCAATCCGTTCCAATCGGCCAGCACCTTGTGGTCGCGCGCGGGACGGATGCGCGCCTCGCGTGCCGACCAGAGCTTTTGCCGGGCACAAGCAAGCTTTTTCTCGGTCGCGCTGTCCATAAATTCCGGTTTTTCGGAACGATTGAGGATGGTCTTTCCTTCCCAATTTCCGATGCGGTGCACGTCATAATGTGCCTTGAAAAGGGCGGCATCTGCGCCAAGGACGGAATCGATTTCGGCAGCGGTCCATGCGTAGAACCTTCCTTCCTCATGCTCGCTGTCGGCGTCGAGCGCAGAGGCAAAGCCTCCGCCTCCCACATCCATTTCACGCAATATCCAGGAAATCGTTTCGCCAACGCGGTCCGCATAGAGAGGATTCTTCGTCTCCTGGCAGACCCAGGTCAGAAGCTCGATCAACTGCGCATTGTCGTAGAGCATTTTCTCAAAATGCGGCACCAGCCACATCGCATCGGTCGAGTAACGCGAAAATCCTCCGCCTAAGTGATCGTAGATGCCCCCTTGGCACATGCGGTCGAGCGTCAAAAGAATGCTATCGCGCAGTTCTAGACTGCCGGTGCGCTTATAGCTTCGCCATAGAAAGGAGAAAACCGGAGATTGCGGAAATTTCGGCGACTGTCCGAGCCCGCCTGCCACCGGATCGATAAGACCGGCCAGCTTCAAACCAATTTCATTCAGGACGTCCGGCGACAAGAAATTGTCGGGCGGGGCTGCGGACAGTTTTTTCAATCCTTCGCTCAGGGCCTTCGTGTTTTTCTCGACCGACGGCTTGTGATTGCGATAGACATCCGCCGCGCGGCGCAGAACGTCGCCAAACGCCATGCGGCCATATTTGTTGACCGGCGGATAGTAGGTCCCGCCCCAGAAGGGCTCGCCCTTCGCCGTGAGGAACATCGTCAGCGGCCAGCCGCCATTCTGGCCGAGCAGCGCCAGTGCATTCTGATAGATCGCGTCAAGATCCGGTCTTTCTTCACGATCCACTTTGATGGGGATGAAGAGATCGTTCATCAGCGCGGCGGTATCCGGATCCTCAAAGCTTTCCTGTGCCATCACGTGGCACCAATGACAGGCGGAATATCCGATGGAGAGCAGAATTGGTTTGTCGAGGGCGGCAGCCTCGGCGAGCGTTTCGGCGCTCCATACATGCCAGTCGACGGGGTTGTCTTTATGCTGAAGAAGATAGGGGCTGGTTTCCGAGGCCAGACGGTTCATGGAAGCGGTGTTCCCGTCTCGTCGAACTCCATCACGACTTTCTCTTCGTCCAACATGGCGATCTCCGCACTCGCGAGTGCGCCATTGCCATGATAGCGGTAACGATGCGCCAACTCTATTTCGCCATATACCAGTTTGTCGAAGCCCGACAGTCTGCCGTCCGCGTCGTAATAGGCGCGGATGAAGGTGTTGCGGTTGGATAGCGCTTGGGGCTCGATTGTGTTGACGAGGTTGAACGGAAGCGTCACGCCCGAATAGGAGACGAAATAGCGGCAATCCTGCTCTAAATTGTGCGCCATATGCTGTGTCCATCCCGCCCTCAATCGGACTGGATCATGATCTCCATTGTCTCGTCGAGATCGTCCGTGGGAAAGCCCGGCCTGTCGTCTTCGAGCAGCTTGACGCCGCTCATGCATACATCGCCACTCATTGCCATAACGCTGACAGGCTCAAGCCTTGCGCCTTCGCATGGTCCGCCGACACAAACGCCAGTGTCGATCCGAAATATGGCCCCGTGCTTGCCGCACTTTAGAAATTGTCCGGTTGAATCGAAAAAAACGCCAGTTCCGATGTTGAGCCAGACGCCTTCGTGCGGACAGACGTTCACGTAGCCGCGATAGATGAATGGCGTCTCTCGGATTATGACGATGCGAAAAGGCCGCGATTCTCCGTTCTTGTCGACTTTGGCGAGGTCGAATGCTTTGGCATCTCCAACGGCGATACTGTCCATCGAACAAATGGCATAAATTTCGGGAAGCTTGGTTTCCATCGGTGCTAATCGCTAAGAACACGCTGCCTAGCAAAGGCGTGAATCGCCGAGGTTACCGCCTCGCCTATGGCGTGGCCGCGTGGGTCGATCCCGGTCCACTTTGCGCCGCGGCGCCTAGGATCGATTTCTGCCAGCTTGACGCCAGCAGGTATCGTCAGACCATCGCGCGCAATTCCCCTTATGCGGCCATCGAACGGCGCACGTACCGGCAATCCATCCAGATGACCGAGTACAAAACCCTTGAACACGCGCGTTCCGATTTCGATCGGCGTGTGCCAGCGTCCTGCATCTATCGTGTAGACGAAACGCTCGCTTCCTACGTTACCAAGCGGAACAGGCGCGCGGTCCGGGTCCGCGGTACGTCCGCCGCGAAGGATTGCTCCGGTGTCGGAGGGATGGGTTTCGATTGCGATATCGCAGTTGCGGCCGGCGTCGAATCCGGGCCCTAAGCCGAGGGAAGTACCGGATAGCCAGCGCAAATCGGGTTTTACCACGTATTTTTGCATTCGCGCATCCACCAGGACATCGATTCTCTCGATCGTCAGAAGATCGAGAAAGTCGCGCGGCGTTACCGCTACTTTCCCGGCCTCGGCAATCGCTGCGCGCACGTCCATGGAATGTTCGGCATAGGTCCCCATTACGCCATCCACAGAGGTCTTGTCGCCGAACAGAGCATCGTAGAATGCCATTCGGCGCCGAATGACCGGTGGATACGGATCGTGGGACAGCACGACGCCCCAGCCAGCACGATGGAGATAGACACCCGCTGCCGAAGCAATTTCGTTGGTACCCAGAATGACCGCAAGCCCGCGGACGCTCGGACGTGGCTGGCGCTCGTCGCCATTGTTTTCTTCGATGCAGGTCACGGGCTGTTCCTCTCTGCGAGAGCTCTAAAAGCATTTGCCGTGCCATACGCGGCAAGAAGAAAAAGCAAAATAAAATCAAGATCTTGTATACAATAGAATGGCGCTTAAGTGTTTTCCGCAAAATCGCGTTTTTCAAATTGTCGTAAATTTGGCAGTCGACCTGTTCGAAAGCCAACAGAGTGTCCCCGAGATCAGCCTTTGCTGATGCACCACGCTTCCGCCTATTTCCTGTGCGCTTTCGTACAGGAAAAAAAGTGATGTCGGGCGGCAGGCTCATAGTGTCGGCTTTAATACAGGGCGCTGATCACGCGCGACGGCCAAACTTTCTCAGGGATTCCGCCAAATTTCCTGCGTTTCAAAGTGGCATGGCGATTGCTCAAGGTGTTCAGCAAGGCGAGCTATTGCCGAACTTCCAGATGCGCAAAGCAGTGGGAACGCGCCGTGGCCTATCGCCCCCGAAGGAGCAAGAACGGCTGGACCGTGGCTAAAACGGCTGTAATTCGAAGGAGACATTGATGAGTGGATTGAGGCAGATAGCGTTTTACGGAAAGGGCGGCATCGGGAAGTCGACGACGTCGCAAAACACGCTGGCGGCGCTGTCACAGATGGGGCATCGCATCCTGATCGTGGGCTGCGACCCGAAGGCGGATTCGACCCGCTTGATCCTGCACGCGAAGGCGCAGGACACCA
>JBAVOL010000040.1:0-21237 GCA_049692035.1 Rhizomicrobium sp.
GCTCGCGCAAATCCATGCTGTAGGGCTTGCCCATCCGAATCTCCCGGCAATCACCAGAAGAATCGAATCACAGCTCGTCCGCGGGGGGAATCCCTCGCGACTCGTATTTCAGGGAATTTGCTCTAGAATTTTCCAGTTTTCAGCGGTCCGAGCGGCCGAACGGTAGTGTCGTCGAAACGACCGTCAATTCCGTTGCAGGAGGACCGCGACGGCGTCCATGCCGCCCGCATCCGTCACAAGCCGCAACGGCGTGATGGTGCGAATTGCAAACATGTCCTTCTCCAAATGCGCCTTGATCGTTTCCCTGGAAACCGGATTTAGGGGCGGCTGAGGGCGTGCGCGTCCGCGCAGGAAGAGGAATCCGCCCGGTCTGAGCACGCGCGCGATCGAGCGGAAATAGGCGGGCCGGGCAGAATCCAAGAGATGGTGAAAACAGCCGCGGTCGCTGACGAAATCAAAATGGCGATCTCCGAATGGCAGTTCGAGAACGTCGCCCACTTCCCACGAAACTGTTGCGCCGTACCTGGCCGCGACGGATCGCGCGATGTCGAGAGCGGAAGTCGATATATCGATGCCCGCTACATTGTGTCCGAGTTTCGCGAGGAAAACCGCGTCCAGGCCAGCTCCGCACCCGACCTCCAATATGTCGGAGCACGGCCGAACCACGCCGGATGCGAGGAAGCCCGAGAGCTCGGGCGACGGATATTGATGACTCCAGCGCTTTCGATGCCACCCCGTCAGATAGGTGTTGTTCCACTCCTCAGGCGAGCGCATCGGAAGTCCCGAAATAAATAGGTCTTGAGAATATCATGGTGCCGAAGCGGCCCCCTACGAATTCGGGACCTTGACGCCGCTCTCCTCCAGCGCTTCGACCAGCGGATTGAGACCCGGCCCATAGCGGCGCCAGCGTTCCACCGAACTGGTGTAGACCGGCTTGCGCACCTGCGAGACGCTGGCGGTTTTTACCGGCCGGTCGGATTCGTGGAATTTCAGGCAGCGTTCGTCCCATTCGAGACCGCAGAACGCGATGATTTCCCTGGCCTTCGCTTCGGTGTTGCCCACCACGTCCTCGTACTGCACATCCAGCATCGTGCCCGGCGGCAGGACGTTGCGCCAATGCTGCATGATCTCGTAATACTTGCCGTAATAGCGGCCGAGCTCGCGGAAATCGTAGCTGTGCGGCATGTCGTCCTTGAACAGCTTCGTATAGCTGGACAGGCACGAATCCACCGGATTGCGCATCGTGTGAATGATCTTCGCGTTGGGGAACAGCGTGTGGATGAGGCCCGCGAAATAATAGTTGGTCAGAAGCTTGTCGGTCACCCGCTTGGCCGTCGGCGAATAGGACCCGATGGCCTTCAGGTAGCGGTCGCCGACCGCGGCGAATTGCGTCGGACGCATCACGCGCGCCATTGCGGGAAATTTCGGCAGGCTCGGATATTTCATGCGAACCGTGCCGATGCAGCCGCTCAGCGTCTTGATCTCGCCGGCGCCGAACACGTCCGGATGGCTCTGGATGATCTGCTCCGTCAGCGTGCTTCCCGAACGCGGCATGCCGATAATGAAGACCGGAAGCGTCGTCGGGTTGCCTTCGTAGGGGCGGTTCTTGAAATAGTCCTCGCTGAACGTCTCGCGAATCTCGTCGAAGAAGCGAAAAACCTCCGCCTCGTCGTATTTCAGCGTGGCCCGCTTCAGCCGCGTGCCGATGCCGAAATGATGCAGCGCCTTCTCGTATTCCCCCATGTCGTCATAGGCCTTGCCGAGCGCGAAATGCATCGCCATGAAGCGCTCGTGCTCGGGATTCTTGGCGCGCTCGATCATCTGGTTCATGGCGACGAACAGCGGATTGTCCGGCGTGAATTTTTCGAGGTCGACGATGTTCGAATAGGCGCCCAGCGCCCGCGGCTGGATTTCCAGCGCCTTGATGAATGTGTTGCGCGCGTCGTCGAGGCGGCCGACGGATTTGAGGATGATGCCGTAGTAGTTCAGCGCTTCGAGATCGTTCGGCCTGATGGCAAGCGCATGCTCGAAGCTTTCGAGCGCTTCGTCGAAGCGGTCGAGCTCGTGGCAAATCTGGCCGAACAGATTGAGCGCTTCGACATTGTCCGGGTTGTCCGCCAGAATGGCCTTTACCGCGCGTTCCGCCTGCTGGTTGCTGCCGCGCAGGAGCTGGGTCCGCGCGACGTTGACGAGCGTCCTGGGATCCTTGGGGTGAGCTTTGAGAACTTCGCCCAGCAGCCTGAGCGCTTCGTCGTATCGCTTCTGGAAAATCAGCAGGTTCGCGAGATTGTTCGTCGCCTCGATATAATTCGGGCGGCAGCCGACGGCGCGGCGGAACGCCAGCTCGGCTTCCTCGAACTTCTGCATTTCGCGCAGCGTGACGCCCATGTTGTTATAGGCTTCGGCGTAGTTCTCCCGGCGTTCGACCGCATTTTCGTATTCGATGATCGCTTCCTGGGGTAGACCGCTCGCTCTCAGCGCGTTGCCGAGATTGTTGTACGCCTCCGCATGGTCGGGCTTCAGCGCGATCACCTTGTGATAGCACTCGGCGGCTTTTTTGAATTCGCGGCGGTCGTAGTGAACGATGCCCATATTGTTGCAGGCCTGCGCGCAATTCGGATCGATGGCGATGGCCCTGTTGAGCGCGTTCATTGCGGCGTCGAGATGTCCGGCCTGACGCTCCATCTCGCCGAGATTGCAGTAATAGTTGGAATTGTTCGGATTGAGGCGAATGGCTTCGCGCACCGCCTTCATCGCTTCGTCGCGCTCGCCAAGCCGGTGAAGGACGACACTGAACAGGTTGCGGGCGTCGGAGTGCCGCGGACGCGCCTTCACGACATCGCGAATGAGCGCTTCCGCCGGCTTCACCCGGCCGGCGTTGAGCAATTTCTGGGTCCGCTCGAGGGCGTCCTTGACCGTCATCCACTGCTTGCCGGGCGGTGCATTCGGGGTGCCGGCGGGCAGATTGGGGTTGCCGGCCGGCCGCGCCGGAGCGGCGCGGCGTGGCGTTTCAATGACGGATTCGCCTTTGGTTGGAGTTGCCAGGATACGTCTCCTTGAAATGCCGCGTGCAGGCTCTCTTAACAGCTTACACGATCGATTGCGAAGAATAGTCGGCGGAATGCGGCGGGTCCAGCGAAGGGCGCACGGGAAACCGATTTGATCACATCGAATCGTATCGGCGGGCCCCCTTCCGTCGCGCACGGAGTGCGGTTTCAAAATCGGCGGAATCACAAATTTCCACCATGGCCGGCCTTGAGCCGGCCAACCAGCCGCCGCGCGTCGGCGTGGCGAATAGACTCATCGCTCGCTGGTCCCCGCCTACGCGGGGATCGCGAACTGGGTGGGCGGGTCGAGCCCGCCCATGGTGAGGTTGGGGACGTTTGATTGCGTCAACCCGTTCTGAAACCGCATTAGTGCGCGACGGAAGGGCGAAAGCGAAAGGGGCGGGTTTCCCCGCCCCTTTGCTTGCATGATCGGATGCCCGATCAGAACGTGATGTCGAGTCGACCGTATACCGACTGGACCGTCTGCGTGCCGCTCACATTGGCGTCGTAGCCGATGGTCGCCATCATATTGTCCATGAAGACCGTCGATACACCGAAATCGACCAACCCGCTGTCCCGCGACCACGTCGATCCGTTGATCGTGAACGCGCTCGACGGACCGATGCCGCTGAACGAAGCGTTGACCTGCCACGGGTCGTCGAAATTGTGCGCCCAAGCGACCCGCAAGGTCGGCAACAACGTCTGATCGGCCACCGTCGTCGTGGTCGAGAACTCCGCCCCGAGATAGGACGAGAGCGAACTCGCCGACGCATCGCTCACATTCAACGCCGCGGACCCTGCCACCGTGCCCTTGGTCAACGCCACTTCGTTGTAGGCGCCGGAGGTGCTGTGGATGTAGCGCAGACCCAGATATGGCGTGAAGCCGAGGTTCTGTATGCCCAGATCGACCGGCAGACCGCCCTCGCCATAGATGCTCCAGACATCGCTGGTGAACGCACCCGTCAGCCAATCCGACTCCCAGCCCACACTCGGGATCGTCGGCGTCAGCGCCGATCTGCTCGGCGAAGGCGGCGACGCCATCGTCCGTGCAGCCAACACCGGCATGGCGACAGCCCGTTGGGTCGTGTCGTCGTAAGTGCCGTACGACACGCTGGCCTGGAAGTAGAAGGCGTCGTTGTCCTGGGACGCGTTGTACCGCGCGTAACCCGCGACATCCCAGCCTTGCGAGCTGCCATAGCCGGCATTGGAAACCAGATCGTTCCAGCTCCCGTTCTCGAAGGTCATGCTGCCCTTGCTCTCGATGTTCACCGCGAGACCGGCAACGACGACTGCCCCGGGGTCGGCGGCAAACGGCGTGTCGGCACCCAGGGTCACCCCGGCGCGGTCGTCGGTATAGCCCGGACCGGACGCGGTGCTTGCAGTGTTGTTAAACGTTCCGAAGGGGCTGCCCCAGAACGTGATGCCCTGCGCCGGCGTCGGGCCAACCTGGCCGTTCGGCCCGACATTCGCCGCCACGGAGGCCAACCGATCCGCAATCTTGTCGTCGAAGGTGTTCACCGACACGACGTTGGACTGCGCCACTTCGCCGGCCTGCGAATCCGACAGCATGTTGAGGGCTTGCGGATATTGCGTGTGGTTGAACAGGAACATCGACTCGTAGAGCAACTGCGCGGTCGACGGGCTGGTCAGGCTTTGGCGGGCCTGGACATAGCCATAGGCATTTTCCAGGCCGGTGGCGACAGCCCCTTCATTATGCGTCAGGCCCGGCACCGCATTGAACGCCGTGCGCGTGACGTTGATGTCGGCCTGGTCCGAGGTATCACAGCTCGCGGGTGTCGGCTGAAGACAATTCGACGACCAGCTGAGGAGCGGGCTGACCGATAGCGGACCCGTCACCGTCAAGCTCGACCACGCGCCGCTCAGCGTTCCGGCATTCACGATATCGTAGGGCGTGGCCGACGTAACGAACAGCGTGTAGGGATTGGCGTTCACCACCACGCCGCCGCTCAGCGACGCCGTGACGGCGTTGATGGTGGCGTTGTTGCCTAACCCGTCGAGGTCGAGTTGCAGGGCTCCCGGCTGGGTATAGGAGGCCACATTCAAGATCGGGTTCTGGCCCCAGAACGAGGTCGACGCGTTCGGCAGCCACAGCGTGCCATTGACCGTCAGCGTGCCGCCGGTGGCCAAGCTCGGGACGCTCCCCGGATTCAGCTCCGGGTTGATCGAGCCATCGAGATAGGTCGGATTGGGTCCTGACACGGTGATGGCGTTGACCCAGCCTCCCGCGCCTGACGTCGGGCTATGGGCATCTTCGATGTTGCCGAAGATCTCGCCCATCTGGTGCGTACCTTCGAGATCGATATCCACCTCGTTGGGCGCGTTGTGGACGTCGATGGCGGTGCCGGTGTGGCCGTAATTTACCGAGGCGAAGATGAGGCCGCCGTCATTGACGATAAGGCCTTTATGGCCGTACGCGGTCCCAGGGTTCTTTTCGACACCGATGCCGATCGCTTTCGCCGTAGAGCCGAACGCCTGCGCGTCGATGGTGCCGTAGTTCGCGATCGTGCCGACGAATTCCTTCGCCTCCACGCCGATGCCGATAGCCGAGGCCTGCCCACCGCCCGCGATATAAGGCGCATGCGCCTCGGCCCCCACGAAGCCGTAGTTTGTGATCTTGCCCTTGACGATGCCTTCGTTCGCTCCTGTGGCCAGATTGACGGCCGCGATACCGTACGCCACAGCGGTCCCGTGGCTTGGTGTTGCTAAGGCCGCAACTTCTGCCACCGCCGAAGCGAAGATGTATCCCTCGTTGACGATATCGAGGGTCAGGGTGCGGGCGTAAGGTAGCGGCGCGCCGGTGGCCGAATGCAACGCCTCCGTCTCGCCGACCATGATGCCCGCCGCAAGGGCTTTGGCGGTCTGAGTGATACCGGAATGCACGCGGGCATAAGCGTGGGCGTCGATCGACCCATAATTGATGTCTGTCGCCTTCGCCGTGGCGGCGTCGAAGTCCTGGTGGATGCCCAATGCGGCGGCTTCCGCCAGAGGATCGCCGGTACCATAGGCATTGGCATTGGCGCGCGCATCGATCCACCCGGAATTGTAGACGTAATTCTGGGCGTGATAGGCGCCGGCATATTGGTCGATGCCGACGGCCGCGGCCGCTGCCTCATAAGTGCCTGCAGCGTTGGCCTGCACGTTGATGCCCCAAGTGTTGACGGCAACATTCACCGCGGTACGGGCGCCAGCGCTCTGATAGATGCCGTAAGCTTCGGCATATGCGTAATCGGCATATACTGCGTCGGCACCGGCCACGATGATCCCGTAATTATCGACGGTGTTGTTCGCGATGCGGGCATGGACCGACTGATCGATGCCGGCTGCATCCGCTTCGGCAACGTCGCCTATGAAATAACTGTCGGCAGACGAGTAATAGCCGCCAGCATGGGCTTCGGCCACGATAACCCCGAAGTTGGAGGCATGATTGACGCCCGCATAGGCATGCTCCACCTCCTGGTTGACCGCAACGGCCTCGGCATAACCGAGATCATTGTCGGGCGCCGAGGCGAACGCCCCGATGAACCCGCCGAAATTGGCGACGAGATTACCCGCCGCGTAGCCCTCGGCATGCTGATCGATGCCCGTCGCCTGGGCGCCCGCGAAGAGGTTAGAGGACGCAATCGCGTTTGCGACGATGCCCCCGTCATTGAAGACAATATTGGCCGCCGAGTAGCCGCCGGCATGCTGATCGATGCCGACCGCGCGCGCGCTGCCACTGAAAGCGTCATAGGCGGACGCAAAGGCTCCAACGAACCCGCCGTTGAGGACCCCGTTGATCGCCGAATAGCCGTGCGCATCCTGATTGATTCCTTTGGCCTCGGCGTTCGCCTTGTCATAGGCAAACGATGCCGTGGCATTGGCAATGATCGCGCCGCTATTAAAGACGACGTTCTCGGCGTGGTAGCCGTGGGCATGCTGGTCGATGCCGTCCGCATGCGCGTCGGCATAGTCGGCGAAGCTGGACACCGTGCCATGCGCGTAAGCGCTAGCCAGGATCAGCCCGCCATCGTTGACGACGGAATTGTGTGCGGTGTAGCCGTGCGCCTGCTGGTCGATCGCCTTGGCGTCGGCATGCGCGAAGGTGGCATAGGACGCGATGGCGATGGCCTCGATGACCCCGTTGTGCGCGCCAGACGCCGTGACCGAACCGTGATTTACGACGGTGTTGTGTGCGTCGAAGGCGCCGGCGTCCTGCCTGATTCCGTAGGCCCGCGCATCGGCCGTGGTGGCGTAGCCGGCATAGGCGCTGCCCAACACCATCCCGTGGTAATTGGAGACGAAATTGACGGCGTTATAGCCATGGGCTTCCTGGCTGATGCCCGCGGCATAGGCCCTCGCTTCGGTGGCGTTATAGGCCGAGGCAAAGGCTTCGATGGCTCCGGCGTTCACGACTTCATTGTACGCGGTGAAGCCGTGGGCGCGCTGATCGACGCCGATGGCCCGCGCATTGGCGACACCTGGATAGTAGACGCTACTCGTGTAAGCGGCCCCGGACACTGTGCTGCCGTAGTGAGCAACGTTCGTGAAGCCGCGTGCGCTGTGGGCGACAGCAATGGCCTCGATAGTCCCGCTGTTGTCGACGATATTGACCGCACTATAGCCATGGGCGTCCTGATTGACGCCTTTGGCCTCCGCGAACACGCCGTTGGCATTCGATGCCGAGGCAAACGCCACGATAAGCCCGCTGTTGTAGACAAAGTTGAGGGCGGGATCGCCATGGGCATGCTGGTCGACGCCCGTGGCGCGCGCATCGGCATGGCCCGGAGTGTAATTGGTGAAGGTGTTGGATTGTTGTGTGCTGTAGGGCGCGCCGCCGGTGGGGGTGTGCAAGTGATAGACAATAGAAATCTGGACACTCGCGTACCCGACTGCGTTGTGGGCGATCGCGGTGGCCGCAATCACGCCGCCGTCGTTGTAGACGACATTGGTTGCATAAACGCCATCGGCATGCTGATCGATGCCCTTGGCTTCCGCTCTTACGTCGACGCCATTCGAAGCCGACGCGTACGCCGCGATGATGCCTCCGGCAAACTTGCCGTAGGCCGTCCGGGTGCCGTGGTTCACGACGCTGTTGAGCGCGAGAGGGGCGGAGGCATGCTGATCGATGCCGTAGGCGCGCGCTTCGGCTGTACCGTATGCATAGTGCGAAACAAGCGCGTCGAACGCGTAGGCGCTCGCATAGATAAACCCGGCGGTGTTGTCGACGACGTTCTGCGCGAGATAGCTCTCCGGCAGGTCGGCATATTGATTGATAGCCTTGGCTTCGGCGTGCACTTCGTTGGCATCCGATGCATAGGCATACGCCGCGATGGTGCCGACATTATTGCCGACCGTGTTGTGTGCGGTATAGCCGTAGGCGTGCTGGTCGACGCCATAGGCGCGCGCGCTCGCCGAATAGGCGTGCACGTAAGTGCCGCCGATCGCGATGGCGGCGCCGCCGATGAACCCGCTGTTCACGACAGCGTTGTCGGCGATATAGCCGTGAGCTTCCTGGTTGACGCCCTTGGCTTCGGCCGTGGCGCTGTAGGCATGCGACGCGGTCGCAGTCGCGCGGATGGTTCCGGAATTCACCACCGCGTTATGCGCATTAAAGGCGCCGGCGTGCTGATCGACGCCGTAGGCGCGTGCACTGGCCTCACTGGCGGCTTCAGTGCCTATAACAGCGCCTTTTGAAGAGTGCGAGACGTAGCCGTGAGCGACGGCGTAGCCCTCGATGAGCCCGGCGTCGTTGGTGACGTGATTGTTGAGCGCGGTGTAGGCGCCGGCTTGCTGGTTCACGCCCTTGGCTTCGGCATGCAGATATTCGCCAGCCGTTGCCCTTGCGCTTGCCGCGATGACGCCGCCTGCGAAGTAGTGCCCGGCCGACGTCAGGCTGCCGTGATTCACGACCGTATTCTGGGCCTGGTAGGCGCCCGCATGCTGGTCGATACCATAGGCGCGGGCGTTGGCTGTGGTTGCGTCATGCGCATAGGCGCTGGCGACGATGAACCCGCCGTCGCCGAGATTGGAGACGAAATTGACCGCGGTAAAGCCATAGGCGCGCTGGTTGATGCCCTTGGCCTCGGCGTTGGCGTGCTCGGCATAGGAGGCCGACGCGAACGCCAGGACGGTTCCGCTATTGACGACGTGGTTATGGGCGCCGGAACCGGCTTCGGCATGCTGGTCGATGCCGTAAGCGCGGGCGTCTGCCGTGTAGCCGAGAAACCCATGCGCGACGGCGTCGGCGATGATGTAGCCGCTATTGGCGACGACATTGTTCGCCACAGAACTGTCGCTATTGCCATAGGCGCGCTGGTTGACGCCCTTGGCTTCGGCGCGCGCATAGGCGGCATCGGTGGCGCCGGCGAACGCCTCGATGAGCCCGCCATTGTTGACGAGATTGAACGGCAGGTTCGAGGCCTCGACGTGCTGGTCGACGCCGTAGGCGCGCGCATTGGCGCTGTAGGCATGGCCGGCAAACGCGCTGGCCGCGATGTACCCGGTATTGTTGACGCCGTTGCCGTTGAGCCCCGATGCACCGTCGGCATAAGCGTGCTGGTCGACACCCTTGGCCGTGGCATTCGCGTCATAGGCCTGGGAGGCGAACGCGAACGCCGCGATGAGCCCGCCCTGGTCATTGTAGACCACGTTGTCGGCGTGCGAGGCGCTGGCATGCTGGTCGATGCCCTTGGCGTTAGCCGTCGCATCTTCCGCATGGTAGGCGTTCGCGTAGGCGATGATCGTGCCGTTGCTGTGGACGGTGTTGTAGGCGCCGAGATCGCCATGGGCATGCTGGTCGATGCCGCGCGCCGTCGCGGAGACGGAGCGGCCATGATCGGCGATGGCGCTGGCGTAGATCAGCCCGTCATAGTTGGTGACGGCATTGTGCGCCGTATAGGCACCGGCGCGTTGATAGACGCCTCGGGCCCCGGCGTCGACATATTCGGCATGCGATGCCGAAGCGATCGCCACGATATAGCCGCTGTTGTAAGCGCTGTTGTGCGCGGTGAACGCGCCGACGTGCTGATCGACGCCATAGGCGAAAGCGTTGGCCGAGTGGGCATGATAGCCGCCCTGGGCGACGGCGCTGGCCCAAATGAGCCCGCCATCGTTGATGACGTGATTGGCAGCGGTATAGCCGCCCGCACGCTGGTTGACGCCCTTGGCTTCGGCGTTGGCGGAATAGGCATGCGATGCCACCGCAAATGCCGCGATGTCGCCGCCATTGTTGACGACGGAGTTCAGCGCGGAATAGGCGCCGACATGCTGGTCGATGCCATAGGCGCGCGCGGACGCGTTGCCCGCGTTATAGGCGTGGGCGCTGGCCGCGATGAGCCCGCTGTTGACGACGTAATTCGCCGCCGTACCGCCATGCGCGTACGCTTCCTGATTGATGGCCTTGGCCCCGGCGGTCGCATACCCGGCATCAAACGCCGCGGCCTGCGCGGCGATGGTGCCGCCCAAATTGTTGACGGTGTTATAGGCCGGATCGCCATGGGCTTGCTGATCGATGCCATAGGCGCGCGCGCTGGCCGCGTAGGCGCCATCGGCGATGGCGGCGCCAACAATCAAGCCGTGATAATTGGTGACCTGGTTGGTCGCGAAAGCGCCATAGGCGCGCTGGTTGACACCCTTGGCTTCGGCGGTGACGTCATAGGCATTGGACGCCGAGGCAAACGCCACGATGTGGCCGCTGTTGTAGACGCCGTTGAGGGCGGAATAGGCGCCGGCATGCTGATCGACGCCATAGGCGCGGGCGCTGGCCGTGTCGTTGCCGACGCCATAGGCGATGGCACTCGCCCAAATGAGCCCGGCGTTATCGACCGCATTGTGCGCGATATAGGCGCCGGCATCCTGGTTGACGCCCTTGGCTTCGGCGTTCGCATGATGGGCACTGGTTGCAAGGGCAAGCGCCGCGATCGCCCCGGACGCATAATTGGTGACGACGTTGTGCGCAGTATTGGCGCCGGCATGCTGATCGATGCCGTAGGCGCGCGCATCGGCAGTGGCAGCTTCAACATAATGCGTTGCAAAGGCGGCGGCCGCGATCAGCCCGCTATTGGCGACGGCGTTGCCTGCCAGATAGCCATAGGCATGCTGATTGACGCCCTTGGCCAGGGCGTTTTCGTGGTCCGCACCCGTCGCATAGGCGCTCGCGACGATGTTCCCACCCTTGAAATTGTTGACGAAATTGGCGGCCGAATGGGCGCCGGCATGCTGGTCGACGCCATAGGCGTTCGCGGTGGCATAAACGCCGCCATGGGCCCAGGCACTGGCGTAAATCAGCCCGCCATTGACGACGGTGTTGGTCGCATAATGCGTGCCGTGAGCGTCCTGATTGACGCCCTTGGCCTCGGCATAGGGACCAACGAAACCATGTGCCGAAGCAAATGCCGCGATGGTGCCGTAATTGTCGACGGTGTTGTTGGCGGTATGGCCGGAGGCGCGCTGGTCGACGCCATAGGCGCGTGCGATAGCCTCTTCGACGCCCGCGGCATGGGCGGTGGCCGCAATCAGCCCGGCGTTGTAGACGGAATTGGCCGCGTCGACGCCATTGGCAATTTGGTTGACGCCCTTGGCTTCGGCATAGGCGAATTCGGCCGATATCGCTGCGGCGCCCGCGACGACGATCCCATAATTGGTGACGCCATTCTTTGCGTCGGTGGCGTGCTGATCGATGCCATAGGCCCGCGCGGACGCGAGGAAAGCATCGCCGGCATAAGCGCCGGCCGCGATGAGGCCGGCGTTGTAGACGGAATTGGCAGCCGTCTTGCCGAACGCAACCTGGTTGATGCCCTTGGCCTCGGCATAAGCGAACTCGGCATCGTAAGCGGAGGCCGCCGCGACGATATAGGCGCTCGCGAAATTGTTGACGGCGTTATGGGCGTTGCTCCCGCCGGCATATTGCGAAACGCCATAGGCGTGGGCGTAGGCAAAATCGCCATGGAAGTCGGCCGAATAATAGAAGCCATGGGCTTTGGCGCTCGCCCCGATCAGCCCGCTATTGTTGACGAGGTTGGACGCCATTGCGCCGTCATGCGCATATTGATTGACGCCTTTGGCGACGGCACTCACGTCGTAAGCCGACGCCGCCGCGGCAAACGCCAGGATCGCGCCCTTATTCCCGTCGATATTCTGATTGGTGACAGCGTTTTGGGCGTCGATACCGCTCGCTTTCTGATGGACACCGGTCGCATATGCATCGGCCGTGTAGGCGGCTTGGTGGCCTGGGATAATTTCATAGAGGCCACCATGCGCGACGGCGCTGGCGCCGATGAAGCCGTCATTGACGACCAGATTGCCCGCATTATAGCCGCCGTTGGCGATCGCGCTTTGCCTGACGCCCGTGGCAGTGGCGTGGTTATCGTAAGCGTGCGTCGCATATGCGAGCGCGACGATGTCGGCCTTGCTGTAATTGTGAACGGCATTCGCCGCGGGGCCGCTTGCGTTGGCAGTCTGATAGACGCCCCAAGCGTGCGCATTGGCAACCCGGTAATCCGAACCATCGTTCGCGTAGGCCGGTTCGGCGTAGGCGCCGGCCACGATATGGCCGTGATTGGTGACGGAATTGTTTGCAAGGGTTCCGCCATCGGCATATTGGGCGATGCCGGCGGCACGAGCGGTCGCGTCGACCGCATCATAGGCCCAAGCTACCGCCGCGATCGTCGAATCCACCTCGGCGTTGTGAACGATGTTGGTCGCCTTGGCGGCCGCTTCGTAGCGGCCGGCCGTTTGCAGAACGCCGATCGCGCTCGCCCACGCCGTGCCGTGCAAGCCGTCGGTGCTCCTATACGCGTCGTCGGCACGGGCAAAGGCGCCGATAAATCCATGATTGGTAACGGAATTGTACGCGGCGGCCCCGGAGGCGGTCTGGTGAACGCCGAAAGCAACCGCTTTCACATCATAAGCGTCCGATGCCCAGGCAACTGCGACAATGCCTTCTTTGCTCGTTCCGTAATTGGCGACTTTGTTGTGCCCCGTCCCACCCGCGGTCCCGGCCGCCGATTGATAGACACCGGTGGCATGCGCCGCAGCCATACTGAAACCGGTATGCGCAAACGCGCCTGCTTCGATGAGCCCGTAATTGGTCACGGCATTGTGCGCGGCAATTGCACCGTTGGCAGTCTGATGGACGCCCGCTGCATTGGCATACACACCTTCGATGGCGCTCGATGCCGCGGCGCCCGCTATGATCTCCCCGTCTTTGGTGTTTTGCACGGCGTTGAACGCATGCGCGCCGGTCGCTTCCTGAGAGACGGCCAACGCCGTCGCCTTGGCAATCTCGGCGCCGGTCTCGGTGGCGAGCGCGCCGGCCGCAATCAGCCCATGATTGGCCACTTCATTGTAGGCGCTCGCCGCTCTGGCGCCCTGCCCGACGCCCACCGCATTGGCGTACGCATATTCGACATCATTGACAGAGGCAAACGCCACAATCTGTCCACCGTCATAATTTTCGACGGTGTTGTGGGCCGCGACGATCCCGATACCGCTCTGAAAGACGCCCGTTGCCCTGGCGTAGCCGGTGCCGGCATGATGGACAAAGGCGTCCGCGCCGATGTGGCCGGCGTTCGTCACCACATTGTAGACATTCGTGCCATGGGGATCCTGATAAACACCCGCGGCCTCGGCGTGGGCGGTGTAAGCGGCGTCATGCGCCGAGGCAAACGCCTCAATAGTTCCCAAGTTGGAAACGTAGTTTTTCGCCACATAGTCCGCGTTCATGACCTGACGGACGCCCGCAGCGTGCGCATTGGCGGTGTAAGCGTCACCGGCGATCGCGCCCGCACCGATGAATGCGCCGATGCCGTTGTCAACAGTATTATGCGCCTTGCTGCTGAAGGAATGAGCATTCTGATAGATGCCATAGGCGTAAGCGTTGGCAACCCCGGCACGCCACGCTCCGGCAAAGGCCTCGATGCGGCCCGAAGTGTTGTCGACGTAATTTTCTAATGGCCCGAGTCCAACCGCATCCTGATAGACAGGCCAGGCAGTCGCGTTGGCGGAGCCGGCGTGAGCGGCAAGAGCCACCCCCTTAAAATGGTCGTTGTGATTGGAATAGTTATTTAGGGTGGAAGTCTGCGAGACAATCGCGATTTTGGTAGTCGCCACCGCTGCGGGAGTAAAGTGAGGGTGCAGATGCGATCCGGTAGCGATAATGTGGGGGGGCACGGGCTGGTCGTAGTAGTCGCCGTACAACTCCGTCGCGATGTGGGTGCCCGCTCCGGCGTGGGTGCCCGTCCCCACCAGAACGTAATCGACGGCTCCTTCGTCGAGCAAAATATCCAGCCTATCGCCCCCCACCCCCAATTTGGCCGTGGCGTGATTATGAGCTGCCGACGCCGAATGCGAAGCCGCGCTTACAAGACCAGCGACGGCGATAAAGTCACCGTGGTCGCCAAACAGCTTCGTTTCGTCGGATCCAACGGCATTTTCGATGCTCGCTTCGTCGCCCAGGAGCAGGCCCTTATCCACCAGAATGTGGTCGAAGTAGAGGGTCGACAGACCGTTATCGAGTGCGCTGCGCTGTACCGACGGAAGCGCCCGAAGAACCTGAAAGGCGGTGCTGCCCGCGCGGGCGAAAGAGGGAACGCCGAACGACAACAATGCCAGCGAGGCACCCGACATAAGCCGGCTAACGATCTTGTTCATTGAAGATTCTCCCCCTGCTCGCAGCCCGAATGGCCTGCCGAAATAAAATTCGCCGTGCTGGCGGCTTCCCGCCCACCGTTAATGTTTGGGCAGTTTCGAGCCAAAATGCAAGCAGGTTAATGCGAATTTTTGTCTACGATCCGCAAATGGGAATGATGACAAGCATTGTGACAAATATGCATCAAAATAGCATTAGAACATTGTTAGCCATTCTATATTCACATGATTTGCTTTGTGATTTTCGCATGGCTGTTCAAAGAAGGCGCTCGCAAAAGCTCGCCGATCGTGCCGGAGGAATTAAAAAAGTTTGTCCGCTCAAACGGATAGACACATCGTGGCGGCTGCGAGGGCGAGAGAAATCGCCGCCTTCACGAGGGCGTGCGCCTGCGGCCGAAGCGAATCGCCTAAAATGAAAAGCACGGTCTTGTCTATGACTTCGCGCAAATTGTCGGAGCATGCGGCGGCTGGACTTTGAGCGGCAGCAAAATTATTGGTCCATGGGCCTTGGAACTTGACCTCTCTCAGTGTCATGGCCCGGCAAGAACTCTCAGCGTGTCATCCCCGACGAGCGCTGCAACGGCAGCGCGAGGGAAGGGGACCCAGGTGACTCAACAACGTTATCTCGCAAAATTCCGATGCGAGGCAATCTCCAAACCATCGCGCGCTGCAAGCCGACCTGGGTCCCCTTCCCTCGCCGCGCTCTCGCGCGGCTCGCCGGGGATGACACGCTTTTTATGTTAGCGCCTATGCGGTCTTGCCGGCCATCCGGGCGGCCATGACAGCGGGAGTTCAAATTGTAACAGTGCCGCGCCGAGGCCAACTGGACGGTGCTCCCGGTTTGCGAATAGTCTCCGGCCGGTTTACGCAAGCAATTGCCGCTCCTTGAGAATTCGTCACGAACCAGCTTTCGGAAAGCCGCGGACCGATGTATCGAATCGCCGTCGTCACGCCTTACTACAAAGAGGACCGCGCCGTCCTCGCGCAGTGCCATGACAGTGTGCTGCACCAATCCTATCCTTGCGATCATATTGCGGTCGCCGACGGTTTTCCTTCGGAACTATTCGAAGCCGGTCCCAGAACGCTTCACGTCAAGCTGCCAAAGGGAAACGACGACAACGGCAATACTCCCCGAGCCATCGGGGGCATCCTGGCCGAGGCGTATGGATACGATGCCGTCGCCTATCTCGACGCCGACAATTGGTACGAACCATCGCATATCGAGCGATTGGTGGCTGCGCACGAGAAGACCCGTGCCCCCCTGATTTGCTGCAAGCGCAAATTTTTCGAATCGAACGGTGTTCAGATCCCCATCACCGAGCCCGCGGAAGACGCCAACAGCCATGTCGATACAAGCTGTTGGCTCGTCTTCCGTCCGGCGTTCTCGTTGCTGCGCGCCTGGCTGATGCCGAAGGTATTGGGACCCGTCTGCGACCGCATCTTTCTGCAGAGGGCGATTCACGACCGGTTCCGGATAACCCCGACGGAGGACCGAACCGTCTGTTTCAGAACGCAATATGCCTACCATTATCAATTGGCCGGCATGGCGGTTCCGCCCGGGATGAAAACGCCGCGCGACGTTTTCAAGGTGAATGACTACCTTCTCAGCAAGGCGGGCGCCCGCGAAATCACCCGCGCCCTGGGGTTCTATCCGACCCTGTGAGCCGGTCCCCCCTTCCGCAATCCGCTCTTGCGAGAGAAACAAGCATGATAGAGGGTCGCGGTTGCGCGAGTGAAATCAGGAGGTCGGGTGTGACTGCTCAATCCAAGGCCGATAAAACGGCGAACGTGTCCGCAGGACAACCGGCGCCGGCCGGCAAGCAATGGATGGCGGTGGATGACGCTCTCGCGCGCGCCCACGAATTGCTCAACGCCGGCAAAGTGCAGCCCGCGGAGCTGCTGGTTCGCGACATCGTCAAGGCCCGCCCGAGGCATGCCGAAGCGCGAAACCTGCTCGGCGTCATTCTCCATCGTGAGGGAAAGCTCGACGAAGCCATCAAGTCGACGCGCGAGGCCGCCCGGCTCAATCCGCAGAACCCCAATTTCTATTGCAATCTCGGCGAAATGGAACGCCAGGCCGGCCATCTCGACAGCGCGGCCATCGCGCTAAACAAGGCGATCGCTCTCGATCCCGACAATCTGCAGGCCCAGAACAACATGGGCATCGTCCATTACGACCGGCGCGAGTTCCACAAGGCGGCGGAATGCTACCGCAAGGCGATCGCCATCAACCCCGATTACGCGGAAGCCTACAACAATCTCGGCAACGCGCTCAGGGCGAGCACTGGCCTGCCCGAAGCGATCGTCGAATACGAGAACGCGATCGAACACCGCGAAAACTATGCCGAGGCCTACAACAACATGGGCGTCGCGCTGCGCGAAATGCAGAAGTTCGAAGAAGCGGAAATGTCGTTTAGGCGCGCCGTCGGCTTTCGCCCGTTTTACGTCGAGGCGGCGAACAATCTCGCCAATTTGCTGATCTTCCAGAAACGCTACGACGAGGCGCTCCGGCTGCTCGGCGACATGCTGCGGGCGCATCCCAAGGACCCGCGCACGCTGGTGAACGTCGCCCGCACGCAGCTGATGCGCGGCAGCATCCAGCAGGCCGAAGGCGCCACGAAAGCGATTCTCGCCGACAATCCCGACAATGTCGAAGCGCTGATTCTCAACGGCCAGATCTGCCACGAACTCGACCGCTTCGACGAGGCGCTCGACAGTCTCGAACATGCGCTCGCGATGGAGCCCAACGATCTCGAGGCCCTCAATTTCTACGGCATCGTGCTGAAATCGGTGGGCCGCCTCGACGAAGCGCATCAAGTGTTCATCAAGGCGCTCGAACTGCAGCCGCGCGCGCTGGGCGCCTATTCCAACATCGTCGATCTGGAAAAATTCACCAAGGACAACCCGCTGTTCTCGGCGATGGTGCAGATCATCGAAAAGGCGAAGGACCCCGAGCACGAGCGTTTCATGGCGCTGCATTTCGCGCTGGGCAAGGCCTATGCCGATGCCGGAGAATATGAAAAGGCATTCGAGCATTACGCGATCGGAACGCGGCTGAAGCGGGCGACGCTCCAATATGACGAGGCGGACCTGTTCCGCTTCTTCGACGACATCCGCGGCGTCTTCACCGCGGATTATTTCGAGAACCTTCCCTTCCCGGGCAACCCGAGCGACAAGCCGGTCTTCATCATCGGCATGCCGCGTTCGGGCAGCACGCTGACGGAGCAGATCATCCAGAGCCACCCGGATGTGTTCGGCGCCGGCGAGATCAAGACCTTGAGCGGCTGCATCGGGCAGCTGCGGATGAAGTTCCCCAGCCTCGCCAAATTTCCGGCGATGGTGCCGACGATGCGGCCCAGCCAGTTCGCGATGGTCGCCGACAATTATCTGAAAGCGATCTCGAGCTATTCGACGACGGCAAAACGGGTGACCGACAAGCTGCTGTCGAATTATTATTTTGCGGGCCTCATCGCCACGCTTTATCCCAACGCCAAGATCATCCACACCATGCGCAATCCGGTGGATACGTGCCTGTCGAGCTTCACCAAGCTGTTCAAGGACGACATGCCCCACAGCTATGATCTGCGCGAACTGGGCCGTTACTATTCCAAATACAACGAACTGATGAACCATTGGCGCGCGGTGCTGCCGCCTGGCACGATGCTCGACGTGCAATATGAAGACGTGGTGGAAGACCCCGAGACCAAGGCGCGCGAGATCGTCGCGTTCTGCGGCCTGGAATGGGATCCGCAATGCCTGAAGTTCCACGAATCCGACCGGCCGGTGAAGACGGCAAGCGTCTCGCAGGTGCGCCAGCCGATCTACAAGAGCTCGGTGGCCACCTGGCGGCGCTACGGCGACAAGCTCAGCCCGCTCGTCGAGGCCCTGCAGGAAGGCGGCGTCAAGGTCGACTGACGGCCGGCACTGTTACAATTTGAACTCCCGCTGTCATGGCCGCCCTTCGAGGCGGCCATCCATCGCGCCGCGCGCGAATTGCGCTTTTATTTGATGGGCGGCCGGGTCGAGCCCGGCCGTGACAACGGAGGAGGCGAACTGTAGCAGTGCCTGACGGCCTAAGGTTGCCGGCGTTATCCGACGCATGCGGGCCTGATGCAAAAAACTACACTTCTCGTGCGTTATTCGGTATATTCCCCGATCAAACGCGGGAGTTTAGTCTCGCATAGCCAAGGTGCGTCCCATGCGCGGCAATAGCGTGCTTCTCATCATCGGCGGCGGGATCGCGGCTTACAAGTCGCTGGAGTTGATTCGCCGGCTGGCGGAGCGTGGGATCGCCACGCGCGCCATCCTGACCGGGGCGGGTGCCGAATTCGTTACGCCGTTGTCGGTCTCCGCCCTCACCGGCGACAAGGTGTTTCAAGACCTGTTCAGCCTGACCGACGAAGCCGAGATGGGGCATATCCAGCTGTCGCGCTCCGCCGAACTCGTGGTCGTGGCTCCGGCGACCGCCGATTTGATGGCGAAAGCGGCGACGGGGCTTGCCAACGATCTCGCCTCGACGGCGCTGCTCGCCACCGACAAGCGCGTTCTGATGGCGCCGGCCATGAATGTCAGGATGTGGAATCATCCGGCGACCCGGCGCAACCTGGCCGCGCTCAAAGCAGACGGCGTCCTCTTCGTCGGCCCGAATGACGGCGAAATGGCCTGCGGCGAATTCGGACAGGGGCGCATGGCCGAGCCGCTGGAGATCGTGGCGGCGATCGAAGCCGCGCTCGCCACTCCCGCGACCGGCCCATTGTCGGGCATCAAGGCGCTGGTCACCGCAGGCCCGACGCAGGAGCCGCTCGATCCGGTGCGCTTCCTCTCCAATCGCTCGTCGGGCAAGCAGGGTTATGCGATTGCCGGCGCGCTTGCCGACGCCGGCGCCGCTACGACGCTGGTCTCCGGTCCCGTCGAAATCGCGGCTCCGCGCCATGTGAAACTCGTCAAGGTCACGACGGCGCGCGAGATGCTCGCGGCCTGCGAGGCGGCCCTGCCCGCCGATGTCGCCGTGTTCACGGCCGCCGTCGCCGATTGGCGCCCCGAGACGCTTGCCGACCAAAAGATCAAAAAGACGGACGACGCCCCGGCGCCCGCCATCACGCTGAGCGCCAATCCCGACATCCTGGCGACGATCGCCCGTGAAAAACGCCGGCCTTCGCTGGTGATCGGATTCGCAGCCGAAACGGAGAATGTCGTCGCCCATGCCCAGGCCAAGCGCACGCGCAAGGGCTGCGACTGGATCGTCGCCAATGACGTGAGCCCGGGAACCGGAACCATGGGCGGCGATAAAAATCGCGTGCATCTGATCACCGCTCACGGCGTCGAGGATTGGCCGCAGATGGACAAGGCCGATGTCGGACGAAGGCTGACGGCGCGCATTGCCGATGCGCTCAAGGGGGCTCCGTGAGAATACCGATTCAACGTCTGCCGCATGCGCAAGACCTGCCGCTGCCCGCCTACGCGACGAACGGGGCGGCCGGGCTCGATCTGCTGGCCGCGAACGACGCGGACATCGATCTCGCTCCGGGCGCGCGCACGGCAGTGCCGTGCGGCGTGGCGCTCGCTTTGCCGCACGGTTTCGAAGCCCAGTTGCGCCCACGTTCCGGGCTCGCGCTGCATCACGGCATTACCGTGCTCAACGCGCCCGGCACCATCGACAGCGATTATCGCGGCGAAGTGAAAGCGATTCTCGTCAATCTCGGCGAAGCGCCGTTCCGGATCGCACGCGGCATGAAAATCGCCCAGCTCGTCATCGCCCGTTGCGAACAGGCCGAACTGGTCGACAGCCGCGAATTGCCCGCGAGCCTGCGCGGCGAAGGCGGCTTCGGCTCGACCGGCCTTGATCATCCCGCAACAAAACGCCCGTCACGATCATGCTGAAATTGTCGCGCAAAACGCTTCTCGCGCTCGAGGCCGTCATCGACATTGCATTCAATGCGCGCCCCGAACCGGTACAGGCCAAAGAGATCACCGCGCGCCAGGGCGTGCCGCAACGTTATCTCGAACAGGTGATGCAACAGCTCGTGCGAGCGGGCGTCCTCAAGGGCGTGCGCGGTCCGCGCGGCGGCTATCGCCTCGCACGCGAACGCCGCCGCATCTCGGTGGGCGACATCGTGCGGGTGGCGGAAAGCATCGACGACGACGAGAACGACAATGCCGAGCCGCATTCCACGCTCGGCGCGCGCATCGTGACACCGCTCATCCAGTCCCTGCAGGAAGAGGTGATGACGCGGCTCGATGCCATCTCGATCGAAGATCTCTGTCAACGCGCCCGTTCCGCCGGCGTCGATCGCAGCGAGGGCAGCAGTGCCGATTTCATCATCTGAACGTTCATCAAATGTCGCTGCCGCTTCGCCGGTTGGGGCCGCGGCGACCAAACCAGGGAGCAGCCCATGACGACGCCAGAGACACACGGACGAGGCCGCATCTACAATTCGATCACGGAGACGATCGGCAACACGCCGCTGGTGCGCATGGCGCGCCTGCCGAAAGAGGCCGGCGCCAAGGCCGACATCCTGCTCAAGCTCGAATTCTTCAATCCGAT
>JBAVOL010000041.1:0-3086 GCA_049692035.1 Rhizomicrobium sp.
CTGCGGCATGGACGAAGCGGGGCAGCGCGCGGGCGCGCAGACTTGCCTCTGGCTTCTGACTTCGCGGCTGGAGTTCTTCGAAGATTTCAAGCGCTATCCGATCGCAGAAGAGAAGATCGTGCAGCCGCTCTTTGCGACCGGTGAGCCCCGTTCCGGGACGACCTTGCTGCATGCACTCCTGTCGGTCGATCCGCACGGGCGGGCGCTGCGCTTCTGGGAGGTGATGTATCCTTCGCCGCCGCCCGGTCTGGCCAAACCCGACGATCCGCGGCGCGCCAAGGCTGATGAGGACTGGCGGGACATCCTCCGGCGGATGCCGTTTTGGCTGAAGAGCCATCCCTACAACGACATGCTCGGCAACGGCTTGCCGGAGGATGAACGCAGTTGGGCATTCGATTTCCGGGTGATGACGCCGACGGCGTGGTGGCGCGTGCCCTTTGGCATGAACGTCGGCGGCCTGCCAGCAGATCCGCGGGCGCAGTATCGCATTCACAAGATGATGCTGCAGCAATTCCAGTATGCAAGGCCGAAGAAATACTGGGTGCTGAAGGGGTTCCACGGCGGGCGCCTGCCGGAATTCTTCGCGACCTATCCGGACGCAAAAATCATCTGGGTGCATCGCGATCCCGTTCAGGCGATTGCATCGCGGATTGTTCTCACCGGCGAACTTGTCGAAGGCTTGAGCGGGCATGTGGACTGGAATGAGCAGGCCCGCATGCATCTCGCGGCATGTCGGGCGGGTTTCCAGGCGACGTTGAACAATCCCATGATCGATGACCCGCGCATACATCATGTGCGCTATCCGGACTTTATTTCCGATCCTGTCGGTACGATCCGGGGCTTCTACGAAAAATACGGTGTGCCCTTCGGCCCTGAGACCGACACGGCCATGCGCGACTACCTGAAGAACAACAAGGCCGATCGCTATGGGAAGTTCAAATATTCCACCGACGTGATCGGCGAGGATATCGCGGCGTTAAATGCGGAGTTCGTGCCGTATCGAGCGCGCTTCGGACTGGAGATCGAGCAGCGAAAGTGAACTGGGGTTGGCGAGAGTCGAGGTCGGGGACGCAGCATGCATGAAAAAATATGCATACACCCTGTTTGCTTTGCTGGAGCTTCCTTTCCGGACCTTGTCGATAATTGGCGCCAGGTAGGGGCCGGTCGCGTGGGGCTGATCAGCAGCTTTCTGCAGGATGACGGGATGTCCGCCGTCCGGGCCGCCATCGGTTCCGGCGGCTACAAGGTGGAGACGATCAACCATGTCTTCCTCCCCTTCGGTCAGCACCTGGAGCCGAATGAGAACGCCTGGCGAGAACCGCGCGAGAAGCTCAGCCGCTTGATCGACGACGCGAAGTCGCTTGGCGCAAGATCGATTTACACGATGAGCGGCGGCCACGGCTCGCTGACGTGGGAAGAAGCGGCGGAATGTTTTGCTGCAGCGATCGCGCCATGTGTTGCCCAAGCGAAGGCAGCAGGCATTGCGCTGATGATCGAAGATGCGGCACCTCTTTATGCCGATATCCACCTGGCGCATAGTTTGCGCGACGCCGTAACGCTGGCGGAGATCGCGGACGTGGGTGTGTGCATCGACTTCTTCGCGTGCTGGACCGAGGCAGGACTGCGCGACACGATCCGGCGCGCCGTACCGCGATGCGACCTGGTTCAGGTCTGCGATTACGTTTACGGCGACCGCTCGCTGCCGGCACGGGCGGTTCCCGGCGATGGGGCAATTCCGGTGAAGCGAATGATCGATTGGATTCTCGATGCGGGATATGGGGGCGCATTCGACCTTGAACTGCTTGGCCCGAGGATTGACGGAGAGGGACATGTCGCAGCCGTTCGCAGGGCGGCAGACAATCTCGAAGGAATTCTGCAATCGCTGGGCGCCTGATCGTGACGTCGTTTACGGTGGCGGGCGCCCCAATTCCGTGAGGAGCTTTTAGATGGCGTTCGGCGATAGTCCCTACGACGAATCCCTGCGCAAGGCGTGGGCGGCGTTCTGCACGCGATTGCAGGAGGCTGGAGAGAAGGTGTTCAAGGACGACAATCCGGCAACGCCGCTGCAGCGCGCCGACGGCTTTCGCTTTCTGACGCAGAATCTCGGACAGGCCTTCGATCTCGCCCTCGAGACCAAAGACACGCGCTATCCTGTCATCCATGCGTTCTGCACGCCCTATTGCAAACTGGGTGGCGATGCGGCCGATTTTACCTATCAGCAGGCCTGGATTGACGGCGCCTCGATTTACAGGATTTCCGGTAACAGGGGGACCGCGCGGTTTCTCAACTTTACGGTGCAAGGGCCGCGTCCGGAGAAAATACCCGGAACCGACTGGCCGAGCCTGCACGAACCCTTTGGCGATATCCCCGAGGCCAATCTGTTCGGACATCAGCTCGAAGCGGCATGGGACGGAAGCTTCGAGCTGTATATCGGCGGGCCACGGCGCGGGCCCAACTGGCTGCCGACGACGCCCGGCTCACGCAAACTGTTCATCCGCCAAGGCTTCGACCGCTGGGATGAGCAGCCTGCCCAGTTCCGCATCGAGCGCGTCGACATGACCGAGCCGCGGCCCTTGCCGACGCCCGAGAGCCTTGTGAGCGCGATGAATTGGGCCGAGCGCTTTATCGGCGGACTGATGAATGACTGGCCGGAACACCCCTATCACTACAGCCCCGCATCGACCAATCCGGCCCATGCCAATGTATTCCCGCAAAGCGATCCGGCTGGGGACGGCGGGGCCGACAGACGGCGTGGCCGGGCGGTCGCGAATATGTGCTGGCGGCTCGCCGCCGATGAGGCGCTGATCGTCGAGTTCGACAGCCATGACGGCTTTTGGATGATGGCCAATATGGGTTCATTCTTCAACAGCATGGACTATCTGTACCGGCCGGTGAGCTATACGACCAGCCGCACAAAGGTGGATCGCGACGGGAAGGTGCGCCTGATCCTCAGCCATGACGATCCCGGCTATCACAATTGGTTGGACACGCAGGGCTTCGAGCTCGGCAACATGACCTTTCGCAATCTTCTCAACGATGCGACGACAATCATTCATACGCGGCTCGTCAAGCGCTCGGGCCTCGCA
>JBAVOL010000042.1:0-23715 GCA_049692035.1 Rhizomicrobium sp.
ACCTTAGGACCGTTATAGTTACGGCCGCCGTTTACCGGGGCTTCGATTCAACGCTTTCACATCTCCTCTTAACCTTCCGGCACCGGGCAGGCGTCAGACGCTATACGTCATCTTTGGATTTCGCAGCGCCCTGTGTTTTTAGTAAACAGTCGCCACCCCCTGCTATGTGCCCCCGGCCTCTGCTTGCGCAAAAGCCGGGCCCTCTTCTTCCGAAGTTACGAGGGCAATTTGCCTAGTTCCTTCAACACAGTTCTCTCAAGCGCCTTAGCATACTCTGCCAGTCCACCTGTGTCGGTTTGGGGTACGGACTGAACGCGGGGGCTATTTCCTGGGACTCCTTCCCGGCCCGATCAATCCAGTAAGATCGGACAAGTTGCAGAATCCGTCACCACCCGCAGGCCCAGGAATATTTACCTGGTTCCCATCGATTACGCCTTTCGGCCTCACCTTAGGGGCCGGCTAACCCTGCGCAGATTAACTTGACGCAGGAACCCTTGGACTTCCGGCGAGAGGGTCTCTCACCCTCTTTATCGCTACTCATGTCAGCATTCTCACTTGCGATACCTCCAGGATCGGTCGCCCTTTCCCTTCGCAGGCATACGCAACGCTCTGCTACCATACGCATTGCTGCGTATCCAAAGCTTCGGCACGTGGCTTGAGCCCCGTTACATTTTCGGCGCAAAGTTCCTTATTTAGACCAGTGAGCTGTTACGCTTTCTTTAAATGATGGCTGCTTCTAAGCCAACATCCTGGTTGTTTTGGGAACCTCACATCCTTTCCCACTTAGCCACGATTTGGGGGCCTTAGCTGTTGGTCAGGGTTTTCATCCCTCTTCACGACGGACGTTAGCACCCGCCGTGTGTCTGCTGTGCTCGCACTCATCGGTATTCGGAGTTTGGTTAGGTTTGGTAAACGGTGAAGTCCCCTAGCCCATCCAGTGCTCTACCCCCGATGGTGATACACAACGCGCTACCTAAATAGCTTTCGCAGAGAACCAGCTATCTGCAAGTTTGATTGGCCTTTCACCCCTAGCCACAACTCATCCCCGACTTTTTCAACAGGCGTGGGTTCGGCCCTCCAGTGCGTGTTACCGCACCTTCAGCCTGGTCATGGCTAGATCACTTGCTTTCGGGTCTCATCCGTCTAACTCAGTCGCCCTATTCAGACTCGCTTTCGCTACGCCTCCGCCTTATGGCTTAAGCTTGCTAGACAGACGAACTCGCTGACCCATTATACAAAAGGTACGAGGTCACAGGCTCGCCGGAAGCGAGACGCGAATATAAAATTGCAAATGCGAATAGCGAGTAGCGAGTAGCGAATAGGGAACGCCGACAACCGGCAATCCGCCGGCCATCAACAATTCGCCATTCGCTATTCGCCACTCACTTCTTCGTCATCAGCAAGTTCAGATTCACGTCTCACCTCTGGTGAGCCCGCTCCCTCTGTTTGTAGGCGTCCGGTTTCAGGTCTATTTCACTCCCCTCGCCGGGGTGCTTTTCACCTTTCCCTCACGGTACTAGTTCGCTATCGGTCACACACGAGTACTTAGGCTTGGAGGGTGGTCCCCCCGTGTTCAGACAGGATTTCACGTGTCCCGTCCTACTCGAGGATCTTCGCTCTTTCTACCCGTACGGGGCTATCACCCGCTATGGCCGCTCTTTCCAGAGCGTTCCGGTTCTTAAACGAAGACCACTGGCCTGTTCCGCGTTCGCTCGCCACTACTGACGGAGTCTCAATTGATGTCCTTTCCTCCGGGTACTGAGATGTTTCAGTTCCCCGGGTTCGCTTCTCTTCCCTATGGATTCAGGAAGAGATAACCCTTGCGGGTTCGGTTTCCCGATTCGGAAATCTGCGGATCAACGGGTGCTCGCCCCTCCTCGCAGCTTATCGCAGCGTGCTACGTCCTTCATCGCCTGTGTGTGCCAAGGCATCCCCCAGACGCCCTTGCTTTAACGCTTGATCGCTCAGCATTCGTTCCATGCCCAGAAAAAAGGCCAGGCACGAGGCAATCTTGCGATTGCTCCGTACACTGATCTCATCCGGGAATGGATGTATGCGATCAGATTGAGTGTTGTATGGATCAACCGGTTGTGCGAACCGGCTAACCCCGCCTTCACAATGTCAAATGAACGGAACGGCGAACGCGCGATCCATGCGATCGCGAATTTCGCGCATTCCAAACTGTTTGTTCCGTCGAAACTCGATTGGCTTGCCGAGCTGTAGCTCGCGGCAACCGGCCCGCTTTCGCCCAGCGGGCTCCAGCGCGGCAGCCTTCTCTCGCTTCGCGAGCGAAGGCTGGTGGAGCCAGCCGGGATCGAACCGGCGACCTCTAGCTTGCAAAGCTGGCGCTCTCCCAACTGAGCTATGGCCCCGGTTGAAAATCGCGGCGGGCTTGCCGAGCCGAAGCTGCGGAAGCCGGCCCGCCTTCACCCTGCGGGCTACGGCGTAGCAGCCTCCGCTGCTGCGCAGCGTAGGCTGGTGGGCCCGGGACGAGTTGAACGTCCGACCTCACGCTTATCAGGCGTGCGCTCTAACCACCTGAGCTACGAGCCCATTACAAAAACAGGAATCAGGTATCAGGGATCAGAGAAAGTGTCGATCAGACCGGTATCGGTTTCGATACCTGATACCTGATACCTGTCATCTGCATTCGACGGAAGGAAGGGAAACGAAGGCGGCGGCAACGGCTGCCGTTTTCGGAAGTCAGAACGCGACGGGACCGGAGAGATCCGTGTCATGTGTCTGCTTCCTTTGTCTAAGCTCGGAAAAAGAAGCGAGAATCCGAAGATTCTGTTTTCTGTTCGCCGAATCCTTAGAAAGGAGGTGATCCAGCCGCAGGTTCCCCTACGGCTACCTTGTTACGACTTCACCCCAGTCGCTGACCCTACCGTGGCCGGCTGCCTCCTTGCGGTTAGCGCACCGTCTTCGGGTAATGCCAACTCCCATGGTGTGACGGGCGGTGTGTACAAGGCCCGGGAACGTATTCACCGCAGCCTGCTGTTCTGCGATTACTAGCGATTCCACCTTCATGCACCCGAGTTGCAGAGTGCAATCTGAACTGGGACGGTTTTTGGGGATTAGCATCTTCTCGCGAAGTAGCTGCCCACTGTCACCGCCATTGTAGCACGTGTGTAGCCCAGGCTGTAAGGGCCATGAGGACTTGACGTCATCCCCACCTTCCTCCGGCTTGTCGCCGGCGGTCCCTCTAGAGTGCCCAACTTAATGATGGCAACTAAAGGCGAGGGTTGCGCTCGTTGCGGGACTTAACCCAACATCTCACGACACGAGCTGACGACAGCCATGCAGCACCTGTCTCCGCGCCCCTTGCGGGGACCGCCCATTTCTGGGCGTGGCACGGGATGTCAAAGCCTGGTAAGGTTCTGCGCGTTGCGTCGAATTAAACCACATGCTCCACCGCTTGTGCGGGCCCCCGTCAATTCCTTTGAGTTTCAACCTTGCGGCCGTACTCCCCAGGCGGAACGCTTAATGCGTTAGCTGCGCCACTGACAAGCAAGCTTGCCAACGGCTAGCGTTCATCGTTTACGGCGTGGACTACCAGGGTATCTAATCCTGTTTGATCCCCACGCTGTCGCGCCTGAGCGTCAGTTACGGGCCAGTGAGCCGCCTTCGCCACCGGTGTTCTTCCCAATATCTACGAATTTCACCTCTACACTGGGAATTCCACTCACCTCTCCCGTACTCAAGCCTATCAGTTTCAAAGGCAATTCCGGAGTTGAGCTCCGGGCTTTCACCCCTGACTTGAAAAGCCGCCTGCGCGCGCTTTACGCCCAGTAATTCCGAACAACGCTAGCCCCCTTCGTATTACCGCGGCTGCTGGCACGAAGTTAGCCGGAGCTTCTTCTGCGGGTACCGTCATTATCGTCCCCGCCGAAAGAGTTTTACAACCCTAAGGCCTTCATCACTCACGCGGCATGGCTGGATCAGGGTTTCCCCCATTGTCCAAGATTCCCCACTGCTGCCTCCCGTAGGAGTCTGGGCCGTGTCTCAGTCCCAGTGTGGCTGGTCGTCCTCTCAGACCAGCTACCGATCGGTGCCTTGGTGGGCCGTTACCTCACCAACTAGCTAATCGGACGCGGGCTAATCCTTTGGCGATAAATCTTTCCCGTTACCGGCTCATACGGTATTAGCTCAAGTTTCCCTGAGTTGTTCCGTACCAAAGGGCATATTCCCACGCGTTATTCACCCGTCCGCCGCTCCCATTGCTGGGCGCTCGACTTGCATGTGTTAAGCCTGCCGCCAGCGTTCGTTCTGAGCCAGGATCAAACTCTCAAGTTATGATCCTGAACCATCACGACGCGCTCACGTCGTTCGCAAAATAACATGACGGAGTTGATTGCATCCGACCCATGGTGAATCGGACACAATCAGATTTCATGTCTATTGCTGAAGAACGCGAGCGTTCGGATAGCTCGATTCAGTCGACTCAAGGCTTGCGCCCTGAGCCTAGCGACCGAGCCGCCGCCCACGTTCCCCTTCCTTAAATCACAATGTCAAAGAGCCATTCTCTGGAACGAAATTCCATCATGCCAGAGACGCGACACCGCCCGCAAGACGAAGCCCGGCGGGCGGCGTGGGCGCGGTGTATAGGAGCCCAATCGGAGCCTGTCAAACACAAAACCGCTGAATTTTCGTTATTTTTGCCGCGGCTGTGGATAGGCGGGGCGGCCCGCTGCCGGAGCGCAGCAAATGCGGCTGTGACCAGCTTCTGCCCCACTATAGATAGTTTGTTGGCGATTGAGGACCACAAGAAACGACCCGGCACCATGCCGGCGTCGCCGCGAACGAAAACCCGCGCGCCGAAGAGCGCTACCGCCGGCAGCCTTGCGCTCCTAGCAGCCGGCCACACACGTCCCAGCCAGCGGCAATTTGGGCACATGTGAACCGTGAGGTTCAGCGCGCGGCGATATAGAGCCGCAAACTCTCGGCCTCCTGCACCGTTTCGGCAATGCGCGTCTTGACGACGTCGCCGATCGAAACGATCCCGACGAGGCGATCGCCACTGACCACCGGCACGTGGCGGAAGCGTCCGAGCGTCATGATTTCCATCAGATCTTCGATGGTATCGGTCTCGCCGCACGAGGTGACCGCGCGGGTCATATGCATGCCTACGGTCTGGGCGAGCGCCGCAACGCTTTCTTCGGCGAGCGCATACACGACATCGCGCTCCGAAAGAATGCCCGAGATCGCGCCGTCCTGCCCGCGCACAACGACTGCGCCGATACGCCGGCGTGCCATCAGGCGTGCGGCTTCCGACAGCGTGGCCTCGCTTGAGATGGTGACGACCTCGCGGCCTTTTTCCATCAGAATATGTTTGACTTGCATGGCGTCTTTCCTCCGTTTGGACGGTCAGTCCATCTGGGGCACCGCGCCGCTTTCGCACTCTTTTCGAAGTCCGCCAGCGCCCTACCGCAGAGCGGGCTTCACGGCATTATGCGGCAGAGTGCGCCCGACAAGGCCACCCCACAGAATAAATGCTGCGCCCCAATCTGCGGACTGGCAAGCCCCCATCAGCCGACGCCTCGAAAGGCGGGATGCGCCGGACTTGAGGCTTGCCGCAAACTGAGGCAAGAGTGGCCGATGCTGGTGCCGAGTCTGTCCCCGGCGCTGTGCTGGAGCTGTGGCCGAGAGGCTGAAGGCGGCGGTTTGCTAAACCGTTATACGGTTGAAAAGCCGTATCGAGGGTTCGAATCCCTCCGGCTCCTCCACCACATTTCCATTTAATATCAAGTACTTAGCTCAGATGTACGCTCACTGGTAGCCCCCGAAAATGTCGTGCGAACTTCCGGTACGGGATTCGGAACTTCGGCAGAGAGACGACTTTTGAATGTGAATTCGGGCGTTGCAGGCGATGCGTCCTCAGTTCGGCCTTTTTCGTAGTATGATCGCACCCAGGAGCGTGTTCGCGATCCAAGGTCGCAAGCACTGCAATGCGATAGCCGGCGACAGAGGCTACCCGGCAGATGACATAGGTCGCGCGCACGTCGGCGAATGTCACGCCCGTCCGATTTTCGTCTTGCCAGATGACGAATTGCGGAGGCCTCACATACCAGTTCCGGTTCGCAGCCAATACGTAATCGACGAGCCTGCCCGCAAGCGGCACGACGCTGCGGACCCTAACCGTGTCGCCGGACATGGCCGTGACGAGGTTGGCCGACCAGTATTCGCCAACGCCCTCGCTTAATCTCTCTCGTTCGAGCCAGCGCGCGGCCATGGCTGGCGGGTTGTTCCGGATCCAGCGCGGCGCTGCCTCCATCGTGCTTGAGCCGCTCGCAAACACCGTCAGCACGGCAAAGAGCATGAGCACGCCGCGCGCGACATTCCGCGACCGCGGCCCACGCATAGCCGAAAGCATTTCCGGGATCAGTCTCGCGCCCAGCACGGCGCCGAACAGCGCAGCCGGCATCGCGTAACGCATCGGTGGGCCGCCCATCCACAGGGCTTCCCGCGTGATTCCCTTGCCGAATTGGGCGCTCAACGCACAGGCCGCGAGCACGGTCAACACGCCGGCACAGAGCATCCGGTCGAACAGAGATGCGCGGTGAGGTGCGCACAGACGGCACGCCGCGCGCGAGACAGCGACAATTGCGATCGCAATCGCGGCGCAGCGCAGCGCGAAGAGAAGCACAACGCGCGACGAGAAATTAATTCCGAACGGATTGGCGCCGAATAGCGTGAGAACGCCGGCGAGGAGCGCGATGAGATTGCGGCCGAAGAGGCGCCAGGCAACGAAGCCAACCTTAACATTGTCTTCCGTCGTAAAGCCGCCGGCGAGGGCGATGAGAGGTGGCAGCAGCAATCCGAGCGCGGTTCCGCCCGCCAAGAGGAGAAGAGCGAGGCGCTCGTTTCGCGCGGGCGGTCGAAGGAGCGCGTCGGCCGAAAGCAGCACCAGCGCCGGGCCGAACGCGAACACCAGGCTGAACGGGTCGCTCGCGATGGTGGCGGCCACGACCACGACCAGGGCCGCGCAAAGGCTCACGAATGCCCACACGTTCCTCCGTTCGTATCGGGCCACGACGGCGCACAGGGCGAGCGCGACCAAAGCTGCCAGCACGGTCGCAAAGTGCATGTCGGACATCAGCAACGGGTTCCAGCCGCTGATCCAGCCGGGCGCCGCGAGCATGAGCATGACCGCTGCGGTCGCTTCGAGCTTACGCATCAGGGGCTGCGACGGCCTGAGGCAGAGGGCCAAACCGGCACACACGAACAGCGCATAGGTGAGTGCAGGAACGAGCGCCAGCAGAAACGGGCGCGGTCCCACGAGCCATTCCAGGGCGGCGTACGGGATCGTGTCGGTGAAATAGTAATCATCCAGCGGCGCATGCCAGCCGGAGAGGAGAATATTGCCGCCCACGACTGCGTGTCCCGCCACGAAGCTCTGCGCGCTGTCGGAAGTCTGGGCCAGGCGGGAAGCCGAGTCGAGCCCGCACAGGATTGCGCACGCAATGCCGGCAACAAGCAGGATGGTGAAGCCCACCTTGCGTGCCGGCGTCAGGCCTCCTTGTTCGCCCTCCATCCGCATCTTTTCTTCTTTCGGCTGCGTGATGCCTCAGCCTTGCCACGATACTGACTTTCCCGATTGAGCAACTTGCTGACAACAAGAACCGGCGTAACGATCCGTGCGAGCGCGGCAGGATCGTTGTCCCACCGACAGCTTGCTCAGATTGAAAAACGCATTGGTGGAAGTGAAGGGAACATCGTTGTCGGATTGGTACTATTGCCATGCGCCCAAGGGCTGTTATCCCTATGTCAGGACGCACGCGCACAACGCAGCCAGTCAGGACACCATGCGGCGATAGAGATGCCAGGTCGCGTGCCCGAGCACGGGCACAACAATCACCAGGCCGATAAACAACGGGATCGAGCCGATGACCAAACCTGCCGCGACGAGCAATCCCCAGATCGCGGTCGGCACCGGGTTGACCACGACCGCGCGGACGGATGTCGCGACTGCCGTGTCGAGTCCGACATCGCGATCGAGCAGCAATGGGAACGACACAAGGCTGATCGACATCGCCAGCAGCGCGAACAAGAAGCCTGCGCCCATGCCCACAACGATCATCGTCAGCCCGGCGGGCGTCTGAAACAGATCGTGGATAAACGCCCCGATCGATGCGGGTAGCGCGGGCCCAAGCGTATGTTGATAGATCATCCAGGCTGCGGCCTGCCACAGCAGAAATATCCCGACCAGCGTCAGGCCGAGCACCAGGATGGAGCCCCATGCCGGCTGGCGAATCACATCCAGGGCATTCGCCCAGCTTGCCGTCATGCCCTGTTCGCGCCGCCGGCTCATTTCGTAGAGGCCGACCGCCGCGAACGGACCGATCAATGCAAAGCCGGATGCAAGCGGAAACACCAGCGGCAGCATGTCCATGCCGAAGGCAAGCCGCGCCAGCACGAGTCCAACGATCGCATAGACGACACAAAGAAAGATGACGTCGCTGCGATAGGCGCCGAAATCTTCGATGCCCCTGGCGAGGGCATCGCGCAAATCCGCGACCCCGATCCGCCGGATTGCCGGCGCAGGAGAATGCATCGTCTCCTGGATATGATGCAGCGAGCGGCCAAACGATCCTATAGCGTGGGCCGCATGCACGAGTTGCGCCCCGCTCCATTCGATGGGGTTTTTGATGGTCATGTCCGTTCCTCCCGAGCCATTGTTATGACGGTCGGGGGCGCAAGCGGCCTGGCGGCCAAGCATGCCGTCGGTCGCGAGCGAGCCCGCAACCTTTATCGAATGCCCAGCATACAACTTTATCCGGCCCGCGTCAGGCGTATTAGCAGCGTTCCGCAGCAGGACGCCCCCGTCATTTGAGCGTTTCCGGCACTTCCGGCGGCGCGGCAGGCACCTGTTCGACCTTGAAGGTGATCCGGCCGACCAGATGGCCTTCGCTGGTGTCGATGTCGACGCGCCAATCGCCCGGTTGCGGATTGTGCTTGATGGTGTAGCCGCGATAGCCACCGTCGCGCCCGCCATTGATGGGAAACGACACGGCGGACACCGTGCGCCAATGACCGCTCCCGGGATCGTAGTGCCGCCAGCGATGGACGATGCGCGTCAAAAGCTTGATCGGCGCGAAGACCGCGCTATAGACGAAAAGCGGCTGACCGGCCGCGACGTGCAGAACCGGCGCGATACCGAAGATGGTGTACCAGGGTTCGGCCTCGCCGAGAGCGGTGTAGACATCGCCCGTTTTCTTGACCGCGTGATAGACGCCGACGCGCGACAGCGCCAGCGGCAATGGCGGCAGCGTATTGGTGAAATAGAACACATTGACGAGCACATAGACGGCGGCGACACCGGCGGCGATTTTGGTGCGGGCATTGCGAAATTGCGCGCGGTTGATCGCCGCCAGGAGATAGAGAAAAAGAACGAGAATTCCGATTGCAACCAGCCCGCTGGCAATGAACGTCAGGCGCCCGATCGTGTGGGTGTACAAAGGCACGGTCACGATGGCGTAGGAAAAGACGGCAAAGAAGAAGAGCGCCGAAGTGAACACCAGCCGCGCGTGATATTTCTTGAGGACTTCGTTGCCGATGAAGAAGCCCGTCAGCACCGCCAGATAGGGCCAGGACGCCGTGACCACGGCGCTGCGCGAATAGAAGACGAGAAAACCGCTCCACAACCCGCCCAACGCGAATTGCGTCGCCATCGGCAGGAGCGCGCGCCATCGCGCATAGAACCGCCCCTCGCGCGCGCGGCGTTCGAGAAAATGCAATCCGGCGATGGAGGCTGCAGCGAGCGTCAGATAGGCGGCGAAGATAGCCTGGGTATTCGGCAAGTCGATCCGCCGGAACATGACATTGTCGGAGACGAAGCCCGCCACCATGCCGAAAGCGGACAGCGTGCGCTCATGGTGCCTGACCCAGCCCAGCACCGTCTTTGCGCGCTCCATCGTCGGCGCGAAACGGCCGCCGCGAGGCGCTTCCTCCACGTCCTGCGCCTCGTCGACGGCAACGGCGCGGGGCGTTTCGTCGTTGTCGGCGGCAAGCCTGCGGTCGTGCGGTGGCGGCGGTGAATTGGGACGCAACGACTTCTCCTACTGCCCGCCAGCGAGACTCATGCCCAGCTGGTCGAACAGAAACGTCAATTCGTCGCTCTGCTCGGCGATGCGTTCGTTGAGCGAGCTGCCGATGCCGTGGCCGGAATTGGCGCTGGTGCGCAGGAGGATCGGCAATCCGGAACTCGTTGCCGCCTGGAGGGCGGCCGCGAATTTGCGCGACTGAAACGGATTGACGCGTCCATCCGTCGCGCCCGTCAGCATGAGGACCGCAGGATAGGCGGTTCCCGCCACCACATGATGATAGGGCGAATAGGCGTAAAGCGCCTTGAACTGTTCGGGATTCTTCACCGTACCGAACTCGGTCGTGTTGAACGCTCCGTTCGGATCGAGTTCGACGCGCAGCATGTCGTAGATTCCGACGGCGGAAATCACCGCATGGGCGAGATGGGGATGCTGCGTCAATACCGCGCCCGTCAGCAACCCGCCGTTGGAGCGGCCGACAAGCGCGAGCTTGTCATGTGAGGTGTAGCCGTGATCGATCAGGTAGCGGCCCGCCGCCGCGAAGTCGTCGAACACGTTCTGCTTTCTGGTCAGCATGCCTTCCTGGTGCCAGCGCTCGCCATATTCGCCGCCGCCGCGGATATTGGCGACCACATAGATGCCGCCCGCGTCGAGCCACAGCCGCTGCATCGCGCCTACGAAGCCGGGTGTCATGCTGATGCCGTAGCCGCCATAGCCATAGAGCAGCGTGGGCGTGCGGCCGTCGCGCCGCGCGCCTTTCTTCTCGATGATGTTAAGCGGCACGCGCGTGCCGTCCTTCGATGTCGCAAAGGCGCGCACGACCTCCGCATCGGCAAACGAAACAGGCGATACCATTTTCAACGCGGTCTCTTCCGTCCTGCCTGTCGCCGGCGACCAGCGCGCATAATAACGCGGCCTGAGATAGGTCGAGATGTCGTAGAGCACGTCGCTGCCCGCGAGCGGCTCGATTTCCGTATTGGATGCAATTTCGGGCAAGGGTAGCTTGCCCAGCGCCCTGCCATTGAGATCGAAAATCCGCACCTGATTGGGACCGCCCGCGATGTCGCGCACGAACAGGCGGCTCGCCGTGAAACTGAGATCGACGACGTGCTGCTCGGCACCGCCGGACTCGATGGCGACGCCCGATTCGGGCACGATCACCTTGGCCGCGGCGAGCGAGGCATGGCCGTACGGTGCGGCGAGTCTGACGATTTTGCCATTGGGCGCACCGGCGCGGGAAATCCCGTAGAGCGCATCGTCGGGGCCGATCGTCGCAAACACGATACGGTCTTCATAAGTTGCGACCTGCACAGGCGGTGCGTCCTGCCGCAACACGTAGAACGCCCATTCATTGCCGTCGCCGCGCTGGACCGAGGCGAGAATCGCATGCCTGCGGTAACGATTGTCGAGAAACACTTCGGAGACCCGTTCGAGGCCGTCTTTCGCACCGAGCGCCAACGTGTCGGTTTTCGAATCGGTGCCGAGGCGATGGAAATAGACCTGCACGTTGAAATGGCGCTCGGCTTCCGGCGCGTCGGGACCCGGATAGCGCGTGTACCAGAAGCCGTTGCCCTCGGCGTTCCAGGCGAGGCTGCCGCCGGCGGTGGGATATTGCACGCGCGCAATCGGCGCATCGATCTCCTGGCCGCTCGCCACGTCGTAGACATGCAAGGTTCCGTCTTCGCTGCCGTTGCGCGACAGCGAAACCGCGACGCGCTTGCCATCGGGCGAGGCAACGAACCAGTCGATGGCAGTCAGGCCCTTGGCGTCGAGCTGATTGGGATCGAGTAAAATCTTGCGGCTGGCGGGATCGGCGTCGGCGTTCAACGTCACCAGCATGGCCTGCTGGTACGTGGGATCGCTATAGAGCGCGAAGACGACGCTGCCTTCCGCCGACAATCGGGAATAGGTGGGCGAGGTCTGGCCGATCAGCCGGCTCAACTCCGTCTTGACCGTGCCGCGATCGGGGAGCGAATCGAGATAGGCGCGGGCTCGGGCATTCTGGGCGTCGCTCCATGCCTGCACCCTGGGATCGCCGCGGTCTTCGAGCCAACGATACGGATCGGCCACGCGTACGCCCTGGATCGTGTCGACGACGGCGTCGGTGGGTGTGGGTGGCGGCGCGGGAATGGTTGCACCCCACACGATCGATGAAACGGCAAAAGCGGCCAGAAGACCGGCAAAAAGACGGATGCGCATCACGAGCCCCTCCCAAGGCGGGCGCGAAACTGCCTCCAAATTCCGGCAGGAACAAGGAGATCGCTTGTATGCGCCCTTATCGCGCCGCACCATCACGGATGCGTGACGGCACGGCCGCAAACTCGTCGAATGCGTTACCGCCCGCCCTCGCCCGGGTTTCGGTGCGTTCGGGAAGCTTCAGCGTCGGCGGACCCCATCGCCGGGCTAATTCTGCAACAGGAAAGAACCTGTGGGAAAACCGGACGCCGCATGGCACGCGGATTAACGCAGCGATGACGAGAATCTGCGGTTCCAATACGCATCCATTGATTTTTGTCAAACCATGTCGCCTGGTTTGGCTGCAATTTTAGAATTATATTTTGCTTTGGGCGGCCACGCTGAAAGTGGCATCGATCTGGAGAAGTTCCATGCGGAGCGATACTTTTCGCAATTGGCTCGCGGAGCGCGGCTGCCGCTTCCAGTCCCACGAGCAACATGGCCGATCACATGGTCATCCCACGGTTACGGTTCATCGTGAAGGGCGTACGGCACAGCTGCCGTTGTGCGCCTCCCATGAGGACATCGACCCGCGTATCGTCGAGCGTATCTGTACCGAACTCGGCCTTGACCCGGCTGAATTGCCGGGGCCCGCAAGCCGCGTTTAGGCCCTGCACATTTCAGCTTGGCCAAAAGGCATGCAGCTCCGCCGGCGTGACGGCCTTGGCATTTTCGACTTCCGACTGCGGCAGGCGTGCCGCGAGCAGAGAAAAGAGCGCGCGACCGACCTGTTCGGCATCGACGCCGGCATCGCCATGCAGAGCATCCTGTACGCGTTCCAGAAAAGCTTCGCGCGAGGTAAGCGGAAGATTTCGGCCGAGCGGATGCCATCCTTCATAATAATGGCCGCGCAGCGCGGGGGGCAGATACGAACCGATATAGACCGCCTCGTCCAACGGCATGCTGTCGCGCAAGCCGTGCAGGGCCGCCACCATCGCCGTGAAAGCCCTGTCCCGGTCGTGCCAGCCAAGGAGATGGATAAAGCCTTCGACCCAATCCTCCGCCACGCCGAGCGCTTGCGTAAGTTCCTTCGTACCAGCTGTCATCGCCATTCTCTCCTGCCGCGTGCGGTCGCCACCGCGCCGTCGCCGTTGCCGCCTTGTAAATAAACCAAATTGTGGGCTGCATTGGCAGCTTTGTGTTGCGATAGATCAAGGTTTCCGCGCCCGCCCGCTTCATTCTCGGCATTTCTTGTAAAGGTGCGCCGTGCGCCCGCTTTTTCATGCTTCGCTCGTCAATGGACGCTTCGGCGATCCGGCGCTTTATGTCGAGACGCAATTCGAAGCGCGTGCGGTGCTGTTCGATCTGGGGGACATCGTCGCGCTTCCGCCGCGAAAGATCCAGCGGATTGAACGCGTCTTTGTCTCCCACACCCATATCGACCATTTCATCGGTTTCGACCATTTGCTTCGGTTGAGCGTGGGACGCGAAAAGACGATCAGACTCTATGGCCCCGAAGGATTCATCGAATCCGTTCATCACAAATTACGGGCGTATAACTGGAATCTCGCGAGCCAATATAAGTGCGATCTCGTTCTCGACGTCTCCGAAATCACGCAAGCCCTGGAACGGCGATGCGCCCGATTCCGCTTGAAGACCGCATTTGCACGGGAAGACGCAGGCGCCGACAGCGCCGCGAACGGGATCATCGTAAACGAGCCGAACTTTCGGGTTTCGATAGCAGTTCTCGAACATCGCGTGCCCAGCATCGGCTACGCGCTGAAAGAGGTTACCCACGTCAATGTTTGGAAGACGCGCCTGGCGGCGCTCGATCTGCCTGCGGGGCCGTGGCTGCGCGCGTTCAAACACGCTATCCTCGCCGGCAAAGAGAACGATTATCCCATCGCCGTCCCGGGCGGCATGACGAGACCGCTCGGCACGTTGCGCGAGGCCGCGACCGTCACCGATGGCCAGAAGATCGGCTACATCGCGGATGCGGCCGGCACCGCGTCGAACCAGCAGGCGATTGCGGCGCTGGTCCACGATGCCGATCTGCTCTTCATCGAAGCCTGCTTTGCGGAAACCGATGCGGCCCTCGCCGCCGAGCGGGCGCATTTGACCACCCGGCAGGCCGGAGAGATTGCCCGGGCGGCGCATGCCAGGCGCGTGGAACCCTTCCATTTCTCGCCCCGCTATACCGGCGAGGAGGCGCGTATGCTGGACGAAGTGGCCCGCGCCTTTGCGGGGCCCGGCGCGAATGAATGAAAGCATCGCCCCGACGACCGCCCGTGAAGGACGGGAACCTCGCGCGCGCATTCCTATCCCGCGGCTGCCAGTGTATGCACGATTTCCTTGAAACGATCCCATTCGGTGGCTGCCCATACTTCCGTTTGGGCATGACCGAAAGTCCGAACCAGCGTAGAGACGCGCATCGCCGATTCGATGTCTTTCGCGTTGAAGATATCCAAATAGTCGCAGGGACCCAGTACGGCATAGCTGCCAAGCCATTCCACATCCGGACAATCCTTGCGAATACGGTCCATGACATCTCGTTCAAGCCGCTCCAGGCGCTTGGGCTCCTTGACGGCTTCGGTGTTGAGGCGGGTCAGCATTACGAAAATTGCCATGGTCGATCCTCCAAGATGACAAGCAAATTAAATCACGTTCAGGGAAATCGCGGCACTGATTCAGATCAGTATCGGCATGACAGATTTGCATCGCCACAGAAGCAGTTTGCTTCGGGAGACGACGCGGAATCGAACGGTCTGCCGGTTCGCAAAGGCTGGAAGTCACGCGCATACAATGGCGATCTGCTTCATGCGCCACGATTTCATCCGCAGCCCTCAGACCGCAAAGGTCGCGCCCGCCATGGCGCCGGCGTCACTTCCGGACTCCGGGAAATGTCAGACAGGGTGAAGGTGGTGGAGGATTGGGAAGGAAGCTGTTAGCCTCGCGAGATGCTGGTTCAATCGATGTCGCGGAGGTTTGCATGCCACGGCTCACGGTTTTCCTCGCGCGGTTCATCGGCCTTTTCGCCATATTGGTCGTGACCGCTTTGCTGGTGCGAGGAAACGCAATAGTCGAAGCCGTGGTTGCCAATGGTCCGGTGACGTTCGCTTTCGCTGTCATCAGCCTGGCGACCGGTCTCGCGATCATACTCGGCCACAATGTCTGGTCGGGCGGTATGTTGCCGGTGGTAGTCACTCTGGTCGGATGGTTGATCTTTGCGAGAGGTCTGCTGCTGTTGTTTCTAAGGCCCGAAGCGCTAACGCGGCTCTTCGAACGGATGCAATATGGCGAGCATCCCTTTCTCTACATCGCGCCCGCACTGATGATCGGCCTTTATCTGACCTGGGCCGGCTTCACCGCACAGACGCCGCGCGGCCTTTAAGTTTCGAATTATACCGCTATCCCAACGCCTGCCCGATGTCGCGGCTCGAGCAGCACGCAAGCTGCACCGGCATTCGCCAGCGGCCCGCGACAGGCGCATTACCGGCTTCGCCGGCAAGATACATAGATCACCCCCCACAAATTCGTATGGAAACGCAATCCGCGCTGGCTAAATAGCCTGCCGCACCGCAACCGATTCGGCCCTCGCCAAGATGGATTTTCCCATCCCTTCGAAACTGCGAATCCTGCGCGAGGTGTTTGGCTTCGACGCGTTCCGCCCCGGCCAGGAAGCGGCGATGGATGCGGTGCTGGGCGGGCGCCATGTGCTCTCCGTCATGCCCACCGGATCGGGCAAGTCGTTGTGTTTCCAGGTGCCGGCGCTGGTGCTGGGCGGGCTGACCATCGTCGTGTCGCCGCTGGTGGCGTTGATGCAGGACCAGGTCGCGGCATTACGGCTCGTCGGCGTCGCTGCGGACACGATCAATTCGTCGCGGGGCCGCGACCAAAACGTCGCGGCGTGGCGGCGCGCGACGTCGGGCGAAACCCGCCTGCTCTATCTCTCACCCGAACGGCTGATGACCGCCCCCATGCTGGCCGCGCTCGCCAGGCTCGCCGTGCGGCTGATCGCGATCGATGAGGCGCATTGCATCTCGCAATGGGGACCGGCTTTCCGCCCCGATTATGAATCGCTGTCGCGCCTGCGCGACGCGTTTCAGGGCGTGCCGATCATGGCGCTGACCGCAACCGCCGACGAGAGCACGCGCTCGGACATCGCCGCGCGGCTGTTCGGCGGCCGGGTCGAGCAGATCGTGCTCGGCTTCGACCGCCCGAACATCAAGCTGACGGTGGCGCCAAAACAGGGCTGGAAACAGCAGCTATTGTCTTTCGTGCGCGCCCATGATGGCCAAAGCGGAATCGTCTATTGCCTTTCGCGCAAGCGAACGGAGGAGGCGGCGGCGCTGCTGGCCGCAGCCGGCATCAAGGCGCTCGCCTATCACGCCGGCATGAGCAAGGAAAAGCGCGAAGCCAACCAGAACGCGTTCATGAGCGAACCTTATGTGGTGATGGTCGCAACCATCGCGTTCGGCATGGGAATCGACAAATCGGATGTGCGCTATGTTTTCCATGCCGATCTGCCGGCGAGCCTGGAGAGCTATTACCAGGAGATCGGCCGCGCCGGGCGCGACGGCGAACGGGCACAGGCGCACATGCTGTTCGGGCAGGGCGACATCCGCATGCGCCGCATGTTCATCGACCAGGAAGAAGCGGGCGACGAGCGCAAGCGGCGCGAACATCAAAGGCTGGCGGCTCTGGTCAATTATTGCGAAGCGTCGGCTTGCCGGCGGCATGTCCTGCTGGGCTATTTCGGGGAAGACGCGTCACCTTGCGGCAATTGCGACGTCTGTCTGAACCCGGCCGAGATGGCGGACGGGGTGCGGGAAGCCCGCCTGATCCTCGACGTCGTTCGCCAGACCGGAGAGCGCTACGGCGCCGCGCACATCGTCGATGTCCTGTGCGGCGCCGACACGGAAAAGATCGCGGCGAGCGGGCACAACCGGCTTCGCGGATTCGGTTCGGGTGCAGCGCGCAAAAAGGACGAATGGCGGTCGCTGATCCGCCAGCTCGTGGCGGGCGGTTTTCTCGATCACGACGTTGCGGGGTATGGCGGGCTCAGCCTTTCGGACGACGGCCACGCCCTGCTGCGCGGGGAGAGGAAGTTTTCGTATCGCAGAGATACGGCCCGTGCCCGCAAGGAACGCGCGACCGCATCGCCCGGCGCCGTCACGCCCGGCGAAGCGGCGCTGCTGGCGACGTTGAAAAAGCTGCGACTGAACATCGCCGCCCAGCGGCATTTGCCGGCCTATCTGATTTTCTCCGACAAGACGCTCCTGGAAATGGCACGCCGCGCGCCGCGCAATCTGCATGAATTTGCGCTTGTCAACGGCGTCGGCAATTCGAAGCTGCGCGATTTCGGCCAGATGTTCGTCGATATGATTGCCGCGCACATGGCGGCCGGGAGCGGCCCGAGCCAGTGCATGGTCCGATCGGATTGAATCGCTCCGCTCCCTACTGCCCCGCGCCGCGCGTATCCTTGTCGAGCGATCTGTATCTGGGCGGCTTGATATGCGGATCCGGCGCCGACGGGTTGTCGGGAACGTTTCTGAGCGCGTTGACCTGCAGCGTCACATAGGAGCGCGCGCGGTAGTCGCCCGCATCGCTGTCCGGATCGCAGGTGGGACACGGCGCCGGCCGGTGGGCCGCACCGTCCGCATCGCTCGTCGTGCCGCGGTAGACGAGGCGTCCGGTGTTGTTGTCGAGCTGCAACGCATTCCATTCGAACGCGTCGTTGCGCGCCTCGTGCCGCATCAGCACATAATTGCCCGCCTCGAAGCGCGGATAGGGCAGGTCCGGAATCCCCCCGCTCGGCAGCAGCGTCAGCGTGTAGCGCGTGCCGTAGGAATCGCTATCGATGATGTCGAACACGTTGCGTGCCAGCGCGTTCCAGTTGCGGCGCTTTGCAGGATCGGGACCGAATGCGCCCTCGGGATCGTCCGCCAATTGCCGCAGCTTCTCCTTGATGTGCGCCGTCGTGCCGATCAGCCGCACTTCGTCGACATCGATGGTGATGACACCGCCGTGATAGCGCGTCGGCCCCAGCGTCAGGAGATTGGAGAAATTCAGAAATTGCCCGCGCGCGACATCGTCGGAATAAAAGGCGAAGCGTCCCGGCGAATCGGGTTCGTTGGAATCGCGCACGCGCAGCACCAGCACGATTTCTTCACGCCCGCCGAAACCCGGAGAGTCGCGAAAATCGGCGTCGGGTCCCACATAGGCCTGCAACAGCGAGACATAGAATGTGTCGTTGGCAACGATCGCAACGTCCTTGTCGTTGTCCGACAGCATGTATTTCTTGGAAACGTCGGTGGGTTTTCCTTCCGCCGAAGTTTGATCAATCGTCGCTTTGCGATAATCCGTGACGCCTTCGTCGACAGATTCGCATCCGGCGAGTGCCAGCACGCCAACCAGCGCGCTTCCCGCTACGACCCGGCCGATCCATGTGCGTCGTTTGCTGCGAATATTTCCCCAATACTGCATGGCACACCCCATGACCTTCCCCCAGGCGACCGGATTGACGGCCAAAGCGGTGGGTTTTGTCAACCTTAACGCATTCTTGACACTTATTGTGCACAGGCGGTTGGCAGTCCCCGAATTTTTCCGCACCTGCTGGAGGCGCCGAGCGTTTGCGTTGGACACGATCGGCCATACAATATTTTGTCGGTTATGCGATTGCGCCGGTGAGAATCGCTTGCCCTTCGGCGACGAGTCTGGCCGTCGCCACTTCGATCTGCGCTTCGAGCGTTTGCAGGAAGGCGCGAGCCTGGAGGCCTGGCGGGATGGGATCGAGAAATTGCACGACGATGCGTCCCGGCTTTTTGACGAAGCCCATCGGGCCGGTCCAGAACAATCCGGAATTGAGGGCGACGGGAACGCACGGCACACCCAGTTGCACATAGAGCGCGGCGACGCCGGGTTTGTAATCGGGCGCGGCACCGGGCGCCATGCGGTGGCCTTCGGGAAAAATCAGGATGGCGTGCCCCCGGGCGATTGCCGCGCGTGCCGCTTGCGTCATCTTGCGCAGCGCGTTGGCGCGGCCGCTGCGGTCGATTGCAATGGCGCCGGATTTCGCAACGAACCAGCCATAGAACGGTATGCGCAGCAGCTCGCGCTTGACGACGACGAACGGATCGCCGAGCAGCAGATAAAGCGCCACTGTATCCCACATGCTCATATGCTTGGATGCAACGAGCACCCTGCCGTGCGGCGGGGCGCCGCGAATTTCGTAATCGAGCCCGGCGATGGCTCTCAATCCCCACAATATCGTCCGCGACCAGCAATGCGAGACGAACACGGTGAGGCGCCGGTCGAGCGCCAGCGCCGGCAGCGCCAACAGCGACAGAACCGTCGAGACAAGCGCAAACCACAGAAAGAAAATTGCCGAACGCAGGAGCGTCATGTCGAACGTGACGCTCCCGAACCGAACATCTTACAGTCTGACGAAATCGAAGTGTTCACGTCTCACCTGCGCCTCGCGCCGTTGGCCGCCATGCGTGCCGGCGCGCCGTGCCAGTGTCGTGAAAACGAGGCTGCCCAGATATTTCATATATTCCACATGCAGCACCCGCAGCGCATGCGGATCGCTCCACCATTCGCCCACATCGACGCCTTCCTCCTCGACGGGATAGGGCAGCAGCCGCACACCCGGCATTTGGGCGGCGAATTCGCGCAAAGATCGCGGCATGTGAAAATTCGCCGTCACGATCACAAGGCTTCTATAGCCGTGGGCGCGGGTCCAGGCTGCCGCTTCCGCGGCATTGCCATGCGTGCTCATCGCGCGAAAGCCGAGATCGGCGCAGCAATCGAAACGCCGCCCCCCATGGATCAGGCGCTTGAGTTCGCTTTTGGTGTTCGCGGAATAGACGCCGGAGATCAGCAACCTTTTGCCCGCGCCTTGCTCGAGCAGCGCTTCCGCCGTTCCGAGGCGCGAATCGCCGCCCGTCAACGCCACGATGCCGTCGGCATGCACGGCGCCCGAGGGCGTGCGCGGAAGGCTCAGCACAAACATCAGGAAGCCCGCGAGATAGACGCCGACGATCACCGCGGCAATCTTCCACATCACATTGTGCGACGATGAGGGCGCGGCGCTGGCCACAGAGCGTGTCTCCAATCCTGTACGAATTCCACCGGCGCAGTTTACATCCTCCGCGCGCGCTTCAATAGATTCGACCGACGGCCATCAGGACAGAAATTCGCGCCGTTGCCCAGGCAATCGCGCCGGCGCCCGCCGGAATCGCGGCCAGCCACGCCAGTTCGGAGAGATGGAGCGCAAGAGGCGGCAGGAACGGCACGGGTTCGATGCCGGCAAGTTCCAATCCGCCCGCCGTGGTGAACACGATCGCCGCACACGCCGCGCCCAGCGTCGCGGCGACCAGCGCGGATATGAAATAATGCCATTCGAAAGTGCGCGCGATGAAGCCGGCACGCGCGCCCATCTGGTGCAGCAGCGCGACGATGTCGTGATGTGCGTCGAGCCCGGCGCGCGTTGCAAAGGCGACGGCCGAAGCTGTCGCGACCGCAATCAGCGCGAGAATGAAATAGGCGGACCACACGATACCGTCCGCCAGTCCTTTGAGCCGGCCAATCCAATGGGTGTGATCGTCCAGCACCGAATCCGGCGCGGCGGATTTGAGGCGTTGCGCCAGCTCCGCAAGATCGATGCGCGTACCCGGCTCGATCGTTGCGTCGATCAGACGCGGCAATGGCAGGTCCGCCACGACGGCGCCACTGCCGATCCACGGCTCGACGAGGGCCTGCGTGTCCTTTTGCGACAGCGGCGTGACCTGCACGATGCCGTCCGTGGCCCTGAGGATGGCAGCGGCCGCGTCGGTTTCCTGGGCCAGGCGGGCGGCGATCGCGCCATGCTCGGGCGGCAGAACCTGTACGGTCAGCCGTCCCGACAGGCCTTCGCGCCAGCCCTCGGCCGCACGGTCGGCGATGAGCGATGCGCCGAGCGCGAGCGCGGCCAGAAACGCCATGATGGCAATTACCACATCGAGCGGTGCGGCACCCGAATCGTTCGGCGAAATGCGTCCGCGGGCGATGCGGGAACTCATGGGCGCCCCCCCCGCAATTCGACCAGCCTTCCGTCCACCAGTCGCATCTCGCGGGCCCGCGTTTTCTCGATGAGGGCGCGATCATGCGTGGCGATGAGCACCGTCGTGCCCAGCCGGTTGAGTTCGCCGAACAGCCGGATCAGTCTTTGGCCGATTTCGGCATCGACATTGCCGGTCGGTTCGTCGGCGATGAGAAGGTCGGGCCGCGCCACGACGGCGCGCGCGATCGCCACACGCTGCTGTTCGCCGCCGGACAGCGTCGGCGGCTTGGCATGGAGCTTGTCGCCCAACCCGACCCAGCCCAGCAATTCAGCCACATCCTTTGCATAGGCGTCGGCGCGTTGTCCGGCCAGCCGCAGCGGCAGCGCCACATTCTCGAAGGCGCTCAGATGAGCGAGCAGGCGGAAATCCTGGAATACCACGCCGATACGCCGCCGCAACTCCGGGAACGCCGTGCGCCTGGTGGTGGCAAGGTCGCGGCCGAACAGGTTGATGAGGCCCCGCGTGGGCGGTTCGCTCAGGTACATCAGCTTCAGAAGCGTCGTCTTGCCCGCGCCGGACGGGCCGGTGAGAAAGGTGAACGAACCCGACTCCAGCACGAAGGTCACATCGCGCAGCACCTCGTGCTCCGCTCCGTAGCGCATGCCGATATTTTCGAAGCGAACCATGGGACGCGAACATAGTGGGTCGCGCTGCCTCTGGCCACAATTCTGCCGGCCTTGCTGCAATCTCGTGTTAAGCCTAATTTCCGTTAACCTGGCGAGTTCGGAATCTCGGGGCATGGCCGATAGTGAGGCCCGGATTCACCGCCAGGTCGGCAATTTATTGAATTTGGCGCGGTTTTCGGATTTGAAGTTTCTGAAACTGGACGAAACCGAAATCTTAGGAACTTCCAGGCCATCATACGGCTTTCACGCGACCGGTTGAGATGATTCTCACTTGCCCCGAATGCAATACGCGCTATCAGGCGGACGCGGCAGCCTTCCTGCCCGACGGCCGCAAGGTCCGTTGCGCGAGATGCGGGCATATCTGGTTCCAGGCGCCGCCGGCCCCGGAGCCGGAGGCCGATTTGGTCGCGGTCGAGGAAACGCCGGAGCCGTCCGCAGCCGCGCAAGCCGTGCTTCCGCCACGAAGCGCCTATGCACCGTCGCCCGCTGCAACCGCAGATGGCACCCCGGCGCGACCGCGCGCGCACCTGATCGAATGGCTGGGGCTCACGGCCGGCTGGATCGGCCTCGCGGCCATCATTGTGGCGATCGGCTGGTCCGCCGTGCGCTACCGGCAGGACATCGCAAATTTGTGGCCGCAATCCTCTTCGCTCTATGCGGTAGTGGGAATGCCGGTAAACACGCGGGGCATCGAATTCGAATATTGGAACGCCCATTTCACCACCGAAGACGGGCAGGACGTGCTCGTCATCACCGGCAGGCTGCACAACATTACCACACATGAGCTGACCGTGCCGCTCATCCGCGTTTCGCTCTCCGACAACGACAAGCGCGAACTCTATCATTGGACCTTCTCGCCCGATGTGGCGACGCTCAGTCCGGGGCAGACGACGCCGTTCCTGACGCGGCTCTCCAGCCCGCCGCCGGCCACACGCCACGTCGAACTGCGTTTCGCCGAGCGCGGCAATTGAATTCGTCCGCAAGAAAGGTGGCGTTCGACGAAGGTTTCATCGCCGAGCGCGTGGCGCTTGTCGCGCAGCGCATCGTTGCCGCACCGCAGCCCGTCGACATGGCAGTGGCAATCCTCACCGGTGCTTTCGTCTTTGCGGCCGATATGTTGCGCGCGCTGGCGCGACACGATCTCGATCTGCCGATCGAATTTCTCTCGCTGAGTCGCTATGGCACGGCGCGCGAAGGCGCGGACGATATCGCCGTGCGCCTGGGTCCGACCGCCGCGGTGCGTGGACGCCATGTGCTCCTGATCGACGGCGTGCTCGACCATGGCCACACCTTGGCGAAGGCGCGCGCGCTTGTCCTCGATGCGGGTGCGGCTTCGGTCACGATTGCGGTCGCGGTCGACAAGGCGCGCGACGGCGCACTGTTGAAAGCCGACTACGCGGCGTTTCGCGGCATCGACGCATTCATTGTCGGTTACGGCATGGATGACGCGGGCGCGGGACGGGGGTTGCCGTATATTGCCAGCGTGGAATGATGCCAACGCGCCACATAAATTGCGCCCCAAAATTGAAGCATCATCGCCGCGAAGCAGGTTTTTCGATGAGGAAGGCCAATGATCGCAAAGTCAAAAAATACACGCCGTTCTTCCCGCAGCGCGCGCCGCAAGCCCGGTAGCGATCTTGCCAGGGTCGACGCGCATGTCATCGCATCGCAGGAATATGACGAGCTGCCGGAAATCACCGACGAGCAGATGGAGCGCGCGGTGCCGTCGAAAGGGGCAAGATAGTTTTACTGGGACCGCGGGCGTCC
>JBAVOL010000043.1:0-7819 GCA_049692035.1 Rhizomicrobium sp.
AAGCTCAAGCATTCGTAGCCCGCGCGCGCGCGGGCCAAGAAGCGTTTCGATGCCGGAACTGCAGCACAAATTCGTCAACAGCAACGGCATCCGGATGCATATCGCCGGTAGTTGACGCTTGGAATCAATTCTGCTGGGGGGCTTGTGAAAGTTTTGGGGGCCGGCTCCAGGCAACAGGTTCAGCCACCTAACGGGAGGGCAGCTTCAATGAAATCGGTTGGCAAGATTTTCAAAGTAGCAGCGGTTACGGGCGGATTGCTCGTGTTCGCGTGCTCGCAAGCACGGTCGGCCAGTTAGGAGAAGGTGTTTACCGAGAGCTGGAAGGACACGCAGAAATGCTCAAAAGTGCACGCTTCCGGTAGTGTTTATGAGTATTGCCGTGATCGGTCCAGCGGCAAGTTTGCCATCAAGACGACGATTTTGGGAAGCGATCCCTTGGCGAGCGGGGCTCTTAATCCCAGCATATTAACCTCGCAGACTTCGGTATTCGACATCTCCTTGGCCCCACCGGGCGGTGCCGGTTCCGGTTCCGGTTCCAGCCGGGGTTCCAATGCGGGTTCCAGTCCCGGTTCCGGTCCCTACTCCACCGGTTACTACCTCATCAGCCCGATCAGCACGGCTAACGGATGGACTATAAAAGGAAACAGCAAGAAAGCCACCGCCAAGCTAAAACTGTATAGGCCAGATTGCAACAAGCCAAAGTTCAACTATGAGACGATTGAGCTGACGATCACCAATAAGCCGGAACTGGAAGTCTCTATCTCGGCAACTACGGGATCGGATGGCTGCGATACTGAGAATTGGTTCGCAGATTCCATTGATGCCCAGACTTTCAACGGTGAATCCAACCCGTCAATAAATCAGCCAAACAGTCTATTCCTTCAGATGGATTTTCATGGCATCTGGAACTTCAATGACGCGCAGAATGACAATGTGTCGGTGACTGGCAAGGTGAAAACCAAGGCTGGGAAAAGCATTGGATCGTCGTCGTCCGCTCCTGAATTGTCCGACGTGAACATTACTGGGAAATTTTAGGGACATTCCAGCGGTAGATCGTCGTAGTGCCACGCGCCTGCCGTCTAGGAATCGACGGAGTGCCCGAGCGCTGCCGGACCGAGTGAACCGAACCATGACACCGGACCAAGCGCAAAGCGTGGTTAGCAGCGTTGGCACTGCAACTGGAGAGAGTGCCGACCGGCGAAACGGCGGTCGGCTTACCGGGGCCGGAAAACACTTCTTCGCGTCTCCACGACCGCTCCGCCGGGCGGAGCTTTCGCCGAGCGACGCGGTGCTTATCTTCATCCATTTGTACAAGACCGGGGGCACTACTCTTAACCGGATCATCGAATGGGAATATAAGCTGTCTCGAATCTGTAGCGTGGAGCCGACTTGGCAGCGTTGGTCCTATCAGAGAATCATGCGCTGGCCGCGCCGACGAATGGCCCGGATGGACGTATTCAAGGGTCATATGCCGTTTGGCCTGCACAGTCTATTACCCGGCCCCGCCAATTATATTACGGTTCTTCGCGAGCCGGTTGAACGCGCCATTTCAGACTACTACTTCGCGCGCCGGTTCAAGCCCCACCGTCACCATCGCGCCGCACATCGGTTGACTCTCGAGGAATACTTCATACAGAAGCATGAGCACAATCTTCAGTCGAGAATTATTGCGGGCCCGAATTCACGCGAACTTTTTCCCAGCGTGTGTGACGCCGCCGTTTTGGCCGCCGCCAAGGAGAATCTGGCGCGTCAATTCATCGTGGTTGGACTGACTGAGCGCTTCGACAAGACACTAGCTCTGCTCAAAGTTGTTCTTGGCTGGAAGGTCAAACGATACAGGAGCTTTCGGGTAGCTGATAACCGCATCCCGAAGCAATCGGTTGCGCCTGCGACTCTCGCACTGATCCAGGAGTGGGAACGATTCGATCTCGCCTTGTATGACTATGGGGTATCGTTATTCGAAGAAACGATTGCCGCGCACCGCGAAGCTGTTGAGGCGGCGCTGCCGGCGATTCGCAAGGCAAGAGAAATGACGACGCTGGAATCCCGTTACTACTGGGCGTCTTCCATCGCTCGAGCCGTGATATCCCGCGCTCACTCATTGATGTGAGCAGGCGCCGGCCGGGTGAAAGCGAACGCAATCACTCCTGGCAGGGCGCCGAGGGTAGTACTGACGAACCATAGCAGCCCCAGCGCAATGGCATTGGTCCGACCCACACCAGCCATGCTGAAAAGCACCAGATATGCGCCCTCGCGAACTCCCAGGCCATTCACGGTCAGCGGCAAACTCGCGAACACGCCGGCGATCGGCACGCAAAAGAGGAACAAGCTGAAAGGCGCATTGAAGCCAATTCCGCGGGCAAGCAGGTATTGGCAGACCGCGAGCGCACTTTGCACTATCACCGAGAGCATCAGAGGGGTCAGCAGCGCGCCGGGATGTTCCAGATACGTAACGATGAAGCTCGCGTAACGGCCCAGTCGCGGTGGCATCATATGAACGACGCGGATGACCAGCGGGCTGGCGAGAAAGGCCGCCAGGGTGATTAGACCAATTCCGATTGGAGGAGCAGTTACGACGGCTGAGAGCCCTGCGTCATTGAGGAAAATCGCTGCGATTGCGGCTAGCCAGAAGAGCCCGATTAACCCTACGATGCGATCCGCGATCACGGACGCGAAGGCTTCGCCGAAGCGGCTGTTCCGGCGCCCAAGATAAATGGCCCTAAGCGCGTCGCCGCCGAGCACGCCCGGGACTACAGTATTGGTGAAAGTTGCGATGAAGCGAAAGGCGAGAAAATCGGTGAAAGGCCCATAGAGCTGCAGAATCGCCGCGAGCAGCCGCCAGCGGTATGCTGATATCACCAAGGTCGATACGTAGACACCTACCGCGGCCGCGAAGTATCCGGGTTGCTCGCGCGCGAGCAACCGAAGAACCGATCTGGCATCGTAACGCCAAACGAGGAAGGTCACGATCGCAACGCCAAGAACCGCGCGTAGCGCGAAACCAAGGTACGAGCGGCGTCTGTAAGGAAGATCACCTTGAAAGCCGGCGTCCTGGTCGCCAGCCCCGAGTGTACTCGATTTCAGAATCGCGTACTTCGCCATTCTACAGCCAGCCCAACCGGTGGATCTCGCGGCCCCTCTTTGTGAAGCGAAGCCTTCATCTAACGGAGATGCCTGGCTTACGCAAGTAACCGCCAGGATATGCCAACGATCGTCCCGAGGATGAGCACCGCCGCCGCCGCGCCCCGAAACCGCCAAAAACGTATCCGCCGCCGGGGCGGGATGCCAACCTTGCGCGGATGCCCTGACCTCGCGAGTCGCGCTTCTTCCTGCTCCGCCAAGTCGAAGTGAGGAGCCGTCGGCGGTGGCTCGCCGGTAATCCTGACTATGCGCATGTTGCGAAAGAGCGCGCTTCCAGCCGGGTCGCCAATCCCGCCCCAGAACCGGCACGTTATCTCTGCAGCAGGGTCGGAATAGGACGGCCGGAAATAGACATCCATCTTCTTCCCGCGGCCTTTTCGGCGGGGGTGGCCCTTAGCGACGAAACGCCAGCGACTGGATTGCACCGTTAGGGAAGCTCTGCACAGGCAGTTGAGTGGCATGTGTTTGGTAAGCGGCGCATGAAAATCAAGGAGCGGAGGAGCAATCCGGCAGGTGGTTGGTGGCTGGCAGGTGGCCAGGCGGCCTTGGTGCCGCTTTCATTAGCATCGATCCGCGGCTTGGCGGCTTCACAACCCGCAACCCGCCCCACTCGGCAACAGTTGGTGGCGGACTTGGTAGAGGTTGGCGAGCGCAAACATGGTCTGGGCTCGCGCCAGGTTCTTGGCCAGGCCGCGGTACCTGACCTTGGCAAAACCCCACAGTTGCTTGATCACCCGAAAGGCATGTTCGCCACGAGCTCGGGTGCGCGATCGGGCCCGGTTAATCATCCGCCAGCGTTCGCTCAAGGGCCGCTGGGCGGTAGGACGCCGATTGATCCGGTAGCGCATCCCCCAAGCTTCGAGGAACTCGCGATCATCCTCCTTCCAGTACGCTTGATCGCCGAACACCTCGCGCTCCTGCCCGTGCAGCAACTCGGGCAGTTGGCTGATGTCGGCTGCCGCCGCGTTGGTGGCCGTCACCGTGTGGACGATGCCGCGCGGGTCGGCTCCGATGTGCAGCTTCATCCCGAAGTGCCAGTTGCGGCCCTTGCGCGTCTGCTTCATCTCGGGGTCGCGGGTCCCACTGGCGTTCTTGGTCGAACTCGGCGCCGCGATGATGGTCGCGTCGACGATGGTTCCCGAACGCAGCAACAGCCGGTGCGCTTCCAGCAACTCCGCAATCGCGTCGAAGATCGCTTTGGTAAGGTCGTGCCTTTCCAGCAGATGGCGAAAGCGCAGAATCGTGCTCTCGTCCGGCACCACCTCGTCGCCCAGCTCCACCCGCGCAAAGCGGCGCATCGACTCGCTGTCGTAGATCAAGTCTTCGGCCTGCGGGTCCGAGAGGTTGAACCATTGCTGCAGGAAGTAAATCCGCAGCATCTTCTCCAGTCCCAGCGGCTGGCGGCCGTTGCCCGCTTTGGGGTAGTGCGGCTCAATCAGTGCGATCAGCCGCCGCCACGGAATCACCGCGTCCATCTCGGCCAGGAACCGCTCCCGCCGAGTGACTTTGCCCTTCGCATTCCACGCCATCGATGCGAACGTCCGTTGATTACCCATCTCCTCACCTCCACACCCGCCGATCCAGCTAACTGTTTATACACGAACCGAAACACCTGTGCAGAGCTTCCTTAGCTGTGCCCCGATACCTTCGCTGTCATTCACCTTGGCTTGAAACTCTCCGGTAAATTCATACCAGCCCGGGGAAAAGAGACCCGCCGTATAACTCACGCCTGAATTCACAGTTGACCAAGACGGATTATCGGCGTGAATCTTGACCTCGACGGATCCATCGTTGAGCCGATTGATACTAACTTGAGCGGCGGACAGCCCCCCGTACACCGACCAACGGCCGGCCAAGTCCCCCGCCAGCAAATCGATTTCACGAGATGAAGCGGCCGTTGCGCAGTAAGGGCGGTCTGCCAGGTACGAAAGTCCGCAGATGATCACTACCGTCATCGCAGCAGCAGCGACGAGCGCTCGCTCAAGTACCTTGCGCTTATCGATCTGCGTCATATCCAATCCAACTCGCCAGCCCCTGTCCATGCAGCCACATGCGCGCCGTGTAACCGGCTTGCGAAAGCGGAATACCCATCCACAACGGGGAGAAATACGCGAACAGCAATATAGCCGCGGAAATGAATATCAGACAAACAAACTTTCCATCATAGCCTTCAGGGCCTCGCCAAAGGAGCAGGTAAACGATCGAGATTGAACCAGCTGCGAATCCGCCCCAGACAACCCCTAAGCCGAGAATCAGACAGGGCAGAATCGGCGCCAGCAGTACCAAGTGTTCCCAGCGTCGGGCGCTTCCATTCCGGCACTCCTCGAGTGCACCCGCCAAAGCTAGAAGGCCGAAATACAATGCCGGCATGTAGCTGTAAATGAAAAGGTAGCGGCGTATCGGGATCCACATCGCGAGGTTCGCCAGGTATCCGACGGCCAAAAACATCCAAGGCATACTTTTCTGCGTGTATCCGCGAACCAATGCAATCAGAATCGCTGGGAGGACTGCCCACCAGAGAAGCGGATTTCCCCCGCACCATATTACCTCAACGGCGCCATTGAGCAGGTCCTTCTTCCAATACGCATATGGATGAAGAAGAAGCGGCCAGCTCCAGAATGGCGAGGCGTTGGGAAAGCCGATCGGCAAGTTTAAATTGCGGTCAATCACATGTTGGTGATAAGCCACGAAATCACCGATTCCGCGCCATGTGACCCGATAGTATGCCAGGAAAACTGCGAGATAGACTAACAACACAGTGCCGACGACAAGTCCGCATGCACCGATGACCCTTCTGGCGATCAGCTTGGGGGATTCAGCAGGGACCCGCGTCTGCCCGTCGCTGATCAACGTGACCGCAGTAACTAGAAGCGTCAGTGATACGCCCACTTCAGAGATGGCCGCCTTCGCGCTCACGAAGAGTCCCAGCAGGATGCTCATGGCTGCCAGCTGGACCCGCTGCGTCCGGGGCACCGGGTTCTGGACGAAGCACCAAAGCATAAGATAGGCCCAGGCTCCCAACGTGACGTACACGATGTTGATCATCGCCAATCTCGACGCGACCAAAAACATGCCTTCGCAAAGAAGCAATACCGCAGCGATCGAGGCAGCGAGCCTTGAACGAAATAAGCGTCGCGCCAAAAGGTAAGTGATGGGCACAAGCGCTGTTCCCATCAAGGCGTTGGCGGCGCGCCAACCCCAGGGATAATTGCCGAAGAGGGAAACGCCCAGCGCTACCAGCAACTTCCCGCCTGGTGGATGGCTGGAATAAGGCGGCCGCCAGCCATGCAAGAACGAGTGTGCCTGCCTCAGAACCTTCGTTTCGTCATAAACGGGTTGTGCGGGGCTCCCAAGATGCCAGAACCGCAGCGCCGTCGCGACGACTATCGACGCCGAAATCGCGGCGCTGTCGAAACGCGACCACGACGGCGAGTAGCCCTTCGCGTCCATAGGGATCAAGTATCATCGCAGTGGTCATGCAAGAAAGTGGTCGAATAGCTGTGGGTCCGCTGGTGGTGCTGTTCGGTGGAAGGCCCGAGTCGTGGTACAAGGATGAAGAGGCGCCGATTTTCGCGGTCGCCGACTAGGGGCTGGTCGCCGATCTGTTCAAAGCGGTGCCCGAGATGACCGAGGAAATCAAAAAGCTCAAGCATTCGTAGCCCGCGCGCGCGCGGGCCAAGAAGCGTTTCGATGCCGGAACTGCAGCACAAATTCGTCAACAGCAACGGCATCCGGATGCACTACGTCGAGCAGGGCGAGGGTCCGCTGGTGATCCTATGCCACGGATGGCCCGAATCGTGGTACTCGTGGCGCCATCAGATCCCCGCGCTCGCGGCGGCGGGCTTCCGCGTCGTCGCGCCCGACCAGCGCGGCTATGGGCATACCGACGCGCCCGAGCCGATCGAGTCGTACAACATATTCAACCTGGTCGGCGATATCGTCGGGCTGGTCAACAGCCTCGGCGTCGAGTCGGCGGTGATCGTCGGGCACGATTGGGGCGCGCCGGTGGCGTGGAACTCGGCGCTGTTGCGCCCCGACATCTTTCGCGCGATCGCACTGCTCAGCGTTCCGTATTTTCCGCGCACCGCGATGCGTCCGACCGACGCGATGAAAGCCATGGCCGGCGACAAGAATTTCTACCAGCTCTATTTCCAGGAGCCGGGCAAGGTCGAGAAGGAACTCGACGCCGATCCGCGCCGCTCGATGGCGATGATCCTCTACTCGGCGTCGGGCGACGTGCCGCGGACCGGGGAGTTCTCAATCCTGTTTCCCAAGACGACAAAGTTTATCGAGACCGGCATCGTGCCCGACAAGCTGCCGCCGTGGCTCACCGAAGCCGACCTGGATTTTTTTGCCGGCGAGTTCAAGCGGGCGGGCTTTCGCGGCGGCGTCAACTGGTATCGCAATTTCGATCGCAACTGGGAGCTGACGGCTTTCCTCGACGGCGCCAAGCTGCGCCAACCCGCCATGTTGGCCGCCGGTGAGCATGACGTGGTCGGCAAAATGATCCCCGGCGGTTACGCGATGGCGGGTGCGTTCACTCCGAATCTGAAAAAGAAAGTGATCATCCCCGGCGCCGGCCATTGGGTGCAGCAGGAACGCCCCAAAGAGATCAACGAGATCCTGATCGAGTTTCTGCAGGGGCAGGGCTGAGCCCTGCACTCAGTGTTAAGGCCGC
>JBAVOL010000044.1:0-1736 GCA_049692035.1 Rhizomicrobium sp.
AAAATCTCTTCCGTCATTTCGCAAAACGTCTCCTGAAAACCTTTGGCGCGCCATCCCCGCAGGCCAGCGCTGCAACCATTGGCGAGCACTCCCCGATCCTTCGTTCACCGGCGCTTGATTTTGCGGCGTCCGATTAGCGTTCTCGATGCGGACATCGACGTTATTAAGTGCAATGATATTGGTACTGCCGTTTGCTTTCGGCAACGATGCCTCTACGGCATCTCCGGCGCCATGACACTGACAGACAGAAGAACATCCCGAGGACTACGCGCCAGCGCGGATTGCGCGTCCGGCCGATCATGCTAGGAGGATGGCGATGTGCCTCAAAATCCCCAAACGCCGCTTAGCGCGGTATCGTTCAGGGTAAGGAGTGAGAAACATGAGCAGTGACGACCGCGTGGTCGAACTGGAACGCAAGCTCCAGTACTTTATGGATCGCCAGGAAATCCTAGATTGTGACCTGAGCCCCCTCTTTCATCCAGTTGGACGTAGAGCCCGTTCTTCATTTGAGCCAATCTGGCTCGGTGATGCAACGGGACGGGGCGCGGAGCCCCAAGGCTGCTCAAGCGACCCGTCCCGTTGCTTCGCGGGCTCGCTGAGATTTGCGTAGATGGCGGGCGGCACGTTGCCGATCGCGCTGTGTGGCCGGACGGTGTTGTAATCCGTCATCCAGTCAGCGAGCACCTGGCGCGCATGGTCGAGCGAGCGGAACAGCGTCTCGTTCAACAGTTCGTCGCGCAAGCGCCCGTTGAAGCTTTCGATGAAGGCGTTCTGCGTCGGCTTGCCGGGCGCGATGTAATGCCATTCGATCCGTGTTTCGACCGACCAGCGCAGGATCGCGGTGCTCGTCAGTTCGGTGCCATTGTCGCTGACGATCGCCAGCGGCCTTCCCCGTCGTGCGATGATGGCATCGAGTTCTCGTGCCGTGCGCACGCCGGAAAGCGAGGTGTCGGCCACCAGCGCAAGACATTCGCGGGTGAAGTCGTCGACCACCGTCAGGATGCGGAATCGGCGGCTGTCGTAGAACTGATCGCTGACGTAATCGAGCGACCAACGCTGGTTCGGTCCTCGCGGCAAAACCATGGGAACCCTTGTTCCGAATGCTCTTTTGCGCCCGCTGCGGCGGCGGACCTGGAGCCGTTCTTCCCGATACAGCCGTCGCAGCTTCTTGTGGTTCATGTGCACGCCCTCCCGACGAAGCAGAATATGCAGGCGCCGATAGCCGAACCGGCGGCGGTGGCTCGCCAACTCGTGCAGACGACTGCGCACCGCCGCGTCGTCAGGGCGGATGCTGCGATAGCGCATCGATGTTCGATCCGCTCCGATCACCCGGCACGCCCGCCGCTGGCTCACCTCGTAAGCAACTTGGAGATGAGCCGCAGCCTGCCGCTTCGCAGCGGGCGTCACCATTTTTTTGAATTGAGGTCCTTCAACATGGCGTTGTCGAGCATCGCCTCCGCCAAAAGCTTCTTCAGCTTGTGGTTCTCGTCCTCCAAAGCCTTCAGCCGCCGGGCGTCGGAGACCTCCATCCCGCCAAACTTCGACTTCCATTTGAAAAATGTTGCACTGCTGATGCCGTGCTTGCGACAGACATCCGCCGGCTTCACGCCGGCCTCCTGCTCACGCAAAATCGCGATGATCTGCTCTTCCGTAAACCGCGAACGCTTCATCGTCCGTACCCCTTTCAAGGTGCCGGACTCTACCCATTTTTGGACGAAGTTCAGGGGCTCAGGTCA
>JBAVOL010000045.1:0-13913 GCA_049692035.1 Rhizomicrobium sp.
AGCCTTCATGATGGCGGTTTTCCTGGCCACGAGCTTTCCCGGCAATCTCCTGGCCGGCTGGATCGGCACCTATTACAGCGTGATGGATAAAGTTCAATTCTTCCTGATGATCGCAGGGATCATTGGCGTCGCGGCTCCGGTCATCTGGGCGTTCGACATCCCGATCCGGCGCCTGTTGAGGCAGCAGTTGAACGACCGGGCAATGTTGCGTCAGGTACCCTACCAGACACCGATCGAGTAGGCGATTGCGCGTTGCGTCAAGACGCGGTAGGGCTGGCGCGGAGATTGCGGATTACTGCCGTGACGAAGAAGAGCAGCCCCGATACCATCGCCACGCATGCCGGTCGCATGAGCGCCGAGCATTTCGGCGTGGTGAATACGCCCGTCTATCGCGCCTCGACGATCCTCTATCCGAATTTGGAAGCGGTCGAGACCGACAACGTGCCCTACACCTATGGCCGCAAGGGTACGCCCTCCACGCGCAGCCTGGAGGACGCAATTACCGCGCTCGAAGGTGGCGTGCGCACGGTGATCTGTCCCTCCGGCGTGAACGCGATCGCGCTCGCGATTCTGTCCGTGTGCAGCGCGGGCGATCATCTTCTGATGGTCGATTCCTGTTACGTTCCGACACGGATATTCTGCGACAAGACGCTGAAGCGTTTCGGAGTGGAAACGACATATTACGATCCGTTGATTGGCGCAGGGATCGAATCCCTGTTCCAGCCGAATACAAAGGCGGTGTTCTGCGAAAGTCCGGGATCGTTGACCTTCGAAGTGCAGGACGTCCCGGCGATTGCGGCCGTCGCGCATGCGCGTGGCGCCAGCGTGCTGCTCGACAACACCTGGGCCACGCCGCTACTGTTCGAGGCGTTCGCGCACGGTGTCGATCTGTCGATCCAGGCGGCGACCAAATATGTCGGCGGCCATGCCGATGTGATGCTCGGCTATGTCTGTGCCGATAAAAGCCACAAGGCCCGCCTTACCAGCACCTATTTCAATCTCGGCCTCTATGCGAGCGGCGACGATTGCTATCTCGCGCTCCGTGGTCTCAGAACCCTGCCGCTGCGGCTCAGGCGGCATCAGGAAACGGCGTTGACGCTCGCGCACTGGCTGCAGAACCGGCCCGAGGTCGAGCGCATTCTCTATCCGGCGCTGGACAGCGATCCCGGCTACGCGCTCTGGAAGCGCGATTTCAAAGGCGCGTGCGGTCTCTTCGGTGTGGTTCTGAAGCCGGTCTCACAGACGGCACTGGCAGCGTTCATGGACGGCCTTGTGCAATTCGGGATGGGCTATTCCTGGGGCGGCTTCGAAAGCCTGATCGTGCCGGCCCATATCAAACGCACGGCGAGTTCCTTCCCCACCGATGGACCTGTCATCCGCATTCATGCGGGTCTCGAAGATCCCGATGATCTGATTGCCGATTTGACCGCCGGATTTGAGCGGCTGAGGCAGGTATCATGAGCGAAACGCTGTCACGCGAAGACTTTCTTGCCGCTATTGCGTTCAATGCAGACGGACTCGTTCCGGCGATTGCGCAGCATCACCGGAGCGGCGAGGTTCTCATGTTCGCATGGATGAACCGTGAATCGCTGTTGCTCACGCTCGAGACCGGCCAGGTCACCTATTGGTCGCGTTCGCGCAAAAGCCTCTGGCGCAAGGGCGAAACATCGGGCCACACGCAACGCCTCGTCGAAGCCCATGTCGATTGCGACGGCGACGTGCTGCTTCTGAAGGTCGAACAGGTCGGCCCCGCCTGCCACACCGGCCAGCCCACTTGCTTCTTCCGCAAGCTGGCGGATTAGGTTTCCTCAGCGTTTGCGCGTATCCGGCGCCACCATCACCACATGCACCGTGCGCTTGCCGCGCAACGGTTCGCGATAGCTGAGGTCGAGCGGAAAGGCGACGATCATAAGGGCGATCGCGGCGCCCAGACCTGCGCCCATGAACAGCGCGAGCAGCGTGTTTTCTGCGGCAAGCGCCGCGACGACCGCGGCACCCAAGACGATACCCAGACCGAAAATTTGTGAATGACGCATCCGATGCGCTCCCGCATTCGCCGGAAACATAGCACGAAGACACGCTTTCAAAAACTTACCGTCGGAATCAAATTTGCGAAGCAGCGCCCGAAATTTGCCTTATTTCGTGCTGGCGGCGCTTTCCTCTAACGTCCGCGCATCAACAGGGGGACGGCATGAGTTTCGTCACACGCCGCAAATCGATCGACACGATCACCGAACAGGATGCCCACCAACGGCTGAAGCCGACGCTGAGCTGGCCGCATCTGGTGGCGATGGGCGTCGGCGCCATCGTCGGGACGGGAATCTATACGTTGACCGGGATCGGCGCCGGATTGGCCGGGCCGGGCGTGCTGCTGTCGTTTCTTTTCTGCGGCATCCTGTGCGGCTGCGCGGCGCTTTGCTACGCCGAGATGGCGACGATGATGCCGGCAGCCGGCAGCGCCTATACCTATTCCTACGCCGTCCTCGGCGAACTGCTGGCCTGGATCGTCGGCTGGAGCCTGATCCTCGAATACACGGTCGCTGCCGCGGCAGTCGCGGTGGGCTGGTCGGCCCATGTCGGCGAATTCATGCTGGCGGCGCATTGGCATGTTCCCGCCCAATTCCTGCATGGGATCGAAGCGGGCGGTTGGCTTGACGTGCCCGCAATCGGCATTTCGCTGGTCGTCACCGCGCTGCTGATCGTCGGCACGCGCGAGAGCGCGAGCGTCAATCTGGTGCTGGTGGCGATCAAACTTGCGGCGCTGGTGCTGTTCGTCGTCCTGGCGGCACGGAGCTTCGACCCGGCGCGGTTCCACCCGCTCCTGCCCTACGGCCTTTTCGCCCATGTCGGTCCCGACGGCACCAAACGCGGCGTGCTGGCGGCGGCGGCGCTGATCTTCTTCGCATTCTACGGCTTCGACGCGGTTTCGACCGCCGCCGAAGAGACCAGGAATCCGGCCCGCGACCTCACCATCGGCATTGTCGGCTCGATGCTGTTGTGCACGTTCATCTATATCGCTGTCGCGGCGTCGGCCCTGGGCGCAGCTTACTACATCGACATCGCGCGAACCGGCGCACCGCTGGTTTATATCCTGCGCGAGCTCCATCATCCGTTGGCCAGCGAGTTGGTTGCCGCCGCCGCCATCGTCGCGCTGCCGACCGTCATTCTCGTTCTGATGTACGGCCAAAGCCGCATCTTCTTCGTCATGGCGCGCGACGGACTGTTGCCGCGCGGCCTCGCCGCCGTTCACAAGACGCGCGGCACGCCGGCGCTGATGACGTCGCTGACCGGCCTTGTCGTCGTTGCCCTCGCCGCCACGCTCAAGCTCGACCAGATCGCGTTGTTGGCAAATGCCGGCACGTTGTGCGCGTTCATCGCGGTGGCGCTGTGCACGCTGATCCTCAGGTTGCGTGAGCCCGAGCGCACGCGGGCGTTTCGCGTGCCGCTCGTTTGGCTTGTCGCGCCGCTCTGCATCGCCGGTTGCGTCTATCTGTTCGCCAACGGCCTGCCGGCGTTCACCCAATGGTGGTTCGTGATCTGGAACGGCATCGGTCTCGCCGTCTATTTGCTTTACGGCGTGCGGCGCAGCCGGCTGGCAGGCGCAGGATGAAGCATGACCAATGAATTCGGGATCGGCAAATCAGGGGTGGAAATACGTTAGCCGTCGCCGGGTTCTTCCCCGGTATCGGTCTCGCCGTCTATTTGCTTTACGGCGTGCGGCGCAGCCGGCTGGCGGGCGAAAGGTGACACGGCCGAAGGTCGAACGTAAAGTGGGGACACTACTTCCAGCAGTAAGTAGTGTGTGTCCCTGCTTTGAGCTGCTTTCGAGGGGACTTTTATTCCCTATATGTATTTAGGCGGCCTTAGCTTTTGAACCAGACGGCTTGTTATCCCTTCTGGCATCAATGAGAATGACATCAGGATTGTCGCGAAGCTTGAGTTCATCGAGAATTTTCAACACGCGCACCCGCTCTTCAAGCGTGAAGTACATAATCACTTTGATCGCCGATTGCGCACCGCTTGCTTCTTGGTAGATTTGTGCCTGCCGCGCGAGGTTATTTCTCAAAGCGGTATTCTTCGCGAGTTTCATTTCGACAATCGTTTTGTCGGCTGCCCCCCGAGAGATTTTGTAGTCGGCTGGTCCCCGACCATCATTTGCTTCCGAACTGACATCTGAGGGCGTGCCGAACCACACCAGACGAAACATAATCTGCAAGTCTTTCTCATATCGAACGGGCTTGCCGTCCTTATAAAAGAGACGGTAGCCGTCCTGATCTTCAATCACATGCTTCAAAAAATGAATGCGCTGCCGGGTTTCTTCAAGCGTGTTCGTGGGCGTCTTATAGAATTCTCCAGCGGCGAGAATGAGTTGAAGCGCCTTAACCTGCGCGTTAAAAATCGCTTGTGAGAAGCGAACTTTTGCAGTGCTGATATCCGTTGCCTGTTCGGCCCGGTTCTCTTTGCTGCGAATATAGAAGTCGATTATCTGCGGGTACTCGTGAATCGTTCTGACTGCGGCTGCTGCCTTCTCCTTCTGTGTTGGCTCGCGATCTTCCTTTAGGGCGAGCGCCTTCTTAAAGTAGTTGTTGATCTGGGCGCGCAGCTGCTGATCCGAAATTGCGAGTGGTATTTCATCAAACTCGCGTACGAGGTCCCTACGGTTTATCCAATTTTCGTCGCGGGTAAGCATATCTTTAGGAACCAAAACAACATGGTCTCCTCCAACCCAGGGCAAAATGAACGTCCTTGCCTCCCAAGTCTCCGTCTCATAATTGAAGACAACATATCGTACGGAAACCTCTCGACGCTGATCTTCCCGCAGATGCTCTTTGGCAAACCGTTCAGTGTATGCGTATAGAAAACTTTTGATGAGATTAGTCGTAAAATCGCTGATGTTATCCCGACCGACGCCATCCTTGATGAGACATACTTTCTCAAGGTGACTGCCCTTGGTGACCTTTTCCTTCCCAAAATCCCGGAAGATATCCACCAGACTACCCTGAAGCGCTCGTGCGAAATCGATACCAAGTCCACGCCCTTCGTTTCCATCGATGGTAAAGCCGAGCCAAGTCTGACGCACCTCCGGAAAGCAGTACCACGCTTTCAGCAAGTGATCATCGACGACGCCTGTAAGCGCCTTTTCCTTCAAGAAGACGAGATACCTGATGATTTCGTCATGGAGCTGTCGGTACTCTGGCTTCTTGCTGTTGAAAAGAAGGAAGGGATCGATGAAAAGCGGCAAGTCGGTCAGAAGAGAGATATCGAACGCCCCAAATTTTTCGATATCCGCCGGGTCGAGTTCAAAATAGTCGCTAAAGAACGTTGGCATTGTGTCAACATACGCCGATCGTGCGCGAGGTCTACTGCCCTATCGGCAGCTTCCACCCTCGGCGCATCTCTGTTCAAGTTTGGGGTGGTCGCCCATTGGTGCATCCGAAACCCTGGCGAAGAGGCCATTAATATTTTGCCGGCCTCGCGCTCGCCACGCGCCCTGCCCCTTCGATGGCAACTTTGCGCGCGTGCCATCTCCTCCGCGTCATTTTGTCGACCGCGCTCACGTGTGGTGTTACCCGTGTCGTTACCCGCGGAACATTTTTGAGGAGGAATTTTGTCTAAGACATTGATTATATTGGCGACCCCGGCGTGACTCGAACACGCAACCCCCTGCTTAGAAGGCAGGTGCTCTATCCGGTTGAGCTACGGGGTCGGTCCCGGAAGTCAGATATCAGAAATCGAAAATCGGAGAAACTCGGCGGGCCGCCGCCTCCGGATTTTCGTCAGTGCGACCACGGCTCCTTGCGGTCGAAACGAAAATTATCGCCGTAGGATTTGGGGTGTGGGACCGGCCGGTGCGCTTCGAACAGCTGATAGGGAATGTTGTGCTTCTTACAGAAAGCCACCGCCTCGTCGCTGGTGTCGAATTCCAGCTGCACCTGCCGGCGCATGTCCGACGAACTCGTCCAGCCCATCAGCGGATCGATCTCGAGCGGCTGCTCAGGTTCGAATTCGAGCATCCATTTCTTGGTCAGCGCCTTGCCCGACTGCATGGCCGACTTGGCCGGCTCGAAGATGCGCGCGCGCATGAAATTTCCTCCACAAACGGCCCGGCGCCATACCAAAAGACGCTGCGGCTTCCGACTGGTCGGGGCGGCGTGATTCGAACACGCGACCCTCTGCTCCCAAAGCAGATGCGCTACCAGGCTGCGCCACGCCCCGATTGATTCGCAAGTCCAACGACTTATGACGGTTTCCGACCCGATATCGATTCCATCGGTCCCATCACGACGGCCGGGAAAATGGCGAGCCTGGAAGCAATCGTCAACCCATGACGCATGTTCGACCGTCGGCACGACGTTGCCAGCGTACAATTTGGCGCAGTGTCTTCCGCGACCCCGAGCCGCTATAGCTGCTCAAATGATTCCTTCCCTGAGCCTGCGTCATACAAGGCTGCTGCGTGCCCTGTCGCGCCGCTGGCAGCGGCGCGTGATTTTCATGGCCGGCGGCCTTGTCGTCGGCCTCGCCGCCATCGGCCTGGCTACCGCGTCGGATTTCGCCCAGGCCCAGTTCCACCGCCTGCTGCAATATTACTGGTATGCCGGCTTCGCCGTGACGCCTTTGGGCTTTGGCGTCGCGGTCTATCTCACCAACCGCTTCTTTGCGAACGCGCAAGGCTCGGGCATCCCGCAAGCCATCGCCGCCCGTCATCTCGAGGCACAGGATGCGCGCAATCGCCTCGTGGGACCGCGCGTGGCCGCCGGAAAAATTCTGATGACATTGCTTGGGCTTCTGGTCGGCGCATCGACAGGACGCGAAGGCCCGACAGTGCAGATCGGCGCGTCCATCATGTTCGCGATCGGACGCCTCTCACCGAACCGTCAGCGCGGACTTATTCTTGCCGGTGCCGCAGCGGGCGTCGCCGCTGCCTTCAACACGCCGCTCGCGGGAATCGTCTTCGCGATCGAAGAATTGAGCCGTTCGTTCGAGACGCGCACCAGCGGCCTCATCATCTCGGCAGTAATCCTTGCGGGCCTGACCTCGCTCGCGCTGTTCGGCAATTACACCTATTTCGGCTCGACCGCCTCCGTCCTCAGGACCTCGACCGACTGGCTTGCCGTGCCGGTCTGCGGGGGCGTGTGCGGGCTTTGCGGCGGCCTGTTCAGCTGGGCCTTGATCGCCGTTCCAACCGATCTTCCCAACAACATCAAAGGCTGGATCACCGGCCATCCGGTCATCTTCGCAATTGCCTGCGGTTTCGGCGTTGCGCTGTGCGGCTATTTTTCCGGCGGAGCGGTCTATGGAACGGGGTACATCCAGGCACGCCAAGTCTTGCATGGAACCGGGAGCGTCTCGCTCTTCTATGCCCCGCTCAAATTCGCCGCGACCGCGCTTTCTTCGATCTGTGGATTGCCGGGCGGCATCTTTTCGCCATCGCTATCCGTCGGCGCCGGGCTTGGCGCCGATATATCCTGGATATTCCCGAAGACACCGCTGGGGGCAGTCGTGCTCCTCGGCATGGTGTCCTATTTCACCGGCGTGGTGCAGGCGCCGATCACCGCCTTTGTCATCGTTTCGGAGATGACCGACAATCACGCCATGCTGGTGCCGTTGATGGCGGCGGCGTTGGTCGCGGATGCGGCCTCGAAAATTGTGTGTCGGGAAGGCGTCTATCACGCATTGGCGAAACGCTACGTCATTCAGAATTAGCGATCACAAACCGGCTTTCAGCGCGTCTGTCCCGGCAGCGCATTGCCGAAAATCGCGTTGTGAACCTTCTGGCCGGGCTGGATGTCCAACGCCGCGGCGCGGCCGCCATTGATCTCGAGAACCGCCCGCACCGGCTCCGCCGATGGAATAGGCGTCGTAGAAAAGGGAACGGCATTGGCCGCAATCGAAGAGATTGTACCGTCCTGGCGGATAAAGAGCATGTCGAGCGGCAGGATCGTGTTCTTCATCCAGAACGTCTCCCATTGCGGCGTATGAAAATCGAACAGCATGCCGGCATTCGGGGCCATCTGCTTGCGGTACATGAGCCCGCGTTCCTCCGACGCTTGATCGGCGGCAATTTCGACGTGAAACGTCTGCGCGCTGCGGTCGGTGTCGATGACAACGGTGGTCGTCGGCAACGGCTTGTCCTGCGCATCCGCGTCGAGGGCAAAAACCATCGCCGCGAACAAAGCCGCTATCAGTTTGGACATGCGCATATGCCTTGCTGCGGGAATCGCCACCCGCAATGTGCCCGGTGGGCCTGCCGCACGCCAAGCCGAAATGTTCCGCAAAAGCCGTCAGGCGTCGAGGACGGTGATTTCGGCCGCAAGCTCGCCCTTGGGACCGTCTCCGGTTCGAACGGTGACCCGTTGGCCCTGGTGCAGTTCGCGGATGCCGCAGCGCCTCAGCGTCTCCATGTGGACGAAGATGTCCGGCGTATCGGGTCCGCGCGACACGAAACCATAGCCCTTGCCGCGATTGAACCATTTCACCGACGCCTCGAATGGCGGCCCGTGGGGTTCTGCCAAATAGCGTGCCGTGCGCTGGAGCGTTGCCGCCTGGGGTGCCGCCGTGGAGTTATCGAGCGACAGCAATCGCTTCGCCTGCAGCCCCTTCGGCCCCTGAACGGCTTCGCAAACTACCTTGGCCCCTTCATACGCAGCCTTGAAACCAGACTGGCGTACGCAGGTTTGATGGAGCAGGATATCGCCCTGCGAGCCACCGGCTGGCTTTATGAAGCCGTATCCCTTGGAAATGTCGAACCACTTGATGAGGCCGCTGATTTCGAACGCGGCATCGCCTGGACCCCGAAAGTCCGTGATGCTTGCTTCCATCCCCTATATCCCACAACTCGTAATAATGAAAATAAGGTTAACATAACTGTCACGGCCAGGAAAGCATATTGCGCGGGAACAGAACAAAATAATGGCCAATACCTGAGCGCTGACGCTAAGTCTCTGTTCTATCATTCATTCTAGCTTTGGAGCGTAGCCCGCGATGGAGTTTAAAGGCCGCTATCTGATCCCTGCATCTGCCGAAACAGTGTGGGCAGCTCTCAATGACCCCGACATCCTGCGCCACTGCATTCCGGGCTGCGAACAAATGGAAAAAAACGATCCGACCCATTTCAGTGCGGTATCCACGCTCAAGATCGGACCGGTCAAAGCGACATTCAAAGCCAACATGGTGCTTGCAGACCTCGACCCGCCACGGCGTTGCACGCTGAAGGGCGAAGGTCAGGGAGGCGTCGCAGGTTTTGCGCGCGGCGAAGCCGAGGTGTTGCTGGAGCCCGAGGCCGACGGCACGATTCTGTCCTACATGGCCGAGGCGACCATCGGCGGCAAACTCGCACAGATCGGACAACGCCTGATCGATGGTGCGGCCAAGCAGATTGCCGACGATTTCTTCACCCGTTTTGCTGCGACCGTGAGTGCTGCAAAAGTGCTGGCAGCAAGTTCGATTCCCGCGGCGGCATCGCCGGAAGCCGAGCTTGCAGCGCCTGTTCCAGCGGCCGCCACGCCGACCAATAGGCGGCCGGGCCTCGCGCCGGAAGTCTGGGTTGTCGGCGTGATCGCGGCGATCGCGATTCTGCTGCTGCTATTTGGGGTCGTGCTCGACCGCTGAACGGTTGACGGGAGCTGCGCACGCCACGACATTGAATCCAGCCTCTATGCCCAGGATATTTTCTCATGCCTATAGTGACCATGACGGTGAACGGCACGACCGTCTCCGCGGATGTTGAAGAAAGGACCTTGCTCGTCTATTTCCTGCGCGAACAATTGAAACTGACCGGCACACATATCGGCTGCGACACGAGCCAGTGCGGTGCTTGCGTCGTTCATGTCGACGGCCAGGCCGTCAAATCCTGCAGCCTGTTTGCGATTCAGGTCGACGGCAGCGCTGTCACGACGATCGAGGGGCTTGCCAGGGACGGCAAGCTTCATCCGGTGCAGGAGGCGTTCCGCGACAATCACGGATTGCAATGCGGTTTCTGCACGCCCGGCATGATCATGACGGCCATCGACATGATCCGGCGCAAGCCCCGGCTCGACCGTGATACGATCAGGCACGAACTCGAAGGCAATATCTGTCGCTGCACCGGCTATCACAACATCGTCAGTGCGATCGAAGACGCGGCCAAGCGCATGGCGGGAGACGCCCCATGATCCCTTACAAGTTCACCTATCAACGTCCAAAAACACTTGCCGAAGCCGAGGCAGCGCTTCTCGCCGCCAGCGATGCCAAGCTGCTTGCCGGCGGACAGACGCTCATCCCAACGATGAAACAGCGCCTCGCAAGTCCGGCAAGCCTGATCGATATTTCGAAGCTTGCCGAGTTGCGCTTCATACGCCACGACGGCGACGCTGTCATCGTCGGCGCCGGCAGTCGTCATCACGATGTGGCAACCTCGCCGGAAATCTTGCCGGCCATCCCTGCCCTCGCCCATCTTGCCGAAACGATCGGCGATCCGGCCGTACGGCACTTGGGGACGCTCGGCGGCTCGCTCGCCAACAACGATCCTGCGGCCGACTACCCTGCCGCCGTGCTGGCGCTGGCTGCGACGATCACGACGACCCGGCGGACCGTTGCAGCCGACGATTTCTTCGAAGGCATGTTCGCGACCGCATTGGAAGACAACGAGATCATCAAATATGTCGTTTTTCCTGTGGCGGAAAAGGCCGGATACGCGAAATTCAAGAACCCGGCGTCGCGCTACGCAACCGCCGGCGTTTTCGTTGCGAAGGGCAAGGCGGGCGTGCGCGTCGCCGTGACCGGCGCCGGTGCCGGCGTGTTTCGCGTGCCTGCGATGGAAGAAGCGCTTGCGAACGACTTTTCTCCTCGGGCCGTGGCGAATATCGTCGTCGCCGCCGACGCACTCAATTCGGATATCCACGCCTCCGCCGAATATCGAGCGCATCTCGTGACCGTCATGGCCAAGCGTGCGGTTCAGGCGGCTCTCGGACAATGAGCAATGACGATGTTCTCGACGTTTCTGCGGAATGGCTCGCGCAGGGGCACAAGGTAGCACTCGGCACGGTGGTGAAGACGTGGGGATCGGCGCCGCGCCCGGCGGGCAGCCAGATTGCCGTTCGCGACGATGGCGCCTTTGTCGGTTCTGTCTCGGGCGGATGCGTGGAAGGCGCGGTGATCGAAAGCGGGCAGGATGCTATACGGACCGGCAGCTTTCGCCGGCTCGAATTCGGTGTCAGCGACGCCGACGCGTGGGCAGTCGGCCTGGCCTGCGGCGGTCATATCGAAATCCTTGTCGAGCCGTTTGACAGCGCCAGGAAACGGAGCACGCTGGACGCCCTCAATCGTGGGCGCACGGACGGAATCGCCATCGTCCGCGCGGTCGATCTTCAATCAGGCGAAGAGCGTCTGATTGACCCGGCTTCGGACAACACCACACTGGGCGTCGCTGCTGGCAGTGCAGCCCGCGCCGATCGCAGCGCACCGGTCGAGATCGATGGCCGCGTCTGGTTCCTGTCCGTCCACAATCCGCCGCTCGACATGGTCATCATCGGCGCCGTCCACATCGCACAAATTTTGGCGCCAATGGCGGTGCTTGCGGAATATCGTGTCCGCATTATCGATCCGCGCACGGCCTTTGCCACTTCGGCGCGGTTTCCCGGCGTCACGCTGACCCATGACTGGCCGGACGAGGCTCTGGTCAAGGTGCCGCTGGGGCCGCGCAGCGCGCTGATCGCCCTGACCCATGATCCGAAGCTCGACGACCCCGCGCTGACGGCAGCCTTGCGTTCCGATTGCTTCTACATTGGCGCACTGGGTTCGAAGAAGACGCATGCGGGGCGGCTTGCACGGCTCAAGGCGCACGGATTTTCGGACGACGATCTGACGCGTATTCACGGCCCCATCGGACTCGCGATCGGCGCACGCTCACCTGCCGAAATCGCCATTTCCATTCTTGCCGAGGTGACATTGAGACTGCGCGCGGATGGCGATTGGGAGCGGAGCGCCACCCGCGCGACAGCCTGACACGGGACTTATCGTCCCGATTTCACGACACGGTTGTTGCCGCCGGCCCGGCGCCGGCTCGACAGTTCGTCTTCGGTGATGACTCCGTCGCCGTTCTTGTCGAGACGGGCAAAGAATTTGGCCTCCGACGCAGCGTATTCCTGCAAAGTAAGCTTGCCGGTGTAGCTCGTATTAATGCGCTGGAAGATGCGTGCATCGAGCTCGCGGTAGCGCGCCAGTTCCAACTGATAGAGCTGATCGGGCGACATGAAGGCGCCGCCATGGGTAGCGGTCTGGAATTGCTGATGCAGTGCGGTGTCGAGTTCTGCGCGCGTGACCTTGCCGTCGCGATTCAAATCGAAATCCGCACAGAAGCTGCCGCGCCCGCGCGAGCCGCCGGTGCCGCGGCTGCGGCCGCCGGAGTTGCCGAATGAATTGTTGTTGCCGCGAGGCGGCGGTGCGTTCGAATAGTTCGCGCGCGAAGAACAGGGCACCGTTCCCGTCGCATCGCGATCAAGCTGTTCGAAACGCGCACGTTCGGGCGCTGCAAATTCATCGAAGGAAAGTTTCCCGTCGCCTTTCCAGTCCGAGCGGTGGAACAATTCGATCACGCGCTGGCGAAGATCCTTGGTGCGCGAGGTGATGAACTGGTCCTGGTTCATCGTCTGGGCACCGCCGCTTGCGGCGAAGAATTCCTTCGCCACGGCTTTGTTGAATTCATCACGCGGCACCTTGCCGTCATGATTGAGGTCGAATTCGGCAAGAAAGCGGTCAGCGAAACGGCCGCGGCTGTTTTGCGTTTGCTCGCCGGGCAATTGAGGCTGCCGCGGTTCGCCCATTTGTGCGACAGCGACCCCCGCACCCACGACAAGCGCGGCCCCCAAAAGCAATGCATAGCGAATTGCATGTTTCATCAAAATAATCCCCTAATAACGCTCCCAATGTGGTTTAAGGAAATACTTCGGTTCCTGTCCCAAAACTGTGTCTTGCAGCAGCTGTTTATGTCGCAAAGTATCTGCGCCCATGAAGAGGTTCGCGAAGGTTTGAGACAACTCTCATGGACGCGAGATATTCCTTGTCACCCCGAGATGAGTGAAAATCGTTCCTGCCGCCGGCGATCCGGCGATTCTGCAGAGCGACCGATTGCCGGCGGCGGCGGGAAGCCCCATTCTGGCGTCAGGGAAGAGAAATCATGACCAAGGAAGAAGCCAAACCTCATGTCCTCGTCGTCGAGGACGCTCGCGACATCCGCGAACCGCTCGCGCGTTATCTGCGGGAGCACGGTTATCGCACGACGACTGCGGCAGACGCCCCCAATGCGCGCAAGGTGATGAAAGGGGCCGCGATCGACCTCGTGGTTCTCGATATCATGATGCCCGGCGAAGACGGGCTCAGCCTGTGCCGATTCGTCCGTGAAAGCTCGCAAATCCCCGTCATATTGTTGACGGCGCGCGGCGAAGAGGTCGACCGGATTATCGGCCTCGAGATGGGGGCAGACGACTATATCGCCAAACCGTTCAGCCCGCGCGAATTGATTGCCCGCATTGCAGCCGTTTTGCGCCGGACCCAGGCGCTGCCCCCGCGGCAAAAGCCCCCAGAGGCGGAACGCATCCGGTTCGGCGACTGGACACTCGATACCGGCCAGCGCGAGTTGATCGGCCATGACGGGATGGCGACCGCCTTGTCGAGCGGCGAGTTCCGCCTGCTCGCTGCCCTCCTCGAACGCCCGAAAATCGCCCTTACGCGTAACCAGCTACTCGACCTGACGAAGGGGCGCGATGCCGACCTGTTCGACCGCAGCATCGACAACCATGTCAGCCGTTTACGCAAAAAAATCGAACCGGACCCCAAGAATCCGCGCTACATAAAGACGGTTTGGGGCGGCGGATATATGCTCGCAGTGGATCCGGAAATGGCATGAGATTGTGGCCGCGCAATTGGTGGCCGCGGAC
>JBAVOL010000046.1:0-33898 GCA_049692035.1 Rhizomicrobium sp.
TGTTTCTCTATCAGGGCCGCAGCTACAAGGGTTATCGCGGCATGGGTTCGGTGGGTGCGATGGCGCGCGGCAGCGCCGACCGCTATTTCCAGGCCGAAGTGAAAGACATGCTCAAGCTCGTGCCGGAGGGCGTCGAAGGCCAGGTGCCTTACAAGGGACCCGTCGCCCATGTCGTGCACCAGATCATCGGCGGCTTGCGCGCGGCGATGGGCTATACGGGCTGCCGCGACATCGCCACGCTGCACGCCAATGCGAAATTCGTGCGCATCACCGGCGCGGGCGTTCGCGAAAGCCATGTCCACGATGTGGTGGTGACGCGCGAATCGCCCAACTATCCCAGTGGGCAGTAGCCGCGACCAGTGACACCGTCCGCCCGCCTGCAGGCCGCCATCGAAATTCTCGATCGTCTGCAAACGACGGCGCTTCCCGCCGACCGCTTCATCCGCGATTGGTTTCGCACCCGCCGTTATGCCGGCTCCAAAGATCGGGCGGCCGTGGCCGAACGCGTGTTTGCCGTGTTGCGCCGTCGCGCTTCGTTTTCCTGGCGGATGCAAAGCGAGGAGCCGCGTGGACTAATACTCGCAAACCTGCTCGCGGACGGTGCGCAATTGCCTGACATCGAAGCGCTGTTCAACGGCGCAGGCTACGGTCCCAAGCCGCTGCGCGAAGACGAGCGCGCCGCGATCCTGTCGGCACCGCGCGGCGACCCGCCGCTTTGGGTACAGGGCGAGTTTCCCGCCTTCCTCGAAGAAGAACTCAGGCGCAGCCTGGGCGCGGCACTGCTCGATGAAATGCACGCGATGCAGGCGCGCGCGCCCGTCGATCTGCGCGTCAACACGCTCAAAGCGAGCCGCCACGATGTGCTTGCTCTTTTGCGTGGTGAAGGTTTCGACGCCGCGCCAACGCCCTATGCGCCGCATGGAATCCGCATCCTCGCGCGCGAGGGTCTTGCGCAGCTCAGCCGTCACGTGGCGTTCGAGAATGGTTCGTTCGAATTTCAGGACGAGGCGGCGCAGATCGCGGCGCTGCTGTGCGATGCCAAACCCGGCGAACGGATTCTCGATCTCGCGGCCGGCGCCGGCGGCAAGGCGCTCGCGTTCGCGGCCGCGATGAACGACCAGGGCGAAATCGTCGCCAGCGATATCCACGCGGGACGCCTGCAGCAGATCGCAGTGCGCGGGAACCGCGCCGGCGTCACGATCATTCGTACACAGACAGATGTGCCCGATGGCGGGTTCGACGCGGTGTTCATCGATGCTCCCTGCAGCGGATCCGGCACGTGGCGGCGCCAGCCTGAGCAAAAGTGGCGCCTCATCCAGGCGCGTCTCGCCGAACTCACCGCATTGCAGGGACGGCTCCTCGAACTGGGTGCTATGCGCGTGCGTCCCGGCGGGCGGCTCGTCTATGCCACCTGCTCATTGCTCGCTTGCGAAAACGACGACCGGATCGCGGCTTTTCTGGCGAAACGGCCGGATTTCGTGCTGAGACCGGCCGTTGACGTTTGGCGCGAGGTGACGAATGCGCCGCCGCCGCCCGGCCTGGGCGAATTTTTCCGCGCCACGCCTGCCACAACGGGCACAGACGGGTTCTTCGCGGCGATTTTCGTGCGCGAGGATTAGGCATGCGCGAATTAGGGCTTGTCACGGCCGCGTCCCGGATGCCAAAGCAAAATATGAAGAGGTTCCGCACATGACCCCTCCCGTCCTCGTCATCGATTTCGGATCGCAAGTCACGCAGCTGATTGCGCGCCGCGTGCGCGAGGCGGGCGTCTATTGCGAAATCGTGCCGTTCAACAAGGCCGAAGCGGCGCTCGCCCACGGCACGCCCAGGGCCGTGATCCTGTCGGGCGGACCCGCCAGCGTCACGCAATCCCATACTCCGCGCGCGCCGCAACGCGTCTTCGAATTGGGGGTGCCGGTGCTCGGCATCTGCTATGGCCAGCAGGCGATGGTCGCGCAATTGGGCGGCCGCGTCGAAGGTTCCCACAAGCGCGAATTCGGCCGCGCCACGCTCGAGATTACCGGCCAGAGTCCGTTGTTCGACGGCATCTGGCAGCTCGGCGCCACGGACGACGTCTGGATGAGCCATGGCGATCGCGTCACCGCCCTGCCGCCGGGATTCCATGTGGTGGGCGAAAGCGCGCATGCGCCGTTCGCCGTCATCGCCGACGAGACGCGCCGTTTCTACGGCGTGATGTTCCATCCCGAAGTCGTGCACACCCCGCGCGGAGCCGCGCTGTTGCGCAATTTCGTCCAGCACATTGCCGGCGTCGCCGCGGATTGGAACATGAAGGCGTTTCGCGCCGGGGCCGTCGCGCGCATCCGCCAGCAGGTGGGAAGCGCGCGCGTCATCTGCGGGCTTTCGGGCGGCGTCGATTCCTCGGTTGCGGCCGTCCTCATTCATGAGGCGGTCGGCGATCAGCTGACCTGCATCTTCGTCGACACCGGATTGATGCGGGCGGGCGAAGCCGAGGAGGTCGTCTCGTTGTTCCGCGGCCATTACAACATTGCGCTCGTGCATGCCGATGCGAGCGAATTGTTTCTGTCGCGGCTGGCGAACGAGAGCGATCCCGAGCGCAAGCGCAAGATCATCGGGGCGGCGTTCATCGACGTGTTCGAACGGGAAGCGGCGAAAATCGGCGGCGCGGATTTCCTCGCCCAGGGCACGCTCTATCCCGACGTGATCGAAAGCGTCTCGGCGATCGGCGGGCCGTCGGTCACCATCAAATCGCATCACAATGTCGGCGGTTTGCCCGAACGCATGAACATGAAGCTGGTCGAGCCGTTGCGCGAATTGTTCAAGGACGAAGTGCGCGTATTGGGGCGCGAACTCGACCTGCCCGAAAGTTTCGTCGGCCGCCATCCGTTCCCGGGGCCGGGCTTGGCGATCCGCCTGCCCGGCGAGATCACAAAAGAAAAACTCGAATTGCTGCGCAAGGCGGACACGATCTTCCTCGACGAAATCCGCAAGGCCGGCCTCTATGATGAAATCTGGCAGGCGTTTGCGGTGCTGCTGCCGGTGAAGAGCGTCGGCGTGATGGGCGACGACCGCACTTACGACCATGTGTGCGCGTTGCGCGCCGTCACCTCGACCGACGGCATGACCGCGGATTCCTATCCGTTCACCCACGCGTTCCTGGCGAACACCGCGACGCGCATCGTCAACGAAGTGAAGGGCATCAACCGCGTCGTCTACGACGTGACGTCGAAGCCGCCGGGCACGATCGAGTGGGAGTGACGGGTCGTACTGTGGAGTGAAATAGGATAAAGCGGCATACAGAAGGCAATTTTGCCTCAGCAATAATAGTCGATAGTTCTCAAGGTATGATTGACCGCGCCCGCAAAGGTCAGTGTCGTGTGGGCGCCGAGCGGCTGAACCACCTTGAAAAAGACGTTCTGGCGATCCTGCCCCCATATTGGTCAGGTAACCGTCGCTCGTGAGTCCTTCTGCGTCCAGCATGATGCGGGTGCCGTCGGTATCCTCGATCTCTCCGCTATCGATCTCGCCGCCGTAAACAAGCGTGTTGAACCGCGATCAACCGCTTGCGGCCGGCCCCGTCGATCGGCACGAGCGCGGCCTTGCCGCACGCGACGAGGCCTTCGATCAACGTCACGGGCTCGCCGCCGACGAAAAAGAACACGTCGATCTCGCCGCGGTCGAGCCGTTCGGCTGCGATCTCAGCCGGATCGTAGCTCGCGTCAACCGACATCATTTCCAACCCGCTGGGCTCGCCGTCCTCGCGGCGCTCGCAGTCGCTAGAGCCGGAAGAGCGCCTCCCGCCCGTCAGATCAGAATGTGGTCGACAGCGTCACGAACACGCTGCGGCCGGGAACTGTCCAGAAGAGGTTTTCTCCGTTGATGGTGGTGCCCGGATTGTAGTCGATCTTCGTCACGTCGGTGAGATTCTGCAAGTCGATCTTGATAGTGGCGTTCTTCACGCAATCAGTCAGGCGCGACAAATCGTAGTCGAGCGACGAATCGATCGTGAAGAACGGAGAACCGGACCCGAGGCCGATGTCGCCGGGACGGGCCCCAGTATATTTGCCGAGCAGCGTGGCATAGAAGCCATCGCGATTGAAGATGCCGCCGACGACCCAGGTGTCTTCCGGCGTACCGCCGATCCAGCCGTTGGGTGTTTGCCAGTTCTGCACGTCGGTCTGCTTGGCGCTGTTGAGCGAGCCGCTGGCGTAGGCGCTGAAGCCGCCGCCGATCATGTAGGTCAGCTCGCCTTCCAAGCCCTTGTAATGGACGCCGCCAAGCGAAACCGGGCCCGTCTGTCCGCCAATCGATTCCTGCTTATAGAAATTCGAGAAATCGATGTAATAGGCGTCGGCCGAGACAACGAGGTTGTCGAGCTGCGCGGAGCTGCCGATCTGGTAGTTCCACGTATTTTCCGGCGTGAAGTTGGACTGGCCTGGAGCAGTGTAACTGAAGTTCTTTTCATTGGGCGCGAGGAAGCCCTTTGCAGCCTGAGCATAAGCCGTCCAGTCCGACTCGATCGTGTAATGCGCTTCGATGGAGGGAAGCACCGAATCGTAGGTGTTGGTGTATACGCTGAACTGGTCGCCATTGATGTCGACCGGCGCGTTGACGCTACGCTGGAACCACGAATAGCGGACGCCGGGCGAAAGCGTCAGTGCGCTTGTCACGTCCCAGTCCACCTGCAGATAGGGCTGCATGGTCTGCAGGGTCTGCGTCAAGAGTCGGTCGACGCCGCCATCGATTTTTATTCCGAGGGTTCCGGGGGCAATTACGGGTACGCCGGCACCATTGTTCGGATCAAAGTTCGGCGCGAAGCCATCCGACATATCCACTTCGCGGAGCGAGCGGGCGTTGAACTGCTGGTCGTACCAGATGCCGAACTTTACGTCGCCGAAGGGCAGGTCCTTGGTGACGCGGGTGATGGTGCCGACCGAACGGTAGTCGTTCTGCAGGAGCTGGCCGGGTACTTGTCCGGGCACCGGGAGCCCTCCATTCGTGAGAACAACCCTGTTTGGAAACGTAAACGCAGGGTCGGCGTTCGGATCTTCGCCGTTCAGGCCGCGATGGAAATAGGCGTAGGTGTAGAGCTTCGTATCCAGTGTCCAGCCCGAACCGAAATCCGAAGCGAGATCGAGATATTCGAAATCGGTCGTGATGTGGTCGAGATTGTATTGGTAAAAATTCTGCTGGGTGGGGTCTTTCGATAGGCCCCAATTGGGCCCGAGCGTGTCGATTTCGTTCTGCGTGGCGCCGAGCGATATGTTCTGGTGGATGTGATTGACGGTGGCGACGAGCGCAAGCGTGGTGTGGTTGCCCAAGGGCTGCACCAGCTTGAAGAAGATGTTCTGGCGGTCCTGGGCTTCGTTGGTCAGATAGCCGTCGCTGTGGGAGTTTTCCACGTCGATCATCAAGCGGGTGCCATCGGTGTCGGCGATGGCGCCGGAGTCGAATTCGAAACCGTAAAGCAGCGTGTTGAAGCTGCCATAGCTGACATAGGGATTGAATCCGATCTCGTCGGATGGAGCCTTGGAGAGGATGTAGAGCGTGCCGCCGAAGGTGGCGTCGCCGATGGTCGCCCCGGTGCCCGGACCGCGGTCCACGGTGATCCCGTTCAGGTCATGGGCCATGAAATAGGACGTCGAGTGGTGCGTGAAGTCGTTGGAATCCTGCCACGGAATGCCGTCGAAGGTGACGTTGAACTGGCCGTCCTGGAAGCCACGAATGGAGGTGGCCTGGCTTTCCGCGAGGCCCGGGCCGTTCGGCGCCACGTCGAAGGTGCTGGGCGAGAACTTGATGGCCTCGTCATAGTTGGTCGTCGGCGCGAAATTCTTCTGGATGAAGTCGCCCGAGATCACCGACGTCGGCTGGACGGCGTCGAGCGGCGTCAGCGACGGGGCAATCGCGGCCGCATCCTGCCCACGCTGGCCGGTGACGACGATCGTCTCGACCGGCTGGGTTTGGGCTAGCGCCGACATAGCGGGCAGCAGCAACGCCCCTATTGCAGCGCTACCCAACATCAAGGTCCGGCCGCGCCGACGAGCCTGAGTGCAATGGGGCATTACAATTGCTCCTGGTCGATCATGCGGATTCGCCACAGGGCGACCGAGAAAGTTTGTCGCCAGCGTTTCGCAATCTGGTTTCGGGAAAGGACACTTGAAACGGGACGGATCGTATAATCGAAATTAGTCGCGATGGAATGCGTTCATGAAAATTTCATCCGGGGATGCACGCGATGCCGTTCGAAATCGCGATTGCTTGAATGGATGCGTCGAAATAGCACCCCGTCATTCTCGACAAAAAATTCTGGAAATATCGGTGGGGTCCGGCGCGGTTGGCGGCGTCAGTATCCGCGACACGAGCGGGAGAACAATTTGGCAATGTGATCAATCGGTTGAAGCGTTGTCGCGCTGTTGTACGGCCTTGATGCGCGTTCGCGTCGACCGGATGAAGCCGGAAATTAACGGTTGGTCCCTAGCGTTGCGACATCGTTTCACCAATTGGGAGAATGTTCATGAGCACAATCGCAGCCGTCGGCCAGCCATTGCCGCAAGCTATGTCTGGGGCCAGCATGCGCATGCCGCCTAATCAGAAGATGTCCAATCTTTTTAATGCAATCGACGCCAGCGGCAGCGGCAGCATCAGCCAGACACAATTCAACCAGGCATTTTCGTCGTTGAATCCGCCGGCGGCTTTCAAATCGCAAGGTGCCCAGGCGATCTGGAATCAACTTGATCCCAACAACACCGGAAGCGTTTCCAAGCAGAGCTTCGTAGATACGATGAAGCAGCTCATGGCCTCGCTGCGCAGCGATCCCAGCCAGACCGTAGCGACAAGTCAGCAATCGTTGAGCGGCATCAGCGCATGAGTCGGCGGGCAGCTTATACAGTTTCGGCGTCGCCACCAGCGGCGCCGAGGCTGTCCATGTAAAGGTGGCGCAGCTTCGATTGTGCCAGATAGGAAGCCCCGTCTTCACCTTTCAGCATCGCGATCGTAGTGACGCAACCCGCAACCAGACATTGCGCTGCCACCACTGTAACACTTGCGAGCCCTTGGCACGGCCACCCGGTTCGCGGATCGAGGATATGGCAGTATCGCTGGCCGTCGACCTCGATATAGCGCTCGTAGTCGCCGCTGGATGCCAGCGCCCCCTTGCCGAGCATGACCGTCGCCATCAATCCGCCCGGTTTCCTCGGATGGCAGATGCCGATACGCCACGGTGTGCCGTCGCTCCGCGGACCGACGGCAACCATGTCGCCACCCAAATCGATCAAGGCGTGCTCGATACCATGGAGGGAAATGATCTCGCCGGCGCGGTCGGCAGCATATTCCTTTCCGACGCCGCCGAAATCGAGTTCCATTCCGGGCCGGCTGAAACGAAGGATCGGCGCATTCCACGAAATGTTTTCCATGCCGATTCGTTCGAGCAGTCCGTCCAGTAAGGATTGCGGGGGCAGGCGCGCAGATGTGAAGTCCCACGCGTTGCGCAACAGACCCGAAGTGATGTCGAAAAGGCCGCCGCTCTTTGCACAAGCTTCGACGGCAAAGTTCAAGATTGCTGCCGTTTCGGAATCGATCTCGATGGCGTTCCCCGACGCAGCGGCGGCGTTGATGCGCGAAATCTCACTGTCCGCCCGGTAGCGTGAATATTTTCGCTCTATCCGCGTCACTTCTTCCATGACCGCATCCGCAGCCAGCTGCGCGACCAATTCGTCCCCACAGTAGAACTGCAGCGTGCACGGTGACGCCATGGCAACGAAATGGAAGCGAAACAATCGCATCGGGCATTCCCCGCCGCATAATCGGCACCGACCGCGTCGCGGTCAACAAAAAGCATCCTGCAACCCGCCGCAAAATCAGTGTGTCGCCAGCCTCGAACCGCGCGTTTCGGCTAAATAGGGATCCCAATTTTTTCGTCTCGCGGTGGGGTCTGCTGTCTTCAGCGGCGTCAGGATTTTGTGACCGATAGAAGCGAACACGGACAGGATATGCCGTCGGCGCGGGACCCGCGAGGCTGCATTGACTAAGCCTCTGTCGATCCGGAGCGATGTAAACGCCGCGTCTCTGCACGCGAGCCAGCGAATGAGAACTTGATGACTGAGTTGACAGTTCGGCGCAAACGTTCTGCCGGCTTTTCGCGTCCGGCGACCGGTCGAATGACGCATGGTCGCCTTCTGGCGCCGAAGCATTTCCCTCGCTTCCTACCGATATTCGCACCGCTGCCCTCAAACTCTTGCGCCACGCGCATCCGCAACTAGAGCCCTGCCGCGTTCCTCGACGCACCCGACTACGAACACCCCACAACCCCAATTGCTATTCGGAGTTTCGAAGCCATGGATATGCGTTTCAGAGCGGCCTTTCTTCTGCTGTTTCTGTTCTACCCATTTTCGTTGTCCGCTTCGTCGACCCGGGCCGACGCTCTCAACCTCAGCGCATACAAAGGCAAAGTCGTTTATCTCGATTTTTGGGCTTCCTGGTGCATTCCTTGCCGGCTGTCCTTTCCCTGGATGAATGACCTTCAGAATACGCTGGGGAACAGAGGCTTTGTCGTCGTCGCGGTCGATGTGGACCACGATCGCGAACTTGCCGACGAATTTCTGCAAGCCAACGACGCACAATTCAGAATCGTTTACGACCCGGAAGGCGCGATCGCCCGCAAATACAACTTCCGAGACATGCCGACATCCATTCTCATCGGGCGGGACGGCAAAATCCGCTCGGTCCATAACGGGTTCTTCCCGAACCGCGAAGGATCGTACCTCTCGGACATCTACACGTTGCTCGATGAAGGAACGCATTGAAGTGATGACCAATTGTTTTCGGTCTTGCGGAAAGGCCGCCTTCATAGCTGCGACACTCTCGACCCTGGGGCTGTTGTGCAACGGTTGCTCGGCGATCGGTCCCAATCCTTGGGAAAAAGACTTAATGGCACGCCGCGAGATGCGGCCCAACCCGTATCCCATGGAGGTTGCAGCCAGAGAGCACATCTATTTCAGTAGGGAAGCCTCCAGCGGCGGCCGCGGCTTCGCAGGTGGGGGCTGCGGATGCAATTGAAGAAAAAGCATATAGGGACGATTCGCGAAAGCATTACAGCGATCTCAGCCAGCCTTCTCGCTGCGACCGCCGCGGCGCCCCCCGAACCGGCCCAGGCCCAAGGCCTGTTTTCCACCTCAACCCACGCCGCCAGAAACGACAATTTTGGTCCTGGTGTCTCCTATTCGGAACTCGACAGCGCATTGCTTGTCTACCAGGAATCCGGTGGCCGCGTGTCAGCGATCGAGCCCGCCCTCGATTTGTCGGTGTTCGGGGCTGGCGGACAAGAACTCGACCTCGACCTTGTTGTCGATTCGGTTTCGGGAGCGACACCTAACGGCGCCGTTCCCTCCGACCGGCCTCAAAACTTCGTGACGCCGCTCAAGGCCCAGGGCAATGCCGTGACCGTCACCACCGCATCGGGCGGCAGCACGGTCATTCATTTGCCGCCAACACCGGGCCAAATCGCGGCGGCGGCGCGGCAATACACGGTCCCGGCGAATACGCTGCCGGTGGACAAGGCTTTCTTCGATCGTCGCGAAGGATTCAATTTCGACTGGTCCCAGCCGGTGGGGTTCCTTTCCCAGGCCGGCTTCGGTGGTGGCTATTCGATCGAAAGGGACTATCAGGCAATAACCGGAAACGCCAGAATCGCGCAGAATTTGAACGCAAACAACACGACACTTAGCTTCGCAATAAATACCGAACTCGACTCGTCGTTTCCTTATGGCGGCGTGCCGACGCCGCTTACCACCATGGACGGACACTGGAAGCCGGTCTCGTCGCGCGACAAAACGCAACTCGGCTTTGTTGCCGGCATTACGGAAGTCATGTCCAGACGCTGGCTGATGCAACTCAACTATTCATACGACTCCCAATCCGGTTATCAGAACGATCCTTATAGAATCATCTCCGTAGTCGATTCTATCAGCGGCGAACCGACCGCATATCTGTACGAGAAGCGTCCGGGCAACCGGCAGGGCCAAAGTCTCTTCTGGGACAACAAGTTCGATTTCGGTCCGACCGTAACGGACCTCTCGCTGCGCTATTTCAAGGACAGCTGGGGGATAAGTTCGAAAACCGCGGAGCTGTCAGAGCGCGTCGCGCTCACGTCTTGGCTGTACGTGGAGCCGAGCGCACGCTGGTATCAGCAATCGGCTGCGAATTTCTACCATCCGTTTCTGGTAGGCGGTCAGGCGCTTTCTCCCTGCGCTTCATCGGATTGGAGGTTGAGCGACTTCGGCGCGCTGACCTATGGCCTGAAGGTTGGTGTGCAACTGACGGGACGAACCGAGTTCGACCTTAACGGCGGTTACTATCAGCAGACCGCAAACGGACATCCTGCTGATGCAATCGGTCAGCTTAAGAGTCAAAATCTTTTTGCGGGTACGAATGCGACCTTTGCTTTTCTCAGCTACGTCTGGGATTTTCATTGACTATCAGAGGCTGCGATGGCCGATTTTTTTCTTAATACAGGGCAGGGAGGCCCTGCCTCGGCGCTAACGAGGTCGGATCGCGATTTTGTGTACAGTTTTTACACCATGGCCACGCCTTGCGAGGTGCGGCTGGAAACCGACGACGAAGATCTGTCTGCGGTGGTCGGGCATGCTGTCGAACGCGAGGCCCGACGCATCGAAGCGAAGTTCAGCCGCTATCGCGGCGACAGCGTGGTGAGCCGGATCAACGCTTGCGCCGGCGCACAGATTGCCGTCGATGAAGAAACCGCCTACCTGCTTGACTTTGCAGAGGAATGTTTCGAAGTCAGTGACGGCCTGTTCGATGTCACATCCGGTGTTTTGCGCCTGATATGGCACTTCGACGGATCGGACAACGTCCCCACCGATGCACAGATCGCATTATTACGCCCATTTGTAGGTTGGCAGAAGGTGTCCTGGCAAGCGCCGATGATCGCGTTGCCCGTCGGAATGGAAATCGATCTCGGCGGATTGGCGAAAGAATATGCCGTCGACAAGGCCCTTTCGGCGGTCCGTGAAATAACGCCGGTGCCCGCGCTGGTCAATTTCGGCGGGGATTTGCGCGTGTCTGGCCCCCGCGCAAGCGGAGCCCGCTGGAAAGTGGCGATCGAATCGGTCGACCACGACGGTCAACTCGCAGGTTTGCTGGAACTCGCCGATGGCGCGCTCGCGACGAGCGGAGATTCTCGGCGTTTTCTTCTTAAGAACGGAATTCGTTACAGCCACATATTGAATCCAAACACCGGGCGGCCTGTCGAACACGCGCTGCGCTCCGTCACCGTGGCAGCCGCCACCTGCGTCGAGGCGGGAATGATCGCGACGCTGACAATGCTGCAAGGCAAGGATGCCGAAGCGTTTCTCAAGCGCGAAAGCGTGCGCGCTTGGTTCATCCGGTAGGACGAGGCGCGAATGTCTTCTTCAAACAGTGCTTATCCGCCTAACGCCGGAGAACACCAGATAACGGGCTTGAAACTGTCCGTTCAATGGAGTGCAAGGCAAAAGCTGAGGGCCAAGGGCGTCAAGTTGAAGGCCGAGGGCAACAGGCTGAGAGCCGAGGGCGACAAGCTGAGGGACGCGGGCGACACGCTATGGGCCGAGGGCGATATGCTGTGGGCCGACAGCGCCAAGCTGACTGCCGACGGCGCCAAGCTGTGGGCTGAGGGCGACAAGTTGAAAGCCGAGGGCGACATGCTGAAGGCCGAAGGCAATACGCTGAAGGCCAAGGGCGACGAGCTGTGGGCCGAAGGCAACAAATTGGGGGCCGAAAGCGACAGGCTGTGGGCCGAGGCAATCATCGAGGCTTATGGCAACATCAACCTCACATGGATGTGGCGTGACGGCGTTTTGGACTGCGAGTTGGAGAACGGTGAGATCTTTCGCGGTGACAGAGAGATCGAGTAGCGATGGGCAACAACCGGACGAACATACTGCAAACGTTGCTGGCAGCGGCTTTCGCGGTTTTGCTGGGGCCAGCCGCGGGGCAGGCAGCGTCCACGGCGCAGATCGATCACGTCTGGCTCGCCGTCTCGCTGGAAACGCCCGCTCGCCCAGGAACGACCGCATGGGTCGCGTTGCAACAGGTAATCGCACCGGGATGGCATACCTATTGGCGCAATCCGGGGGATTCGGGTTTGGCGACGTCCGTTTCCTGGTCTTTGCCGAAGGGCGTGACGGCAGGGGAGCCACAATGGCCGGCACCGCAACGTTTCGCCGCCGGCGCCATCGTCGATTATGCGTACGAAGGCGAGCCTACGCTTCTCATCCCTTTGACGATCGCGCGCGATGCCGCGATCGGGGTGCCCGCACGAGCAAACGTGTTCCTGCTCGAATGCGCGCAAATGTGCATTCCCGAACAGGCCACGCTTGATCTCGATTTGCGCCGGGATTCCGGCTCACCTGCACTATTCGCCAAGGCGCGGACGTCGCTACCCCGCGCTTTTGCGGGGACCGCACATGTTGCCATCGATGCGCAATCCGTCATATTGACGGTGAACGGCGCGGTATTGCGAGGGGTAAAGGCAAATCAGCTAAGTTTCTTCCCTGCGACGAGACGCACCGTGAACTACGACCTGGCACCCGAGATGCATGTCGACGGCGCGACATTGATCTGGAAGGCCGCGCGCGCTCCCCATGCGAAGCCGATTGGCGCATTCACGGGCGTGCTCAACATTGCAGGCGGGGGGGCTTTCACCGTATCTGCGGCATCCGTCGCCAGTCCAATGCCGTCAGCGCCAAACGCCACCGACTTGACGCTGGTGGGTGCCATAATTCTCGCCTTCTGTGGCGGCTTGATCCTGAATCTCATGCCTTGCGTCCTACCGATCCTGTCGATGAAGGCATTGGCTTTGGCCCGGTCCGGCGAAAGCACGCATGAATTGCGCCGCGATGGCCTGTTCTATTTTGTCGGTGTGCAAGCGACGTTCGCAGCTGTCGCCGGTGTCCTGCTGGTCCTGAAGGCAGGTGGTGCGGCTCTAGGCTGGGGCTACCAGCTTCAATCGCCTTTGGTCGTTTTCGCTCTCGCGCTGTTGATGGCCGTAATCGGGCTAAACTTGCTGGGCGTGTTCGAAGTGCCCTTACGCTTGGCTGGCATGGGCGAAGGTCTAACCCGCGCCCGGGGCGGGCACGGAGCGTTTTTCACGGGCGCCCTCGCCGTACTGGTTGCAAGTCCTTGCACTGCACCTTTCATGGGAACTGCGCTGGGCTACGCGTTGACGCAATCCTCCGTCGCTTCCATCGCCGTGTTCCTCGCTTTGGGTACGGGCTTCGCCCTTCCCTTCAGCGCGCTCGCCTATACGCCGGCTTTCTTCCGCTTGGTCCCCAGGCCTGGCCGGTGGATGATACGCTTGAAGGAATTCTTGGCGTTCCCGATGTTCGGGACCGCGATCTGGCTGGTGTGCGTGCTCGACCAGCAAGTCGGGACTTCGGGACTCGCCGTGGCGCTCTGCATCGCACTAGGACTCGTTTTCGTTATGTGGCTGTTGCAACTTCTGGGGCCACGCCTGCGTTGGATTGTCGGGGCACCAGCGCTCGTAACGCTTTTCGCATCGAGCCTTCATATCCAACCGGCAACGTCCTCGATCGATGCGAGTTGGACGCCATGGTCTGCCGAAGCCATTTCCGCCGCGCGAGATGCACACAAACCGGTACTCGTCGATTTCTCTGCTGCTTGGTGCGTCACATGTGTTGTCAATGAGCGCGTCGCTCTGGAGAATCCGTCGGTCGCAGCCCGCTTGCGGAAATACGGTGTCGTCACGCTGAAAGGTGACTGGACGAATCGCAGCGCCGCGATCGCGACGGAATTGAACCGTTACGGCCGTGGCGGCGTTCCGCTCTATCTGCTCTACCCGCCCAACGCGCAAGGTTATGCCATCGTGCTTCCGCAGATACTGACGCCGGCTATCGTTTTGAGCGCACTGGATCACATGGAGACGACGCCTACAGTCAAATAAGGGGACTGCTGCTGCGCATCATAGGGCGCACTGTGCTCTAATTAGTTGACGTCACAATTTCTGTTGTCGACACGGCCATAGCGTCAATTCAGCTCTCTTGATCGCATTATCGGTAGAATCCGGCGCGAATTCGCGGTGGCTCGCGATCCAATCCACAACCAGCTTCGCGTTCGTCCTATGTGTCCCGCTATTGTCAGTATCGGGCAAGGTAGAGGCGCATTTGTCAGAGAGTGAAGCAATATTATACCTGTCTTGCTCTTGAACGCGGCCAGCGCAAGCAGGCGCATGCGCGCCATCCGAACAATAGGTCATGAAATCGCCGGCGTGATCCAACGTCCCATTGCCCAAATCCAGCGCGTCGAGATAGGCCTCGCCTGCAACCGGCAAGGCTAACGTGGCGAGAACGGCGAAACAGTGAACCGTGTAACGCATAGCCCCTCCTCGAATTATGCATCCTTCCAAGACTTGCGATGGCATGGTTAATCTGTGTCGAGCGGTCCCAAGAGCGGGCCGAACGTCGGAGATGCCAAAGTCACCAATTGCATTAGACGCTCAGCCTCACGGTCCAAGCCAATCCAGCGCAATTTGAGAATGAGCTTTCTGAGATCGTGCGATTCAGCTGGTTTTGGTGATAGCCTTTCCATATTTTCTTCGATCCGGGCGTGCATCTGTTGTTCTCCATCATTCCCGCCCGCTCTTATGCTTCGTCCCTAGCTAAGAGTGTGACGTTGGGGAACGCTTTCCACCCCACCGGCGATGAGACAAATGCGAGGCGCCGAAGCTATTCCGATGGTCGTCCGGCGATGCCGATTGACAAACGTACATGCGCGTTCTTGCGCTAACACGTTGAGAAATTTGTACATTCTGGAAACCTGATACTCGTCGCAATCGTCCGGCCACCCGGAGATTGGGTTTTAAGGCTGCCTCGGCCTGGCCGCAGTGTGCCCCCGCGAACTGATTTGTTGCCGAGAGGTAGGGTCCTTCTGCTTCGGCGGCGTCTTTCGATTGGCGGACAAACGGGGCTCCGCAAGGGCGCTTGCGGCGACGGGAAGGCTTTCGCTGTTCGACGCTCGCGTTATCCCGCTCTCGATCTCGCCCGTGCGACAAACGACTGAGGACGCGATGCAGTACACGGGAGCGCTCGGCGCGGCCTTCAAGCAGGCCAAGTCGCGCACATTTTTTCAAGCGAACGACAATACCATCGACACCACTAACGCGGTGATCGGCCTGATCGTGGCGGGAAGCCTTATCCGAATAGCCCTGGCGGGTGCGGTGGGGTTCGGTACGGATGAATCCTATACTGTCGCCAATGCGCGGTATTTTGCGTGGAGTTATGTGGATTATCCGCCGCTGCACGTCTGGTTGGTCGGTGCATGGTCGTGGATTTGCGGCTCGGAGGCGCCGATTGTTCTGCGCCTGCCTTTTATCGCGCTGTTTGCGGGCTCGACCTGGGTGATGTTTCGACTGACGGCGCTGCTCTTCGACGACGCGGCGGGCTTCTGGGCGGCCCTGCTTTTCAATCTCGCGCCCGTCTTCACCTTGGCTCACGCGAGCTGGGTTCTACCGGACGGGCCTCTCGCCTTTCTGATGTTGTCAGGAGCTTTCGCTGCAGCACGTTTGCTGTTTGCAACCGACGAACCGTCGCGCGCGATGGCGGGATGGGCGGGTACCGGACTGCTGGCCGGCTTGGCGATGCTCACCAAATTTCACGGCGTATTTCTTCCTTCGGCAATTTTCGCATTCCTGTTGACATGGCGCCCCGGACGGCAGGTGCTGGCTTCGCCTGCGCCGTGGCTCGGTGCTGCAATCGCCGTCGCCGTCTTCTTGCCGGTGATCCTATGGAACCTCCACCATGGCGGGATCGGGCTGTTTTTCCAGACAAAGCGGCTGACAGCCGCACCTCATCCCAGCCTCGTGCGCGTCCTTGGCGCAATCCTGTCGCAGTCCGCTTATCTGACGCCGTGGCTCTTCGTTCCGCTGGCGACCGCATGGATCGCGGCACTTGCACGAGGTCCGAGTGTTCCGCGCACCTGGTTTCTCGCCTTGCTCGCGAGCGGCCCGATCATCGTATTTACAGCCGCCAATTTCGTTGCACGAGGACTACCCCATTGGCCGATGCCGGGATGGCTATTCGCCTTTCCGCTGCTGGGCGCCGAGGCCGTTCGTCTCGCCCGTTTCCGTCCGCGATTCGTGGGTTACGGCTGTGCCGCGTCGGCGGGCCTCCTGCTTGTACTGGTTGCCATCTTTGCAACGGATGGACGAACCGGCTGGCTTGCGAATCGCTTCCCCCGGCAATATGCACACCTAGACCCCACTCTCGATCTCTTGAACTGGACGGAATTGGACCGTGCGATCCCCGAGCGGCGGCTGATCGACACAGCGACGCCCGCGGCGGCCGCGATACGCTGGATGGACGCGGGAAAGCTGAACTATGCCATCGGCAGGAGTATCCCCGTCCTTTGTCTTTGCAGCGATCCCCAGCAATTTCGCTATTTGCACAACCCCGCGCAGTTCTCGGGCCGCAATATTATCGTCATTGGCACGCGCAAGGATTTGGCGGACCCGCACACCACGTTATTGCATTGGTTCACGCGCGTGGAGACCCTGGCACCCGTCACGCTGCATCGCGCGGGCCAACCGGCCATCGAACTCGCGATTGTTCGCGGCGTCGGCTTCAAGCCGTATGGCGCGGCGTTTTCCGTCGTCGAACCACATCCACACGCAGGTGAAACGATCATTGCACGACGATAGCGGCTCCGATCCCGCAGGCGAACACTGGTGAGCGGACGAACTTTAGGACAGAATTGCATTTCAAACCGTTCACGCGGGCAGGAAAGGTCGCGTTGCTTGGCACAAGTAGAGCCATCACTGCTCGTAGCAGCCTATTTCTCGAATAAGCACGCCATCGGTCGTTTTCTTTCTGCCCGCTTGGGTGACCGGCAGGAGGCTGAAGATATTCTTCAGGAACTCTATATAAAGCTGAGCGGTATCAACGCACCGGACGATCTGCGCGACCCCGTCGCCTATCTGTATCGCATGGCGCTGAATCTCGCGCGCGATCACCGGCGTGAGCGTAGCCGTGCGCACAAGCGTGAGGCAGAGTGGGTCAATGCGCGGGCCACGATCGTCGGTTCCGAAGCGATTGCTGATGCGCCTTCCGCCGAAGCGGAATACGCCGCCAAACAACGAATCGCGGCTGTTCGAGCAGCGCTTGACGAATTATCGCCGCAGTGCCGCCGCGCGTTCGTGCTACACAAATTTGAGGGGCTTTCGCACGAAGAGGTGGCGCGGCGCACCGGGATCACGCGAAGCACCGTCGAAAAACACATGCGCACAGCACTGAAATATTTGATCGCGCGCCTGGGGCGTGACTAACATGCAACAGTGTTGTGGGAATCCGATCCTGGTATGCGCTGGAGTGGCGGTAACTTCCGAGCGGCGGCGTCTTCCAGACAGAAGGAGGATCGAGCGATATGCTGTGAACGGCATATCGCTCGTGTCGAAGACAAGCCATGGTTAGCAAATACTCGCAGGATGCGAACCCCGGCCAACTCGATGAAGCCATCGACTGGCATATCCGGCTGAGCGCGCCGGATACCGACGCGGCGACATGGGAGGCGTTTACACTCTGGCTCGAAGCCGATCCTGCCAACCGGGAGGCATACGATCATATCGAGGAGTTGGATGCTGAGCTGGAACAGCCGGGGTTAAGGGATACCTTCGCGGCTGGCGAACACGCATCCGGCTTGGTCAGGCTCGGCCGTGCCCCCGTGGAGCGGCGCAGAATTCCTATCTCTGCCTGGATTGCCGGGGCTGCACTGGCAGCAGCCGCGCTCATCATCGCCGTCATGCCGCACACGAGCGCTCCGGCATCCGTAGACTTCGAGACGCAAATCGGCGAGACCAAATCCGTAGCCCTGTCCGATGGCACGCAAATAGACATCAATACCGATACGAGGATTGTGGTCGCGTTAGACCGAAGCGTTCGCCACGTCACTCTGGACCACGGCGAAGTGCTCTTTCGCGTTGCAAAAGATCCCGTTCACCCGTTCATCGTCACGGTTGGCGATCGGGACGTGCGGGTCGTTGGCACAGTCTTCGATATTTTGTATAGCGATGGCACGACGACTGTGACCGTCGCCGAAGGACATGTCGGGGTTTTGCCGCGGAGCACATCCGTACAAACCAAGGCGATCGCACTATCGCCGGGCGACCAGTTCGTTCATAAAGACGGAACATCGACATCGACGGTTGAACGCATTAATCCGGGAGACGCGCTCGCTTGGCGCCAAGGCTATTTGATCTACAGAAACGCGCCGCTTTCGAAGGTGGTAAGCGATCTCGGACGATATTTCGCTGCTCCCATCAGCCTGGAAGACAAAACGGTCGCGTCCCAGAGATTTTCCGGCGTCTTGAGAGTGGATAACGAAAGCGCGATCCTCAAGCGACTCTCGCAATTCTTGCCGGTAACCATAGAGCATCAACCCGGCGGAAGAATCGCCTTGCGCATGTCCGACACGAGCCACTAAACAAGTCCGGGGCCTTATACGGTTGGTGGCCGGTTGCGGCGTTTCTGGGATATTTTCCGCGCATTCATTGTGTTCGGCCTCACCGTTCTTGCGCCCTTCACCCCCGCGCAAGGCCAGACGGAGTATGTAAAACTTTCCATACCGGCCAAACCAATGGCGGAAGCGCTCATCGAATTTGCGATTCAATCGCAACTTTCGATCAGCATGTCCGGCGTCGATTTTGGTGGCGCGATCAGCCAACCGCTCATTGGCACGTTCCAGAAGGATGATGCGTTGCGGCGCCTGTTGGCTCGTAGCGCGTTCGAATTCGAGTATGTCGATTCGACGACCATCCGCATTCGAAGATACGTCCCCGTAGACGGACGCACGCCTGGCCGGCGACCGGATGTGGAAACCGTTCTCGTGACGGCCACGAAGCGCGAGGAGATTACGCAAGACCTGCCTTATTCGATCACCGTCACAACTGGGCGGCAATTAGAAGATTTCGGGATAGAAACCTCACATGAACTGACATCGCAAATCGCGGGCCTGACAACGACGAATTTGGGTTCCGGCGAAGACAAATTGTTTGTGCGCGGCCTCACGGATAGTATATTGCCGGGTCTCAGCGAGACCATTGTTGGCGTTTATCTTGACGAATCGCGCATTGTCGACGATGCGCCCGACCCCAACCTCCACCTAATAGACATTGACAGGATCGAGGTCTTACGCGGCCCCCAAGGTTCGCTCTACGGCGGCGGAAGCCTCAGCGGCCTCGTGCGGATCGTAACCAATAAACCAGATTTCAATTCGGTCGCGATGATGATGCAGACATCGGCCTCGTCGACCGCGCATGGCGGCATCTCGACGAATTACGACGGGATGTTCAATCTTCCTCTGGTACCCGATGCGCTCGCGCTCCGAATTGTCGGCTATGACGACAATCAGGCGGGTTATATCGACGAAACGCGGCTGCATCTTTCAAACACAAATCGCACGCGGACGGATGGGGGGAGGGCGCAGCTCGGTTGGGAGCCGGATGCCGCTTGGAACGTCATTGCCAGCGTTGCAGTGCAGAATACAATGGCGGCGGACTCGCAATATTATCTGAAATCCCTAGCCCCTCAAACACGCGACAATTTTCTCCTCGAACCGCATGCCGATAATTTCCTGCAAGCCGGCATCATGGCAAACGGGGCGCTTGGCTGGGCGAACCTCGTAACCGATACGAGTTTCGTCGGCCGGCATTTGGACAATCGTTTCGACGCATCCTATGCCTGGCCGCAATTGACGGGCTTCCCTTTGGGACCCAGCCCATTCGACTATACGCGGAAAATCCAGTCCTTCACGCACGAGACCCGGCTTTCATCGACGGATGATGGGCCATGGAAATGGCTTGCCGGATTGTTTCTTGCACATCGCGACGAGGATTTCCTGTCAAGTCTATCGGGTCCAGATGCGACCGGCGGGACGGTGGTCGCGCGCGCGGAGACGCGTGAGGATCGGATGAACGAGGCCGCGCTGTTTGGCGAAACCACCTATGATTTTACGTCGGAATGGTCGCTGACGGCCGGTGCCCGTGTATTCGATTCATCGCGCAAAGTATCTGCGCGCGGGTCGGGTTTCCTTTATACATCGTCAAATCCTTTCAACGGCAACAGCAGCCAAACCGGATTTGCGCCCAAAGCGGTCCTCGAATACCGGCCCTCAACCCACATGACGTTCTACGCTCAATATTCAGAAGGCTACCGGCTTGGCGGCCTCAGCGCCGATGGACCATCCGGTGCCAGCGGCGGGGCGGAGAACAGGTTCGCTTCCGACGAACTACACAATTATGAATTGGGTTCCAAACTCAGTTTTCTCGACGGTCGGGCGACCGTCGATGCGGGCACCTATTTTGTGACATGGGACAAGGTGCAGACGGACCAGATATCGCCCGACGGCGCTTTTTACATTCTCAACGCCGGAACGGTGCATGATCTCGGCGTCGAGGTGGAGACGACTTTACACCCGCTCGAAAATCTGACTGTTCAGGGCAATTTCTTTTGGAATGATGCGAGCCTCTCGAACACGAATCCATTGCTTGCCAGCGGCGAAGGCGTGTTGCCGGGTGCTCCGGATGTGACCGCCGGTCTTTCGGCGCGTTACGATTTTCGTGTCGGCCGGTCGGATGGTGGCTTCACGAGTATCGACTACACGTATGTCGGTGTCTCACATCTTGGTTTTGGCGAAAACACACAGACGATGGGCGGCTACCGGCTTGCCAATGTACGAGGTGGCCTCGTACATGGCCCGTGGCAGTTGGTTCTCTTTGTCGACAATCTGACGAACGACCGGGGTAACACTTTTGCTTTCGGAAACCCGTTCGACTTGAGTCGCGGGCCGCAAGTCACGCCACCGCGCCCGCGCACCATCGGCATTTCACTTACCTGGTCGCAATAGTTCGGCAGTTGACCCGTCAAAACTGCGTTAGATGGATATCTAAAGCGTGTTTGTCCCGAACTTCAACAGGATGAGGGACTTAGTATCCGTTTGAAAATTGACGATTCTCGTCATGACGTCAAAAAGGCGCTCGCCGGTATCGTTGTTGTCTCTGCCACGGTTTTCGGCCCGCTAGCCCGTGCCTGGAACATCGCGACAGATCACGACAGCTGGGACGTGATCCGGTGTGATGACGGCTCGCATGCGCATGTGAAGTTAACGAACGGAGGCTGGACCGTCGCTTCTGCCGGTGATCACGGGACTTGGAGTGGAACATTCGCGTTCAGAGGCGAGGCTGCTGGACCTGGTTATGGTGAGTGACAGTCGCGAGTCCGAAAATTGCGAACGATTCGCATTGCTCCGGAATGGCAGCCCTTTTGCCTAAAAACATCCTTTCAATCTTCCCGAAAACTCGGCTCTGACCGTCAATAAGGGGTGAGGCTAGCCGTGCGACTGTCTTCCGGGGTTCATTCCGCCCGACTATAGTTCGGAGTCTGGGCCGTACCGGGGGATCATATGCACAGGGCATCCGAAAAGGGAGCATCGACCGCGGGCCGGATATTTGCTTATGCCGACGATGCGCGGCACGGCCAGGCTTGCGTCATCAACGGCACGCGCTGTTGCAATTCGTCGGATAGTTGCAGGGGCACGTTCCCGAACACGTACTGCCAGTAAAGTCCGATTGCCGCCACCATTCGCGACGGGTTCGGGAATGGGCAGAACCGTTTCCGAACTCTTCGAACAAGCCGGATAAGAGGATCAACATGCGAATCTGGAAGATACTCTTGATCGCTTCGGCCGTGGTCGCTGTGAGTGCGCGCGCAAATGCCGAACAGGTCGAACTCGATTGTATACTGGCAGGTTCTTCGTATGTGAGCTTGTATATCTGGGTAGATTTTCGACAAGGGCACCGTGATGACCCAACCGATTTCGAACGCGCCGCCCATCTCCAGCTCGGCTCAGATAACAGCCACGACGATCGGCTGGACTGAAACGGAGAGCGGTTCTCCGGGGTTTGCGGCCGTCGACATGCCCGACAGGACCACAGGAAACCTGACGGCGCATTTTCAGCATCCTTCCGACTACCAGGATGCTCCCGACTCTCAGTTTCATTGCACGAGGGGAACGAGGCCGCTGCCGACGGCGCAATTCTAGCCTTGCCGATGAGGTTTCCGATATTTTGCCCGACGGACATCACATTTCAACGCTGAAGGGCAGAACCGAACTTCCGGGTAACAGGTCATCCCGTCCCCAACATCCAAAAGGGGCAAACGCCATGGGCCTTTCAATGATTACGGCATTTAGACGAGTTGCGATTGCCGCGTTCGTCATCACGGTTGCCTCGGCGATCGCGACCGGCGACGCAACGGCGCAAATTACCGCGCCCAACGATCATCTGATCGTCCCAGGCGAAAGAGTTGGTGCCGTTTCCCTGGGAATGACGGAAACCGATCTTCTCGCGCTTGGAAGGCCGAGTTCACGATATGCTGCGGCCATCTTTCACACCGACAATTCGCGAACGCCGGGAACTTACTATTGCTACGATGATGAACTTGTCTGCGCGGTGGTAGACCAGACCGTCTCCAAAGTGGTCTATATCGCAGTCGGCTACAACGGCGATTGCGGAGCTTACAAGACGGCGGATGGCATTAGCTGCGGCGTGGACCTTCGAACGCTCAACACGTCCATGGCGATGGGAACTCCCGATTACCGCCTGACAAGGAACAATCCATTCAGCCATACCAACTACGCGTTCGGATTCCATTCGCCTTCGGGGAACATAACGGATGTGTTCTTTGTCGAGAACGCCTCGACAATGGCCGATCCGACCGAAGACACCATTCAGTGGTTCGCCATTCATTTGCCGGACGTCTCCGGCACTTAGTCTGCGAAGGAAGATAGCGTCATGTCCGGAGTCCATCGAATCTCGCCCTGAGGAGTACCGAAACGAATAAGCCATGGCGCAAACAGGAGCGAGAAAATGACCGGTAGACCTTTTTCCGTTCGATCGGCCGCAATCGAAGCCCTTCTTACGCTCCCGACCGCGGGCAGTTATGGCGTGCCTCCTGCCGTCGGTGCGCCGCCCAAAGCCGTCTTGGCCCAACAGGACGACCAGAAGCTCAATCCGACCAACGATCCCGACGTTCAGAGAGGGATTATACGGGAGCGGATCGATTATTGCGTGCGGCAGCGGGAAGCCGGGATGACGCCGGAACAAATCCGCCAGCACGACGTATCGATCAGGTACTATTGCACCAACGCAGGGAGTGTCGGGGCCGTAAGAGGATGATCGCGTGCGCGCGGGGGAAAGCCACCCTGATAACCCGAGAATGGAAATCTGGGGGGCAGGTGATCCTGTTCCTACTAACCAAGCCTGCACCAAACGCAGCGACACGAGTAAGTTCTAATTGAAAGATCGGAGACCGCGCATGACAGAAAAATATTTTTCTGCAGCAATGACCGCAACAGGTTTTCTCACCGCTGCGATTTCGGGGCGTGCGAACGCAGAAATCTTGCCGCTTGATTGCTCTAACGAAAATGGAATGGTCGTTGAGCACATATGGGTGGATATGGACCAATCGTCAGTCACGGAGGGCTTTGCCAATGGAGCCGTGCCAGCGGCCTGTCCCGCGCAGATTACGGCGACCACGATCCACCGGGGCTATGGCGGCCGCGTGACGTACGATGCTACTATAGACAGAATAACTGGAACCTTTCGCGCAAATTACGGCGGAGTCGCGTTCGGCTCCGCGACGGTTTCCTGCACTAAAGGATCAACACCGTTTCCGGCAACCAAATTCTAGCTCGTCATTGCAGGAGGATTGATTGAAGATGGCCTCGGCTCGCACGCTTCTCGCTGCCGTCTTCGTATTCGCGGTCGCGGCGCAAGCCCACGGTGAGATTCTTTCGCTTCGCTGCACTTACCAACCGCTCGGCGGAAGCTATGCGCCCTACTCGGTGACGATCTGGATCGATATGAGCGAATCCGTAGCCTACCAGCATTCGGACCCCGAACCGGCAGGCCCGCCGGACGGGCCACGGCGTGTGATTGTTTCGGCCGACAAGTTTGTGTGGCCGGGGTCTGGCTCGAATGGGGGTGAAATCAGCAGAACGACGGGCTTTGGGATGCTGGGAGACGGGAGGATCACCTGCGCAGAGGCGGACATTCCGTTGCCGAATGATGTGCGTCCCGCAAAGATGTTTTAGCTTGCTTTTGAAGGAGGATAGAACAATGCGAAGTGCAGCACGAGTGTATCTCGCCATCGTTACCATTTTTGTAGCTGTGTCAGCGGTACCGGCGAGCGCGGAAATTCTGGAACTCGATTGCGGCGGCAGCGCGACGCGCCAAATCTGGGTGGATTTGGACAAATCCACCGTCACGGCAGCATCAGCGTGGGTCAACAGCAACGAACCGATGACGTATCCGGCGCAGATAACGCCGACATCGATCAGCCGGGTGTTCGGCTTTCATGGCGGTCCCGGCACTACATTAAATGGGTCCATAAACAGGATATATGGAACGTATACAGAGCAATTTCTGGGCAACGCCAGCGGCAGCGCCACGTTGCAATGCACGAGGGGATTGGCTCCCTTGCCGGCGACAAAATTCTAGCCGATGGGTTTTGCGTGTGCGTGAGAGGAGTATCGAAGGATGAAGTCTGGACCGAGCGTTCTGCATCGCACCATAGTCTTTTCCGCCGCGATCATCGTGTCAAGCGCGCTGCTTGCGCCTGTGGCGGCATACGCGCAGACGGATCAGGCGGTCGTATTGGCATGTGTAAACGATTTCAACTCGGCGGGCAGAAAGACCGTTACTCTCGATCTAGCTGGAAAAACGATTACCGAAGAGGATTTTGGCGGACTTTTCCGTTCCGCACTTCAAGGCACCATCGTAACGAATTCTGACAAACAAATTGTATGGAATGTTGAATTTCCCAATACCATCCGCCCAGAAATCTCGACGCTAAGCCGCTATACCCTCCATCTCACAGTTATTACGCCTAGTAACCCACCGGTGACGACCGAGTATACCTGCCAAAAACAGCAGAGGCAGTTTTGATAATGGTTCGTGAGCGGGAACGTCACCGATGAAATGGCCCTCTTGGTTCAGACTCCGCCGCAAACGGACAGTGCAGCCATCTCTGACGGCGTGCCCCGAATGCGGCAACGAAATGGACATGGTGGAGAAGTTCACCATGTCGGGCGACGACATGCGCACCTATCGTTGCAACCGTTGCCAAGAGGAGCACATTGTAAATTTCGGGGTCGCATTGTGGAAACTGATGTCCGATGCGAACAAGACGGACGCTGAGGAGGAAAAGTGACCTGCGCCTTGAACTGGAGCGCCAATGTGCGGGCGGATTTTCATCGCCATCACTGAGGATGCGAATGATACGCAGACTTTTCTCTGTTCGACTGATGACAGTCTCTCTCTCCGCCTGGATGATCACAGGGCGGGCGCACGCTGATATCCTTTCGCTTATGTGCAATTACAGTATCAATATGGACCCTGAACGTCGCACTTTCTCGATGGCGATCTGGATCGACATGAGGCAATCATTGGCTGTAAGAGGCGGCGGAGCCGATAATATATATACCGGATCAAATGTTATATTTAACCCCCCAGAGTCTGTGAACAATTCACCTCAGCAATTCGTCTTTCCGCCCGGAAACACTTTGAAGATTGACCGAATTACAGGGCTGGGATCAATCGCTGGCGGCGGAGCGGGCGGCCCGGTTGCATGTGCCAAGGCGAATATCCCATATCCGTCTGATGCTCCGCTTCTTGCGCCGAAATTTTAAGCGATCGAACTTCGACTTCCATCGCAGAGAGCCAACTCGATTCAGAAGAAGCGGGATTTACTTTAGCGGATAGCGTGCATCGTGGCTGAACTGAAATATCTGCTGATGTCCTGCGCGGTCGAGGCGCCGATCGCCTTTCTGATCGTGCGTTGGACGAAGTGGCCGGGCCGCGGCGCGATCCATGCCGGGCTCGCGTCCGCTGTGGCGACCGCGGTGACGCATCCGCAGATGTGGCAGGCGGCGATCTGGGCGTATCCGCGTTTCGGCTACTGGCCCTCGGTCGCGGCTCTGGAACTCCTTGTGGTTTTGGTCGAGGGCGCGCTCATCGCCTGGATGGCACAACTCCAGCTTCACCGCGCGATGATCGTCTCCTTGTTCGCCAACGCAGGGTCTTGCCTGTTCGGGCTTTGGCTCAATGGCTGAGACGTGTCCATTGCTCAGCGCTGCTATTTCGGGTCGAAAGAAATGTCGAGCCTCGTCACCGCCGGCGGCGCTCCCATGTCGTTTTCGTATTGCAGAGTCAATTTGACCTTCTGGCCTGCCGGGGTGGATTGGAAGGCTGTCTCAAACGCACCGAGATCATTGCCAACCCGCACGCCGTTGACGGCGGTGACCGTCCAGTTGAGAACACCTTTCTCCTTGGCGAGGCGGCAATTGGGGAGGGCTGGCGCACAGCCGGTCAAAAATATCGCTATGCCATAACCACCCGGATGCCCTTGTCCCAAGGGCGCTTCCTGAGGCACCCAATGGCGAAACAGCTGGCGGGTGAATTCCAGGCCCGCAAGGCTTGCACTTATCCGACGGGTTAAGGGGCCCGGCGGTGGCGGCGGCATATCCGCCAACGCCAGACTTGGAAAAATTGTAACGCCAACGAGCGCAAGCGCAGCACCAAATCGCATCGATAAGGCCTCCATAACTGTGACCACCAAATTACAACACTTGAACGCTCCGGACGAACGTCGGATTGTGGACCGGCATAAAATTTTGGGCGATGATCCCCAACCTGACGGATTGATCTAGTCATGCCATATTCCTTTCAGACAGAGGGAATTCGACATGACCCGCACCAAACAGACCCGCCACATCATGCAGATGAGCGTCGCGCAATGGGAAAAGGCGTTCCCGGACGAAGATGCTTGCGACGCTTACCTTGTCGTTCATCGCTGGCCCGATGGCGTCTCCTGCCCCCGCTGTGGCTATACGGGTCTATGAACTCGAGACCCGGAAATGGCATTGGGAGTGCCCGGATTGCCGTCAGGGAAAGGCACCCTGGCTTAGTATCTCGGTCGCCTCCACCGCCACCGTGCCGGAAAGACCGACGTTCTCGCCGTCGACTATATCGACGAATTGGTCCCGGTGTTGGCGCGCATGGCAGCGAAGCGGCGAAGGGTATATCGGGCGCTTGGCTACACTGTTGAGGAGGTCGTGTCCGATTCGGAAGCGGTTGGATGATCGCGAAAACCATGATCTACCGACCATCGATTTCGCGGATGCCGGTCAGCTGGCTTGTTGAAAAAATGGAAGTAGCACAAGGGCGCGAGGAAAAGACATGGGACTCCAGAGCAATGGTCGCTAGAAAAGCTTTCGCTATATGGAACGGAATATATTTCGATGAAATCCACGCGCCGAAACCTGAATTCCACAACCAAGCCGAACAAGGAACCCAAGCTCTCGCGCACCCATGCGCCCCCCGATCTATCGCCGGTGGACTGGCAACGCGGCTTGCGCCGCCAGTTCGGCCGCGAGCAGGCCTTCGGGCTTGAAAATCTGAGCAGCGAACCGTTTTTTTCCGACTTTCGAATCAGCAATCCTGTTTCGAAATCCAGCTATCGCGTGGCGATTCGAGGCTTGGGGCCAGGTGGCAATTTCTGTTCATGCCCCGATTATGCCACCAGCGAGTTGGGTACTTGCAAGCACGTCGAATTCACGCTTGCCCGGCTGTTAAAAAAACGCGGCGCCAAGACGGCGTTTGCGCGCGGATACCAGCCTGCATTTTCCGAGCTGTATTTGCGCAATGAAGGCAAACGCAGCGTGCATTTTCGCGCCGGAACCGATTGTCCGCCGGCGCTGAGGAAGGCCGCCACCGGATTGTTCGACGCCGGACACGACGGGATGCTGCCCGACGAGCGCCTCGGCGAACTCGATCATTTCATGACTTTGGCGTCCAAGTCCGGTCACGAGTTCCGCGCCTATGACGACGCGCTTGATTTTCTCGCAGCAAGGCGGGATGCGGACCGGCGGGCGGCAAAGCTCGCGCAATTGTTCCCGCGCGGCGCGGCCGATCCCAATCTTCTGGCGCTCCTCAAAACGCCGATTTATCCCTATCAGGCCGAGGGCGCGCTGTTCGTCGCGCGAGCCGGCCGGGCTTTGATCGGCGACGATATGGGCTTGGGCAAGACCATACAGGCGATCGCCGCGACGGAAATACTGGCACGGCATTTTGGCGTCTCGAAAGTGCTGGTGATCTGCCCGACCTCGCTCAAATACCAGTGGCAAAGCGAGATTATGCGTTTTTCGGGGCGACGGGGTGAACATGCGGCGCGCGTCATCAACGGCGGTCGGGCGCAGCGGCAGAAGGACTATGCCGAGGATGGTTTCTGCAAGATCACAAACTATGAGAAACTCAGGCCCGATCTCGACCTGATCGCCGCTTGGGCGCCCGAACTGGTCATCGTCGATGAAGCACAACGGGTGAAAAACTGGAACACCATCGCTGCGCGCGCCTTGAAACGCGTCGATAGCCCATACGCGATCGTGCTGACCGGGACGCCCCTGGAAAACAAGCTGGAAGAGCTGATTTCCATTGTCCAGTTTGTCGATCAGCATCGGCTGGGGCCGACCTGGAAGCTGCTGCACGAGCATCAGGTCAAGGATGAAGTGGGGCGTGTCACCGGCTATACCGGACTGGAGAAGATCGGCCAGACGCTGGCGCCGGTCATGATCCGCCGGCGCAAATCCGAGGTGCTGTGGCAACTGCCCAGCCGGACCGACCAGAACCTGCTGGTGCCTATGACCGAGATGCAAATGCTCTATCACCAGGAAAACGCCGACGTGGTGGCCAAAATCGTCCAGCGCTGGCGCAAGACCAGGTTTCTGTCGGACAAGGATCAGCGGCGGATGACCTGTGCCCTGCAGAACATGCGCATGTCATGCAACAGCACCTATCTGCTGGACCAGGAAACCGACCATGGCGTCAAGGTCGACGAATTGGCGGCGCTGTTCGACGAATTGTTCACCGAGCCCGACGCCAAGGCGGTGGTGTTCTCGCAATGGACGCGGACCCATGACATCGTCATCCGCCGTCTCGAAGCGCGTGGGTTGGGCTATGTCAGCTTTCACGGCGGGGTGTCGTCGGAAAAACGTCCGGCACTGGTCGAGCGATTTCGTGACGACCCCGCCTGCCGCGTGTTCCTGTCCACCGATGCTGGCAGCACGGGCCTCAATCTGCAGCATGCTTCGACCTTGGTGAACATGGACTTGCCGTGGAACCCGGCAATTCTCGAACAGCGCATTGCGCGCATCCATCGCCTGGGCCAGACACGGCCGGTGCAGGTCATCAATTTCGTGGCAAAGGGCACCATCGAGGAGGGCATGCTTTCGGTGCTGGCGTTCAAACGCTCCTTATCGGCGGGAATTCTCGACGGCGGCAGTGGCGGGATTTCGCTCGGCGGTTCGCGTCTCAACCGCTTCATGAAGGACGTGGAAAACGTCACCGGGCGTATGGGTGAGGGCGAGGCCGTGACGCCGGCGGAGGAAGTGAGAAATATCGTCACTGCTGATGACGCCGGATCCGTTGAAGATGTCAATGCGGATGTAAACATTGGCGCTGGCGAGATGGCGGTCGCGCGGACCGATAGGGCTGGAGCACCACTGCGCGATGCAGTCCCGATCCGTGGCAGGCCCTGGTGCAGGTCGGTGCGCAGTTTATTGCCGCTCTGGCGGCTGCCAACGATCCCAACGCTCCGGCGCATCCCTGGATCGAGCGCGATCCAGCCACCGGCGCGCAAAACCTCAAAATGCCGCTGCCGCCGCCGGAAACCGCTAGACAACTTGCCAACGCGCTTTCCGCGCTCGCCGATAGCTTGCGGGGCAAGATTGCATGATGGGTGGCGATCGAAATGATCGCGTCCATTGCAGGATCGATGACCGCCCGGTCGGCAGCAGAGGTGCCGACGGTCTTATTGGAATCCTGTTGGTCTCGATCGGTCGGCGGTCGTCGGAAGAAAATCGACCGATCGATGCCGATAGTGGCTGAAACCGAGGAGGTTCCGTATCGGCGAAATTCCCTTTTGAAATCAAGAACGCAAATTTCTGACGGATCGGCGAGACGGTTCTTCGCTGTGAGCAGAAAGCTTTTTCCGCGTAAGATCAATGCGTTATGATTGATCAAAACAATCGAGTGGGAGTGACGGCGTAATTGTTGAGACGCAGCCGCACTTCTCGTTATTTCTGCTTTACCGTGCGATTTGCGTTTTGGCGCTTAATTCGGGCCAATTGTAACCTAACGGCTACAAAACTGAGGATCAAAAGACCTACGCTCATGAGAGTGCCCGTTTGGCTCTCCCATACGACGCCGCGCCAATGCCACTCAGTGCCTCTCGCGCGGCCTTCTGACCTGAACCCGTTAGGGGGTGAGGTTTTGCAAGAGGAAAGTAGAAATGCGGCGGCAGCCATCAGCCGTTCGACGGAGAAGCCGTCGAGTTTGTAATTGGCGAGCGCCGAAATTTTCGGCTGGTTGATCCCAAGCTTTTTGGCCGTGGCAGTCCGCGTCAAACTCTGCTTTGCGATAACGCCGTTGATGGCGTCGACGAGGCGAAGTTTCGTCTGACGTTTTTCGGCATCGGCATAGCCCAAATCGGCGAACACAATGCAACCTGCGTATTTTCAGGCTTCGATTCCACCGCACAATGCTAGGTAACCGGGCAAGATTACGGGGCCAAGAACATGATCGTCGCTCCCTGTGCTCTGGACGAAAATTTCACCTGCTATAGAATGATACGAATATGATACGATAAGTTTTGGAGGAAGCCGTGGACGCTCAGCCCGTCGAGACCAAGCACACTTATTGCCGGATTTGCATGGTGATGTGCGGCCTTGTCGTGGATGTCGCCGGCGATCAGATCGTTAAAGTCCGCGGTGACCGCGACCATCCTTTGACGCGCGGCTATACTTGCCCCAAGGGGCGCGCAACCGGCCAGGTGCACCACCTTCCGGGCGCGATCACCCGTCCGTTGATGCGCAAGAATGGCGAGCTTGCTCCTGTGAGCTGGGATGAAGCCCTTGACGACATCGCCGCGAAGCTTCGAACCATTATCGATACGCATGGCCCCAACGCGGTCGGCATCTACTTCGGCAGTGGTCTTGGCCTGGATTCCTCGGGCTACGCCATGGAAGAGGCCTTGTACCATGCCCTTGGCACGCCGCCCAAATTCACGCCGCTCACCAACGACGGTACCTCCAAGGTGATGATGGCGGGGGCGATGGGGGGCTTTTACGGCCTCAACCCCAAAACCGACTATGACAATGTCGAGATGCTGATCTATGTCGGTACCAACCCGATGGTCAGTCACGCGCATAACACGGGCATGTTCAACCCGCCCTTTTGGATCAGGTCCGCCGCCAAACGCGGTGAGGTCTGGACGATCGACCCGGTGTTCACCGAGACGGCGAAATACTCCACCCGCCATATCGCCGCCTATCCTGGCAAGGACTATGCGATCCTCGCCTGGCTGACGCGCGAGATCATCGACGGCGGACCGTTCCAACCGAAGCAGCCGATCAATGGCCTGGAGGAATTACGGGCGGCGCTTGCAGGTTACGACCGGGCCAAGGCTGCGGAGATCGCCGGGGTCACCGAGCAGGAACTCGAGGACCTTCTGGCCGCAATTCGTAGAAAAGGCCGCGTTGCCGTGGAAACCGGCACGGGCATCACCATGTCGGCCGGCTGCAACATGACGCAGTGGTTCGCCTGGCTGATCATGATCCTGACCGGCTCGATGAATCAGAAGGGCGGCACCTGGTTCCATCCCGGCTCCGTCATTCCGTTCGACAAATTCGAACTGCCGGTGCTTGAAAGCGCGTTCACGCCCGGATCGAATGTCCGACCTGACGCAAAGGGCATTCTCGGCGACTGGCCCTGTGCCGTGCTTCCTCTCGAAATCGAGGCCGGCAATATCCGTGCGCTGTTCAACTTCGGCGGCAGCATCATGCGCTCCTTCCCGGACACCAATGCGCTCGGCGCCGCGCTCAAGAAGCTCGACCTGCATGTGAACACCGAAATCGTCGAGAACGAAACGACAGAGCTGTGTACGCATATCCTGCCGACCAAGGGAGCGGTCGAACGGGCGGAATTCACACGGTGGGATACGTTGGCCTGGAACGTGTCGCTTCAATATACTCCGCCGCTGGTAAAGCCGATGGGCGAGCGGCGCTCGGCCTGGTGGGTGATTTCGCAATTCATGAAGCGGGCGGGACTGCCGGTGCCCGATCATGTCCCCGAAGATGACCAGCAGCAGGGCGCCGACGAATTCATGCTCGCGAAGCTGATGGAAAACGCGCGCTGCAGCTTTGAGGAGTTGCGGGAGAAACGTTACGTCGAATTTCCGCAGGAGTTCCCGGCTCCCTGGGTGGACAGGCATATCGAACGGAACGGCGGATGGAAGCTGGCGCCGTCTGAATTGCTCGAACAATGGTATGAAATGCGTCGGGCCGACGAAGCCGCTTTGGGCAGTCCGAAGCCGCTATGCTACAGTTCGCGTCGCCAGCGACGTAAGTTCAACGCGCAGCTCAGCTTCCTGGGCGAGCCGGCCGATATCATCTTGCATCCCGAAACCGCGGCCGCCCATGGGATCGCCGATGGCCAGAAAGTGCGCGTCCATAACAAGAATGGTGAAATCATTCTCACTGCGAAAGTGGATCCCGGTATGCGCAGGGGCGTTGCCTCCATTTCGCACGGGCATGAACAGGCGAATGTCAATTACCTGACCAGTACCGACGATGTCGATCCGCTGGGCGGGATGGCGCTTTACTCAGGCGTTCCGATCGCAATGGAACCGGTGATGTAGCGTTTGGGAGTTCATGGCTGCAGGCCTGCCCTGAGCGAAGTCGAACAAGTAGAATCGGGGAGAGCGTATTTATTTCCCGGACATTCGCCGCATCGCGCGTCGGCGAAGGTACCCGCAGACCGCTTGGCAATGCCGACTTCGTCGTCGCTTCGGAAACATGGTTGGGCCGCCCGCTTGCCGTCGACCGCAACTTCGCGATGACAGCTGGCGATCCATGGAAGTTGCTATAATGTGTCAGCTGTCCCCGATCCCCCTTACGGAGTGCTGTTCCATGAAAAAGGCCGATCTTGGCCAGGTCACGCCCCGCCACGGCACGAGCTACCCGGAGGAACATAATGCGCCGACGAAAGGGCGCACGACCTGGTCGCTGACAAAACAATTCGGACTCAGCCAGTTCGGCATCAATCGCGTCGAACTCGCGCCCGGTTCGTGGTCTACGCAACGCCACTGGCACCGGACCAACGACGAGGCGGTGGTGGTGATCTCCGGCGAACTCGTGCTCGTGACGGACGATGGCGAGGAAGTGCTCGGGCCGGGCGATTGCGTCGGCTTCAAAATGGGTGACCGCAATGGCCACCATCTGCAGAATCGCAGCGACCGGCTCGCCGTCTACTACGATATTGGCGGCCGCGATGCCTGGGATGTCTCAACGTTCCCCGATATTGGTATCGAGGCGCGCACGCATATGGAGATTCAGTTCCGTCCGATCAAAAAATGAACGCAACCATGCAGCTCCATTATTTCCCGACCCCCAATGGCCACAAGGTCAGCATCGCGCTCGAGGAGATGGAACTCGCCTACGAGATCGTGCCCGTGAACATCCTCGAGGGCGAACAACGCAGGCTCGAATTCGTCGCGCTCAATCCGAACGGCCGTATCCCCGCCGTCGTCGATCGTGATGCGGCAGGGACACGAATCGTGATCTTCGAGTCGGGGGCCATTCTGCAATATCTCGGGCGCAAGAGCGGGCGCTTCTATCCTGAAGCGGACCCCGAATCTGGGACCGGGGGCTTAGTTGGAAAATAGGCCGTTCTGTTGCTAAACGGAGCGGACGATGACGAAGAAGACGAGACGCAAGATTGATGCGGCGTTGAAGGCGAAGATCG
>JBAVOL010000047.1:0-2258 GCA_049692035.1 Rhizomicrobium sp.
GCGATCTTCGCCTTCAACGCCGCATCAATCTTGCGTCTCGTCTTCTTCGTCATCGTCCGCTCCGTTTAGCAACAGAACGGCCTATTTTCCAACTAAGCCCCCGGTCCCAGATTCGGGGTCCGCTTCAAACTTCCTGAAAAGTATTTCTTGTTAAGTGTGCTATTCTCTTCTCTTGGTTTCGATAAGAGACGGCGCAAATTACGCTGGTCCGCACAATGAGAAGACAATGGGGCTCCGGTACGCATCGATGCGTGATTGCGACATGTGTGCCGAGCCTCGCCCAATTCAAGGGAAAGGAACTGGAAGATGACAAACATACGACAAATGATTTTGGCACTGGGCCTCGCGCTCGCAAGCGCTCTTTCCATCCCGGTCGCGACGACGGCCGCGAACGCCGATGTCGGCGTGGGAATCCATGTTGGCGGCGTCGGCGCCGGCGTACATCTCGGTGGTCATCGCCACTGCCATTGGCGCCACCATCATCGCTATTGCCGCCGCTGGTAAATAGTGCGCGGCAGGCGGGTGAGCGCCGGGCGTCACAGCCCGGCGCTGGAGCTATGTTCAATTCAACAAAAGGAGTTGGAAAATGACGAACATCAGAGGCATTTTTCTGGCGACTGCGCTCGCCACCGCAGCCATCGTTCCCATGGCCGAGTTTGACTGCGCAAGCGCAGCATCGGCGACGACGGATGAACTCAATAGAGACTCCGACGCAGCTCTGCGAAATCTATACGCACACCGCCCTTTTGCGGAGGAAGTCTCAAGGCACGCCAAGGCCATCCTCATATTTCCCAATATCGTGAAAGCAGGCTTGGTGTTCGGCGGGGCCTATGGCGAAGGCGAACTGAAACAGGGATCGAAGGTCGACGGCTATTACAATTCCGTGACGGGATCCTGGGGCTTTCAGGCTGGGGCCCAGTCCTACGGATATGTGGTGTTCCTGATGAGCAAGAAAGCGGTCCGCTACATCCACGAATCGCACGGATGGGAAATCGGCGTGGGGCCGACGGTCGTCGTTGTGGACGAGGGCGTTGCCAAGAATCTGTCCACGTCAACGCTGAAGGATGACGCCTACGCCTTCATCTTCGATCAGCAGGGGTTGATGGCCGGTGTCAGCCTTGAAGGAACGAAGATTTCAAGAATTCACCCCTGAACGAAGTCAGCAGAATTCGAGAACCAGAAAAAGGGGGAAGTTTTGCAGCTTCCCCCTTTCCGCGCTGTCGGCGCATTGGCGACTGGCAGCAGTTATGGGCAACAAGTCCTTGCAGAAGGCGTCCTAGAAATACGTTTTAAGATTGTGCAACGAAGCGAAGGAACGAACGCCATGTCCCCGGCACTGCCATCTACCGATCCCAAAGTGTCTGCCGCGCTGACCAAATCGATACACGATCATTGGGGCGTGTTTCTGGCCGAGGGGATCGTCTTGTGCCTGCTCGGATTTGCCGCGATCGCCATCCCGCGTATTGCCGGTCTCGCCGCCACTGTCGTCCTCGGATGGTTGTTCCTCATTGCGGGAACGGTAGGCCTGGTCGCGACGTTGCGGGCGAGACAGGCTCCAGGATTTGGATGGGCGCTGCTTTCGGCGCTCGTGGCCATGGTTGCCGGCGGCATATTGCTGTGGAACCCGTTGCGGGGCCTGATCACCCTCACCTTTGTGCTGATCGCGTACTTCATCATCGACGGGATTTTGATCATTGCCCTCGCCATCGCCCATCGCCGCGAGCTTTCCGGCAAATGGGAGTGGATGATGTTGAACGGCATTGTCGATCTGATCCTTGCCGGGATCGTAATCTCCGGCCTGCCGGGAACGCTCTTCTGGGCGCTCGGCCTTCTCGTAGGCATCGACATGGTTTTCGGTGGCGCTTCACTCATCGCCATGGCGCTGGAAGCGCGTACGCCTCGACCGGCTCAGTAGAGCTTCCGGTGGCTTTAGTGTCCGAGATGAAGATCATCCGCCCGCCCGTGCTCACACTGTGGTGTGTCATTGTCGCTGAGCGGTTGCGTTATGAAATTTTATTGCGGGCTACAATGCCAGCCAAATGAAGCACGGCATAGACGGGGAAGAACGACTTACGAATATCAACAGAACGATCAACTGGCTAACCGATGCCGCAATTAGCGGGCTCGCCTTCTAGCATTACAGTTGCCTTTTTGACTGTCTTCTGAATCCATGGACCACCATGATTCGGGAGGTCATGGATGGCGGGAGCATCGATCGAGACGACGCTTGAGCTTTGGACGTCATCGTTGCGGGATGT
>JBAVOL010000048.1:0-29060 GCA_049692035.1 Rhizomicrobium sp.
CGGCTGCACGATCTTCTCTTCTGCGATCGGATAGCGCTTGAAATCTTCGAAGAACTCCAGCCGCGAAGTCAGAAGCCAGAGGCAAGTCTGCGCGCCCGCGCGCTGCCCCGCTTCGTCCATGCCGCAGTTGTTGAGGAAGTCGACCGCCAGCCGGAATCTGTCGGGCAGAGTGGGATCGCCCCAATCTTTAAGCCCGGTCTGCGCCTGCGCCTGCGCCAGCAGCGCGTCGGCATTCAGGATGTCGCTCGTCGAACTCATCACTTCCCCGCAACAAAACGCATCAGTTCGTCTTCCGCCTCCCGAACTTTCGCCGCAGAGCGCGCAGCGAAACTCAATCCCGCCATGCCTCCATAGTCGAGGATTTTCGGGACGCGCAGGCCGGCATCGACATAGCCCTTGATGGTCCGCGCCATCTTCTGCGGCGAGCCGTTCGGTATGATCGCCAGAATCGACTCGACATCGACTTTCGCGAGCATCGCCACGATCCTTTCGCGCGTCAGAACGCCGGGGTCGATATCCTGCATACCGCGCCAATTCTCTCCGAGCGGGTGTTCGAAGCCGCGCGCTCTCATGACCTCGGCGGGTATCTGCATCACGATGGACTTCACCAACGGCGCATCGAGGATTGCGGCGAGCTCCGCATCGTCACCGATCAGACACATCGTGACAAAAGCCGGCTCAATGGCGAGCGGGTCGCGCCCGGCCTTTTCGGCCGCTTGGCGTATCACCTGCAATTTGGCCGCATATTCTTCCGGCGTCCAGGCGCCGGCCGGCCACCAGCCGTCCGCATAACGGCCGGTGATATCGAGCATGCGCGGACCACTGGCGCCGATCCATATCTTCGGGAAGCGGCCCTGGTAAGGCTCTGTATCCATGCGTGCGTGATGCAGCTGGTAGAACTGGCCCGAGAAGTCGACCGGGCCATCGCTCTCCCAAAGCAGGCGGATAATCTTGAGCGATTCTTCGAAACGGCTGACGGGTTTGGAGAAATCGAACCCATAAGGCACCGTGTTCTCGGTTTCGCCGCTGCCCAAGCCCAAGATGAAACGCCCACGCGATAGATGATCGATCGTCAGCGCGGTCTGCGCCAGCATGGAGGGATGGCGCCGTACTGTGTCGACGACGCAGGTCGCGATCGGCACGTTCTTGGTCAGCACGGCTGCCGCGGCGGCCACGGCAAGCCCGTCGAGATGACGGTGCGGCGAAGGAGACAGCGTCGCCAGATCGGTGAATTCGGGCGTCCAGATCGAGTCCGGCCAGAAGCTCACCATGTGGTCGGGGAGCCAGATCGAGTGGTATCGCCCGCTGTCCAGCCCATCCAATTGCGACAAGTCCAGCGGCAGTGTCGTGCGCAGAAATGCGGCGGGCTTGAGCGTCATCGGCGTCTCCCGGAAGTCGCGAAGCGCCAGCTTCGGGGCGCGAGCGAGACTTCACCTTTTATATTTTAATATATTTTAACTATCCGGTATCGACCTGTGAGCGCCCCGTCAAGGCGCTACGGCTCGAGCCTGTCACACTGTGAGGCAATGGGCTTGGTGAGATGGAAGGTATCATTCGGCATGATGTGGTCAGCGCTGTCGTTTTCCCGCATTTCGGACAACCGTTGGGTTCAGGTCACAGATCGCCTTCATCTCAGCGACAATGGCGGCATCGTCATGCGAAACAAGCAGCATATCATAAAATGTGGAGTGCGTGACACCCATTAGCCGGCATCCTTCTGCGACGGAGATACCAAAGGGCCGGCGATGACGGATACCCTTTGCCGCCTGCCACGGAATTCGCGCTGGCGAGATCGGCTATGGCAAAGATCGTAACGCGAGCGCGAGACGATCGAGATATTTTCGCCCTTATACCGCAGATTGTGCACCGGAGCGCGCATCGGCAAGTTTGCCCTGATCAAGCGCCAGGATATCGCGCGCCCGGTTGAGCAGCCTCGCATCGGCAGGGAACATCACGGTCTTGGGCTGCACCGTCGTATCGACGATGATCTTCGAACGCTGCTACGGCTTAACCGCGCAGCAGGGGCATGGTGCGGTCAAGCCATGCCCCTGCTGCGCCGGAGTGTCAGAATCCGAGGTCGAGGATCTTACCATCGAAATTGCCGCCGAGCAGGTGGTTGGCCTTGGCCAGCTTCGCGGGCGCAACGCCCGAAAGATAGCCGTCGATGATCCGCTGATAGTTGCTGATCAGCCCTTCCACATTTTTCGCCAGGCGCATGAATTCGAAACCTTCCGCGTGAAGGCCCTTTTGCTGGGCCGGGATATTCGAATAATCCTGCCGCGGGATTGGTGGGAAATCCTGGCTGTCGTAGGGCAGCATGACCGGCTCCATCGGCACCTGCGGCTCTTCGCCTTCAGGGAAGAAAGTGAGCGACCACAGTTCGAACACGCAGCTTTCCGGACCGAGCGGCCGGATGCGGTAGGACGACATGCTGGAGAAGAACGGTAGCAGGAAATAATGCGGGAAGATGAACTCCACCGCATGGATCGGATCGGAAACCGCAACAGCATTCAGGTCCGGCACCGGCTCGCCCTTTGCGCTCAGCTGCTTGGTGATTTGGTCCTGGACGATCCCGAACCACATCTGCACCGCCTGGCCGGGGTCTTCAGGCAATTCGACGTCCAGGAGCCCGCGGGCGATCTCGACCTCCTTGGCATGGAGCATGCCGGCCATGCCTTCGCTCAGCAGTTCCATATGGTTGAACTGGGCCTGAATATTCTGACGCACGGTCATGTTTGGATCGACCGTCTGGCCGATCCCGCCAGTATCGTGCCCATACATCGCATTGTATAGCGATGGCGTCGCCCTTTGCAGCTGCGGATGGGTTCTCATCACGTGGTAGCCTTCCATGAAGGCTTCCATCGCGATCTTCCAATTGGCCGGCAGGACGGTGGCATACCACCATTCCGAGCGCAGCTTGCTCACGCCATGGGCCTCGAGCCGGTCGCCCAGCGGCCCGATGCATTCGCGGAAGGAGGGCGCGTTATCGTCGAAGTTTATGAATGCGCAGCCACCCCATAGCTCCACGCGGCAGGGCTTGAGCGCGAGGTCCGCCTTGTCCAGCAACTCTTCGCCGAAGAGGTGTTTGCCGTAGACGAAGGTGTTCTCCCCGTCCGTGTTCCAGCGCCAGCCGTGGAACGGGCAAATGAAGCCTTGCACCTCGCAATTTCCATGGCTGCCATTGGTCAGCTGCACGCCGCGGTGGCGGCAGGCATTGTGAAAGGCCTTTACGCCGTGCCTGGTCCTGACGACGATGACCGACTTGTCGAGGATCTTATATTCGACCCAGTCGCCGACATTGGGAATCTGTTCCAGCCGACAGGCCATCTGCCAGACATGCGGCCACAAGCGCTCGCACTCGAGCTTGTAGAATTCCTCGTCGTAATAGCGCCGCGACGGAATGCGTTCCGGATTTGTGACCCGGAAGGATACTGTATCAGTGGCAATCTCTCGATGTTCGGCAATCGACAGCATGTTTCGGTTCTCCGCAGCGTTTCCAAAATTTATCTCATTTTATGGGACTATTTTAAGCCTGTCGTCGGCAATTCTACATCTATCATAACTTATAGTGCTCAACGCGTGGGGCCGGAAGCAGGAAGCGAAGTTGCGCCCGGTGCTCGCGCGCTGGGGAAGCGATAGCGTTCGATTTAATGGTGCCCAGGGGCGGAATCGAACCACCGACACGCGGATTTTCAGTTTTCGACACTTCGTTTCTGGAACAAGCGTAATGCTTCCGAAGTCATTGATTCAGCCCGAAAAATAGCCCCACGGCGCCCGAAGAACGTCTGTTCTATTCCGGAACGAACCGAGATTCTCCGGGTAGAATTACACGGAAACTACACCGCCATATGAAACCACACGGTCGTGTCCCCGAGAGTGGTGTAGGAGCTGTGGGGAAGTAGCCCGCCGCAGCGACCGGTAACGAGTCTGGCGTAGGCGGGCTACTTATCCACAGCGTTGGCCATCGCGAATCTTCGGTAGGGTTTGGTCGCCAAACCGAGCAACCGAACTGAAGATTCAACGATGACCGACGACATGATGACCCTTCGTACGCTTCTGGAAAAGAGTTCCGATACCGATCTGTTGCGGGAGATGATCGGCTTTACGGCGCAGCGTCTGATGGCGCTGGAGGTGGAAAGCCTGACGGGCGCCGCGCCCGGAGAACGCAACCCCGATCGGATCAACCAGCGCAACGGCTACCGCGAGCGGGACTGGGAGACGCGGGCTGGAACCGTCGAGCTGCGCATTCCCAAACTCAGGAAGGGCAGCGACTTCCCAGCGTTTTTGGAGCCGCGGCGCATGGCGGAAAAGGCGCTCACCGCCGTCATCCAGGAAGCCTACGTCCAAGGCATCTCGACGCGTTCGGTCGACGATTTGGTCAAGGCGATGGGCATGAACGGCATCTCGAAGAGCCAGGTCAGCCGGCTCTGCGAAGAAATCGACGGCAAAGTGAAGGCCTTCCTGGACCGGCCGATCGAAGGCGACTGGCCCTATATCTGGATCGACGCGACCTATGTGAAAGCGCGTCGCGGCGGCCGCATTATCTCGGTCGCCGTCATCATCGCCGTCGGCGTCAACAGCGACGGGAGGCGCGAAGTGCTGGGCATGGAGATCGGCACATCGGAAGCCGAACCGATCTGGACGGAGTTCCTGCGCAAGCTGACGCGGCGCGGCCTGCGCGGCGTCAAGCTGGGAGGGTGTCAGTAACTCCGTGTAAGAGGGTTTCTGCAAGTTTACCTTTGAGAGGAGACTCACATGGCAACGCTGCCGCGTCCACTTCATGCGCAACGTGCTCGCCCATTCCGGCAAGAGCGGCCGGCGCCTCGTCTCCGCCTTCATCGCCACGGCCTTCGCCCAGGAGACGCCCGAAGCCACCAGCACCCAATGGCGCGCCGTTGCCGATCAAATCCGCCCCAAAGTGCCCAAGCTCGCCGCCATCATGGACGAGGCCGAGAATGACGTGCTGGCCTACATGACCTTCCCCAAGGAACATCGTCTCAAGCTGCACAGCACCAACCCAATCGAGCGTCTCAACGGCGAGATCAAGCGGCGCACCGAGGTGGTCGGCATCTTTCCCAACGAGGATGCAATCACCCGTCTCGTCGGAGCGATCCTGCTCGAACAGAATGACGAATGGACAGTTCAGCGAGGCCGATACATGACGCTGGAAACCATCGCACCGTTGAGCGATGATCCCATCGTCAGGTTGCCAGCCGTGGCCGCCTGACGTTCCGGCCAACCCTGCCGGAGATCACGAGCGCCACGCGCTCCTACACCACGTCATGGGGCACGATCAGTTCGAGAGTTATAGCCACTTTCGAAATCACGGCGGCCTCTCTTTCATGTGCGACACCTTCAACATTGCCCCAAGACGATCAGAGGGGACCGCGTGCGCGCGAGCACGCCCAAATAGGCAGCAATCTGAGAAAGCTTTGTGCAAAGTTTTCTGCGACCAACTAAGCAAGTGTTGCTTTAGTCGGCGCTGTTACACAGGTGCAACATATAATTCCTTCGACATCGTTCCCTTAGATCGCGATTTACCGGAGATTGGATTCGTGGCGCATCTCGCTGCATTTGCATAAATGGCGAGGCGTCGGGGCAATTTTGCAAATTTAAATGAGAAGGAGCACGGCGAAATGCGGTTTATTGGATTGAAAACATTGAAGCTTGGCATTGCGCTGGGCGCCTTGGTCGCGTTGACCCCGGGCGTGGCGGAAGCAGATGCGCTGTCAACGCCAGCAATGGCCGGTCCGCTTGCGGCCAACCCGAATCCGTTCTCGTTCGATTCGGGCTTCGGCAATATCTATGTCTCAGGCGCGATTAGTGGCATCGGCTTTTATCAGAGCAATGCCCAGCATCTGGCTCCCGGCGACGCCGATAGCTATTTGGACCTTGCCAATGCCCAGATCGCCGTCCAGAAGACTGACGGACTTATCCAATTTTACATCCAGGCTGGCGAATATGCCTTGCCTGCGCTTGGCGTCTCCTATCTCAAATCCTCGAGCAATACCGCCGACACATTCGGGGCCGTGCCGGTGGCCTATTTGAAGATAGCGCCCACCAGCAGCTTCTCCGTCGAGGCAGGCAAGCTGCCGGCGCTGATAGGCTCGGAATACAATTTCACTTTCGAGAACATGAACATCGAGCGCGGTCTGATGTGGTATCAGGAACCGGGCGTGAGCCGGGGCGTGCAGGCCAATTATGCCGAGGGCCCCTTCAGCGTCTCCGTCTCGCTGAATGACGGCTATTATTCCGATCGCCTGAACTGGCTGACCGGCGTTGCAAGCTACGCGATCGACAGCGAAAACACGATCACCGTCTCCGGCGGCGCCAATCTGGGCTCGACGGATTACGCCACCTTCACCGCGCCCCATAACGTCAACAATGGCGAGCTCTTCGATCTTATATACACCTATGCGTCGGCTCCTTGGGCCATCAATCCTTACGTCCAGTATCAGCACGTGCCCGCAAGCGCCACGCTGGGCCTGACGGATGGTACCGAATGGGGCTTTGGCGTGCTCGCCAGCTACAGCGTGACGCCGGAAATCAGTGTGACCGGCCGCGCCGAATATGAAACCTCGTCGGGCAGCGACAGCCTTTTGCTCTATGGGCCCAAGAGCAAGGCCTGGTCGCTCACTCTCACGCCGACCTGGCAGCATAAGTTGTTCTTCGTCCGCGAAGAACTTTCCTATACCGGGCTCTCCGACCAGAGCTTCGGCTTCGGCAGCGGGCTCGACAAGGACAACCAGTTCCGCGCCGTCCTGGAGGCAGGCGTGGTGTTCTAAGACATAGGCACCACGGCCATTGGGCGCCGCATGTCTCCATGCAGGACGGGACATGCGGCGCAATTTTTTGAGGCGATGCGAGGGCGGCGGCCAAATGCCTCGAAAGCGAGCTTTATCGCGTTGCGACATAGCGCCGCCAGCCGCCGAACGCAGTGATGTCTTGCGCGCCCTCGACGGCATAGGCCTCGCAGAGAAATCCGCTCACCCGGCTGTCGTTTTCGAGTTTCACCTTGCCGATGCCAAGCGGCTGCGGGATTTTCGCGACGAAGCGGCCAAATGCTTCCGGCGTGAGCGACCAAACCTCGCCCGCAATGCCGTCACACGCGTCGCCGGGACGATAGACGAGGCCGGGCTTGGGGGGTGTCGTGCCGGGCAGCACGTATAAGTGATAGCCTGGGGCGGTGCGAATCTCGCGGACGAAGCCGGCGCCCAGCTCTGCCAGCTCGCGGTTGAGGGGCATACCGCGCAGATGGGCGCCGACTACGAAGAGTTCGACGCGGTCCTCGGTGGAAGTCTCGTGCATGATGCTGGCCCCCGGCAGCGTGGCATTTCGGTTTGCACCCAGACCAGCCGGCGCGGCGCGATGCAGCCGATCCGCCAGCGCGGCTAGCGCGTGATCGGTGCCCGCAGGCGCAACGAGCGTGACGCCGAAGGCAAGGCCCTTCGCGGAAAAGCCCGCCGGCACGGCGACGGCGCAAGAATCGAGCAGATTGACGAAATTGGTGAAGCGGCCGAGCCGGGAGTTGCGGGAAATGGGGTCGGCGGCGATCTCCTCGACCGTGAACTGCTCGGGCGCAGTCGGCAGCAGCATCACATCCATCTGCGCCCAGATCGCATCCGTTTCGCGCCGCAATTCCGCCAGCCGATATTCGGCTTCGAACGCCGAGGCCGCGTCATAGGCCCGCGCGCCGGCAATGATCGCGCGCACACTCGCATCCATCTCGGCCTCGTGCGCCTCCATGAAGCTGCGGATGGCGGCCAAACGCTCGGCCACGAAGGCACCGCCATAGAGAAGCTGCGCAGCAGCGGCGAAGGGCGCGTAATCGAAGGCCACGGGTGTGCCGCCGAGCGCTTCGAGCCGTGTGGCCGCGCCTTCGTAGAGTGTGGTCAGCTCCGGCGCGAGATCGAGATCCGCGCTCTTCAGCACGCCGAAACGGAAGCCTGTCCGCGGCAATCCTGTCTGCGCCAATTTGCGCGAGAACGAATCGGCCGCATCCCAACCTTCTGCAACGCCCAACACACGATCGCCATCGCCGACCGTGAGCGCGAGCACCGAGACGCAATCGAGGCTGCGGCAAGCCGGCACCACGCCGCGCGTGCTCACGAGCCCCTTGCTTGGCTTGACGCCGACGATGTTGTTGAACGCGGCCGGGACCCGGCCCGAGCCGGCCGTGTCGGTGCCGAGCGCAAAGGAGACGAGGCCCGCAGCCACCGCGACCGCCGAGCCTGAACTCGAACCGCCGGAAATGTAGCGATCGTCGAACACACAGCGCGGTGCGCCGTAAGGCGAGCGCGTGCCGACGAGCCCGGTGGCGAACTGATCGAGATTGGTCTTGCCGAGCAGGATTGCGCCGGCGCCCAGAAGGCGCGCCACCACGTTCGCATCCGCTTCAGGCGCATAGGCGAAAGATGGACAGGCCGCTGTTGTCGGCAGGCCAGCGCAATCGATATTGTCCTTGACGGCGAAAGGCACACCATAAAGCGGCAAGACGTCGAGATCGTCGCGCCGCTCGACCAACGCCTCGGCGCGGGCCATCACGGCGGCCTCGTCCGCGCGGGAAATCCACACGGCCGGGTCACGATATGCGGCGATGCGTTTCAGCGCCTCTGCCGCGACATCGACGGGCGTGAAGCGGCCGTCGCGATACCCGTTGCGCAGGCCTTCCAGATCGAAGGAGATTTCGCTCATGCGTCGGCCTCGATCAGAGCCACGATCTGGCCCGTCTTGATCACGCGGCCGGACTCGCATCTGAGTGCGCGCACAATGCCGGAGACGGGCGCGGCAATCGTGATCTCCATCTTCATCGACTCGATGATCACGAGCACGTCGCCAGCTTCCACGCGCTGGCCCGGCGCCACTTCGACTTTCCAGACCGTGCCCGTGGTCACGGCATGGGCGGCCGTCATGCCTTCGGCCAGTTCCTCGTCCTGCCCGCCGCTCTGCAGCGGCCCGTAATCGGCGACATAGGAATCGAGGCCCTGCTCGCGCCAGCGCTGGCGTTCGGCCTCGAATGCGGTTTGCTGCTTGGTCTTGAAGGCCGCGATCGAGTCGCGATTGGCGGCGAGATAGGCCTCGTATTCGCCAAGATTGAAGCGACCCGTCTCGATCCTGAGCGGATAGCGGCCATGCACGAAGGCCTCGCGCGCTTCCAGAAGCTCGGGCCCCGAAACCGGGAAGAACCGGATCTGATCGAAGAAACGCAACAGCCAGGGCTTTTCGAAGAATTCGGTCTGACGCCAGCGGTTCCACATCTGGATGGTGCGGCCGAAAAGCTGATAGCCGCCTGGCCCTTCCATGCCGTAGACGCAGAGATAGGCTCCGCCGATGCCAACGGCGTTTTCCGGCGTCCAGGTGCGCGCGGGATTGTACTTGGTGGTGACAAGGCGGTGGCGCGGATCGAGCGGAGTGGCCACTGGCGCGCCGAGATAGACATCGCCCAAGCCCAACACCAGATAGCTCGCATCGAAAACGATGCGCCGCACATCGTCTTTGGACTCAAGGCCGTTGATGCGGCGGATGAATTCGATATTCGACGGACACCAGGGCGCGTTCGGGCGCACCAGCTCCTGATATTTGCGCATCGCCAGCACGGCCTGCTCGTCGGCCCATGACAGCGGCAGATGCACGATGCGGCTTTCGACCGACACCGAGCGCGGATCGGGCAGATCATGTTCGAGCGCAATCAGCCGATCGAGCAGGCGCGGCGCGGAGGTGGCGCTCGCGTCGAAATGGACCTGCAGGCTGCGGATGCCCGGTGTGATGTCGACGATGCCGGGACAATCCGAAGCCCGAAGCGCCTGCATCAAGAGATGGGCACGCAGCCGCAAGCCCAGGTCGAGCACCATGGGCCCATATTCGATCAGGATGTTTTCATCGCCCGCGCGCGCATAGACGACCTCGGGGTCGCGGTCGTCAAGGCGTGCCAGCACATCGCTCTGCGCCGCCCCAGCTGTCACAACCGCCGGGGAAGACTTCGGCGTTACGTCGTGGAAGCGGATCTTGTCGCCCGGCTTGAGCTGGCCAGTCTTCCACAATTCGTCCTTGGCGATCACCGCCGGGCAGACGAAGCCGCCCAGGCTCGGCCCGTCGGGCCCCAGAATGATCGGCATATCGCCGGTGAAATCGATGGCGCCGATGGCATAGGCGTTGTCGTGGATATTGGACGGATGCAGTCCCGCTTCGCCGCCATCGCTGCGTGCCCAGCGTGGTTTGGGGCCGATCAGCCGCACACCGGTGCGGGCGCTGTTGAAATGGACCTCATATTCGTCGGCCAAAAGGTCGGCGATGTCCTCCTCGGTGAAGAATTCCGGCGCCCCATGCGGGCCGTAGAGAACACCGATGCTCCAATGCGCGGTCAGTTCCGGCAATTCCGCGGCAGTCGGCTCGACCGGATCGCCTTCTATCGCATTGCCGATATGGAGCGTATCGCCAGCCTTGAGCACGCTCGTCGCATGGCCGCCGAAGCCGCCGAGGGAAAATGTCGCGCGGGAGCCGAGATAGAGCGGCGCGTCGAAGCCGCCACGCACGGCGAGATAGGTGCGCATGCCGGGCCCGGCGATCCGGCCGAGCTGCAACACCTGCCCCGCCTTGACGGCAACCGGCTGCCAATAGGCGACTGGCACACCGTCGAGCGTGACCTCCATAATCGCACCGCCCAGCACGACGAGACTGTCGGCGGCAAAGCGCAGTGTTGGGCCCGACAGCGTGCATTCGAGCACGGCCGCATCTTCCGCATTGCCTGCAATGCGGTTTACGAGGCGATGCGAGCGCGAATCCATCGGTCCGCTCGGCGGAATGCCGACATCCCAATAGCGGAGGCGCCCCGGCCAATCCTGCAGGCTCGATTGGGCGCCCGGCGCCAGCACCTCGACAATGGAAGGCGCAAAGGGGAAATCCCTCAGCGTCGCAGTGACAGCGCGACCGCTCGCGAAGGCCTCGTCGCGCGTGATCGCCGACAGATAGGAAAGATTGGTCTCGACGCCCCAGACGGCACTGCGGCCGAGCGCCTCGTCGAGCCGTGCGAGCGCGGCCATGCGATCCTCGTCGGCGACGATGAGCTTGGCCAATAGCGGATCGTAGGAGGCGGAAACCTCCGTTCCGCGCTCCACCCAGGTTTCGACACGCACATCTTGCGGCAGTTCCAGGTGGGTGATCGTGCCGGTCGAGGGGCGGAAGTCCTGCGCCGGATTTTCGGCATAGAGGCGTAGTTCGATGGCATGGCCGCGTGGCTGAAAGCTTTCCTGTGCGGGCAGGACGAATTCGCCGGCGGCCTGGCGCAGCATCCATTCGACGAGATCGATGCCGAAGATTTCCTCGGTCACCGGATGCTCGACTTGCAGGCGCGTGTTGACCTCCAGAAAATAGGGTTCGGTGCGCTCGACGTCATAGACGAATTCGACCGTACCGGCGGATTCGTAGGACACCGCTCGGCCGAGCGCGACTGCCGCCTCGCGCATCGCCGCGCGCGCGGCATCGGGAAGATTGGGCGCGGGGGCTTCCTCGACCACTTTCTGATTGCGGCGCTGGAGCGAGCAATCGCGATCGCCCAGCGTGACGATCCCACCTGTTCCGTCGCCGAAGATCTGCACCTCGATATGGCGGGCTCGGGCGACAAAACGCTCCATGTAAAGCCGAGCATCGCCGAAGCTGGCGGTCGCCAATCGGGCGACGCTTTCAAAGCGGTCCTTGAGTTCGCTCGCATCGCAGCAGAGCTGCACGCCGATGCCGCCGCCACCGGCCGTGCTTTTCAGCATCACCGGATAGCCGATGCGGTCGGCCTCGGCGAGCGCCTCCCTACAATCTTTCAAAAGGCCGCTGCCCGGCAGAAGCGGTACCTTCGAGTCTTGCGCGATGGTGCGCGCCTCATGCTTCAGACCGAAGGCACGGATATGCGCAGGCTTTGGCCCGATGAAGACAATGCCTTCCGCGGCCAGCCGTTCGGCGAAGCCGATATTCTCCGACAGAAAGCCATAGCCGGGATGAACTGCTTCGGCGCCGGTTTCGCGGCAGGCGGAAACGATCTTGTCGATATTGAGATAGGTATCTGCGAGCGCACCGTCGCCAAGGCGCACCAGACAATCGGCGGCGCGCATGGGCGGGGTGAAACGGTCGCTGTCGGAGGCGACGGCGACCGCTTCCACGTCCAGCCGCTTGAGCGTACGCAATATACGCGCGGCGATCTCGCCGCGATTGGCAATCAGGACGCGTTTGAACATGGCCTGGTCAATCCGCGTCCCAGATCAGCACGCGTATCGGCGTGGGATTGAAACCGTTGCAGGGGTTGTTGACCTGCGGACAGTTCGAGATCACGCACAACACATCCATCTCCGCCCGTAGCTCGACATAGTCCCCAGGATTGGAGACACCGTCGACGATGGCCAGCTCGCCATTGGGCAGGATGGGCACGTTCATGAAGAAGTTGATGTTGCTGACAATGTCGCGCTTCGACATGCCGTATTTGGAAAGCTCCGATAGGAAATTTTCCCGGCAGGCATGCATATAGCGCGTATGGTGCCCGAAGCGCACCGTGTTGGACTCGCAGCTGCAGGCCCCGGCCGAAGTATCGTGGTTGCCGGACGTGTCCACCGTCACTTTGAGCATGACGCGACCGTTGCTGGAGACGATATCGGTGCCGGTGCCGATATAGGCTGCGCCTTGACGCGCCAGCGTCTGCTGGGCGCTGTAACGTTCGGTATGGTCATAGGCGTTGTAGAACAGCGTGTCGACGGCCTGCTGGCCTTCGAGATCGACGATGCGGATCGTCTGATCCTTGCGCACGAGCCCGGACCAGGGCGCACGCGCCGGAACGGTCTCGTCGTAGATTGCCGCTTCGGGTTTCAGCGTGGAGGGCTGTGTCATTGTGCGCCTCCCGCCTTCAGCATGGCCTCGGTGTTTTCGAAGGCGCGTGCCGCTTCATCGCCGGCATTGCGGCAGAAATCATCTGCGCCGGGTGGTGGCGATTGCCACACGACAACCTTCACGGGCGCGGTCTGGAAGGCCGCGACCGGGCCCAAAGGGTGCGGACAGTTCGACAGCGCCACGATCAGGTCCATTTCCGCGCGCAGATCAACATACATTCCGGGTGCCACGACGCCGTTCTGCCAGACGAAGCGGCCGGTCTCATCCATCACCACGGGCGCAAAGAAGGTGATGCAGGGCCCGACATCGCGGATGTCCATGCCGTGTTTGGCGGCAGCGAGGATGAAGTTTGTCTGGCTGTTGCGCCCCTGCGAACTGTCCGGTCCATATTTGCGCGCGGCGCCATCCGGCGTGCTGCCGCCGACGATGCAATCGTGATAGCCGCAAGTGTCGTCGGTGATCGAGGCCATCGCGCGCCCCATGTCGGAGAGCAGGACGTGGCCGGTGCCGATCCGCGCCGTCCATTGCACCTTGACCGTATCGGCGACGTTGAGCCGTTCGCTGGTATCCTGCGCATTCCAGAACAGCGCCGAAACCCCTTGGCTGCCTCCTGCATTGACGATGCGCAGCGTCTGCCCACGCGGAATATGGCGCGCCCAATACCAGCCGCCGGGGATCGTCTCCTCGAGCAGAATCTGGTCCGGCGCCAGCGTAACGGGATTGGCGACACGCGCCGCGGCGGGGCGTTCGCGCGAAAGCCGTGCCGCGCTGGCTTTGAGCTCGTGATAGCGTTTGCGGTAGTCGTCCGGGGTGAGGGGACGGCTCTCATCCGTAAAGCCCATTTTCCACTCCAATCAGGCTATCGCCGGGCCGTCCCGGCGGACATTTTCGCAGACCGGGTCGTCCCGGCCGCACCGGATTTCAGGCCGGCACCTTTGCCTTTGTCGTAACACCTGACGGCATCTTGCCACTGCCGCTGAAGGGATGAAGCTGCGGAATCAGCGCCGCGATCAGATGCATCTTCCCGGAAATCACGCCACGGCGGGATGTCATTTCGTCGGCGATAACCTGTAGCGAGAGCGCCGGCCCCTGCACCAGAACCACCTCCATGGTCTGGTTATGCATCAAATGCACGTGCAGGGAACTGATCACCTCATCGATGTGCTGGAACTGCAGGTCGGCAAGCTGCTTCTGCAGGCCCGGTACCGAATTGTCGTAGAACAGCGTAATGATGCCCACCGTCACTTCGTTGCCGCGCTCGCATTTGTACTCGATCAGCGACTGATAGAGAATTTCCGAGATCGCATGCGAGCGGCTTTCGAAGCCGCGCTCGACGACCATGCAGTCGAGATCGGTGAGCAGGTCTTCGGACAGCGACATGCTGATCCGGCTCACGGGCCGGCTTTCCTTTCGGCCGATTGTCGACATCGTTTCCTCCTAAAACATATGACTGTAACGCGCGGTCTCCCATTGGCTGATGGACAGGTGATAGGCCTCCCATTCCTGGGTCTTATAGAGAATGAATTCGTCACGCAGCTCCTTGCCCAACGTCGCTTCGACGAGCGGATCGGCGGCGAAGGCCGCGACGGCTTCCTGCAGTGTCTGCGGCAAAAAATCAATGCGGCGGTCGCGCCGCTCGGATTCGGACATGGCGTAGAGGTTGTCCTCGTTGGGCGCGCCGGGATCGAGATTTTTGCGAATGCCTTCAAGGCCCGCCGCCAGCGCCAGCGTTGCGGCGAGATAGGGATTGACCGCGCCATCGGCGTTGCGCGATTCGCAGCGCCCGCCACCGGCTGGCACGCGCACCGAATTGGTGCGGTTGTTGGAGCCATAGGAATTGAAGACCGGTGCCCAGGAGAAATAGGCCATCGCGCCCTGGCGGACGAGGCGCTTGTAGCTGTTGACCGTTGGCGCGAAGGCGGCGCAGAGCGCGCGGCCATGGCGGAGGATGCCGGCGATGAACTGATAGCCGAGCGTGGTCAGCCCGAGACCGCGCGGGTCCTCTTCCGGCGCGCAGGCGAAGAGATTGGCGCCGGTCTTCAGATTGTAGAGCGACATGTTGAAATGGGCGCCGGTGCCGGTCCGGTTGGCGAAGGGCTTGGGCATCATCGTTGCCAAGAGGCCTTCCTCCTTGGCATAGTGCTTGGCCATCTGGCGGAAGAAGATAAGCCGGTCGCAGGTCGTCAGCGCATCGGCATATTTGAAGTCGAATTCGTATTGGCCGTTGGCGTCCTCGTGATCGAAGGAATAAAGGTCCCATCCCAGCGCATTCATCGCGCTCGCCATCTTGTCGAGCCAAGTGAAGCTGTCGAGGAAGCCGCTGACGTCGTAACAAGGCTTGACGAGCTTGTCGTCGGGATTGGGGATCGACAACGAGCCGTCCGCATTCTGCTTCAGCAACGCGATCTCGCATTCGATGCCGAGATTGAAGCCGAAGCCCATCGTGGCCGCTTCGGCCAACACCGATTTCAAGGCCACGCGGGTGTTAAGCGGATAGGGCTTGCCCTGGAAATGATTGTCGGCCGGCATCCAGGCGATCTTGGGTTCCCAGGGGAGTTGGATGACGTGCGCCAGATCGGGGATCGAACAAATCTCGTCATCATGCGGTGCCTGGCCGAGGCCGTCGAGCGCGTAACCGGTATAGCGCTCAGAGCCATGGGCCATATGAGCGAGATGGCTTATCGGCACAACCTTGGCCTTGGGAACGCCGTGGATATCGACATAGGCGCCGATGCAATATCGGACGCCCTGTTGTTCCAGTCTCGTCTGAACGCTTTTGATTTCTTCGTCCGTATACATTGTTCAGTCCTGTGCGAAGTAAGATTGATCGAGAGGCGGGGTTTCGCGGAGGCCGCGCAGGATAAGCGCGCTCAAATCCTCCACCATCCAGGAAAACAGGCGCTCGCCTTTTTCGCCTGAGGCCCTGCTCGGGGCGCCGGTCACGCCGTTGAGGCTGGTTCGATTGACGGGATGGGAAAAGACGAGGCCTTCGGTGCGATCCGGATCGTCCGACACCGCGATGCGCTCCGGGCGCACCAGTTCCGGCGCCAGCGCCAGCATCAGAGAGGTTTCCGCGTCGTTGGCGTGCCAATCGTCGCCGTCGGCGAAATGGGCCGCGCGCACGCGCTCGCTCATCGTCCCGGAATTGATGAGCGCGACCATCAAATCGTCGTGGTTCGCGCGCAGCATCTCGAGGGCGCAGCGCAAGGGCGCAGCATTGGTGACATGGGTGTTGACCATGAAGAGCCGGCGCACGCCGCTCAGATAGGCCCAGTCGCCGATCTCGCATATCGTTTCGATCAGCGTGGTGGGCTTGAGGGCGATCGTGCCCGGCCAGCGCCGGCTGTGGCCGAGAGAGCAGCCGTAAGGCATGGCGGGCAGCACCGGCACGTCTGTGCACACGCCGACCGCAGCGCAAAGCTTGTCGGCCAGTACCCAGTCGACGCCGTTGCCGAGATGCGGACCGTGCTGTTCTGTGGCACCGACCGGCAGGATCGCCGCACCGCCCACCGCTTCGAGGCAAGCCGGCAATTCCGCCCAGGTCCGTTCGCTCCATTGCATGGCCATCACTCGACGCTATCGGTGACCGAGGCCATCAGCGGGACGACGGGATAATCCTCCTCGCCCTCCTCCTCGTGCGACGATGCGTGGATGAGCTCTTCCAGCCGTGCCCTTGTGGCCAAGAATTCCGGCGAGATGAATTGGCGCGTGCTGCGCGGATGCGGCACCGGCACTTCGATCAGCTCCTGCATGCGGCCCGGATGCGGTGACAACACGAGGATGCGGTCGGCCAGGAACACGGCCTCGTCGAGATCGTGGGTGATGAAGACGATGGTGATATCGATCTTCTTCCAGATTTCGAGCAGATGCGCCTGCATCCGTCCGCGGGTTTGTGCGTCGAGTGCGCCGAACGGTTCGTCCATCAGCAAGATGCGCGGCTGATTGGCGAGCGCACGCACGATGGCTACGCGCTGCTTCATGCCGCCCGACAATTGATGCGGATAGGCATCGGCGAATTTTTCCAGACCCACGAGCTGCAGCCATTGCAGCGCCTGGCGCCTGGCTTCATCGCCGCCCTGGCCGTTGACTTCCAGGCCGAACATGACGTTCTTCTTGACGGTCAGCCAGGGAAACAACGTGTAGCCCTGGAACACCATGCCGCGATCGCGGCCGGGCCCCGTCACCGGCTTGCCCTGTAGCAGCACCTCGCCGGAGGTCTTTTCCTCGAGTCCGGCCAGGATGCGGACCAGCGTGGACTTGCCGCAGCCGGACGGGCCTACCACGCAGAGGAATTCGCGGCGATGGGTGATGAAATTGATGTCGTCGAGGGCGACGGCCTTTCCCGTGGGCGTCTTGAACACCTTGTAGAGATGCTTGACCTCCAGGATGACCTCGCGTGCCTTCAGGCGGTCGAAGCGCGCTTTCACCTCGTCCGACTGTTCGAGATAGGACGGCAGCAGCGATGCGGTGGCGACGAGTTGGTTCATTGGAGCCTCATGCCGTCTTTTCGAGCGAGCGGTCCCAGGGGAAGAAGCGCTTGCCCAGGAACGCGAGGACGATATCCGTGCCGAGACCGACGATTCCGATCATCATGATCGCAGCATAGACATTGGCGAAATGCTGATAGCGGGCCTGTTGGGTGATGAACCAGGTGATGCCGCTCGATGTGCCGATCAGTTCAGCGACGATCAGATAGGTCCAGGCCCAGCCCAGCAGGATGCGCTGGTCGCGATAGAGATCGGGCAGGATTCCCGGCACCACGACATGGCGCAGAAGTTGCGAGTTCTTGGTGCCCAGCGTCAGCGCCGCCTCCACCAGCGAAGCATCCAGCTTGCGCGTCGTGTTGGCGATGATGAGAACCTGCTGGAACAATGTGCCGATGACGATGATGGTGATCTTCGGTCCGTCATAGATGCCGAGGATGGCAACGGCCAAAGCACCGAAGGCGGGGGCCGGCAGATAGCGGAAAAATTCGATGAAGGGTTCGCTGAGCCGCGCGATGGCACCATAAGTGCCGCATAATATTCCCAGCGGCACGCCGATGATCGAGGAGATCACAAAGCCCCAGAAGATGATCTGGATGCTGTGCCACAGCGCCTGGCTCAGCCATGCCCCGTCCTGCGTCGGCGGCGGCATGGTGAAGGAGACGTAGAAGGCTTTCAGCACCTGGTCCGGTGCGGGAAGATAGATGGGATTGGATGGAACGCCCTTGGGCGGATCGCGGTGCTCCTTCAACGTATCGCTGACCTCGTCCTGGAAAGCAGCCTTGTCCATGCGCATGTCGACCTGAAGGTAGTCGACCGACCCGGGATCGGTGATGCGCATCTGGGGATGCCAGATGAACGGGACATAGCTCACGATGGACCAAGCGACGATGGGAAGCACAACGGCCAGAACACCCAGCACGAATTTGGAGCGTGCCGAAAGCGGCTTCAGTACCTGGAACCATTTTGCCGGATGCATCACGAGCTATGCCTGTTCGATTGGATTACTTCACGGCGTCGGTGATCGAGGGATCGATGTAGGAATCGACGTCCTGCGATTTTTTGTAGACACCGTTCTTGACGTTGAAGTCGTTGGCGATCTCGGAAGAGCCGTAGAGCGAGGACAGGCCCGGGCCCTTCTCGAATACCTTCTTGCCTTCGGCGATGTCGATCAAATGCGTGCCCTTGAGCAGCGGCTTGTACTGGGCCGGCGTCAGGCCGACGCGCCGCGCCATGATCTTGACGGCATCGTCCTGCGTCTTGGGATCGTCGATGTAGTGAACGACCTTGTCCCAGACCTTGGCGAGGTTAATGTAATCCGCCTTGTGCGCCGCCAGGCTGGTCGGGGTGACGTAGAGGACGTCGTAGATCAGGCCAGGCGCCTGCGCCGAGGTATAGATCGGCCGGCTGCCGGGAAGCGCCTTCATGGCCATGCCCGAATTAGGCTGCCAGGCACCGATGGCGTCTACCTGACCAGAGGCCAAAACCTGGGGGGTGTTGTTGGTCGGCGTGTTGACCAGCGTCACGTCCTTCTCGCTCATGCCGTTGGCCTTCAGGCCGTTGAGCAGAAGCAGATGTTCGACAAGGCCGATTTCGATGCCGACTTTCTTGCCTTTCAGATCCTTAAGCGACTTGATGCCGGGCTTGCCGACGATCATGTCGTTGCCGTCCGAATAGTCGGTCAAGAGGATCATCACGCCCTTGCCGCCACCGGCACCCGTGACCATGCCATCGCCATTGGTCACGAGGTCGCCGTCGAGCTTGCCCGCCGTGAAGGCGTCCATCGACGGGCCGTAGTCGAACCATTGAAACTGGACGTCGAGCCCAGCCTGCTTCAACCAGCCCTTGTCGATGGCGACTTGCCAGGCCACCCAGCCGGGCCAATCGCTGTATCCGATCTTCAGGGGCGCCGCCGAAGCCGGCGCCGCCGCCACACCTACGAGCGCGAACAATGCGCCCAATGCCACTTTCCAACTCGTACTGCGCCTCATAGCGGTCTCCAGATTTTGGTATTACGATTGCGTGTCTGCGTAATACCTAGCAGCAAGCTCTGTGCCAGAAGGAGCCATCGCCATCTCCTTCAGCTAATCAAGGTGTTCCGAAATCTTTGCGATGGGCCCAGCAACGTCGCCTTGCTCAAAAAGGCGGCGAAACGAAAAAAGCGCTGCTTTTTCGGTCACCGCACACGCTCCTCTGCAGCGCTGGGCGCGGCGTAAGGGCCGCTATAGGGAAGACGTTCGGCCTGAGCTGGAAAGGCGCCCGCGATACGCGCGGCGACATGGCGTTGAATTAGCCACACTGGCTCCTCGAGATGGCTCAAGCGGCCGCGCACAACCGCGCGCGAACGCAGTCCGGTCTGCACGGCCGCATTCACGACCATGTCCTCCAGATGAAAGTCGCGCAGCAATTTGGTCTCCGCTTCGATCCGAGCTGCGAGATCCGGCATGGCCATGCTCTGGCGCGAGACCAGCGTGGTCGTCAAAAGCTTGCAGCGTCCCGCCGAAACCGGCAGCAGCCGGTACCACAGGACGCGGTCGCGCATGGTCAGGAACATGAAGCACGGATAGCCCAGGAACAGGCCCCATTCGCATTGCTGCACATGGCTGAGACCCGCCACGGGCAGAAAGCCGGGCATCCTCGCTTCACCAGCAATATCGGCGCGCACGGCCTCGCGCATGCGCGCATTGAAGGGGAGATGGGCACGGATGAAGTGCGGGTGCTCGGGCTCGATCCAAGTGTCTTCGCCCGGCATCATGGGATTGAGCGTCTTGGCATGGGCGCCGATGTGATGATAGGACTCCATCCAGTTCTCGATCATCACCTTCCAGTTGAACTCGCACTCCCATTCCATCGTGATGACAAGCTCGGCGTCCGCGACGTTCCAAGGGGCGATGGCCGCATCGAAGGCGGCATATTGTTCGGAAAGCGATGAGGCTTGGCCGTCCAGATTGATGAAGACGAAACCGTTCCAGACCGCGCTGCGAAATTCGGGTAAGCGCCAATCGCGCTTATCGAACCCTTCTGCGCGCTGCATATGGGCACAGCCCCTGAGCGAACCATCGAGATTGTAGATCCAGCGGTGATAAGGGCAGGAAAGCGTGCCGGTCTCGCCCTGGCGAGAAAAATCGAAGCCCTCCGGCATGATGTCCATGGCGCGATGGGCGCAGACGCGTGACAGCACGCGAATCTGCATTTCCCGGTCGCGGACGACGAGGAGCGGTTCGCCCAGCAGATCGACGGCGAGGAAGCTGCCTGCTGTCTTCAGTTGCGAGACATGGGCAAGGCACATCCAGTCACGCCGAAAAATCCTCTCCGCCTCGAAGTGGAAATAGTCCTCGTCGATATAGGCCTCGCGCGGCAACGTCACGGCCTGCGGCAAAGGCAGGGCGGCGGCTGCCGCAACCTCTTGCGCGATCGCTTCAACACTCATGTGCCGCATCCCTTCACAAACCGAATTCGCTGCGTATGGCAGCCGTGATGAGCTCGACGTGATCGTCGAACAGCCATTGCCCCTTCTCGGCGGCGGCACCTTGCGCGCGTGCGAGGACACCTGACGCCGGCACGAAGCTCTCCGGCACGGGTGTCACGTCGTAGGTGGGAAATTTCGCCGGTCCGTCGGATGGCACCTTTCTCATATCGACCAATTCGGGCCGGAACAGGAGCATCAGCGAGGTCTCGAGAAGGCTCGCATGTTCAAGCTCGGTACCGGGAAAGCCATCGGGAAACAGCCGCTCTAGCGTTTCGCGCCGCACGAAATCCCAATATTCGAACCGCATCACGCGGAAATCGTCGATTCCGTCGCGCGAGAGTTCGCGCAAGGCCAGATCGATCCCCTCCACGATGGGCCAGGCATTTTCGAAATGGCCGTTGACCACGGCGAGCCGGCGCACACCATGAAGCCCCAGATCGTGGATGACATCGCGCAACACGAGCGAGAGCGTGTTGGCGCTGAGGCTGGTTGTACCCGGAAAGGCTTGGCCGCCACCGGTGCGAGGCTGGGATTTGTAGCCATAGGGAATCGTGGGGGCGACCACGCCGCCGACATTCTTCGCCACCGCCACACAGACATACGTCGGCAGCACCACATCCACGTTGAGCGGCAGATGCGGACCATGCTGTTCGGTCGCGCCCACCGGGAGGAAGAACAGCACGTTGTGGCGCGTTTTTGCCGCGAATTCCGGCCAGCTCAATTCGGCCATGTAGACGCTGTCCACGATTGCAGCCTCCTAATGCATGGCCGCGCCGCCATCGACGCTGATGCATTGCCCCGTCACGAAGCTGGCGCCGGGACCGGCCAGAAACAGAATCGCGTTTGCGATCTCTTCGGCCCGCGCGATGCGGCCGAGCGGATTGGCAGTCTCAAGCGCGCGCTGTTCGCGCGTCATGGCATCGAAACCGAGGAGTGGCGTGTCCGTGGGACCGGGCGCAATCGCATTGACACGGATGCGCGGCGCCAATTCGCGCGCCCAGGACCGCGTGAACGCCAGGACCGCGCCCTTGGTGGCGCAATAGGCGGAGGATCCGGCACGACCGAGATAGGCCAGCTCCGACGCCACGGTGACGATCGCGGCGCCGGTGTTCAGATGCGGAAGACTAGCAAGCATGACGAGAAAGGGACCGCGCACATTGACTGCGAACATGCGGTCGAGATTTGCGATCTCCAATTCGGCCAATGGTGCGGCGATCTCGATGCCGGCACTGTGCACGACGATGTCGAGTGATCCCAGATGGCGTACGGCCTTGGCAACCGCGGCCGCTACCTGGGCCTCCTCGCTCACATCGGCGACGAGGATACTGTTGCCCTCTGTCGGGTGCAGATCGATGCCCATCACCTCTGCTCCCGCAGCGGTTAGCGCCCGCACGGCCGCCCGCCCGATGCCGCTCGCAGCACCGGTGACGACGGCGGTCTTGCCTTTGAGTCCTTTCCACATGGTTCGCCTTGGCCTCCGACGCCGGTCATTGTCCGCATGCCGCCGGGGCCGCGAAGTCAGAACCGATCAATATGGGGCATTGATAAGGTTTATGCCCTTTCTTAGACTTGCGCGTTCATGCAGGAGGCACGGTCGTGGCCGCCAAGACGAGCGCTCCAGATTCCGCCCTGTACAATCGGATCGACTTGAATTTGCTCAAAATTTTCCGCGCCATTGCCCATGCCAAGGGAATCGGCGCGGCTGCCCGTCGCCTCAATGTCCAGCAGCCGGCGGTGAGCCTCGCGCTCAAGCGGCTCGAGGGTCATTTGGGCAGCGAATTATGCCGGCGCACTGCGCACGGCATCGGATTGACCCCTGCCGGCCGCATCGTCGCCGCTCTGGCCGACCGCATGTTCGACGAGCTGCGCTCGCTTCCGGCCGCCGTCGCCGAAGCCGAGGGCGTGGTAGAGGGGCTGCTCACGATCCGCGCAGTGTCGGGCGTCGTCTCGGCGGAACTCGATGCGACGCTCGACTCTATCCGGCGGCGCTATCCGGGCATCCGCCTGCGCATCGACGTGGCGCCGTGCCGGATCGTGCTCGATGCTCTGCTCCGCGGTCAGGCCGAGGTCAGCATCGCTTTTGCCGGTTCTCGTCAAGGCAATCTGCATTACGAGCCGCTGGTGCGGGAGTATCAGCAGCTCTACTGCAGCGCGTCCCACCCGCTGTTCGGCGCGTCCGTCGATAACCCGGAAATGCTGGCGCCGGAACGTTTCGTGCTGACCGGTTCTGACGAACCGGAGGACGTTGCCCATTTCCGCCGCCGCTACGGGCTCGGCGAATTCGTTTCGGGAGAAGCGGAGAACCTGGAAGAGGCCAAACGGATGATCTCCGTCGGCGTCGGCATCGGTTTTCTACCCACGGTTCTGGCCGAACGCAGCGGCGAGCGCGTGACATTATGGCCGTTGCTGCCGCGGCATATGCTGCCCAACTATCTCCTCTATCTGATTACGCGGTCGGAAGCGCAGCAGACACTGCCGACGCAGGTTTTTCTGCGCGAGATCCGTCGCAGGCTGGATGCGCGGGGGACGCCGGTCTGAAACGGCGTGGAGGGGCCATGACGCTGGACGAGCTTGCCGAAGCGGCACCTTTCGCGCGGGGCTCTAGCGTGCCCGCCTGGACGCTGGGCTGCTTTCACCGCCGCAGCATCACCTTTGCAACGGGTGCGGAAGACTCGGCGACGCGGGTGATCTGGATCCAAAGCCACGGGCTCACCGGCGATCTGCGCATTCCGAGCAACCGGCCGGATCTGCGCCATCGCACATCGCTTGCGGATTGCACCCAAGACGAATGCATCGCCCTTGCCTCTTGCGAAGCCGGCGTGGCCGAGACGGCGTTTGAAGACGGGCAAATGCATTGGCGCAATTGGGCAGCATTCCAGCCTTATGACAAATTCCCCGAGCCTGGGGACCTGCGGCGCGTCGGCACCTGCCTCATCGAATTCGCGCCGAGCGGCATCTATGTCGAGGACTGGCGCGCGCAGAGCGGCAGCGATGGTCTTCTCGCAGGTTTGCGGCTTGTGTCCGAAACCGACGCCGACGGCGTCACGCGGCCACGCGACGGCGGGCTTGTCATCGCAGGATCCCACGCGCTTTTGGTGCTCGGCCGCCGAAGCCCCCTGCCGACCGAGGCTCCAGTTCAAGAACAGATTGCCTGTGCCCGCGACCCGCAAGAGATCGCGCGCATCGCCTTCGATTGCGAGGGCATCTATTTGCGACGCGATCCGGTCCACGCGATGTGGCGCGCTGTGCTTTCAACCGATCCTTTCCGCGAAGGCGAGGCGTTGCCCATCGGAAGCGGTTTCCGGCACGACGAAGAGCCCGGACGGCTCGTGCAGGAGCTCGTCGAAGATGGAAGGCCCGTTCGCCGCAATTGGACGATCGACACCCTGCTCGCCGGACAGGATATTCCCTATGGCACCGAATCGTCGGATACGGGCCGCGAATGGCTCGCGCGCGAGGCCGCGACGCTGCTCGCAACGGCAACGACGAGGCCGTAACCAAGACCGGTCAGCCCGTTGGCCAGTCTCGCTTCGCTACCCAGCAAATAGACACGGAGAGCGACAGGCAATGTCGAAGAAATTTTCTAGGCTGACCCGTTCCGCGGCGCGCTCGCTGCTTCCGCAGTCATCTGTTGTTTTGTGGCGATCTTCCTGCGGCGCTGATTCTCTCTGTCGGCCTGCCGAGCCGCAGCGGCCATCGATCGAAGCGTTCCTCGCCAGCCCATAGCGTTCCGTTACTCCAATCCGGGAATAATCGATTTCGAAACGCAGCGGCAGCCATCCTCATAACCGGGCCATGTCCATTTGCCGTTTAGGAACATTCCTTGGCTAACTTTGTAGTGCTGACCGTCGGCAGCCTTGTGCGCTTTGTCTCGTTCAATATCCGTTGGCATGGGCGGGTTCGCCATGCAAGGAGCGCCGGAGTACATCCATTGCGCCTTCTCAATTCCGAGCGATTGTTGTTGCGCCCGGTTCATGAGCGCCGTGGCTCTGTTATTTATCAGCACCGCAATTGCGCTCGCTTTGCGCTGCGTCATCCCCTCAATGCCTAGCTCCGTCAGAGCGACACAGAGCGTGCGCAAATCTCGTCCTGCCGAAACGGAGCGTAACGCAGCGTCATAGATCGCGTCACGTTGCGACTCTGTGGGGCCTTCAATATCGATGACGCAGCGTTTGATTTCTGCCCTCACGGTGTCTGTGACGCGTGATGCATCAAATTTGACAGTGGGAATGCGTTTGGCGTCCAAGGCGACTTCTACACGTGCCGATGGCTGCTTCGTCTTGCGTCGAAGCCACCCGAACACCGGATCACCGTTGCGCTTCATAGTATCCCCTTAACGAGCATGGCTTGCGCCGCGTCTGTACCGCCGCGAAAGATACTCCTTCGCAGCCTAGACGGGAACCCAGGCTATTATTTCAGTGGGACAATCACGCTGGACCGTTCGTAGATTGCACGAGCGGCACGCATGATCTTCGGAACGCCCACCGCTGCGATGGCACTTTTTGCCCTATAAAACATTCCGGTTACGTCAGCATCATCGAAGGAGGAAGAATAAAGACCGGCTGCTTCGAACCAGTCATCGCGGTAAAGCGCAAGCTGCTTCGTTTTGTCGAGAGCACCAATGTTAACATGCATACTGAATTTTCCCGCGTCACTCTCATACATTGCCTGTGCGACGCGTTCGACTAGTTCGTCTGGGATGGCGTCCTCAATGTCCGCATCGCCGACTTCAGCGACCGCTCGATCCGCGAGTAGCAGCGCGGCAATCGCCATTTGCTTTCGCAAATGGGCAGATGACCCCTTCGGCGATGCTAACGGAGCCGACGCATTCCATATATCCAAAACGACCTTGCCGATTTCTTCGAGCGCGAGAACCGAAAGAGCGAACGCGCTTCCAAATCGCTTGTTGTCTGAAAGGTACTTTGCATCGCTCAACAACCGTGCTGCATTAGCGATTATATTGGTCCTTCGCTCATTCTCCGCGCTCATCGGTAGTCCGTCCGCTACACTTCCACGAAAAAGGGAATCGAAATGTCGTCGAATTTTGGTGCGCCCTTGATTTCGACAATGTCCTGAGCGTCGATCACTTCGCCAAAGTGCTTGACCCACAAAGCCGCAAAGAACGAATGCGCAAAATCGACCAGATTGAGGGCGGCTTCCCGTAGTTCGGTCATCAATTGCTGTTGAAGGGCCGCGAGCTCTTCCACACCCGCTTCCGCCGCAATGCCTTTGGTGGATATCACGTCGCAAAACAGGAACAGCGAATTGAAACCGTGCTGAGAGAAAAAGACCTTCCACATGCCGTCAAATTCCGCGTCGGCAATCGCAGCCTGAAATGCGGCCTCGGTTTCATCGACCTTGGGAAAGTGGAAGCCGTAGTTGTTTCTGATAGCAGCGAGCAGCGCCGACTTGCCTAAGAGTTTCTTGAGATAGTCAAGCGCATCGCGGCCTTTTGGGTCGAGACGATCCTTGTAGTCGTTCCCGATTTTACTCGACACAAATCCCTATGCGTCGGGCGGCGATTATCGCAAGCACGTCAGCCCCACTTTCGCGAACCGTGTTCGGGTTCGTCAGGGGAGCGTCAGGCTTGATGCGCAGCCGGTCTAGCAAGTGTGCGACTAACGGCATTTCGTGGGCGAATTGATCTTTCGGCATGAGCCGACTCCTTGGGGACAAGGGCGCTCAAAGCCGAAGGGCGAAGCTTTACCCGCGCGCGCGAGATATGCGGTCCTTTTTGTCAGCTCGCTGCTTGTTTATCGAAGCCCCCCGGCGGGCGTCGTGTGATAGCCCCGTGCCGCGCCGGAACACGGTGCGAACGCGATTTGTCTAACTCGCGGACAGAACTGTCTAACCACGAATCGGAAAAACAGCTAACCATTTGAAAACAATGGTGCCCAGGGGCGGAATCGAACCACCGACACGCGGATTTTCAATCTGCCTTTGGAATGCCAATTATCCTTTGAATATCAAAGCCTTGCGGAACGCCCAGGCGCCACGCGGGCGCCACGCCCTTTCGGCTAGGTTGACATCTGGTGGCATTGCTTGCCTCTCGGCGGTCAGAATCGATATGCCTCGGCTCGCGAGGTCGCATTGTTAAAAGTCCGCATTTTCGCTGGTTACGTTATTCGACGGAGACCCCGCGGCAAATGGATAGTCCCGCTTCTCCCAGCGATAGAAGCTCACGGCATGATCGTCGGTCGAGAATTTGACGCCCTTCACATAACTGACCTGAACCGATTTCTGGTCGACGCGCAGCGCGGCTTCACGCAAGTCGGTATCCTCCGGCGGATAAAGGGCGCTTTCAAAATAGCCAAGTGCCCCTTTAGGCCGAACAGGCGGTTCGGGAAGCGGAGGCTTCGGTGTCCATTCGACCACCCGATAGTCAATTTGCCAACCGTCCTCGTCAAACTCGCCGCCGCTAGACTCAACCTCAGTGCCAGCAGGCCGTGAGAATTTCTCAACGCGGGAAGCTTTGTGGAAGAGGACGACATTGATGCCTTCGTCCGGCGCTTGCGCGGACCGAAACAAAATTCCGTCCAGCACATGTTCAGTGTTAGTCGCGAGGTAGTCCGCTACCACCTGGGTGATGACATAATCCAGTCCTTCGTCATCCGGCATTATCGGTCGCGTGATCCGATCGCTGAAGGTCTGAAGGAAAGCGGCCTTCTCCAGATCGAGGGCATGTTGAGGATCAAAGATACTTCCCAATACGGTCACATTGCCCAGCGCCGTGAGGTCGAGCAGCCGCAGCGGCTTTATGACCTCAAAGCGGCCAAGAACGACGCGGCTGCCGACGGGAGGCCGGATCTCGGCCAGGGCGACGGAAGGAGCAGTGGCGCCGTAAAATACGGCAATGCCGCGCGCATTCATGCGACCGGCTAAAGCAGCGAGCGCCGATGGTGGACCCAACTCCCGATCAAGTTCGCGTATTGCGTTGACCAGCCTGCCTTCGGACTGGAAGACCCGTGCACGATAGAAGCCTGTGTGGGTAGTTCCAGGGCCGGCGTCCACCACCACGGGCGCGCCGTCCGATCTCCATTTTGCCAGGCCATCGAACAATGAGTTCAAATAGTCGGCCGCAGCCGGGCTAAAGAAGCGATTTTCGGTGCGGAGCGCGTCTTCAAAGCTGCGCCATTCCTTACTCCAAGCGCCGCTGCCAACATCCTTTCGGACGTAATGGCTGTCACCGTCATATTCAGTCTCCTCGCCCATCGCCGCAGAGTCAAAGTCGCCATACTCATCCGACAAGACCTCGGCGATATCGCCGGCAGGATCTTCATCAATTCCGGCCGCATCAGCTATCGCGTAAATGACGGGATCGCCCTCTCGCGACCAGGTGTAGTTGCTCTCCCGATCACTCATCATCGCATAGTCGAATGAACTTGGCTCGGTGGAGGTGCGGACGTAGTGCGATTGAAACGCTTTATCGACCAATTTGGCGAGACTGCCAATTGAAATTGTGAGGCCGCGTTTGTGGCAATAATTGCAATCGGCCTCGACATTCTCTTTGGTTATGAGTTCTTTCAAATAGTCATCGCGAACACAGTCCAAGCAGATGCGCTTGGCTTTCGGCTCGTCTTCGTCTGTTTCATCCGTCATATAGGACACAATTAGATTAGAAAGACACTTTGCCGACAGCCCGGAGTCGTGTCAGCCAGGTTTGAACAAGAGAAAAGCGAGGCTAGCGAAGCAACATGACAATAACCCTAGAGACTCAATTCAGAATGAGAGCCGAGACGGACCAGTTGCAACCTCTGATTGTCTGGCTTTCGATATATCAGCACTAAATCGGGTTTGAGGTGACAATCGCGATGATCTTTCCACTCGCCAACCAACGGATGGTCTCGATGTTTTGGTGCGAGCGGCTCGTCATTTGCGAGCTTGGACACGATGGACTTTAGCTCGTCCTCAATCGTCTTGCGATGCTGCCCTTTTGACTCTCGCTTGTAATCCTTCTTGAATTGGCCGGTACGTTCAATCGTCCTCATTCAAATCCGCCATCAGTGCGTCGACGGACTTGAACTTCTTGACCTTGCCATTTCGGGCATCCTTCATTGCCTTCACGGTCTTGGCATTGGGCACCAACGGATTGAACGGCAGCGCGCGTTCCTCCGCCACTTTGGTCAGCAGAAGCCGCACGGCATCGGAAACCGTAAGCCCCATCGCACTCAGGACGGCGGTGGCCTCATCCTTGATTTCACTATTGATCCGGGTCTGTACGAGCGCGTTGGCAGCCATAATTG
>JBAVOL010000049.1:0-85827 GCA_049692035.1 Rhizomicrobium sp.
ATGGCGGGGATCGAACCGACGAGCAGAGAAGACAAAATGTGCCAGTTTATCGATCCGAGAAACGAATGGCCGATACCGGCCACGAGCGTGAGCGGCACGGCGTGGGCAATGTCGGAGCCGACGATACGGCGCGATTCCATCTTCGGATAGAGGAGTACGAGCGCAGTTACGCCAATGGCGCCCGCGCCGACCGACGAGAGCGACACAAGTACGCCCAAAGCCGCCCCCGTCAGGATTGTCAGTCTGCGGACGAGATCGGGGTTCATTTCGGGAACATGCGCACCGTACCAGTGCATCAGCGGCTTGCGCAGAACGAGCGAAATGGCGGTGAAGAGGAGCGCGAACCCCAGAACGCGGGTGATCACGAGCTGGGCCGCCTTGCTGTCGATATGGAGATAATAGAGCGCGACAATGGTCAGAGCCGTGGCAGGTACGCTGCCCGATGCCAGCCGCGCCACGACCCGCCAATCCACCGTCCGATTGTAACCGTGAACGAGCGAGCCGCCTGCCTTGGTAACGGATGCGTAAAGCAGATCGGTTCCGACTGCCATTGCCGGATGCACGCCGAAAAGGAGGATGAGAATGGGCGTCATCAGCGAGCCGCCGCCCACGCCGGTGATACCGACAAGGCCGCCGACGAGAACTCCGGACAGCACATAGAGCGGGTCTACGGTTTGCAGGAAATGGAAGATTTGCGTCATCAGGACAAATTCACATCAAGAAAAACGTACAAATTCGCGTCACATTCCATCTTACCCGGACGAATAGCCACCCAGTCAATCCGATTGACGGAACCGTTAATCCATTCATGGAAGCGAGCCGGTCCGGGCCTTGCCAGATTGATGTATGACGTGCGGGTGGAAGGACCCGCGTGCAATCGTGAGAGGGATGAACTTCTTGCTCTGGCCGGGTCGGGAGGCTCCAGTCGTTTCTGCCGCAAATTCCAATACGGCACTATCGCTGCCGGGACCCGGCACATTTTGCGGTCGGGCCGCAGCCCTTCGCATCATGACGTTGTCGGCGATTTTCGCAAACCTTTCGGCAAAAAGGTCCGCATTCACAAATGCGAATTCCGGATGCAGCCTATGCGATCTGATACATCGATCTGGAACAAAGGACTTTGCAGCCCTTCGACAACTCCTTCGGCCCAAGGTTATCACCCATGCCTCCGGACTGGACAAGGCGAAGGATGGCGGGCCACGACCGACGATGATGAGCACTACGTTTACGCCATAGCCCTATGATCACTGGCGAGTGCTTTGACCGACGCCTACATTTGTCAACATGGACATTTGAGGCCGCCTATCTCGACTTCGTCATCGAGGTCATCCGAAGGTCGGATGATCAGAAGGGCTTCGAAGTCCTGCCGCGCCGTTGGGGGGCTGCCCATGGGTGATGGCGTCCAGCGCGATGGAGGATCGGCGATGATCTTTTCGCCATTCTCCCGGGCAATCTCGCGGTGTTCCGCAAAGCGATGGGCATCGAGCCCTTTCTCAACCATGCGCGCTGCGGCCAGGCCGATCTTGTGCTGGGGCTCCAGCGCGATGCCTTGCGCCTCCAGCGAACGATGATCGATCTGGGTGCGCGCGGATTTTGGAGTGTCGTCAGGCCTTCTGCGGCGAGCAGGAGCGATTCGGCTTTTGCGTGAGGCCGGAGGTCTCGCGGCCAGGCGAGAATGTTTCTGCTTGGACTCTGGACGGAAGCCTTCCGGAAGTACTGGAAGCGGAAAAACTGAACCGCGCAAACGGCGTCTGACGACCCTTGGCCGTGTCATCGCAATGCATGAATGGTCGACGTCCGACAGACCCCACACAAAATCAATGACTTATGCATATTATGGAGTACATCACTCCACATCTTGACTCCCAGGTTCGGCGGGCGTATTTATGGATCATCGTATTCCATTTCATGAGGCATCGCCCCCGGGGCGGCTTAAAAAAAGACAGCGACAAACACGAGGAGCGCTCAATGTCGAAATTGGCCGACGAGATTGATTACTTCACGGACTATGAAGTCCTGCGGGACCCCTACCGGTATTTCGATGAGCTGCGATCGCTTGGTCCTGTCATCCAGCTCAAAAGCCATGGTGGCAGTCACCGGATTTAAGGAATGTGTGGAGGTTCTGCTCAACACCGAGGATTTCTCCTCGGTCAACTCGCCGGTACCGACGCAGTCGCTTCCTTTCGAACCGGTGGGAGACGACATCTCCGAACAGATCGAGGCCCATCGGGATCAGTTCGCGAGAGGCGATATCCTGGTCAGCGCTGACGGTGCGAGGCACGCCAATTTTCGCGCCCTCACGACGGTCTTGTTCACACCGTCGCGGCTGAAAGAGAACGAAGCGTACATGGCCGAGCTTTCGGACAAGTTGGTCCGGGACGCCGTCGCAAAGGGCGGGTGCGAGCTTGTCAGGGAAATGGCGGTCCCCTACGTGACTATGGTGATTGCGGACCTTCTTGGCATTCCAGAGGAAGACCGAGAAAGATTCCGCCAGCAGATCGATGCCGGCCCCCCTCTCGTTGGCGCTATCGAGGATTCTCGGGTCAAACGGCAGATCGAGCCATGGCAGTTCATGCGCCCGTATTTTGCGCGTTACATCGCAGATCGCAGGGCGAACCCGCGCGATGACGTGCTGACCGAATTCGCCACCGCAAAATATCCAGACGGATCGCTGCCCGATCCGGAGGACGTGATCAACAACGCCCAGTTCCTCTTCGGCGCCGGACAGGACACCAGCGCCAAACTGCTCGGAAACTCCATGCGATACGTGGCTCAAGACCCAGATCTGCAGCGCAATCTGCGTGGGAATCGCGAGTTGATTCCAGCATTGCTGGAAGAAATCCTGCGCCTCGAAGGCTCGACCAAGGCGACGTTCCGCCTGGCTAAGAGAAAGACCCGCATCGGCGACATGGAAATTCCGGCCGGCAAGACGATCATCGTTGCGCTTGCGGCGGCCAATCGCGATCCGGCTCGTTGGGAAAATCCTTCGGAATTCCAGCTCAATCGAAAGCGGGTCAAGGAACATCTCGCCTTTGGACGCGGCGCGCACACCTGCATCGGAAATCCGCTGGCCCGCGCAGAAATCCGCGTGATTCTCAACAAACTCTTCGACCTGACATCGGATATCGCCTTGTCAGAGAAACATCACGGACCGGCGGGAAACCGCACGTTCAGCTACGAGCCGACCTACATCATCCGCGGTCTCGAAAATCTGCACCTTGTGCTGAAGCCGAACTAGATCGATTGAGGAGGAAAGCTTCGTGCCCCACATATTCGTAACCAGGCGCGACGGCACTGTCAGAGAAGTGGACGCCACTACCAGCCGAACGCTGATGGAAGTGCTTCGTGATGAGGGTTTCGAAATTCAAGCGCTATGCGGCGGCTGTTGTTCCTGCGCCACCTGCCATGTCTATGTCGACCCGGCCTTTGCCGACTGGGTGACGCCCATGGCAGAGGACGAGGACATGCTTCTTGAGGCATCCGACCTTCGCAAACCGGAATCCCGGCTGTCCTGCCAGATTGTTGTCGATGAAAAAATGGAAGGCCTCAAGCTGACGATCGCACCAGAAGAGTAGAAGTGCGCGAGTGCGTTCCAATTGCGGACTTTTCCAAATTGGCGCTAGTTGAGGCGGCGGAGCATGAGATTCATGCTCTCCCGTTTCGATACCGCTGTAATCCCAGAATCTGTGAGATTGCCAAGATGTCCCGCAAAATGTATCGGCCCGAATTTGCCACAGCCACAGACATGCGCGTGCTACGAACGCGGAAAGAGCTGTGTGACAGTCTGCTTGAGCTTCTGAAATCGAGGACATTCGACAAGATTTCGGTTCGCGAAATCGTGGATGCTGCAGGCGTTGGCTACAACACGTTTTTCCGCCATTACCCTGACAAGGAAGCCATACTTGACGATATTGCTGCCGAAGAGATTAGGCAGCTGGTGTCAGTCTCCGTACCCATTCTCGATTCAGAGGATACGCTGTCGGCGTGTTCTGCCGTGTGCAGCTATGTCGCGGAGAACAAAAAGCTATGGAAAACGCTGTTGACCGGGGGAGCTGCAGGGGCGCTTCGAGAAGAGTACCTTCGTCTCGCTCGCGACGTGGCTGAAGCGCGTTTTCACGGCAAAGATTGGCTGCCGCTTGATGTTGGCGTCATTCTTGTCATCAGCGGAACATTCGAATTATTGGCATGGTGGCTGAGCCAAAAATATCCTCTCCCAGTGGAAAGAGTCGCATTGATCTACCAACGGGTCATCGCCTCACCGGTCATTGACCCATAGTCTAGCGGGCTGCTGAGGAGACCTGTTGGAGCCGTCGCGTGGGCGGCAAGATCGCCTGACACAAGGGCGCAAATCGAGACGAAACAAGCGTAAGCACACAGACTTTAATGAATGCGGCCGTAGGGCCACCCTGGCGGCAACGCCCGTCATAGGGCGCTGAATAACGATATATGTAGGGAAGAAAACCATGACATATCGAGTGATCCAATGGGCGACCGGCGTGGTCGGAGCGAACGCGGTCTCCGCCATCGTTGGTCATCCTGATCTGGAACTGGTCGGCGCCTGGGTGCACTCCGAGAACAAGGAGGGCCGCGACGTCGGGGAGATATGCGGCTTGAAACCGGTGGGCGTGCGCGCCACCCGAGACAAGGACGCACTCCTCGCCATGCCCGCCGATTGCATCTGCTGCGCGCTCAGCGGCGATTTGTGGATGGGAGTCGACACGGATCCGCTGATCGACGAGCTAACAAGCATGCTGCGCTCGGGCAAGAATGTGGTCAACGCCACTATGCCCGCGCTGATAAATCCGAAATATGTCGACGAATCCATATACAAGCGGCTGCAAGAAGCCTGCCTTGAGGGCGGAACGACTTTTTACACGGACGGCATAGATCCCGGCTTCGGCAACGTGGGGCTCGCTTTGGCTGCGCTCCAAGTGAGCAGCAATACGCGCTCCGTGCGCATGTATGAGATCCTGAACTACGACACTTGGCATGATCCCGCGATGGATACCTTCTTCGGGTTCGGACGGAAGACTCTCGATAATACGCTTATCGCCACGCCGGGCGTTCTCAAGAGCATTTATGCCTCGACTGTATGTGGCGTCGCCGAGAGCATGGGCGTGCAGGTCGATGAGATCGTAGAGGAGATTGACGTCGTCTATGCCGACGAGCCCATTGACCTTCCCGGGACCGGGTTTCACGTCGCTCCGGGAACTATTTCCGGCGTGCGATTCAAGGTGAAAGGCATGATCGGCGGAGAAGCACGTGTGATTGTGGATCACGTCACCAAGCTGCGCGAGAAGGATTTCCCCGAAGTTCCCTTTGACGGCGGCGGCTACCGGGTGGAGGTCGATGGCGAGCCCCGCGTGAAGCTCGATTTGACGCTTTCCTCGGACACAAAGGACCATGGGGTGTCGGCCTTGGCTACCGTTGCAACGGCGAATGTCAACGCCATTCCGCTGGTTTGCGAGGCGCCCCCGGGCGTGCTGACCTATATGGACCTCAAGCCCCATCCGTCCAAAATGAAGTCCTTTTAGCGCCGCGCTAGAGTGGCGCCGGGAGTGAGGGACAAACGGGAGCCGGTTTTCCGAAAGACTCAGAAGCTCTCGCGTTGGCGTGATGGCCAAGAGACCCTTGACTAAGGGTTTGGTCGAGAGGGGCGCTCCATTTCTTGTATTTTGTTGAAGATGAGGGAAAACGTACCGATTTCGGTTCTCATAGTTCAGCCTCAAATTCGTAAGCCGAACTCTTTATCCCTGACTGAGCGCTCTTCGATTAAGCGAACCATCCTCTTTAGTACGACAACGGTAAATGCAACGACGATCACGAGGAAAACATCATGTCGAAATCTGTGCCACGCATACCTCCGCTTAAACGTTCTGAATGGACCGACGAGGCCAGGGATGTCTTTGCCGTCATGGGAGGAGCCGAGGCGTGGGAGCAGGGCCCCCCATACGGGATCATTTCCATCTTCGCACAACATCCCAGCCTGACGCGGCCGTTCCTGACTTATGCCCGCCATTTGCTGACGAAATCGATCCTGCCGGATCGTGTGCGGGAACTGATCGTGCTTTACGTCGGCTGGACATGCAAATCCGAGTACGAATGGGCGAGCCACCTGCGGGAAGGGCTTCGCTCCGGGGCGATCAATGCAGCCGATATCGACGCGATCAAACAGGGTCCAGATTCTTCGCATTGGTCGGACTCCGAGCGAGCTTTGTTGCGGGCGGTCGATCAGATGCGTAGTTCCTACAGTCTGGATGACGAAATGTGGGCGGCGCTCGCGGAGCAGTTCGATCATCGTCAAATGATGGAGCTCGTGTTCGCTATCGGAACCTACATGATGCTTTCGATGGTGACGAACAGTCTGCGCATACCCCTGGAAGGCGGCGCAGAAGGCGAGGAACTTGCGAAACTGTATGGGACCCCTTGACCGGCCTCCACGATCTAGTCCGCGAGCCAAAAGCTGCGATCAGCCAAGCTTTGGCTTGCGGCCCTGTGGTCAGCTCCCTTCACCGCCGTCCACCAGCAGCGTTGTCCCGGTCATGAACATCGACATGTCCGATACGCAGAAATGCACCACGCGCGCGATGTCGTCCGGTACGCCGACGCGCCCGAGCTTGCTGCTGGCGATTCCGGGGATGGGGATTTTCTTGAGAAGCTCGGGGTCCATGTCCGCGAGGTGCGCTGTATGTTCGGTCTGGCAATAGCCCGGTGCAACTCCCAGGACGCGGATGCCGTGGGGGGCCAACTCCAACGCCATTTGCCGTGTCGCCCCGCGCACGCCGTGCTTGGAGGTGACATAGGCGGCCTCGCCGGGTGCTATGCCCCTGAAACCCGCGAGCGATGAGAGGTTGACGATGACTCCGCCTTTGCCAGCCGCAATCATACGGCGCGCAGCTTCGCGTGATCCGGCGAACAATCCTCGCAGGTTCACGGCCATCACGCGGTCCCACTCCGCGTCGGGCATTTCGAGAAGGGGGACGTGCGAGGCTACGCCGGCGTTGTTGACCCAGATGTCGATGCCACCCAGATCGCGAACGGCAAGATCGGCGGCTGCCATGACAGCATCGCTGTCCGTCACGTCCATGCGCACAGAAACCACCTGCGCGCCATGCGCATCGTTGATCTCCTTGGCCGTTGCCGCGGCCTTCCCCTCATCGATGTCGCCGATCAGGACGGAAGCGCCAGCCTCGGCGAGCCGGCGAGCGGTTGCCTTGCCCAGTCCCCATGCGGCGCCAGTGACGACCGCCGTGCGACCGGCGAGGCTGACGATCTCGGCGATCGGTCGGGAGGAGACGTCGGTAATGGCCATGAAGTTGCACTCCTGCAGGTGGCGCGCCGACCACCTGGCCAGCCTTCCAGACGGGGTCCGCGAACGCGCCGCAAGCACCGCATCTTGACACACAGATAGCCGATTGCTATGCACATGTCTAGCACGCTAGACGTCTGTCTAGCGCTGCAGGCGTGGACGGCGCTTCATCCAATGTTTCGGCCTGGGCGGCGACGCGCGGGCCAGTTGCAGGAGTGATTTCAGAGCGATGACCAAATTGATCGTCACGACGCGTAAGGGCAAGACGCACACGCTCGACGCCGCGACCGGCATGAGCGTGATGGAGGTCATCCGTGACGCCGGCATCGATGAGATGCTGGCACTGTGCGCCGGTGTTTGCTCCTGCGCGACTTGCCATGTGCATGTCGATCCCGCCTTAGCCGAAACACTTCCGCCGATGAGCGAAGACGAGAGCGATCTTCTCGAGGGCTCCAGCCATCGCGATGCGCGCTCGCGTCTTGCTTGCCAGATCCGGATGAAGGACAGCTTGTCCGGACTGCGCGTCACCATCGCAGAAGAAGGCTAACCGCACCCCATTACGAACGCGCCCGCTGGCTTCGTTGTGGGGCACAGCAGAACAGCTAGGAGAGCCAGTCATGCAAGCCCTGGAAGACCGTGACTATTTCACCGACCACGAGATTCTGAAAGACCCCTACGCCTATTTCGAAGCGATCCGCGCCAAGGGGCCGATCTACCAGATCCCGGGAAGAGACTATGTCGTGGTGACGGGCTTCGAAGAGATCCTCGAAGTGCTGAAGAACAGTGAGGATTTCTCGGCGATCATCGGCTTGCAGGGCGCGGCCGCACCCCTGCCGTTCGAACCGCAGGGCTCGGACATCAGCGCCGAGGTGGAAGCGCACCGGCCGCAGTTCCTGGGCGGGGATCTGCTGGTCAATTATGATGACCGGCATCACACCTTCGTCCGGTCGCTGCTGGCGCCGCTGTTCACGCCCTCTCGGCTCAAGGCGAACGAGCAGTTCATGTCCGCATATTCCGACCAGCTCGTCAGGGATGCGGTTTCACGCGGTGGCTGTGAACTCATCAAAGAGATTGCGACGCCATTCGTGACCCTGGTCATCGCCGAACTGCTTGGTGTGCCGACGGATGATCGCCAGCTGTTCATGGATGCGATCGCGGCGGCGCCGCCTCCCGGAAGTCTGCAGCGTGACGAAAACGATTATTCGGCGGAGACCCATCCGCTCGTTATGATGGGCTCCTATTTCGCCCAATATGTGCTGGATCGCCAGGCGAACCCGCGCGGCGATGTGCTTTCCGAGCTTGCCAATGCCAAATTCCCCGACGGCTCGACGCCGGACGTTGGGGAGATCGTTCGCCTCGGCACGTTCTTGTTTGCGGCGGGCCAAGACACCAGCGCCAAGCTTCTCGGCAACTCGATGCGCTACATCGTCGACCAGCCCGGCCTGCAGGATCAGCTGCGCAAGGAGCCGTCACTGATCCCGCAACTGCTGGAAGAAGTGCTGCGTCTCGAAGGCTCCACAAAGCAGACCGCCCGCCTGGCGCGCCGGGACACACGGATTGGCGATCTGAAGATTCCGGCTGGAACCAAAGTCATGCTGGCATTGGCTGCCGGCAATCGCGATCCGCGGCGTTGGGAGGATCCGCAGGCCTTCGTCCTCGACCGGCCGAGAATCAAGGAGCACATCGCTTTTGGGCGCGGCAAGCACACTTGCGCAGGCGCACCACTGGCTCGGGTGGAGGTGCGGGTCATCCTCGAAAAATTCTTGGAGCATACGGCGAACATCGACGTGGCTGAAGAAATACACGGGCCGCGCCGGGCTCGGAATTACGAGTTCGAGCCGAGTTTCATCATCCGTGGGATGGCCAATCTGAATCTGAAGCTGACGCCGGCGGCGGGCTTCGTGCCCGTCGCTCCCGGCGTGGCGCCTATGGTCCAGCGCCCGGCGGCAGTTGAGACGGCCAAGGGCTACTCGACCGCCACGACCAAGATCGGCAAGCTGCTGGCCGATCCGGCGACGAAGGCGCTGCTGGACAAGCATCTGCCGGGCATCAGCTCGGATCAGCGGATCGCCATGGCCAAGGCGATGACCCTGCGGGCCGTGCAGGCCTTCGCCCCTGACCAGTTCACCAACGTAGGGCTCGACGTGCTCGATGCCGAGTTCGCCCGGCTGCCGGCGAAATAGGCGCGACGACAGCGTTCGAAAGAGGACAGTCATGCGCTGAGGAGGGCGCGCACAGATGGAACTGACGCAGTGTTCAGCGCTCGTAAATGGCGGCGCGGGGGGCCTTGGCGGCGCTACGGCCCGGCGCCTCGCTGAACTCGGCGTCGGCGTGGTGGTGTTTGATCCGGACGCTGATCGTGCCCGCGCGCTCGCTGACGAGCTTGGAGCTAGAGTGATTGCGGTCGCTGGCGATCAGGTCATTGAAGCCGACGTGAAGGCAGCGATTTCGGCTGCGCAGACCCTTGGTGTCTTCTCGATCTGTGTCAACGTGGCCGGCGCGCTTCTTTCCACCCCCGCCACTGCCGATGCTGGCGGCGTTCCGCATGACATGGGACTGTTCGAGGCGATGGTGCGGATGCACCTGTTCGGCCCGTTCAACGTGTCTCGCCTAAGCGCCGCTTTTTTCGCCAAGAACACGCCCGATGCCGATGGCCAACGGGGCGTGATCGTGAACACCGCCTCGACCGCCGCCTTTGAAGGCCAGGCCCGCCAGGCGGCTTACGCAGCTTCCAAGGCGGCGGTCGCCGGTATGACGGCACCGATGGCCCGCGATCTGGCGCCGATCGGCGTGCGGGTCTGCGCCATCGCCCCGGGACCGATCATGACGCCAAGGCTCGCGGCAGCACCACCCGAGTTGCAGCAGCAGCTGATCGCCGACATCGCCTTCCCCAAGCGCACCGGCCGGCCCGAGGAATACGCCATGCTGGTCGAAGCGATCATCTGCAACCCATTCCTGAACGGTCAGGTGATCCGGCTCGACGGCGCCATGTCCACGCGCCTCGCCGTGATCGGCTCGTGAATGTAGGAGAGGAAGTGTAGGGATGCGGCAGTTCGACGTTCTCATCGTCGGCGGCGGACATGGCGGCGCCAGCACTGCCGTGGCGCTGCGCGACAAGGGATTCGAGGGTTCGCTCGGCATCGTCACGGACGAGCTCAGTCCGCCTTATGAGCGGCCGCCGCTTTCCAAGGAGTATCTCGCTCAGGAAAAGCCCTTCCAGCGCATGCTTCTGCGGCCGGAGGCCTATTGGAGCGAGCGCCGGGTGGAGCTGCTGTTGGGCATGCGTGTGACGACGGTCGATCCCGCGCAATGTCAGGTCGTCCTCGGCTCCGGTGAGACGCTGGCCTACGGTTCGTTGATCTGGGCTGCGGGCGGAACGCCGAAGCAGCTGACTTGTCCCGGCCACGATCTCTCAGGGCTCCATAGTATCCGGACCCGTGCCGACGTCGATGCCATGATCGCTGAGCTGGACGCCGTTCGCTCGGTGGTGGTGGTCGGTGGCGGCTATGTCGGACTGGAAGCGGCCGCAGTCCTGACCAAGCTCGGCAAGTCGGTCACGGTGCTGGAAGCGCTGGACCGTGTCCTGGCGCGCGTCGCGGCCGAACCGCTGTCGCGCTTCTACGAAGCTGAGCACCGCGCCCACGGTGTCGATATACGTCTTGAGGCCAGACTCGAATGCATCCTGGGGGGCGAGGGGCGGGTCAGCGGCGTGCGGCTCGCCAGCGGCGAAGAATTGGCTGCAGAGATGGTGGTGGTCGGCATTGGTATCGCCCCATCCGTACAGCCGCTGCTTCAGGCTGGGGCAGCGGGGGGCAATGGTGTAGCGGTGGATGGCCAGTGCCGGACGAGCCTGCCGGGCGTGTACGCGATCGGCGATTGCGCGCTGCACCGCAACGCTTTCGCCGGCGGTGCCGAGATCCGGCTCGAGTCGGTGCAGAACGCGGTGGATCAGGCTGCAGTGGCAGCCAAGGCGATTCTGGGCGGGCACGAGACCTATCACGCCATACCGTGGTTCTGGTCCAACCAGTACGATCTGAAACTGCAGACTGTGGGGCTTTCGCTTGGTTACGACGAAGTCGTCGTGCGGGGCGAGCCGGCAAGCCGGAGTTTCAGCTTGGTCTATTTTCGCCAAGGCCACGTCATCGCCCTCGACTGCGTCAATAGCGCCAAGGACTACATTCAGGGAAAGGCGCTGGTCACGGCCAGGCTTGCCATTCCGCCGGAGCGCGTCGCCGATGCGAGCCTGCCCCTGAAGGCAATCACGGCGGAGGCCGGGGTCGGCATCGCGCAGGGCGCGGCCAATCCCGCAGGTTGATTCCGGCGCCCGGCCGTCGTAGTGGCGAAGGACGCCCGTGCGCGTCAGACGGCTTGCTGGAGCTTGGATGGTTTCGGATCGTCGCAGAGGTGGAGAGAATTCGGCGATGCGTGCCGCCCTTGTCGACGCGGCCGAGCAGCTCATCCGCGACGAAGGCTATCCCGCTGTCACCGCCCGCAATTTGGCCGAGAAGGTCAATCTCAAGCGCCAGATCGTCCATTATTACTTCCACACGATGGACGACGTGTTCATTGCTGTCATCCGCAAGAACGCCGAAAGGCTGCGGGCCCGGCTGGACGAGGTGATGCGCTCCGATGAGCCACTGCGCGCGTTGCAGGAGCTCAACCGGGATCCGGCCCAGGCGATCCTCGCCATGGAACTGAACGCGCTCGCGAACCGCCGCCCAGCTGTCAGGGCGGAGGTTGCGCGCGCAGCGGAAGAGGCGCGCCAGCTGCAAGCCCGAGTGCTGATCCGACATCTGGAGCAGCGCGGCATGGCCTCGCCCATGCAGCCGATCGTGGCCACGATCCTCTTGACCAGCCTGGCGCAGGTGCTCGCGCTCGAGGCCGCGATTGGCATCAGCAGCGGTCACGCCGAGACACTCGCATTCGTCGACGCATGCCTGCGGGCTTTTGCAGAAGGCCGTGAAGTGCCTTTTCCCACGGTGCTGGACTCAGTCGAGGCGCCGCGCGGTCGGCGAAAGGCCACTGCAAAGCCGACCAGGGCAGGCCGATAGGCACCGGCATTCTCGCGCTATCGGTTCGACGGTTCGAGCCGATCACGCCTACCATTGACTCTCCGGCATGCGGATAACGAGCCCGTCGAGCTCCTCGGTGACCTTGATCTGGCAAGAAAGACGTTTGCCTTGTTGCGGATCATCGCGGATTTCCATCGTCGCCTCTTCGATCGCGGAGGGCTCGCCCGACCGCTCGCGCCAGGCCTCGTCGACATAGACTCGGCAGGTGCCGCACGCGCAATTCCCACTACACTCGGCGACGATCCCGGGAATCCCGTTCCACACCGCGCCCTGCATGACCGAGACGCCAGGTTGGACCTCGACGACGTGCTTGGCACCGCGGGCTTCGATATAGGTGATCTTGACCACGGTCAGGCCTCAAACAGCGGCTCTGCGGGTTCGAATTCGATCGGCAGCGACTTGATTCCCCAGGTGCCCGGATAGGAACGCCAGCGGACCTCGCCGGCCAGGCGCGGGTTGCGGATCCGCTGCGGGATCTGGTGCAGAGCCTCCTGCAGTTGTGCGCGGGCGATGAACTGGCCGAGGCACATGTGCTTGCCGAGGCTGAAGGCGATGTGACGCTTGTTGGGTTCGAATTCCCGTTCGGGGTCGAAGGTTTCGGGGTCCTTGAAGGTTCGCGGGTCGCGACCGGAAATGTTGAGGGTGAACCACAGCATGGTGTCCTTGGGGATCAGAACGTCGCGGAACACCACGTCTTCGCTCGTGAAGCGCGGCACGGAACCTGGATTGAAGCGCCGCAGCGCCTCTTCGAGAACCCGGCTGCAATATTCGCGGTCTGCACCACAGCGCTCATAGACCTCGGGATGTTGCAGCAAGAGGTACATGGTGTGGGTCAGCACGTTCTTCGACGTGTCGTAGCCGGCGATGAACAGGAAGATCAGCAGGTCGGCGAGCTGCCGGTCGCCGATGCCGCCTTCATCGCTGGTACGGATCAGAAGGTTCAGCAGATCCTCCGCGTCTCCGGACTCTGAATGCGCGCGGCGTTCTGCGATGAGCCGGAGCACCAACTCCTCAATGCGATCGAAGGCCGTGTAGATCCTCGGCAGGAGGTTCTTATCCATACTGAAGGCGGTGCCGAGCGTTTCAAGGCTTGAGCGGATGCCCGGGATTTCCGCGTGCGGCGCGCCCACCAGGGTAAAAATGTTCGAGATCGGGAAGAAAGAGGAGAAACCCTCGAAATCGAACCGGCCTTTCGGCGCCCATTCGTCCAACAGCCGCGTGATCGTCCCCTGCATCATCGGGCGCAGCTGATTTGCATAGCGGGGGGTGAATTTCGCAGCGAAGGTGTCGCGCAAGAGCCGGTGCTTGTCAGCCGGCAGTGAAATCATTTGCTCTTCCGTGAAGCGGCCCCATGGCGTCCCTTGGGCGCCAAGCTGCTCGACGATGCCGTCATAGGCAGGACGCAGCTTGTCGTCCTGTCCGAGCAGTTCGCGGATAGCCGCATATTCATGGACATAGTAGCCGACATTGGACTTGGCGAGCCAGGGATGCTTCGTCCGCGCCTCGTTGAAATAGCGCATCGGATCTGCGCCGAAGGCGGAATCCTCCACCGGCAGGTCCGGCAGGTCGAGCTCAGCCAAGGTCTGCATGATCATCCTCCCTGTCGGCAGCCTGATGCCGGTGACCCCGTCTAAAGGTCTGACAACTCCAGCAGCCGGCTTTTGCTAACCACATGGTTAGCACGCCGTGGAAGGATGTCAAATAGGATTCGCCGCATCAGGTTCGAGTTGGCGCAAACACCACGCGACGATGGTCTCGACTTCCAGATGTCCCCCCGAAATCCCAAGGGCTGAGTCAAAACCGAGAATGCTCCCCATGAGGTTGATGGCCACGGTCACACCAAAGGGCGTGAACACCTTCGGATTGGGATTGGTCATCCTGAGGCGTGTTGTCAGCTTCTCTGCGACGATCCGGCGAAACCGCTCTCCGAACGCGATCGTTTCCGCCCGGATGACTTGATTGTGGTTCGACATGGCCATGTATTCGAGCGAGAGCGCTGCGTCGACGGGATCGGAGGAGGCCTGCCAGAAGGCGTGCAGCGGTCGCGGAGAATCCAACGCCTGCTCGAGCCGCGTCAGCACCGTTTCCGTGCGACGCCGGTAGGCGGCGAGCAGCAAATCGTCCATCGTTTCGAAGTAATAAAAGACAAGCTGGTATTTGAGGCTGGCGCGCGCCGCGACGCTTCGGGCGCTGAGAGCAGCATAGCCCTGCTCGCGCATGACCGCCTCGACGGCATCCATCAAGGCGAAGCGAGCCGCAGAATTTTCCGGTCCCATTCGTCGCTTCAGTGCCATGCGCGTTCTCACTATTTGCCCGGGCAATACATCCGAGACCGACTCAAAGACGGATTTTCGATTCCGGCCGGCACGCTGAAATCTGGCCTCGGTGTCGATTGAGGTCGTAGAGTCTCGCTTTGCGAGTGCTGACAGTTACGGTGATCATTAGGGGCAGCGAGGGCGACCAACCTGCGAGTGTTGTAACCGCATTGGATAGCGTGGTGTGGATCGGCATGCAAATTGACCCCAGTTGAGGGGCATCGGCGTGCAAATCTGACGTCCTTGTGATGTGCGTGACGCACCCTGTTTGCTCGATTTAAAGCATCTAGTTTGAGGGGTTTCCTGATGCCCGTTGCCACCGGGCCGGAGGCGATCCGCTCCGCACTTGAGGGCTTCGCGGATCGCCTCAGTCGCGTCGGCGTGGAAGCGTCGTCGCTGGGTATCTGGTTGCACCGTGAGCTGCAGCCGGTGCGGTTGGCAATGATCGTGGTGGAAGCGCGCCATATGCGTGTCTCGCTATCGACCATGCGCAACAAGACGGACCGCAATGACGCGCGCGGAATTGCCCAAATGATGCGCCTGGGCTGGTTCCGCGCCGTGCATGTGAAGAACGTCGAAATGCAGCGGATGCGCACGCTTCTGTCGAACCGGAAGCTGCTCAAGCGCAAACTGGTCGATCTGGAAAACCATATCTGCGGCGCCCTCAGAACCTACGGATTGCTGGTTGGCCCCATCAGCCGTGGGCGCTTCGAAGCCCGCGTCCGCGAACTCATCGAGCATGCCGATCCGGTGTTTTTGAAGACGATCGAGACGATGCTGGCGGTGCACCGGGCCGTCCACGAGGGTTACGACAAGCTGCACAGAATCCTGTTGCAAGTGGTTCAGCATGACACGGTATGTCGTCGGTTGATGACGGTTCCAGGCGTTGGTCCGGTGGCCGCACTATCGTTCAAAGTCGGGGTGGATGACCCGCTGCGCTTTACGCGATCGCGGACCGTTGGCGCGCATTTTGGCATGACGCCCAGGCGCCATCAATTCGGGACCATCGACTACGAAGGACGGATCACCAAACAGGGCGATATCAATGTCCGGGAGGCGCTGTGTGAGGCCGCCGCGAGCCTTCTGATGCGCGTGCGGAAATGGTCGGCGCTGCGAGCTTGGGGCCTTCGGATCGCCAAGCGGACAAACATGATGTGCGCCATTGTCGCGGTTGCACGCAAGCTCGCCGGCATCCTCCACCGCATGTGGATCGACGAGACCGACTTCAAGGTCGGGTTCGGCGCGAAGGTGACGCGAAAGGTGAAATTGCAGCCGGCACAGTGATCAAAATCTGCCGAGCTGAGACGAACTACCGGCTGCCGGTGCGACCATCAGTCCGCTGAAAAGGAGCCAATATCGAGATCCGCGCGCGCGGTGAGCGTCCCCCGGCGGGGCCGCGAAACAGGGAATGTCCGCTATCTCTTGCCTGCTACCGTCCTTCGAGGATGAGAGCGTCCGATCGCTTGGACAGCCCTGTTACGAAGCAGATGAAGAGCGTGCGACGGCCCAGTGCCGAACGCGAAGGAACGCATGGACCCCGCCTGGAGAAAGCAAAGCGTGCGTCGGTCAATGGGCGGGAATCTGTCCGCCATGATGCATGGAGGCTGCAATGACGATGATCTTGGGAAAGGCAAAAAACGCAGATACCGATTGACTTTGGGGCCCCGATTAGGAAGGCAAGATAAAGCGAGATTCCTCGCTGGCGTCGCTACGCTCCTAAGTTTCTGTCTGCACATTGATTTTCGGCCGCTTACTCCCAGCCGCGAAGAGGTGTGGTGCCGTCGCCTTCGCTGATTTCATCAGTGTTTTCAATGCGTCAGGCGACACCCACCGCAATGTGTGTCGGGCGGAATCCCGCCGTTTCTACGCTACAGCAAGTATTAATTCGCCGCAGCCCTACGACGGCATTTCTACTCTTGCTGCCTGTCTTTCGCCCCCCAATCGTCTCTGCATGGCGAGCAAAGACGACACCTTCAACATCCGTCCCGGCCGTATCCGCGCCAGTGGCGGCGTGCGCGCGCATGGTGGGCGAGTCGGTACGGTTCGGCGGCGACCGAACAGCTTCGCCGCCGAAGTGCAGCAGGCGATCCGGCGGGCCGGCGGCAATCCCAACCGCCCGCCGGGGAACGGGAAGGCAAGCGGACGATTCAACGCGCGGGGCAGAGGTGCATCGGCTGCGCTGGTCCTGAAGGGCCGCAGCGCTTGGAGCCGGGACGGGAGCGGCGTTCGCACGCGGGCGCGGCGCGTCACGGTGAAGGCTCGCATCGTGAAGCTGAACCCGCAACGCGGAGCGACGCGAGGTCGCCAGTTCGTCAGCGCCAAGGCGGTGGACGCGCATCTGCGCTATCTCCAGCGCGACGGCGTGACCCGTGACGGCGAGAAGGGCCAAGCCTATTCCGCCGAGCGCGACGTGGAAGACGGCCGCACCTTCGTCGAACGCGGACGCGACGACCGCCACCAATTCCGCTTCATCGTCTCGGCGGAGGACGGCGTGGAACTGTCGGACCTGCGGGAGACCACCCGCGATCTAATGAAGCAGATGGAAGCCGACCTCGACACCCGGCTCGACTGGATCGCCGTCGATCATCACAACACCGGCCATCCCCACACCCATGTCATCGTCCGGGGCGTCACAGACGACGGCAAGACGCTCAACATCGCCGGCGACTACATCGCTCACGGGGTCCGTGAGCGGGCGAGCGAGATCGTCACTTTGGAGCTGGGCCGGCAGAACGAGCAGGAAGTCTCCCAAAGCCTGGAACGGGAAGTGGACGCCGACCGCTTCACCCGCTTGGATCGCATGTTGATCGCCGAACAGGAGAGCCGCAACGAGTTCGCCGACCTGCGGCCCGATAGGGACATGCTGGAAACCATGCGCCAGAACCGGGCGCTGCTGATCCAGCGAGCGCGCAAGCTCGAGCGCATGGGCCTCGCCAGCGAGGTGGAGGTCGGGCGCTGGACCATCTCACGCCGGGCGGAATCCGTGCTGCGCGATCTTGGCGAACGCGGCGACATCATCAAGGCCATGCACCGGGCGCTGGAGCGCGAGGGGCTGGGGGAAATGCGATCCGTCTCATCCTACGCCTTGCATCGGGAAGAGCTGACCGAGCGCATCGTCGGTCGCGTGCTCGACAAGGGCCTTGGCGGCGATGAGTTGGGCGAGCGGGTCCGGCTGGTCATCGACGGCACGGACGGGCGCGTCCATCACATCGAGATGGACGCCGCCCGCGCGGAGGAAGTCAGCCGGGGCATGATCGTGGTTGCCGGCTCTGGCCCGACCGGCCCAAGGGCCGCCGACCTCAACATCAGAGACGTTGCCGGCGAGACCGGCATCTATCGGCCGTCCGCCCATCTGGAGCAGGCGGTCGTCGGCATCGACAGGCTGGGCGGTGATCCCGAAGCATTCGTCCGTTCCCATGTGCGCCGGCTGGAGGCGCTACGCCGTGTCGGCATCGTCGAACGGATCGATGCCGATCATTGGCGCGTTCCCACCGACCTGCCCGAGCGAGGCCAGACCTATGACCAGGCCCGGAACGGCGCGAATATCCGCATCAACGTTCTGTCGCCGACCGGCCTTGACCAACAGATCGGCCATGATGGCGCGACCTGGCTGGACCGCGAACTGGCCTCGCGCCAGCGCATCGTGCTCGCCAACGAGGGCTTCGGCCTGGAGGTGCGAACGGCGCTGACCCAGCGCAGGCAGTCGCTGGTCGATATGGGCTATGCCACCGATCTCGGTGACGGGCGCATCCGCGCGCCCAAAGACCTCGTCCAGCGCCTGGAAAATGTTGACATCGAGCGCGCCGGCAGGGCGCTCGCCGCCGAACGCGGCAGAGAATGGCAGCCGGCCATTCCCGGCAATTACGTCATGGGCCAGCTTGTCGGCTCGACCCAGCTTTCCAGCGGCCGGTTCGCGATGATCGACGATGGCTTAGGCTTCAGTCTCGTTCCCTGGCGACCTGTTCTCGAACAGCATATCGGCCGCCATATCTCCGGCATCGCCATGCCGGACGGCGGGATGGATTGGTCGTTCGGCCACAAGCGTGGGCTGGGCCTGTGAGCCGTAACGGCAGGCGGCAGGAGGCCGGACCGACGCCAGCCCCTCAAGGCTGGCGCTGTCGCGCCCCCGCTTCGCGGCTTGCGGCCTTGACCGGCTGTCCCCGGCCCGGCCAGGGGCTTGCCATGCCTTTAAGGCTTGGTGGAGAGCGTGCTCCCATCAAGGCCAAGAGTCTTGCATGATGTACCATAGAGTGGTACATATACTCGCCATGGAGCTGCCGTATGATCGTGAGCTTTCGGGACGAATGGCTGCGCGCTTTCTTCGTCGAGGATATCCACTCTCGGAACATCCCATCCGATCTCGAAAGCCGCCTCTTTCGCAAGCTCCAGATGATCGACGACGCGACGACCGATCAGGACTTGCGCGTGCCGCCCAGCAATCACTTCGAGAAGCTGCGCGGCAGTCTGGCGGGGCTCCATTCGATCCGCGTCAACAAGCAATGGCGGCTGGTGTTCCAATGGGACAGCGGCCGAGGCGAAGCCGAAAGCGTCTATCTGGACGACCACAGCTACAGATGAAGCGAGGCGAACCATGCTGACGACGAAGCGCAAGCCGGCCACGGTCGGCGAGATTTTGGCGGAGGAGTTCATGCAGCCCCTCGGCTTGACCCAGGCAGCTCTGGCCGAGGCGATGGGCGTGCAGCGCAAGCACGTCAACGAGTTGTGCAACGACCGCAGGAAAGTGACGGCAGCGACGGCTCTCATCCTGGCGCGCGTGTTCGGCAACAGCCCGGACTTCTGGCTGAACGTGCAGCGACGCAACGATTTGTGGGAAGCGATGCACAGCCCCAAAGAGCGGGAGCGGATCGCGCGCGCGCGTCCGCTCAAGGCCGCCTAATGCCTGCCGCCGCCACGCTAGCGCCGCCGGGAACCGCCGCGTTCCTGTATTTTTATCCCAGGCTACGCTTCGGGCTGTGGCGTAAAAGCGGTCGGTTGCGCCCGCAAAGGACGGCTGCGATTCTGGCGGAATGTCTCACGCGTCCCGCAAGCTTCAGCTTTCGGCGTCCGAACAGCTTCGTCAGTTGCTCGGCGAGCCTTGGCCGTTTCCCGGCCGCCCGCCCAAGCACGACCTCTCGACGTGGACCGTCACCGACGACTGGCCCGAGCGCATCCCCGTCACCGACGCCGAGGTGGACGTGTTCGAGGCATGGTTCGGCGACCTGTTCGACGAGTTTTTCGGGCCGTGCCGATGATCTGATAAGGAGACACCTGCCATGACCGTGCCGCTGCGCGCCGCCCTTTATCTGCGCGTCTCGACGGCGCGGCAGGCCGAGCATGATGTCTCCATCCCCGACCAGAAGCGCCAGGGCGAAGCATACTGCCAGTCGCGCGGCTATCAACTCGTCGAGACCTATGTCGAACCCGGCGCGTCGGCCACCAACGACCGCCGGCCCGAGTTTCAACGCATGATCGAGGCGGGAACCGCCAAGCCGGCCCCGTTCGATGTGGTGATCGTCCATTCGTTCAGCCGGTTCTTTCGCGATCACTTCGAGCTGGAGTTCTACGTCCGCAAGCTCGCCAAGAACGGCGTCAAGCTTGTCTCCATCACCCAGGAGATGGGCGACGATCCCATGCACGTCATGATGCGCCAGATCATGGCGCTGTTCGACGAGTATCAGTCCAAGGAGAACGCGAAGCACGTCCTGCGCGCGTTGAAGGAGAACGCGCGACAAGGCTTCTGGAACGGCTCCCTGCCGCCCATCGGCTATCACGTTGTTGCGGCCGAGCAGCGCGGCGCGAAGATCAAGAAGAAGCTGGAGATCGATCCGCTGCACGCCGAGACGGTGCGGCTGATCTATCGTCTGACCTTGGAGGGTGACGGCGTGTCCGGCCCGTTGGGCGTGAAGAAAGTCGTCTCCTATCTCAATAGCCACCGCATCTTCACGCGCGACGGCGGCCGCTGGGGCATCGGGCAGGTTCACCGCATCCTGACGCGGACCACCTATGTCGGCCGCCACGAGTTCAACAAACGCGGCAAGAGCAAGGCGCTAAAGCCCGAGACAGAGGTGGTCGTGGTCGATGTGCCGCCGATCATCGACCAGGCCACCTTTGAAGCCGTGCAGGCGCATCTGCGCTCGCGCAATCCGAAGGTGACGCCAGCCCGGGTCGTCAGTGGTCCGACTCTCCTTACCGGCATCTGCTTTTGCGCCGACTGCGGCGGCGCGATGACGCTGCGCACCGGCAAGGGCGGCCAATATCGGTACTACACATGCTCCATCAAGGCCCGGCAGGGTGAGACCGGCTGCAAGGGCCGTTCGATCCCGATGGACAAGCTCGACAACCTTGTCGCCGGCCATATCGAGGACCGCTTGCTTCAGCCTGAGCGGCTGGAGGAAGTGCTCGCTGCCGTCCTCGACCGCCGCCAGGAGCGCGCCGAACGCCGCCGCGAACATATCGCCGAACTCAATAAGCGCGCGACGGAGACCGACCTGCGGCTTAAGCGGCTCTATGACGCCATCGAGTCGGGTGTCGCCGATCTGGACGACCCGGCGCTGAAAGAGCGCATCGCCGGCCTCAAGGCTATTCGCGATCAGGCCCAAGCCGACGCCGAGCGGGCGCGGACCATGATGGAAAGCTCAAGCCAGCAGGCAGTCACGCCGCAGATGGTCAGAAAGTTCGCCAGGACCGCGCGCTCGCGGATGCGGATTGAGGGCGGCGGCTATCGGCGTGAGCATCTGCGCGCGCTCGCCCAGCGCGTCGAGGTCGCGGACAAAGAGGTTCGCATCATGGGGTCGAAAAGTGACCTTCTCAGAACCCTCGCGGCCGTTTCGGGCGTAGGAGCGGCTACGCCCGGAGTTCGCGGTTCTGTTCTGAACTGGCGGATGGGGTGGGATTCGAACCCACGAGACCCTTGCAGGTCTGCCGGTTTTCAAGACCGGTGCCTTCAACCGCTCGGCCACCCATCCAAGTATTTGAAATATTGAACTATTTTAATCTGGACGATGTACTCGAAATCTCATTGCTGCCGAATACCTTCAATTCGCGCCTCTGAACCGGTTATAGCAGGGCCAAGGCCGGCGTCGAGGTACAAGGCGGAGGCATTTGCGTCGGCTGGATGTTCGCGAAACGGATTCCATAATCGTCATGAAGCATGCGACAATTTCCTGGCGCCTGATTTCCGTGGGAGTTCATCGCGCCGATGCGTGGACGATAGTCGCCGACAAAATACGCTGTGGTTATGCATTTTTGGGGTGAAGCGAGCCGTCCTTGATTCCCATCAAGGAGGGAAACAAGGAATTCTGGCGTTGTACCTGCTTCGCAAATGATGAGACTGTTCGCAGTCTGAGAAAAAGGTGGTGCCGGGTCATGGTTGCGCTTCCCCTGCCCGAATTGCCCAGCGAAATAGCCGTCCTGCGCTCGCTTGCTCTCGACCTGCGCTGGACATGGAGCCACGGAGGCGACGCATTGTGGTCCTACATCGACGAGCAACTCTGGGAGCGCACGCACAATCCGTGGGTTGTGCTGCAGAGCACGCCTGCGGAGCGTCTCAGATCGCTCGCTTGCGATGAGAAGTTTCTCGGGGAACTTCGCCGCTTCGTGGCGGCACGGGAGATGTATCTGCAAACGCCGGGCTGGTTCCACGGAACCGAAAATGCGTCACAGCTCGGCGGCGTGGCCTATTTCAGCATGGAGTTCGGCCTGGGTACCGCGTTGCCGCTCTATGCCGGCGGGCTGGGGGTACTCGCCGGAGATTTTCTGAAGACCGCCAGCGATCTCGATATTCCTATCGTCGGAATCGGCCTCCTTTATCAGGAAGGTTATTTTCGGCAGATTGTGGACGCTGGCGGTGCACAGCAGGAGTTCTATCCCTACAACGAACCGGCGGCGATGCCGATCGAGCCCGTCATCCAGCCGGAAGGTGGCTGGCTCCGCATCCCCCTGGAATTGCCGGGCCGTGTCGTCCAGCTGCGGGTGTGGCAAGTCACGGTCGGACGCGTGCGGCTATATTTGCTGGACAGCAACGATATCCTCAACAGCCCGCCCGACCGCGGCATCACGGCGAAACTCTATGGCGGCGGAACCGAAATCCGCCTGATGCAGGAAATCGCGCTTGGCGTCGGCGGATGGCGGGTAGTAGAGGCGCTGCATCCGGAAATCGAAATTTGTCACATCAACGAAGGCCATGCGGGCTTCGCAGTCATCGAGCGCGCGCGCCATCTGGCCTTGAAGGAGAATATCGATTTCTGGGAAGCCCTGTGGGCCACGAGGGCGGGCAATATTTTCACCACGCACACGCCCGTTGCCGCCGGGTTCGACCAATTCCATGCCGACCTTCTACGGAAATACCTGCCATATGTCGAAGGCGTGCTCGCCGGGCACGGCGTCGAACTGAATGATGTCCTGGCACTGGGCCGGTTGAAACCACATGACGGCAACGAGCCGTTCAATATGGCTTATCTGGCGTCGCGCGGTTCAGCCGTCACGGTAGGCGTCAGCCGCCTGCACGGTGAATTCAGCCGGCGGATATTCCAGCCGCTTTTCCCGCGCTGGCCTTCCTGCGAAGTGCCGGTCACACATATTACCAATGGCGTACACGTTCCGACATGGGATTCGGCCGAAGCCGATCGGATGTGGACGGAAGCGTGCGGCAAAGAAAGATGGCGTTCGCCAATCGCTGATCACGCCGAGGGAATCGCCGGCATCTTCGACGAAGAGCTTTGGGCAATGCGTGGCAAGGGTCGCGATCGTGTCGTGCGCATTGCGCGCAAGCATCTTGCCGCGCAATTGAGAGGACGGGGGTTCGCACCGGACGCGGTTCGAGAGGCCGATACCGTGCTCGATGCAAACGTCCTGACGCTGGGCTTTGCACGGCGGTTCACGGAATATAAACGACCAAATTTGCTGTTGAGCAATTCCGAGCGGCTTGGCCGCTTGCTCCTGAGCGAGAAGTGGCCCGTTCAGATCGTCGTCGCGGGAAAGGCGCATCCCGCCGATATTATGGGCAAGGATATGATACGGGAATGGATCGAATTCGCGGGGCAACCGCGCTTTCGGCGGCGCGTGGTTTTTCTCGAAGACTACGACATTGACCTGGCCCAGGAGCTTGTGCAGGGGGTCGATGTCTGGATCAACACGCCGCGCAGACCGTGGGAAGCCTGCGGCACGAGTGGAATGAAGGTCCTGGTGAACGGCGGGCTCAACTGCTCGATCCTCGATGGCTGGTGGGACGAAGCTTACGATACGCAATTGGGTTGGGCGCTTGGCGATGTACGCGGCGGCGTGGCGCAAGAGGTCGACGCCCGCGATGCGGAGAGCCTCTACGAAATTCTGGAAACAATGGTCGTCCCCGAATTCTATGATCGCGACGCTGCGGGGTTGCCGCGTGCCTGGCTGCTGCGCATTCGAACGAGCATGTCGACGCTGACGCCGACCTTCAGCAGCGCGCGCATGATGCGGGAATATGTCGAAACGGCCTATCTACCGCGCGCGCAGGCGGTGCGTGAACGCATGAAAGACAAGTGTGCCAAGGCCAAGGCGTTGAACCAATGGTTCAGGACCCTCTACATGCGGTGGCAGACGCTGCATATCGGAAATTCGACGATCAACCGGAAAGATTCGGCATGGCAATTTGCCGTGCATGTTTATTTGGGCGAGATACCACCGAACTCGGTGCGCATCGAACTGTTTGCCGACGCCAAGGGAGAATTCGTGCCGGAGGTAATCCTGCTGCACCAAGAACAGGCGATTCCCGGTTCGAGCAATGGCTACATCTATGCCGGCGTTGTCGAGACATCTCGTCCGGCGGACGATTACACCGTCCGTGCGGTTCCCTATCATCCCGACGCCGTGTTGCCCACGGAACTGCCGCTCATCGCTTGGCAGCGTTAGTGCGCACTTCGACGGTAGATTGCGCGACAATCTGAGGGACCAGAAGCATGATCCGGCTCAATTGGATCAGATCACGCTCTGGCTCCGGCAGCGTGCCGTTCGGGTACGATCTTGGCTGCGACGCTCCTGCATGGCGGCGACGAAATCGGAACGCGCGGCATGACGAACGTCAGGGGCTTGCGTAAGGGCGAGCCGATGCGCATTTGCCCATTGAATGTTGCCGTCGCATGCAGTTCCGCTTCAAGCTCTGCTTTTGCGCGAAACCAGTGTTCGAGCGCATTGCCATGCGGGCAACCTTCACGTTGCCAGATCAGATAACTGCGCTGCCTGATAAGGTCTTCCGGAAAATCGGTGTCGATGTCGGCCATGGCGATCTCCTGCTGGTTTTCAATCAATGGCCCCGGCGGCTACTCCCTCAGAATTCTTTCGTTATGGTTCCATAATCCTCGTCAAATTATAGGACCTCAAATTGCGACTTGTCTCGTAATTTCTTCGTCGGCGTCGTCGATTTGCGTGCTTCCTCTCGGCGGCATCGCCATCACGTCGTGATAGAGCGCGATGTATCGGGCGGCACTTGCATTCCAGCTGAAATCCTGCGCCATCGCCTGCAACTGCAGGCGACGCCAGGCCAGCGGTTCGCGGTATAGCGCGAGGGCCCGGCCAAGAGCGGCGACGAGGCTGGCCGGGCTGGCGTCCTCGAAAACAAAACCCGTCGCGCTTCGGTCGGCGATGGCGGTGCTTGTCGCATCCACGACGGTATCCGCCAGTCCGCCCGTCCGCCGGACAACGGGTAAAGATCCATAGCGCAAGGCATAAAGTTGCGTCAGTCCGCAGGGCTCGAACCGCGCTGGCGCGAGCACGATATCGCTTCCCGCCTGAAGGCGATGGGCCAAAGCCTCGTCATAGCCGATGCGGACCGACACGCAACTGTCATATCGCGTCTGGGCTTGCTCAAATTCCGCTTCCAGTGCCCGGTCGCCTTCGCCCAGCAGGACGAATTGCGCGTTCCGGCCAGCCAGCCATGGCAATGCGGCCACGATCGCGTCAGCCATCTTCTGATAGGCCAGACGGCTGACGAACCCGACAAGCGGGACTTCCGAAACGACGGGAAGGCCGAACTCGCGCTGCAGCGCAGCCTTGCAGACCCTTTTGCCCGCAATATCGTTAGCCCGGAAGGTCTGCGGCAGATGCGCATCCGTTGCCGGGTTCCATGAAATGTTGTCGATTCCGTTGAGAATGCCGGTGAAGTCGGCACCCCGCTCGCGCAGAAGTCCATCCAGTCCGCATCCGCCTTCCGGCGTCAGAATTTCCTTGGCGTAGGTCGGACTGACTGTGGTCACGCGGTCGCTATAGCGAAGGCCTGCCTTCAAGAATGACATCTGTCCATAAAATTCCATGCCGTCTGCACCAAAGCAGGCGCTGGGGATACCGATGGTCGGCAGGACATCGGCCGGGAAATTGCCCTGAAACGCCATATTGTGGGCCGTAAATATTGTGCGTGGCCTCAGCGTCCCTTCCTGCGCGAGCAGCAGAGGGAGCAGGCCCGTATGCCAGTCATTGGCATGCACGACATCCGGCTCCCAGCCAAGGCCCGCCTGTCCCATCGCAAGCTTTGCCGCGACATGGGACAGGAACGCGAAGCGTCGTGCATTGTCCGGCCAGTCCTGGCCGTCGCTGCTCTGATAAAGGCCGCCCTCGCGGCGGAAGAGCGAGGGAGCATCGACCAGCAGAACCGGCACAGCCGTATCTGGAAAGCAGCCGGAGATGAGCGTTGCATCGTCAATCCCAAGGATTGGTTCAAGTCTGGTTACGATCCGGGCGGACTCCAGCCGCGCGAAGGCGCGCGGATAGGCGGGAAGCAGGACGCGCACATCGATGCCGCGGCGCGCCAGGGCGATCGGCAAGGCATGGGAAACGTCGGCGAGCCCGCCTGTTTTCGCGAGCGGATAAGCTTCCGACGTGACAAAAAGCACTCGCATCTCGACACCCTCCGCGAATATGGCGGAAAATTCATGTCTAAGCGTCCGGTAGACCTGCGTAATTGATATTCATCAGATATGCGAACGAATATGAGCCTATATGGATGAAATTAATGTAGCAATATTTGTTCGTTTGCTGATTTTACGATTTTCGAACGCTGCTCATCGTGAAAGGATGAAGCGCTTCAAGAAGTTGAGGCACCTCCGCTATGTCCCAGGGCAAGAAATCGACGTGGCGAAGCGTTGGGACATTTTCTGGCTCGTCTTCGCCTCTCTCCGGCCGGCTTCCCGCCGTTCCGAGCGGCGATAGGAGTGATCCCTTCGCGCATCTGGGTATGCAAAGGGACGCAGATGGCGAGAACAATGCGGATAAGATGGGCACCGTGCAGAGCAAAAACCGACTGGCGCATGGCATGACAAATTCACTGCTGCTCACGCTGCCGCTCGGTACGGCAGTGCTGAAACCGGAAAGAACGTCGCGGTGAGCGTGGGACCGGGCCTCAAAGAGGGACACCCCTATCCGCTGGGTGCAACCTATGATGGAACCGGCGTGAATTTCGCGCTGTTCTCGTCCCATGCGGAGAAAGTGGAGCTTTGTCTGTTCGATCGGGATGGAACGCGCGAAACCCTGCGCCTGCCGCTGCCCGAATATACGAACGAGGTATGGCATGGCTATTTGCGGGATGTGCATCCCGGATTGCTCTATGGCTATCGCGTTCATGGACCCTACGATCCGATGAATGGTCACCGCTTCAATCCCAACAAACTTTTGATCGATCCGTACGCGCGCTCCTTATCGCACTCGTTCGTCTGGAGCGATCTACATTGCGGATACGATCCCGGCGATTCTCGCGGGGATATGTCGTTCGACATTCGCGATAATGCGGCGTTCATGCCGAAATGCCGCGTCACCGACCCGGCTGCTGCATCGGGCAACGATACGCGGCCGCAGGTTCCACTTGGACGGTCCGTTATCTATGAATTGCATGTGCGGGGTTACACGATGCGCCATCCGGCCGTGGATGAAGCCATCCGCGGAACGATGGCAGGGTTGAGGCATCCCGATGTCATCCGCTATCTGTGTAGCTTGGGGGTCACTGCTGTGGAACTGCTGCCCGTCCACCCAGTCGCAATTACGCGTGCGCTGGCTCAGGCCGGGCTGCGCGATTTCTGGGGTTACAACGCGATCAACTTTTTCGCGCTCGAACCGCGTTATCTCGCGAATGGTGATATCGGCGACTTTCGCGAAACCGTCCGCGCACTCCACGCCGCCGGGATCGAAGTTATCCTGGATGTCGTGTTCAATCACACCGGCGAAGGCGACGAATTCGGGCCGACGCTCTCATTCCGTGGAATCGATAACGCCTCCTATTATTGTCTTGCGGAGGACAGGCGGCGCTATCGCGATTTCACGGGATGCCGCAACACGTTGAACCTGGGGCATCCACGCGTCTTGCAGATGGTAATGGACTCCCTGCGCTATTGGGTCCAGGACATGGAGGTTGACGGTTTCCGCTTCGATCTAGCCGTCAGCCTCTCGCGCGAAGATCATCACTTCGCTCCGCGCGGACGTTTTCTTGCCGCGATTGCGCAGGATCCCGTTCTCGCAAAATCAAAGCTCATAGCGGAACCGTGGGACCTTGGGCCGGACGGGTACCAGCTCGGCGCCTTTCCACAGGGGTGGAGCGAATGGAACGACAAATTCCGTGACGGGGTGCGGCGGTTTTGGCGCGGAGAGGGAAATACCTTGGGCGATTTGGCTTTCCGGCTGGCAGGATCAGGCGATGTTTTCGGGCGGAGCAAGCGCCGGCCAACAGCAAGCGTCAATTTCATCACGGCGCATGACGGTTTCACGCTTGAGGATCTCGTCACCTACAACGTCAAGCACAATTTGGCGAATGCCGAACAAAACGCCGACGGCACAGATACGAATTATAGCTGGAATTGCGGCACCGAAGGCCCCAGCGCCGATCCCGCTACGGTCGCGCTCCGCGACAGGCAGAAACGCAACATGATGGCCACGCTTCTGCTGTCGCTCGGGATTCCGATGATCGTTGCGGGCGACGAATTCGGCCGCACCCAGCGAGGCAACAACAACGCCTATTGTCAGGACAATGATATCAGCTGGATCGATTGGACGGGACTGGAAAACAACCGGTCTTTTGTGGAGTTCGTTCGCAATTTGATAAAGCTGCGCGCCGGACAACCAATTTTCCGGCAGCCGCGATTCTTTAGCGGAGACCATATCGATGGAAATGGGACAAAGGATATTGAATGGCTTTGTCCGGACGGGCGTGAGATGACGGAAGGCGACTGGCACGCTGCCAACAGACAATGCCTGGGCGTTCGTTATGCCGTTACCGCTGACGAACACGGGAAGACGGGTGCAGCCCAATGCGATCATTGCGCCTTCCTGTTGATGATGAATGCCGGAGCGCAAGAAATCCGCTTCATGCTTCCGGATGCGCGACCCAACAAACGGTGGACCTTCATCGTCGAAACGGTCTCGGACGCATTGCCGCAGGAGGGCTCACTCGATCCGGGGACGCTGTTTCGGCTTGCCGCCCATTCCCTGGCGCTGCTCGGCGGCGAAGGCTGAGGAACTGCTTTCATGCCGAGGGACGAAGGCTTATGGCAATTGGCGGACGGGGCTGGCATGGAGCCGCGTTATTGGGATATCGCCGGCAATCTGCATGAGACGACGCCGGAGACGGCGCGCACTCTGCTCGCAGCGCTCGGCGTGCCCGCGCGCTCGTCCGGGGAGATTGCCGAACATCTCGCCATTCTGGCGGAGGAAAAGTGGCAAAGCCCGCTACCGCCTGTCGCTATCGCACGCGAGAATGAGGAAATCGCCGTGCCGCTTCGCTTGCCGCTGAACGGCAGTGCGAGAATGATCCGATGGTCCGTGCAACTGGAAAGCGGCGAGAACCGGGCAGGAGACTGCAATCTCTCCGCTCTTCCGGTCGAGGAAACGGGCTATTGCCGCGGATCTCCCATCGGCCTGCGCCGTCTGAAACTGGCGCCGCTTCCGGCGGGCTATCATGAATTCCGCCTGGCAAGCGAGGAGACCTCGCTGCTGATCGTCGCGCCGTCCTGCTGTTTTCTGCCCGTAGGAGAGCGACATTGGGGCATAACTACGCAACTCTATTCCCTTCGCTCAGGCACCAATTGGGGTATTGGTGATTTCGGAGATTTGCGCACGCTTGTCGAACAGACAGCGGCCCAAGGCGCCTGCGCGATCGGTGTCAATCCGCTCCACGCCCTATTTCTGGATACACCCCAACAGGTGAGCCCCTATTCGCCGAACAGCCGGCTGTTTCGCAATCCTCTCTATCTCGACGTCGGGGCCATCCCCGATCTTGAGGAGTCCGCCGAAGCGCGCGCTCTGATCCAGACACCAAAGATAAGCCGTGCGATTTCCGCGGCCCGTGGTGCAGCGTTTGTCGATTACAGGGCCGTCGCGAGATGCAAGCTCGCTGTTTTGCAAAGTCTTCATCGGAGTTTCGAAGCAAAGCATGCTTCACAGGAAACCGCGCGTGGACAGGCCTTCCGGAATTTCGTGAAGCAATCCGGCCAGGCACTTCAAAGCTTTGTCACGTTCCAGATGCTCAGCGAACATTTCGGGTCCCATAATTGGTCGTGCTGGCCTGCCGACTGTAGAGACTGCGATTCGAATGCAGTAGTGGAGATTCGAAACCGTCACGCCGACCGAATTTCCTTTTTTACCTATCTGCAGTGGCTTTGCGAAGAACAGCTTTCGCAAGCGGCCGAAGCGGCGCGCCGGCGGGGAATGGCAATCGGCCTTTACAACGATTTGGCCGTCAGCGTGGATGCCGCAAGCGCCGATCATTGGGCGTATCGCGATTCGTTTGTGGCGCAGCTCCGTGTCGGCGCGCCGCCGGATCCATTCAACGAACGCGGACAGGAGTGGGGTGTCGTGCCGCTGAACCCGCGTAAGTTGCGAGCGACGCGCTACGCCCATTTCATTGCCTTGCTGCGCGCCAACATGCGTCATGCCGGGGCGTTGCGCATTGATCATGTCATGGGCTGGCAGCGATTGTTCCTGATCCCCGCGGGCGCGCCTGCGACGAGCGGTGCTTACGTCAGATTTCCGCTGGACGATTTACTTGCGATTGCGGCGCTGGAAAGCCAGCGCAATCGTTGCCTCGTCATCGGCGAGGATCTGGGTACGGTTGCGGCGGGATTTCGCGAGCGCATGGCAGCAGCGAACGTCCTCTCCTGCCGCGTCTTCTATTTCGAGCGGGAGTGGGAGCAATTTCGCCGGCCAGGCGAATATCCTGCGCAGGCCTCGGTGTCGGCGGCAACACATGACCTGCCGACCCTGCGGGGATTCTGGAATGGCGACGACATCACCGCGAAATCCCATCTCGGGAACTTCAAATCCGCAGAAGAGGAACCGCACGCTCGGGCGGCGCGTGCGGCCGAGAAGCAGCTTTTGCTGCAGGCACTCGCCAGTGAGGGGCTGTTGAGCGATGGACTGCGGCCTTCCGACGCCGACCGTCTCGACTGGACGCCGGAGCTCACGGGCGCGGTTCATCTCTATCTCGCGCGCACACCGAGCACGCTGCTCATGGTTCAGCTGGACGATTTGGCCAACGAAATGCATCAGGCAAATTTGCCCGGCAGCACGACCGAATATCCGAATTGGCGGCGGCGCCTGTCACGCCGGCTTGGAGATTTGCTGGGCGATCCCGCTATTCGAGCGCAGATGGCATCGATCACGTCCGCACGGGCGAAATAGAGCGCTCACGGCCATGGAATCCGTAGCCCTTCAACCCTTGATCTATCCAGCCGGGAAGAAGCCGAAGGCAATCCACCGTCGCAGTTATGGGACGTTTGTCGCGGATGGCACGACGATCAAGCTGAAGTCGAACTCGCATTGATGCCGATACGGAGTGCCGGGATACTTCTTTATCGAAACCGTAGCGGCGGGACGGAGGTTTTTCTGGTCCATCCCGGCGGTCCCTACTGGGCGAATAAGGACGATGGCGCGTGGTCGGTGCCGAAGGGCATTGTCGAATCGAACGAAAACGAACTCGCTGCAGCGTGCCGCGAGTTCGAGGAAGAAACCGGGTTCGGGGTTGCCGGAAAATTCCGCGAACTGGGAACCTTCCAGCAGCCCAGCGGAAAACAGCTCAGCGTTTGGGCACTCGAAGGCGATTGCGAGCCTTCGAAGCTCGTGAGCAACAGGTTCGAAATGATCTGGCCTCCGAAATCCGGCAAAAGGCAAAGCTTTCCGGAGGTCGATCGGGGCGCGTGGTTCACGCGGTCCGAAGCACTCGTCAGGATCGTCAAGGGGCAAAAGCCGATCGTCGAGAAGTTGTTCCGCGAACTCACGCTAAACCCATGAAACGAAAGGCCGGCGCAACGAAGGCAAACCGGCTTCACAGGCCGAACGGATAAGTCTCCGGCAATCCTTTGAGATGATGCGCCGCCAGCGGGGTCACGGCGGTCGTCTCGTCCATCCAGATGTATTCGTCGAACTGGCGCGGCAGCTCGGCCTGGAAGTAATGGCTCGCCAATTCGGTCTCAGGCCGATAGATCACGCCGATGGCTCGCTCCAGGCGCGGCTGTGCAAGACCCTTGAGAATTTGCGCCGCCTTGTTCGTCCGCAGGTTCAGCAGGAAGCCCGCCTGTTCGGTCTCGTGGCAAAGCCGTTCATAGCTTCCTTCCAGGGCAAGGCGGACACGCTTGATCTGCATCGGGCCGTCCCAATCGGAGGCGGCCGCGACGGTGCCGGAATTGGTGCCGAATCCGATGAGATAGGCGCTCTCGCCGAAACGCTTGCGGCAGAGGTGTCCGATGTTGTGCTCGCCCCGCGAGAACATCTCGGTCGCGGCCGCATTGCCGATATGCGAATTGTGCGCCCAGACGACGGCCTTGCTGTCGGGTCCGCGATCGGTAAGAAGCGCGTCCAGAGTTTCGAACATATGGGTGTCGCGCAAATTCCAGGACTCGCGCGAGCCGTAATACATGACGCGGTAATATTGCTCGGCATCCGCAACCAGGTGCGCATTCTGGATCATATCTAGAAAACGATCGCCGTCGTGCGATTTGTATTCGCTGCGCTTGCGCAACAGATCGGTCAGCATGTGCGCGACCTCGGTTTCGCAGGTTCGGTAACGGCCGGTCAGCGCCGCGCGGCCGTAGGTCGCCGGGTCCGATTGCCAGGGCGTGAGGCAGCCATAGCGTTGGCGCGCCACATGCGCGGTCTCGGGATCGGCAATGTCGAGATAATCGAGTATGGCGCGGATCGATGTGGTCATGCTGTAAAGGTCCAGGCCGCGGAAGGCCGTGCGCCGATCCGGCGAAAGCTTGCCGTTGTGCTCTCTCAGCCAGTCGACAAAGGCAAGCACATCGGTATTGCGCCACATCCACGTCGGGAAGCGTGCGAATGCCGTCCATTCTGAAGGCGGGTATTCCGCGTGGCGCACATAGTGATCGATGCGCGCTGCGTCGGGCCAGTCGGCTTCGACGGCAACGATATTAAAGCCCTTGCGTTCGATCAGCGCGCGCGTTATTCGCGCCCGCATCCGGTAGAACTCGGACGTACCGTGGCTTGCCTCGCCCAAAAGGACGATTCGGGCTTCGCCGATTCGCGCAAGGAGCGGTTCCAGATCGGCCGTATCGATGCTCAAGAAAGGTTCAGTGCCGGCAACAATAGCATGGGCGAGTATCCGATCCGTCGATATGCGCCGATCTGTGGATGCCGGCCTTTGCAGCCATGGCAGCTCGACGGCTTGGCCGTCCCACTCCTCTTCTTCCGCGAACGGAACCAGGCGAATGTCGGCAAGATCCTCGGTCAGGAATTGATCTTCCGACTTGCGGGTGATGCGGATCAGTTCCTGCGCGCGCGGATCCCTGCCGGCCGGAACGACCATCGAACCGCCGATTTTGAGCTGCCAGCGAAGCGCATCCGGTACGTCCGGCACGCCTGCGGCCACCAGGATCGCGTCATAGGGCGCATGGTCAGGCCAGCCAAATGTGCCTTCGCCGTGAAGAACATGAACGTTGTGGCAGCCGAGGTCTGTGAGCGTGGATGCGGCTCGTTGCGCAAGCTGCTCTATGCGCTCGACGGTGAAGACCTCGCCGGCAATCTGCGCCAGGATCGCCGCTGTGTAGCCGGTGCCGGTGCCGATCTCGAGCACCGTCTCACCGCCTTGCAAGGCGAGCGCATCAATCATCAGCGCCACGATATAGGGCTGCGAAATGACCTGGTTCGCATCGATGGGAAGCGGTGCGTCTTCATAGGCGAATTCGTGCATCCTGGCTGGAACAAAGGCTTCGCGCGGTACCATACGCATCGCATCCAGCACATTTTGGGTGTGAATGCCGCGCGCTGCCACCTGTTCGCGCACCATTCTGTTCCGGACTCGGACGGTATCCGCTGCTGTCATTTGGGGCTCCCGCAATGCTTTAACGCCTCGATCACCTCTGCGTCGGTCGTCTGGGCAAAATTGCGATAGAAATATCCGACCGCATCAAAATATTCCGGAATTTCCAGGCACACGATTTCGTCGGCTTCCTTGCGCAATTCGGCGATCGTGTCTTTGGGTGCAACCGGTGTCGCGAGCACCAGCTTCTTCGGCTTTCGCGCGCGCATGGCGCGCAAGGCGGCGCTCATCGAAGCGCCTGTCGCGATGCCGTCGTCGACGACGATGGCCACGCGGCCTTCCGGGCTGATCGGGGCACGATTGCCGAGATAGAGCGTCCGGCGCCGCTCGACTTCGGCCAACTCGCGCCGGCAAACCTGCTGAAATGTGCTCTCGGAAATGCCCGCCATCGCGATGACGTTCTCGTTGCGCACGGTCACCGGCGATCCGCCGTCGACAACCGCGCCCATCGCCAGTTCCGGCTGGAACGGTACACCAATCTTGCGCACCAGAATCAGGTCGAGCGGCGCATGCAGGGCTTGCGCAACTTCGGCTGCCACCGGCACACCGCCGCGCGGAAGCGCATACACGACGCAAGATTCGTTCCTGTAACCCTGAAGCGCGACCGCCAGCTGGCGTCCGCCATCGGCGCGATCGTGGAAGATCATGGCGTCGCCTTTACTAAACATTGGTCCGGGTCCGTTCCACGAGCCAGCGCGCAAACCAGTTCCCGGCGAGGGCTATGACCTGGTTCAGCGCACCGGGCTCAGGAAAGAGATGCGTGGCGCCGGGTACGATTTCGAGCGTCTTCTCGCATGTCAGTTTCGCATAGGCCCGTTCGTTGAGTTCGATCACGCCATAGTCCGCGCCGCCGACGATCAGCAATGTCGGCGCCAAGACCTGCGGCAGCGCCTCGTCGGCCATGTCCGGCCGTCCGCCGCGCGACACGACGGCGCCGATGCGTTTGCCGAGCCGGGCCGCGGTGACAAGGGCGGCTGCTGCCCCGGTGCTGGCGCCGAACAGCCCGATAGGGATGTTCGGCAAAACGGATTCGCGATCGATCCAGGCGACCGCGCTTTCAAGCCGGGCGGCCAGCAGGGGAATATCGAATACCTTGGCCCGCGCGTTTGCAGATTCTTCTTCCGGGGTCAGCAGATCGAACAGCAATGTTGCGATGCCATGGCCGTTCAGAGCCCTTGCAACCGTGGTGTTGCGCGGGCTGAGCCGGCTCGATCCGCTGCCATGCGCAAAAATCACCAGCGCAGAGGCATTGCGCGGAATGCGCAGCGAACCCGGCAATCCCAGCGGCGCAACGTTAACCTCGCGGCTTTCGACCTCTTGTCCGCCGCGCTCCGGATGAACGACTGGGAACCCGCCCATATGCTCCTCCCGATCAGGGCAGCATTATGCCTGATCTTACGAAGGAAGCGATTGATCAAGGTCAATGGCCCGCAACCGCCCTGGTACGCGCAGATCATACCCCGCCATAAGTACCGCTCCGATACTTCCTGCCAGATACCCGGTCAGGACTCAGTTTCGATCCCGTCGTAATGCTTGAGGTGGTAAATTGCAGCCGAAAGCAGCCAGCTCAGCGTGAAAATTGCAATAATGACGTAGCCAAGTGTGCTGGAACTATCGTTCAGTTCGCCAATGAAATGCGGGAATGCGCCCTGAAATTTGAACTTACTGGCAAGTAGCCCTGCAGCTTCGACGCAGCCGATCAGGAGCGCCACGACAACGGACACGGTGGTGACGGTCATGTTGTAGAAGAGCTTGCGGATCGGCTTGACAAAAGCCCATCCATACGCACCCAACATAAGGATGCCGTCGGTGGTGTCGACCAGCGACATGCCGGCGGTAAACAAAGCAGGAAATACCAGGATTGACCAGATCGGCATGCCTTTTGCCGCTTCAGCAGCCGAGATGCCGAGCAGGCCGATTTCCGTCGCGGTGTCGAAGCCCAGTCCGAACAGTACGCCGAGCGGATACATTTGCCAGCTCTGACGGATGACGGAGAACAGCGGGCGAAATATCCGCGCTAGCAATCCGCGTCCGGCAAGCAGTGCGTTTATGTCTTCCTCCACATAGCGCCCACCGGATTTCACCCGCTGGAACGTTCGATAAAGACCAACCAGAATGACAATGTTCATGCCGGCAATGGCCAACAGAAAGAACGACGACACGAGAGTTCCTATGATTCCGCCAACTTCCTGGAACGAATCGAAATCTTGCCGAAAAACCAGAGCTGTCGCCGCGATGGCGGCGGAGGCGAGAACAACGATTGACGAATGGCCCAGAGAAAAGAAGAAACCCACTGTGATCGGCCGCTTACCATCCTGCATCAGTTTGCGGGTCACATTGTCGATGGCGGCGATGTGATCGGCGTCGACCGCGTGGCGCAGGCCGAAAGTGTAAGCGAGCAGACATGTTCCCATAAGAATGGGGTGATCATGACAGGTCGCCAACGCCCACAACCAGGCCATAATGTTAGCGCCGATCAGAAATGCATAAAACGCCGTGATACGGACCCGCAGACCTGAACGCTGATCGGCGAAGACGGCGATGACGGCATTCAACATAGTGCCCCTCCAGGGGTTATGAATCGTTCCAACGCAGGCGGCCTTATTCCACGTATCGCGCCCATCAGTTCCCAGCTCGTGGTGCGCTACATTACAAAATGCGGGCTGGGCATGCACGAATCAGGCACTGTCTTGAATTCCCGTGACTTTAGACAGGCCGATGCGCGATAATGGCAACGTCCCGTCCCGTTGCAAGGACATGGTCCCATGCCGGAACAAGCCGTCGCTACCCCTGGAGCCGCTGCGCTGATCAACCACCCGCGACACGAATTCGCCCCGTGGGTCTTCGATCGGTCGGGCCGCGACGCCGTAGGCCGCTCCCCAACCGAAGTGCGAGCCCTCGCGCAAAGCTGCAATGGCGCATCCGCCCGGGGCAGGACATGACCGGATTGGGTCTCTCCGAAAACGTCATGATCGCGCGCGATCATCTCCAATTGCTGGTCGATGCATTGGCAAAGCGCGGGTATCAGGTTCTGGGTCCGACTGTGCACGAGGGCGCGATTGTCTACGGCGAAATTTCGCGCATCGAACAGTTGCCGCAGGGCTGGACGGATAGACAGGAAGCGGGACGATACAGGCTCGAAAAGCGCACCGACGACGCATTGTTCGGCTACGCGGTCGGACCGCAATCCTGGAAGCGCTTCGTTCATCCTCCGACCGAACGCCTGTGGCAGATGCGACGGGATGGGGAAAGCATGTCCGTCACGCGGGAGAAGCCCGCAACGAAATTCGCGTTCCTCGGTGTGCGCGCATGCGAGCTGCACGCCATCGCAATCCAGGACAAGGTTTTTCTCGGCGGACCTTACCGCGACAACGCCTATGCAATGCGCCGCCAGGACAATTTCATCATTGCGTTGAATTGCAGCGAAGCCGGCGGAACTTGCTTCTGCGTTTCAATGCAAACCGGTCCGAAGGCGGAAAATGGTTTCGATCTTGCCTTGACCGAATTGCTGGGCGAACAGCACGAGTTTCTCGTGAAAGTCGGCAGCGACGCCGGCCGAGATATCCTTGCGCAGATACCCGGCCGTGCGGCAACGCCAGCCGATATCGCGGCAGCCGAAGCCGTCGTGGCCAGGACCGCCGCCCATATGGGCCGGGCGATGGACACAACGGGCATTAAGGAGTTGTTGCAGGGCAACCTCAATCATCCGCGCTGGGACGATGTCGCGCAGCGCTGCCTGACTTGTGCAAATTGTACCATGGTGTGCCCCACATGTTTCTGCACTACGGTTGAAGATCACACCGATCTGTCCGGTCAGGTTGCCGAGCGCGAACGGAAGTGGGATTCCTGCTTCACACTCGATTTCTCCTATATCCACGGTGGAAGCGTGCGCAAACAGACGCGTTCGCGCTATCGGCAATGGATGACCCACAAGCTTGCCAATTGGATTGACCAGTTCGGCACTTCGGGCTGCGTGGGGTGCGGGCGTTGCATCACCTGGTGCCCTGTCGGCATCGATATCACGGCGGAAGCCGCCGCCATTCGCGCCACGCCTGGCGAAACAAAGGGGGGAAAGCATGGAGGGGCTTGAGAAGATCCTGTTGCGACACCCCTTCTTTTCCGGCCTTGAAGCCGAGCTCAGCACGGTGATTTCAGGCTGCGCGCGGAATTTACGGTTCGAGGCCGGAAAATACCTGTTTCACGAGGGCGAGCCCGCCGACGAGTTCTATCTCATCCGCGAAGGCAGCGTGGCGCTGGAGATTCACTCACCGGGCCGATCGCCTGCCGTTTTCCTCACTCTGGGTAAGGGCGAAATCGTCGGTCTTTCCTGGCTGGTGCCACCCTATCGCTGGACATTCGACGCGCGCACGGTCAGTCTGGTCCGCGCCATCGGCGTCGATGCCAGATGCCTGCGGGCCAAATGCGAAGCCGACAATCATCTAGGCTATGCGATGATGAAGCGGCTGGTGCCTGTTCTGATCAAGCGGCTGCATGCGACGCGGCTGCAGATCCTCGATGTCTATGGGATAACGGAACGATGAGCACCGCTCCTCTTGCCGATCCCTTCGTTCCTCAAATCTACCGGATTGCGCGCGCAACCCCCGAAGATGCCGACACCGTAACTTTCGATCTCATGCCGCCCACAGGTGAGACAGCGCCTTTCCTGCCCGGCCAGTTCAACATGCTCTATGCATTTGGCGTCGGCGAAGTGGCGATAAGCATGAGCGGCGATCCGGCCGGAAAGGACCGTTTCGTGCATACCGTGCGCGCTGTCGGCTCCGTCAGCCGCGCGGTCACCGCGTTGAAGACAGGTGGCCTGATCGGCGTGCGCGGGCCGTTCGGCTCGGCATGGCCAATGAAAAAGGCGGAAGGCAAGGATGTCGTGATCGTGGCTGGCGGACTCGGCCTCGCGCCGTTGCGACCCGCCATTTACGATATTCTTGCGCGACGCGACAAATTTGGTCGCGTGGTCATATTGGTCGGCATGCGCAATCCTCCAAGCATCCTGTACCGCGACGAGTTGGAGCAATGGCGAAGCCGCCCGGATATCGACATCGAGGTTACCGTCGATCGCGCAGATGCGACATGGCATGGCAATGTCGGCGTCGTGCCGGAGCTGATCGCGCGCATGAGTTTCGATCCCAAGAACGCCATTGCCATGACTTGTGGGCCGGAGATCATGATGCGCTTCACGCTCAACGCTCTGTGTGATGCGGGTATTTCACCTGACCGCATCTTTCTGTCCATGGAGCGCAATATGAAATGCGCCATCGGTCTGTGCGGACATTGCCAGTTCGGACCGTATTTCGTGTGCAAAGACGGGCCGGTCTTGCAATTTGACCGCGTCGCCGGAATTCTCTCCATTCGGGAGATATAGATGCGTAAACGACCGCGTCTGGCTGTGTGGAAATTTGCATCCTGCGACGGCTGCCAGCTTTCGCTGCTCGACTGCGAGGATGAGCTTCTGGCCGTGGCCGACGCGGTCGAGATAGCCAATTTTCCCGAAGCGTCGTCCACCATGATCGAGGGGCCGTACGATCTTTCGCTGGTGGAGGGATCGATCACCACCGTCCACGATGCCGAACGTATCGGTGAAGTCCGGCGCCAGTCAAAATTTCTGGTGACCATTGGCGCCTGTGCTACGGCCGGCGGCATCCAGGCATTGCGCAATTTTGCCGATGTGAAGGAATTCGTGGCGGCCGTCTACGCGTCGCCGCAATATATCGATACACTGGAGACATCGACGCCGATCTCTGCCCATGTGCAAATAGATTACGAGTTGCACGGTTGTCCCATTAACAAGATGCAGCTCATCGAAGTGATCTCGGCATTTCTTTCCGGCCGGAAGCCTTCTGTCGCCTCCAGCAGCGTCTGCGTGGAATGCAAGCAGCGCGGCACGACCTGTGTCATGGTTGCTCAGGGCACGCCTTGTCTCGGGCCGGTCACCCATGCAGGTTGCGGTGCCATCTGTCCTTCGTTCAACCGCGGGTGCTACGGTTGCTACGGACCGATGGAAACGCCGAATACGGCGGCCTTGGCCCGGCAGTGGAAGGTGCTTGGCGCAACCGCGCGAGACCTGCATCGCATTTTCCGGACGTTCAATGCCGCCACGGAGCCTTTCCGGAACGAAAGCGACGCGCATGGCGACTAAGACAATCCGCGTTGACATGCTGACTCGCGTGGAAGGCGAGGGCGCACTCGATCTTCATATCGAGGATGGCAGGGTTGCATCGGTGTTGCTCAGGATTTTCGAGCCGCCACGGCTGTTCGAAGGTTTGTTGCGCGGGCGCGGCTATACGGAAGCGCCCGACATCACTGCGCGCATCTGCGGTATATGTCCCATTGCATATCAGATGAGTTCGGTTCATGCGATGGAGGGCGCGATCGGGCTCGAGGTCGGCGGCCAGTTGCGGGCGCTACGCCGCCTCATTTATTGCGGCGAATGGATTGAAAGTCATGCGCTTCATATCGTGATGCTGCATGCGCCCGATTTTCTTGGCTATCCCGACGCCATTCAAATGGCGCGCGATCACGGCGAGATGGTCAGGGCAGGCCTCGCGCTAAAGAAGACCGGCAACGAGATACTGCGCGTGCTCGGTGGCCGGGAAATTCATCCCATCAACGTGAAGATCGGCGGATTCTATCGCGTGCCGACGAGATCCGAGTTGCAACCGCTCGCCGAAGAGCTGAAAAGGGCACGCGACGCCGGCGTGAAAGTCCTGCGATGGGCAAGCGCCTTTCCATTTCCAGAATTCCAGCGAGACTATGAATTTGTTGCGCTGCGCCACGCGGACGAATATCCGTTCAATGAGGGCCGGGTCGTCTCCAGTCGCGGCATCGACATCGCTATCCCGGAGTTCGATACCGAGTTCGAGGAACGTCACGTCGCCCATTCGACCGCATTGCAATCGATCATCAAGCAGCGTGGCAGTTATCTGGTTGGTCCGATGGCGCGATACAATTTGAATTTCGATCGCCTTCCGGCCGATATACAGTCGCTGGCCAGGGAAACAGGACTCGACAGCGTCTGTCTGAACCCATTCCGGAGCATTCTCGTGCGTTCGGTCGAGACGATTTATGCCTGCGACGAGGCGTTGCGCCTGATCGAAGCTTACGAAATGCCGGACAGGCCCGCCATTCCTGCACCCCCGCGCCCCGGTATCGGCCATGGCTGCACCGAAGCGCCGCGCGGCATTTGCTATCATCGCTATGAGATCGACGCAGAGGGCACGATCCTGAACGCCCGGATCGTGCCACCGACTTCGCAGAACCAGTTAAGTATCGAGGAAGATCTGCGCGAAGTCGCCACACAAAACATCAACCTCGCCGACGACGTGTTGCGCGACCGTTGCGAGCAGACAATCCGCAACTATGATCCGTGCATTTCCTGTTCGACACATTTTTTGAGGCTCTCGGTGCATCGTGCATGAGCAATGGCCAGAACATCCTGGTAATCGGTCTCGGCAATCCCGATTGTGCCGACGACGGAATCGGGCCGCGTGTGGCGCACCGGCTCGCCGGCGACGACCTCGGGGGCGCGCGGGTGATTGCGCGCGGGGGCGACGCGCTCGCGCTGATCGAGGATTGGGCAGGCAGCGATACCGTAGTTCTGATTGATGCTGCGGCCGTAATTTCACGCGCCGGCCGCATCCACCGTATCGATCTCGCCACGGACGAATTGCCGTGCAATCTGTCGCTTTCGTCCACCCATGCCTTTGGCATGGCCGATGCGATCGGTTTGGCGCGCACGCTGGACATGCTGCCTGTGCATGTCATTATCTATGCCGTCGAGGGCGTATGCTTCGATCCTGGTGCGGCGATGTCAGCTGAAGTTGCAGCCGCGGTTGACGAGGTGGCGGAGCGCGTCGTCGGTGAGTTGCAATTCCTTCGAGCTTTTGGAGCATCGGACCATGCATGAAACGGGAATCGTGAAGGATCTGGTGCATCGGCTTGAGAGAGCGGCGAAGGATGCGGGCGCACGGCGCGTATCGGGCGCGCATGTATGGCTCGGAGCACTCAGCCAGTTCTCGGCCGATCATTTCCGCGTTCACTTCGAAGAAGAGACGCGCGGCACGCTGGCCGAAGGCGCAAAACTCGAAATCGAAGCGTCGACCGATCCGTTACACCCGTCGGCCCAGCATGTGGTGATGCAGAGCCTCGATCTGGAGGTCTAAGGGCGATGTTCACGGCCTCAGCGGCTGCGATTGGCAATTGCCAAGTGGAACGACTGCGTCTCGATCTGAATGGCGCAGTGCAAGGAGTGGGCTTTCGCCCTTTCATCTATCGGCTCGCCGGAGCGGAAGGCCTTAATGGCTTTGTCCGCAACACCGGCAGTGGTGTAACGATCGAAATCGAAGGAGGCGCCCATGCGGTGGCGCGATTCCTCGAACTGCTCGATGTCGAGATGCCGCCGCACGCGGCGATCCATGCACGGCACATATTCCGGCTTGCCCCGCGGGGCGGCGAAGGTTTTTCGGTTGCATCGAGCGATGTCGAAGACGTGCCGTCCGCGCTGGTAATGCCCGACCTGGCGACGTGCCCCGAATGCCTGCACGAAATCCTCGACCCTGCGGATCGCCGGTTCGCTTATCCTTTCACTACCTGCATCCATTGCGGCCCGCGCTACAGCATTGTTCGCGCGCTGCCTTACGATCGTGAACGCACGACGATGCGACTTTTTTCGCTCTGCGCCCTATGCCGCGGGGAATATGCAGATCCGGCGTCGCGCCGCTTTCATGCCGAATCCATTGCATGCCCCGAATGCGGTCCACATCTTTCCCTGTGGGATAAGGCGGGAAGGGAGTTGGCGTCGCATGATACGGCCTTGGCTGCTACCGCCGAGGCACTGCGCCAGGGATACGTTCTGGCGGTCAAGGGACTTGGCGGCTTCCAATTGCTGGTGGATGCGCAGAACGAAGAGGCTGTCCGCCGTCTGCGACTGCGCAAGCAGCGCCCGCGCAAGCCTTTCGCGGTGATGGTGCCATCACTCGCAGCGGCAGAAGCCGTCGCGCAACTATCGGATAGCGAGAGAACGCTTCTGTCGTCGCCGCAAGCACCCATCGTGCTGCTGTGCGCGCATGAAGGCGCGGCGTGCCTCGCGCCCAGCATCGCGCCCGGCAATCCCCTGCTCGGCATCATGTTGCCTTATACGCCATTGCATCATCTGCTGCTGCGGGAATTCACGACGCCTGTCGTAGCGACCAGTGGAAATCTCGGCAATGAGCCGATCATTACCGATGAACACGAGGCCTTGGAGCGGCTCGGCGGCGTTGCGGACCGCTTCCTTGTCCATGATCGCCAGATCCTGCATCCGGTGGACGATTCCGTGGTGCGTGTGATCGCGGGTCGCGAGGTCGTTCTGCGTCGTGCGCGCGGCTATGCGCCGATGCCAATCGCCTGGCCCGCCATGCAGGTGCCGGTCCTCGCCCTGGGTGGCCAGCAGAAGAACGCCGTTGCCACGGGGTTCGATGGCAGGATTTTCCTCGGTCCACATATCGGCGATCTTTCGGCGCCGCAGGCGCGCGAAGCTTGCGACCGCATGGCGGAGGAATTGACAAGCCTGCACGCACTTAAGCCCTCGTGCATCGTCTGCGATGCCCATCCGGATTACTACACGAGCCGCGCGGCGGTGCGTTCCGGTTTGCCGGTAGCACGCGTGCCGCATCATCTTGCCCATGTTCTTTCCGGCATGATCGATAACGAACTCGAAGGCCCGGTGCTTGGCGTTGCCTGGGACGGGACCGGTTATGGCGGCGACGGTACGGTCTGGGGCGGCGAATTCCTGCGCGTGGACAAACAGGAATTTCATCGCTGCGCGCATTTGCTGCCGTTTCCGTTGCCAGGCGGCGAAGCGGCGGTGCGCGAGCCACGTCGTGCCGCGCTTGGGGTACTCTACACGATATTTGGCGAACACACATTTGAAATGACTAATCTCGCACCACTTGCTGCTTTTGTGCCGGAGGAACGCCGTATACTTGCGACAATGTTGAAGAGCGGCATCAATACGCCCCGCACATCGAGCGCAGGCCGTTTGTTCGACGCTGTGGCGTCACTTTTGGGCTTCGTTCAAACCGCAACCTTCGAAGGCGAAGCGGCGATGGCAGTCGAATTCGCCGCCGGCCGCGCGGACGTAGCTGCGCCATTGTCGTCGCCCACGCTGGTCGAACGACGGAACGATCTCGTGGTTGACTGGCGGCCCCTGTTCGCTGCGATAATCGCCGAGTTTGCCGGCGGCAGGTCGGCGGAATCGCTCGCGGCAACGCTGCATGAGGGATTGGCGATGGCCATCGTTGCGGTGGCGGAGCACGCCGGAATTGACCGCGTGCTTTTGACGGGCGGCTGCTTTCAGAATGCGCTGTTGACCGAGTGTGCGGTGAACCGTCTGCGTGCGGCGGGTTTCGCGCCCTTTTGGCATCACCGGATACCGCCAAACGATGGCGGCCTCGCCGCAGGCCAGCTGGCATTTGCAGCAAAGCCGCTACGGGAGACAAGCTGATGTGTCTTGCAATACCTGGCCGGCTGTTGAGCATTGAAGGCGAGGATCCATTGACGCGTCAGGGGCGCGTTGCCTTTGCCGGTATCGTCAAACAGGCGAACCTCGCCTATGTGCCGGATGTGGTAATCGGCGATTACGTGCTCGTCCATGCGGGCATAGCCATTGCCATCGTCGATGAAGTAGAGGCGCGTAAGACGCTCGCCTATCTCGCCGACGTCGAATCGGAGGAATCCTCGTGAAATATGTGGACGAATTCCGCGACACGGCGCTGATGCGCCGTTATGCCGACCGTATCGCCGCAATCACAACGCGGACCTGGACGATCATGGAAATTTGCGGCGGCCAGACCCATTCGATCGTGCGTCACGGCATCGACCGGCTTTTGCCGGAAGGCGTGACGCTGCTTCATGGGCCTGGCTGTCCGGTTTGTGTTACTGCGGCGGAGATCATCGATGCCGCCATTGCGATTGCAAGCCGCCCCGATGTCATTTTTTGTTCTTTCGGGGACATGCTGCGTGTACCGGGAAGCGACGGCAGCCTGCTCGCAGCAAAGGCGCGCGGCGCGGATGTGCGTATCGTCTATTCTCCGCTTGACGCGCTCGCGATCGCGCGGGGGGCAGACCGTGAAGTCGTGTTCTTTGCCATCGGCTTCGAAACCACGGCGCCGGCGACGGCGATGGCCATTGCGCAGGCTGAGCGGGAGGGCATCGAAAATTTTTCGCTGTTGGTTTCGCATGTTCTGGTCCCCCCAGCGATCGAAGCGATCCTGAGCGATCCCGGCAATACGGTTCAGGGCTTTCTGGCGGCCGGCCATGTCTGCACGGTAATGGGATATTGGGAATACGAACCGATTGCGCGCCAGCATGGCGTGCCGATCGTGGTCACCGGTTTCGAGCCCGTCGATCTGTTGCAAGGAGTTTATCTCTGCATCCGTCAGCTCGAAGAAGGGCGTGCGGATGTCGAGAATGCATACAGCCGCACCGTTACACGAGACGGTAATCGTGTCGCCCAGGGCGTCGTGCGGCGCGTCTTCACCGTCCAGCCACAGCACTGGCGCGGCATCGGCGATATTCCGCAAAGTGGTCTCGGCCTCGCACCTGCCTATGCGCGTTTCGATTCGCTTGTGAAATTCGGTTATTCCATGCCTTCTTCGGAAGAAACTGGCGCCTGCATCAGCGGCCAAGTTCTGCGTGGCCAGCGCAAGCCGCCCGATTGTCCGGCCTTTGGGACGCTCTGCACGCCCGATCATCCGCTTGGTGCGACAATGGTCTCGTCGGAAGGTGCCTGTGCCGCCTATCACCGCTATCGGCGTCTGGAAAGCGCGGCAGCCGTTCGGAGTGAAGGATTTTCGTTATGAGCGACGCGCAGTCTTTTGCGCTTCAGTGTCCTGCGAGCGCCTATGAAAGCGAGGCGATAGAACTTGCGCATGGCGGGGGAGGACTGCTGACACATCGGCTGATAGAAGACATTTTCCGCCCCGCTTTTGCGACGACTTCGACCGATCTCACACACGATGGTGCGATCGTCGAAATTGGGGGGCTGCGGCTCGCCTTCACCACGGATTCCTATGTCGTGCGGCCTCTTTTCTTTCCCGGCGGCGATATCGGATCGCTTGCGGTCAATGGGACGATCAATGATCTGGCGATGTGCGGTGCCGAGCCGCTCTGCCTGAGCGTCGGCTTTGTCATCGAGGAGGGATTTGCGCTCAACGATCTCCGGCGGGTTGTGCGCTCCATGCGAGTGGCGGCCGATATTGCGTGCGTCAAACTCGTGACGGGCGACACGAAGGTCGTCGAGCGCGGCAAGGGAGACGGTCTCTATGTCAACACCACGGGCATTGGCCGCATCATGCAGGGCATTGATGTGGCACCGCAAAATGTGCGTCCTGGCGACGCCGTTCTTCTGAGCGCCGATATCGGCCGCCATGGCATTGCGGTAATGTCGGTGCGCGAGGGGTTGGCCTTCGAGAGTGCAATCGAGAGCGACAGTGCACCGCTCGCATCGATCGTGATACAACTCATGAGGGCGGGAATGCCATTGCATTGCCTGCGCGATCCGACTCGCGGAGGCCTTGCTACGAGCCTGGTGGAAATCGCATCCGCAAGCGGCTTGGACATTCGCATCATAGAAGAGACGATTGCGGTTTCCGAACCGGTTCGCGGGGCATGCGAAATTCTGGGGCTCGACCCGCTCTATGTCGCAAATGAAGGGTGTTTCATTGCGATCGTGCCGGCCGAGGCGGCAGAGCAAGCATTATCCATTTTGCAGAGTGCGCCGGGTGGCGCGTTCGCCGCAGTCATCGGCCGCGTCGAAGAGGGAGTTGGGCGCGTCATTCTGGAAAATGGTCTCGGTTCCGGCCGCGTGCTCGACATGCTGACGGGTGAACAATTGCCGCGCATTTGTTGACGGCATGCCCGTGATAAATGGGGGACTGGCTCCGTAACCTGAATGAGGGACTTTGCGAGACCCGGTGGGAAGCGACAGGACGGAAACAGACGGAGAACGGGAATGTCGCGGCGATGCTTCGACCATGCCGGTCTTTTCAAAGGGGGCTGGCACAGCCCGCGCCCCTTCGTCTAACCTCCCGCGCGCCAATGGCTTGGATTCGTGACGATGGCGCTTCGAATACGGGGGTATGTGGCGATTGCGGCGCTGTCGCTGGGGGCGGCTGCATGCTCGACCACGCCGGCCTACAGGCCCGTCAGCCTGCCGCCCAGTGCCGGCATCTACAAGATCGGCCAACCCTACCAGATCGACGGCACCTGGTATTATCCGCGCGAACAGCCCGAGTATGACGAGACGGGCATCGCTTCGTGGTACGGTCCCACATTCTACGGTCAGCAGACGGCGAATGGCGAACTCTTCGACGCCAATGCGCTGACCGCTGCGCACCGGACGCTGCCGATGCCGGTCAATGTGCGGGTGACGAACCTGGAAAACGGGAACTCGCTGGTGTTGCGCGTGAACGATCGCGGCCCCTTTGCGCGCGGACGCATCATCGACGTGTCCGAACAGGCGGCCAAGCTGCTCGGCTTTTACGGCAAGGGCACGGCACGCGTACGCGTCACCTACCTGAGCCGCGCCGACCTGCCGGGCACCGCCACGCCACCGGCGATCGCCGATGCGCTGCCGGCCGCGCCCACCGGCAATGTGCAGGAAGCCTCGCTCGATCCGGTCCCCGGTATTCGCGTCGATGCGCCGGTGCGGACGGAGCCTTTGCCGGCGCCCGCGGCGTCGTCGCAGGTCCCCGATGCCGATCTGCAACCGGACGGAAAGGTGACCCACGTTCCGGTGCCCGCCGTGACGCACCTGTATATCCAGGCCGGCGCGTTCGGCAATCTCGGCAATGCCAATCGCCTGAAGGCCCGGCTGGCTGCCGCGCACGGGCTTTTCATCTCGACAATCGACAGGAACGGTCAGCGGCTTTATAGGGTGCGCATCGGCCCATTCGACGATGTGGGAAAAGCCGATGCGGCGTTGGCCCATGTCGCCAGGCTGGGCGGCAGCGACGCAAGAATCGTCGTCGATCGATAGGTTCACTCGGCTGTTGCAGCCGGATAGAGGAGTCTCGCGCATGCGGCGGTTCCGCAGTTTCATAATCGTGCTGGCTTCGCTTTTTTCGCTGGCCTTGCTGGGGCCGGCGCGGGCGGACATGGCGACCTCGGCCGAGCACGCCATTCTGATGGACGGCGAAACTGGGCAGGTGCTGTGGGCGAAGGACGCCGATACGGCGACGCCGCCGGCCTCGATGAGCAAACTGATGACGCTTGAGCTTCTGTTTCAGCGGCTCAAGGACGGGCGGGTGAAACTGACCGATACATTCCCGGTTTCGGAGCGCGCCTGGCGTACGCAAGGCTCGAAGATGTTTGTCAGCGTCGGCTCGAACATTCCGGTCGAGGAACTTATCCGCGGCATCATCATCACGTCGGGCAACGATGCATGCGTGGTGGTGGCCGAATCGCTCGGGGGCACGGTCGAAGGCTTCGTCGACATGATGAATGCGCGCGCCAAACAGCTCGGCCTTACGCAATCGCATTTCGTCAATCCGGACGGGCTCCCCGATCCTCCGGGCCAGTTGATGTCCGTGCACGATCTCGCGACGTTGGCGCACCATTTGATTTACGATTATCCGCAATATTATCACTATTTCTCGGAGCGCAGCTTTGTCTGGAACAAAATTCCGCAGCAAAATCGCGACTCGGTGATCGACAAATTTCCCGGCACGGACGGTCTGAAGACCGGCCATACCGATGCGGCGGGCTATGGCATCGTCGTTTCCGCGGTTCGCAACGGACAACGGCTCATTCTGGTGCTGAACGGATTGCGCTACCCGCAACTGGACAAGATGACCCCGGCCGCGCAGGACTGGCACGGCGTAGAATTGCGCGGCGACGAAGCGGCGCGCGTGCTGGGAATGGCCTTCCGCGAATTTCGTCGCTATCCGCTTCTCAAGAGCGGCGCGACGGTGGGCAGCGCGGTCGTCTGGCAGGGTTCGCGCGATACGGTACCGCTCGTGATCGGCGCGCCGCTCGCTGTGACCATGCAGGTCGACTCGCACGCAGCGATGAAGGTGACGCTCACCTATGACGGCCCGGTGCAGGCGCCGATTGCCAAGGGCCAGCAGATCGGCATGCTCGACGTGACGGCGCCCGATTTCCCCGGCGTCAAGGTTCCGGTCTACGCGGCCGAGTCGATATCGGGTGCGGGCTTCTTCGGTCGCATCTTCCTCGGGCTTCGCGCGCTGCTCACGGGCCATGCCACAAACCAATGACAGGCGCCAAGCCCGGCTGGTTCATCACGCTCGAAGGCGGTGAGGGAGCAGGCAAGTCGACGCATGCGCGTCGGCTCGCAGCGGCATTAGAGAGTCGCGGCATCGCCACGGTCGCGACGCGCGAGCCGGGCGGCTCGCCGGGCGCCGAAGACATTCGCAAGCTGCTCGTTGAGGGCGAACCGGGCCGCTGGGAGCCGCTCGTCGAGACGCTGCTGATGTTTGCCGCGCGCACCGATCACGTGACGCACACGATCATACCCGCGCTCGCCCGTGGCGGATGCGTAATCTGCGATCGTTTTACGGATTCGACCTATGCCTATCAGGGTGCGGGCCGCGGGCTTCCCCGCGAGACCATTCGCCGGATCGAAGCGATCGCCGTTCCCGACCTCAAACCCGATCTCACCTTAATCCTTGATCTGCCGGCAGAAACGGGCCTCGGGCGCGCCGCCAGACGCAATACGGGAGAAACACGCTTCGAGCGTTTCGACATTGGTTTTCACGAGCGGCTGCGCGAAGCATTCCGCGAGATCGCCCGCCATCATCCCCAGCGCTGCGCGCTGATCGACGCGACTTTGTCCCCCGACGACGTCGCCGCTGCGATCTGGCGCGTGGTGGAGGCTCGTCTTGGATTGTGATGTATTGACACCATGGCCAGGCGCACCAGGACCGAAGAACTCGTCGAGACGGACCGCATTGCCGGCCAGCCGCATCCGCGCGAGACATTTCATCTCGTCGGACAGCAAGCAGGTCTTGCCCGCGCCGCACGGGCAATCCGCAGCGGGAGGCCGCCGCAAGCCTGGCTCATCAGCGGCCCGCCCGGCATCGGCAAGGCGAATTTCGCCTATCGCATCGCACGCTATCTTCTGCGCTACGGCGCAACCGACCAGGGGCCGGACGATCTGTCCATCGCGCAGAACGATCCTGTCGCGGTGCAGGTGAAGGCGGGCGCGCATCCGGGTCTTCTCGTACTCAAGCGCGGGTTCAATCCCGACTCCGGCAAGCTGATGAGCGTGCTTGGGGTCGACGAAATCCGCCGGCTGGGAAATTTCTTCGGCCTGACCTCCGGCGCCGGCGGCTGGCGCGTCGCCATCGTCGACACGGCCGACGACATGAACGATGCCGCGGCCAATGCGCTGCTCAAGATGCTGGAGGAGCCGCCGCTGCGCGCGATGTTGCTGCTGCTTGCCAATGCTCCTGCGCGGCTGTTGCCGACGATCCGTTCGCGTTGCCAGCGCTTGGACTTGCGGCCGCTCGATGAGAGCGTACTTGAAGCGGAGATCGCCGCAAGGTTGCCCGAGATGGGCGCGGCCGAACGCACAGCACTCGCCAAGCTTGCCGGCGGGTCGATCGGCGCCGCGCTCAGGCTCGCCGGCGAGGAAGGCATCATGCTGGCGGGAGAAGCCGAAAGGCTGATCGACCACGCCGAAAGTCCTGATATGGTTGCGACGCTCGCCCTGGCCGACAAACTTGCCCGCATCGACGATGGTCTCAGCCTGTTCGGCCGCTTTCTCACCGATGCGCTCGGCATGCGCATCCGCGCGCGGGCCCGCGAAAGCCGCCCGGGCCTCGAACGCTGGGTCGCCTTGTGGGAACGGCTGGACAGGAATTTTAACCGCTCGGTGGCGTTGCATCTGGAGCCGCGGCAGACGATTCTGTCGTCGTTGCGGGCGCTGTCGCAAACCGGCCGGCGCGGCGCGTTGTAAGCAGGAGCGCAATCCCGCGAAGTGGCAACCACTTCGGGCCAGATTGCGCGACCAACAAGGAATTTCACGGCCCGGCCATGCTCGTCGATTCTCATTGCCACCTCGATTTTCCGGATTTCGCCGACGAGGTTGCGGCGGTCGTGGCACGCGCGCGGGCGAACGGGGTGGGCGCCTGCGTCTCCATCGGTACGAGCCTCGCCCGCTTCGACCAGGTGCGCGCCGTGGCAGAGCAATTCGACGATGTGTGGTGCTCGGTCGGCATCCATCCGCATGAAGCGGGCAAGGAATTGCTGGACGATGTCTCGCCGCTGATCGCGCGCACGCACCATCCCAAGGTCGTAGGCATCGGCGAAACCGGCCTCGACTATTTCTATGAGCACAGTCCGCGCGCTGAGCAGGCTGCGAATTTCCGCTGCCATATCGCCGCCGCGCGCCAAACGGGTTTGCCGGTGATCGTCCACACGCGCGATGCCGACGACGACACGATTGCGATTCTGCGCGAGGAAATGGGGAAGGGGGCGTTCGCCGGTCTCATCCATTGTTTCACCGGCACGCACCGTCTGGCGCAAGCAGCCGTGGAACTCGGTCTGTATATATCCGCGTCCGGCATCATGACGTTCAAGAAATCCGACGCATTGCGCGCAGTCCTGCGCGAGGTGCCGCTCGACCGTCTGCTGGTCGAAACCGATGCACCCTATCTTGCCCCCGTTCCGGTTCGCGGCAAGCGCAACGAACCCGCCTTCGTGGTTCACACCGCGGCAGCGATGGCGCAATTGAAGGGTATCGCGCCCGAGGCGCTCGCGCGCGCCACGACCGACAATTTCTTCCGCCTGTTCGCCAAAGCGTCACGGCCCGCATGACGGACATTCTGGAAGCCGTCATTCTGGGGAGCGGTTCGTCGAGCGGTGTTCCGCGGATCGGCGGAGCGGACGGCGCCGGCGATTGGGGGGCCTGCGATCCCGCCAATTCCAGGAACCGCCGCAGGCGTTGCTCGCTGCTTGTCCGGCGCAAATCCGCCGCCGGCGAAACGGCGTTGCTGGTCGACACGGCGCCAGATCTGCGCGAACAGCTCCTTGCGGCCCGCGTATCGCGGCTCGATGGCGTGCTCATCACGCATGACCATGCCGATCAGCTGCACGGCATCGACGATCTGCGCACGCTCGCCTATCTCATGCATCGGCGCATCGATGTTTACAGCGATCATGGCACGCTAGACCGCGTCCGTCGCCGCTTCTTCTATTGTTTCGAAATGCCCGAGGGCAGCGACTATCCGCCCATCCTCAACGCGCATGCGATTGCCCAGCCATACCGCAGCTTCGACGTGACGGGACCCGGCAGCGCCATCGCGGTGCAGGCTTTCGAGCAGAGCCACGGCCGCGTCCATTCCCTCGGGTTTCGCTTCGGCCCGATCGCCTATTCGAGCGATGTCAATGCCTTGTCGGAGAAAGCTTTCGCAGTGCTTGAAGGCGTTGAGATCTGGATCGTCGACGCGCTGCGTTACACGCCGCATCCGACCCACGCCAATGTCGCGACGGCGCTGGAATGGATCGCGCGCGTAAAACCGCGGCATGCCGTTCTCACCAACCTGCATGTCGATCTCGACTACGAGACGCTCAAACGCGAGCTTCCCGAGGGCGTCGAACCCGCCTATGACGGAATGGTGCTGGCAACGACGATTTGACGGCAGCCCCTTCTAGCCGTTGCCCCAACGGAATTCGGCAATGAGCGGGCCGCGATCGAAATCCGAATAACGTGCCCACACCGGCTTCACACCCCAGTAAACCAGGCCATCCCAGTCCAAACGGCTTCGTCCGTCGGGCCAGGTCCCATAATAAGCTTCACGATAGGGTCTGTCGGCGGGACCGGTGGTCGAAATCGGGAACGCCAATCCCTCGTACTGCAAGGTTTGCTCGCCGGGACCGCAAAATGTGACCGCGATGCGGGGATCGAAGACCAAATTGGCATGCTTGCGCGACGCCGACACCGTATCGAAGATCAGCTCGAAACTGTCGGTTATGGCTATGCCGACCAGCGCCGCTTCGGGCGCGCCGCTGCGGTTCACGGTCGCAACGACCGTCAATTTGTGTGTGCGCATATAGGCCAAAAGTTCGGCGTGGCTCATCGTGGCCATGGTTCACCCGGGTGATGACGGATCCGCGCGGACGATAGTGATTCGCCGCGGCGCGGGAAAGGCTGCGGTCAAGTCCTTGCGGTCGCGGGCAAGTGGGAACAGAATCGCGGCGTCCAGGGCAGGAGGCCTCTTATGACAAACGACAAGCCCGCGCTCACCGAGCAGGAAATCAAGGAAATCGCCGAACGCCGAGCCGCATCGCTCAAGCGCGTCCAAGAGATGCACCAGAAATCGAACCGGGATTTCGTCGGCAAGAGCGGCAAAAGCCTCAAGCAACCGCCGCCGAAAGGCCGCCCGTTCCGCCATCAGGGGCGATAGGCGCGAAGGCCGCCGGAGCCAGCCGTACGGTCTCCTTGGCTTCCGCGTGCCGCATAAAAAATGCTAATGTTCGCTTCGATCCTGGGTCATCTAAAAAATCGGGTACGGGGTTTGTCGAAGCGGGTGGATCGGTCGCGATTGGAGCGACATCGTAACGGCACGGCGGCCTCAACCACGGAGCTGGCACATGTTTTGGGAATGGCGGAATATTCTGCTCGCTTGTGCGATTATGTTCGGTGCAACGGCGTTGTCATGGTCGGCATCGGCCCAGGGCGGTAATGCCGGCGCTCCGACCAGCCCGAAACCCACGATCTTCGTCGGTATTTTTGAATCGCCTGAGACGACGGGAGGAGCAGCGACAGGAGCCGGCCTTACGTCGATGCTGACGAATGCGCTGGTCAATGACGGCCGGTTTATCGTCGTCGAGCGTTACGCTCTATCCGATGTTCAGGGTGAACAGCAACTTGGCAGACAAGGATCGACTACAGCGGCAACTGCGCCTCAAACCGGCCAGTTGATAGGAGCGAGGTTGCTCGTGCGCGGCACGGTGACGACCTTTAATCCGCAGGCTTCAGGCGGCAGCCTTAACGTCGGCGGCCCGACGAATTTTTTTACCGGCTTGGGGAGTTCCGCCGGAGTATCAGACACGACAGCGGAGGTCGAAATCGCCGTTCGGCTGATCGACACGACGACAGGCCAGATCATCTACGCTGGCACGGCGACAGGCAGCGCATCGACGCAAGGATTTAACGCACAGCTGTATAACAACAACGGCTACAGCATCGGCGGCACGGCCTTCCACAGCACGCCGCTAGGCGCGGCTGCGCAGGATGCGATTAACAAGTTGGTAGCGCAGCTGGCGGTTGCTGCCGCAAAGGTGCAGTAGGCAATGTTGGCAATCGAAACAGATTTTGGGTGTTCCTGACGTCCCGCTTGGACTAAGCATGCTGGAAATGCTATGATTAAAAATATTGGCACTGGACTGTCTCTGATGGCCCAAGTGACAAAGAATTTTGGGGATATCGTTATGAAGAAAGAAGATCGTACCTCGAAGCATGGAAAAGAATGCGTTTCCGAGGACAGGAAGGCCTCGGTGTCACGACGTGACCTGGCAGGTCATGCGGCTGGTGCGGTAGCAGCGATTGCCGCCGGAGCCAGCATGCTCAGCTCCGAAGCTTCGGCGCAGTCGACCTTCAGCCCCTCCGGGTCGCCGACCGCAACCGCTGGCAGATCAACATCTCTCAGCCAAGCCCAAGTTTTCGAAATGGCTCGAGCAGACGTGAATGCTTCTTTGACTGTGGGCGCTCTTACAAGGCAAGTAGCTTCTTCAGCGGAACACGAGTGGTTCTTTGTTTGGTCGCATTATGTCCTTATCGGTCCTCCCAACGCCATTGTGCGGGAGGCGGAACTCCCAGCGGATTTGAAAATTAGCAGTGACATGACGCTCGCTGAGGCGATGGACGCCGTTCAGCGTTCCAAGCACAGTGCGAGCGGGTTGCTTGTTACGAGCGGCGGATTGAAATTAGCCCAATAGCATTGTCCCCGGATGCAGCACTTGCTCATGTTGATGCCTGGATAGAGAGGCATCTGGATTTCTATGACCCTCTCGTCTGGAGTATCGCCGAAGAGCGCGAGATTCGCCGCAAAGCGTTTGGCGAGCTGAGTACCTATCTGTGCTTCAAAGCGTGGTGCGGCTTCACCGCACCAGCGAATCTGGACAGGTTTGTGATCGACACCGTGAATTCGACCGCGTATCTCGGTCTGGTGTGCCGGCAACCAACCGGGTTTTTGTTGTTCGCGCCAGCCATGTGTTATCCGGCCAAAACGGGGCGCTTGAATCCCGCCGCGTACGAAGCAATTCGAGAAATGGCGGCGGAGCCTGCCGTCAAAGCTTCCGAGCGTTTTCCTCATAGATATTTGGACTACATTTTCTGTTCCAACGCGATATTCAAGAAAACTCCATATGACGACACCCTTCTTCGCAGCATCTACGATCTGTCGATTCTTCCGCATCGTTTGGTGGCTGCGTGCATCTCAAAAGATGATGCGTATGCTTTAACGCACGCGGTAATTTATGCGACGAATTTTGGTTCGGACCTGCGTGTTTTTCATGAACGCCCCGCGCTTCTGCCAAATGTTGATGATATAGACGCAGTCATGTGCCGATATGTTTCTGAACAGAACATGGATGTCGCCCTCGAATTGGCGGCCAGCCGGATGATAGTGAGCGACACGAATTCGCCTACGCTTGCGATGTGCGTTGATAGGGCGATTGACCTGCTGACAACGAGAGGATACGTCCCGCCGCCGCCTCAGTCGTCCACCGAAAAAAGCGGCAAGGTTACGGACGAATTCCGGGATTGGTCCGAAAGGTACCATACGACTATGGTTCTGGGTTTCACTTTGGCCATCGGGCTGAGCCAGAAGAGACGGTTCCCTGGAATGCCCGTGAATGAGAAACAATTGTTGCGCTACGGAGAATTATTGAGTGCCGCCTTCAATGCGGATGTGTACCAGACCAGTGTGCTCGCTGCGGAACTTTGCGTTTCCGGCATGCAAGAACTCCCAGGCGCGCAATTTCAAATATCTGCAGTGGAGCGTATGCTTCGACGGCATATTCAACTCGTCGAAGCCGATAGTGACCCGGGCCTCCTTGTGGATGCGCTGCGTTTGGGCGGCCTGTCAGGTACGTCTGGCACACGGGAGGGAATGGAAAGCGTCAATCGTCTCGTCCGTCTCGTATTGCCAGAGTTGAATCGGTTCTCGGCGACTGGCGGCTGAAATCGTTCGAATTCCGGGGCAGGGCGCGTCAGGCAAGAGCCCGAAGCAGCCGCCGCCCAAAGGCCGGCCGTTTCGCCATCAGGGGCGTTGAGCGCGACCGGCTATTTTGGGGACGACGAATCCCAAGTCTTCGTGAACGCCTTGCTGCAAACTTTCTGACCATTCTTTGACGAGACAGTCCCGCCTTGCGAGGTGCAGGCCTTCTCATCGTTTGGATTGGTGATGACGAAATTCCCGCTATTCGACTTGCTGGTGTTGTAGTTGACGGCGGCGAATGCGCCATCGGCCGTCAGAACGAATGCCGCAAAAGCTGCAATAGACGCGCACGCCTTCGTTGAGAGCTTCATTTTTTCCTCCCGATACGCCCGGGCGATCATGCCTTTTTGCCCGGTGCCTCCAAGCAACACGCAAATCCGCAAAATCCGGGGCGGCGGCGCGCGGCCCCCGGTTTGCGGGAGCCGCGCAGCCTTCCACCCGACGGGCTGATTTCAGCGGTAGCGCCAGCCGCCATGCCACCGTTCGCGGTGACCCCACCAACGGCCGCCATGCCAATAGCCGTGTCCGGCCCAATAGCCGCCTTCGACATAGGGCCCGACATAGCCGCGGCACGCGCCGGGATGATAATAGCACCAGTGGCGGGGATGTCCCGGCCCGCCAATGCCGATGCCGATGCTGATACCCGCGTCCGCCGGCACCGTTGCGGTCAAGGCAAGACCGGCCGCGAGAGCCGCGCCGGTTGCCAGTTTGGCTATTCTGTTCATCGTCCAGTCTCCTTGCGATATTCGGCGCGATCCGATTTTCGGACGCGCTCTCCGTCCTCACACCCGCGATCATGCCACCGGGCGGATGAACCGTTCCCGAGGGTGCCGTTCATCGGGCGTTCATCGAGGGGGAGGGCGCGTAGCCTTGGGTGACTGGGTTGTCGTGATCGCCGCGCTTCGGTGTTATTTGGCTCCATCAGGCCGGACGATGTCCAGCCGCAGACGGGTGAGCTTGAGCGTTGCGATCCGCCATTGCCCGTCTTCCTTGCGGTAGGTTTCATGGTAATGACCGCGGCCGAGAATGCTCTTCCAGCCTTCCCGCGGATGGCGGTCCTCCCATTCAATAACGTCCTGCATCGCCCAAATTCCCTTGGCGTTCATCGAATCGATGATCTCGATTTCGCCAGTGAGGCCCTGATGGCATGAGACCGCGTGTTCAAGTCCGTATTTGAGGCTTGCGGCGTAATTGGCTCCGCCGCTCATCCAGACATCGCCCTTCGGCGTTATGACCTGCATGTCGGACGTGAACACCGAGGGGAGCTCATCCCAAAGCTTGCAATCCATCAGGCGGAAATAGCGCGCCTTCAAGTTTCTGATTTCCTCGATAGCCTCCAAGCGTTCAATCCTGTCCATGATTGTTCTCGCTTTCGTCGTATTTGCGCGGCGGAATGATAGATTTTTGGAGCGGTGGGGGGCCAATTGTCACGCCAGCGTCGACGGGCATGTTCAGGCCGGTGATATTACGCGCCAGATCCGAGGCCAAAAACAGCGCGGCGTCGGCGCAGTCCACGGGGGCAATCGATCTGCCAAGCGGAATACCCCTTGTGTGCGGGTATGGCAAAGGTAACGTCGCCCACATATTTCCCATAATATAGATTATACGCATTTCCTCCTTCGGGTACGCTACGTTCCCTCGCGCCGCAAACCGTCCAGCAAGTCCCAAATTGCCGGCAGCCGGAGATTCAGCCGCCGCGCGTCAGCCAGGTGGCGAAAGCGAGCCATTCGGGACTCGAGAACCCCCACGCCACACCGGCGTTGATCAAGGCGAAGACCGCCCCGCTCCACAGATAGGCGGGATGCACGCGTTTATGAACGACGAGGTCATAACTGATAGCGGCTCCGAGCAGCAGGTCCATCACCACAAGAGAAATCCACGTACTCGCCGCGAACTGACCGACAGCCATCGCGATGCGCGCGGTCCCGGGGGATGTCATCGCAATCAAACTTGCCAGCATCAACCGCTTATGAAAGTCGAACCGCGACCGGTTGGCGAGCGCCAGCAGAAAGAGCGTCGCGGCTCCGGCGATGTCGATCACCGGCAAGGCCATGAACGCCAAGGGCGCCGGCGCACCCGGCGGAGCATGGCCCAGGCGTCCGGCGGTGATTGCGGTCGACAGCCCAAGCGCCAACACCACGCCGAACAGAACGGCGCCAAGCACGCCAAGCTGCCGGTGGAGCGCCGGGTTGCCGAACCCGATCAATGCCGACTGAACGACGAACAGCAGCACCCATGCGGTGAAGACCAATCCATGGACGGTGGTCAACGCCGACAAAGGCGGCGGAGCATGAATGATGCTTTTCAGATAGAAGGACGGCGCAAATCCCAGAAAAATAACGAGAGCGGAAACGACCGCCATGGAAAAAAAGAACCGGCCGTCCTCGTGGCTGCGTCGAATCGCCAATTTATTCCCCCTGCACCCGGTCCGCGCCGAACCGTGCCCGAATATCGAGCCGGCTTGTGGATTGTGTCAACAAGGCCACCACAGCGCGGGACAAGAGCGATGAACTCTGGCCGCGTCGGTCGCACCGCTTTATGGTCGGGCGATGACTCGATCGCCCGCCTTCTCCATCACCCAACTGCTCGACATCATGCGCCGCTTGCGCGATCCCGAAAACGGTTGCCCGTGGGATATCGCCCAGACCTTCGCCACCATCGCGCCCTATACGATCGAGGAAGCCTATGAAGTGGCCGGCGCGATCGAGGATGCGGACTGGCCGGCGCTCAAGGACGAACTCGGCGATCTGCTGCTGCAGGTGGTGTTCCACGCGCGCATGGCGGAAGAGCAAAATTTGTTCGATTTTTCCGATGTTGTCGGCGCTATCACCGACAAGATGATACGGCGTCATCCGCATGTTTTCGGCGGGTCTGCGGGGATCGAAACAGCCGAGGCGCAGACCATCGCCTGGGAGGAACACAAACGCCGCGAGCGCGCGCATGACAGCGGCAGCCTATTGGCCGGCGTGCCCTACGCCCTGCCCGCGCTGTTGCGTGCGGTGAAGCTTCAAAAACGTGCGGCAAGCGTCGGATTCGATTGGGATTCGGCGCCGAAAGTTGTCGAGAAGATCGCCGAGGAAGCGAACGAGATCGTGGCGGCGGGCGCCGACTCCGCGAAGCTCGAAGAAGAACTGGGCGATCTGTTGTTTGCGGTCGCCAATCTCGCGCGCCATCTGAAGGTCGATCCGGAGAACGCGCTGCGTTCGGCCAATACCAAATTCACGCGGCGTTTCAGGTATATCGAAGGAAATCTTGCGAAGCGCGGTCAGGTGCCCGCGCAAGCGACGCTCGATGAAATGGAAGCGCTCTGGCAGGCGGCGAAGGCGGGCGAACGAAGTCGGCACGAAGAGAGATGAGGCACCGCCGGGTGCTTGCTACAGCGGTTTCAGATTGAGATGACGCAGCCCCCCTCACTCACCATGGGCGGGCTTGACCCGCCCACCCAGTTCGCGAGTGTCTGCGAGCGATATGTCTTCCGCCGCGCAGACGCGCGCTGGCTGGTTGGCCGGCTCGAAGGCCGGCCATGGTGACAGTGGTTGATTCCAGCCATTATGAAAACGCGCTAATACGGCCCCCTGAGGTTGGCGAGGCTGGCGAAACCTGCCAGCGGGCCGGCAATGGACAGAAAGTCCCAGAACGGGCTCGACGCGATCCGCACCACATCGCCGGGATAAACCTTCGACGCGGGCGTCGCCGGCAAATAGACTTCATTCGTTTGGCCATTGCGCCGGATATAGACGCCTTCCTCGATCGCTTTGACCGTGTAGCCGCCGGCAAGCGCAATCGCGTTCAGAACATTCATCTCGTTCACATAAGGATATTGGCCGGGCTTGTTCACCTCGCCGATCACATAGAACGGACGATATTCCTGAATCTGCACATTGACGCGCGGCTCCAGGACATAGCCGTCGGCCAATCTGTCCACGACGTCGCGCTCGACCTCGCGCACGGTGAGACCGGCGACCTTCACTTCTCCGATCAGCGGCAGGCTGACAAATCCCCCGCCATCGACTTCGAAGGTGCCGCCCAGATCGTCTTCGCCGTACACGATGACACGCAGCTTGTCGCCGGTATCCAGCTGGTAGCCCTCGAGTGGGGCCGCAATAGCCGCCAGACGGGTCAATGGGGCTTCCTGCGCCTGGGCATGCGCGATCAGTGCGAGGGAGACGCAAACAAGCGCGCCGACCGCCGCCGACCGGATCAGTCTCAAAAGACGCACCCTATTCATGATGCCATTATTAACGATTAGGGCTTTAGAAAGTCCTACACGCGCCGGGCAGCCTGTGTGCCAAATCGGGACAGAGCGCCGGATCACGGTCCGCTGGCATGCGCGCTGTCGCCATAATGGTTGAGGAAGCGGTCGAGCTCGTGGCGATCGACCGCCACCGTCAGCTTCATCGTCCTGCCGCCGTTGCGCTGCGCCATGACACGGCCATGCTCATGCGCCCAGGCGAGGCCGGCGCCGTCGGTCCGGTCCAGCCGCAATTCGACCGTCACCTGCGAACGCCCGAGAACTGCTGCCAGCCGCGCCAGCAGGTCGGGAAGGCCCTCGCCCGTCCGCGCCGAGATGGCGACCGGCCCTGGGCCGTCCTTGCGGTTGCCCGCCAGCAGGCCGCGAGCGATCGCCGGTTCGAGCAGATCGATCTTGTTGAGCACCTCGACCATGGGCCGTTCGCTCGCGGAATCGGCGCCCGCCTCGATGCCGAGTTCGGCGAGCACCTTGAGGACATCTTTCTTCTGGGCATCCGATTCGCCATGCGCCGCATCGCGCACATGCACGATGATGTCGGCCTCCAGCACCTCTTCGAGCGTGGCGCGGAACGCCGCGACCAGTTCGACCGGCAAATCCGCGATAAAGCCCACCGTGTCGGAGAGGATCACCTTGCGCCCGTCCGGCAGCACCAGTCCGCGCATGGTGGGATCGAGCGTCGCGAACAACAGGTTCTTCGCGAGCACGTCCGATTTCGTCAGCGTGTTGAACAGCGTCGACTTGCCGGCATTGGTGTAACCCACCAGCGCCACGACCGGATAAGGCACCCGCTTGCGCGCTTCGCGATGAAGTCCGCGCGTGCGCTTCACCTGTTCCAGTTCCTTGCGGATTTTCGCGAGCCGTTCGCCGATCAGCCGGCGGTCGGTTTCGATCTGCGTTTCGCCGGGGCCGCCGAGGAAGCCGAAGCCGCCGCGCTGACGTTCGAGATGGGTCCAGCTGCGCACCAGCCGGCTCCTCTGATAGGTCAGATGGGCGAGTTCGACCTGCAAACGGCCTTCCCTGGTCTGCGCGCGTTCGCCGAAGATTTCGAGAATGAGCGCGGTGCGGTCGAGCACCTTGGCAGCCCACGCCCTTTCGAGATTGCGCTGCTGCACGGGGCTCAGATGCGCGTTGACGACGATCACTTCCGGTTCGAGCGCGCGCGCCTCGGAGGCGATCTCTTCGACCTTGCCGGCGCCGATCAGCGTGGCGGGACGGCGGACCGCCAGCGGCACGATCCGCTGCGAAACGATTTCGAGCCCGATGGCCGCGGTCAGGCCGACGCATTCCGCAAGCCGCGCCTCTGCGTCACGGTCGAGGCGATCGTCGGACGCATGGCGCGATTTCGGCTCGACGTGAACGACAAACGCCGTGCGTCGATGCGCGCCGTCTCGCCCCGATGCGCTATCGGCGCGCTTCAAGCCGTTTCGAGCGCGGCAGGTTCGACTTCCTGAAGCTGAATCGGACCCATCGGCATGACCGTCGAAATCGCGTGCTTGTATACCAGCTGGGCTTGGCCGTCCCGGCGCAGGAGAACGCAGAAATTGTCGAACCAGGTGATATTCCCCTGAAGCTTCACGCCATTGACGAGAAAGATCGTCACCGACGACTTGCTCTTGCGCACGGCATTGAGAAAGGTGTCTTGCAGGTTTTGTTGTTTTTCGCTCATGGGTGTACCCATTTGTTATTGCGCTCTCATTCGCGCTTGCTTAAGCCCCCAGGCCAAGCGCCCTTAGCATAAAGTGATTTGCTGCGATTGCGAAAGGCCCCTCAGCGGTCTTTTGTGTCGCCGGTTCGCGATCCTGCGTCATGACGATAGAGGCCCTCGATCCGGCGGACCACCGGGCCGGGCTTCCCGTCGCCAATCGGCCTGCCATCGATCATGACCACCGGTATGACACCGAACGTCGCCGCAGAGATGAAGGCTTCGCGGGCCGTGAGCGCCTCGGCCAAAGTGAAGCGGCGCTCTACAACCGAAAGTTGTTCTACCGCCAGGGTCTCAAGGATCACACGCCGCGTCACACCCGGCAGGATCGACGGGTCCAGGTCGCGGGTGACGAGGTGGCCCGCCGCGTCGACGATCCAGGCGGTGGTGGAACAGCCCTCGGTAACATAGCCGTCGCGGTCGACGAGCCACGCTTCGAACGCCCCCGCCTGGCGCGCGGCCGTTTTGGCCAGGACGTTGGGAAGAAGCGCCGTCGATTTGATGTCGCAGCGCGCCCAGCGCTGGTCGGGATAGGAGATCACGCCGATGCCCACCGCCCGCCTTTGCTCGACAGGGGCCTCAGCGATGCGGCGGGCCGTCACAATCAGGGTGGGGCGCGGCGCGTTCTGGGGGATCGCATGGTCGCGACGAAACGCTCCGCGCGTGATCTGAAGATAGACCAGCCCGTCGCGAACGCCGTTGCGCCGTGCAACTTCGCGCAAGACAAGCTTCAGCGCCGCGCGCGACATCGGCTGCGCCATTGCAATCTCGCCCAGCGAACGCTCGAGGCGGTCGAGATGTTCCTCTTCATCAAGGAAGCGTCCGTCCGCGACACCGATGACCTCATAGATCGAATCGGCGAATTGCAGCCCGCGATCCTCGATATGCACGCCTGCCCGGGCATGGGGGACATAAGCGCCGTCGACATAGGCGATGCGTCCCGCGGGCCGGCTGGCCCTGTGATGCAGAACGCCCGGATAAGAGGCGAGATTTCCCGTCACGCGTCGTAGGCCGCCTCGCGGCCCGTCGAACCTACGCCCAGAGATTTGAGCTTGCGATGCAGCGCCGAGCGCTCCATCCCGATAAACGCCGCCGTGCGCGAGATGTTGCCCCCGAAGCGGTTGATCTGGGCCATCAGATAGTCGCGCTCGAAAAGTTCGCGGGCTTCGCGCAGCGGCATGGAGATGACGAGATCGCCCTTTCCGCCATTGTTCCACGGCGCGCCGACGCCGAGATCGGCCGGCAAAAGATCGGCGGAAATCACCTGCTCGGCGTCGTCGGTCGTCAGGATCAGGAGACGCTCGACGATGTTGCGCAGCTGGCGAACATTGCCCGGCCAGCTGTGGGACTGCAGAACCGCCATCGCATCGTCGCCGATCTCGCGCGTCGGCAGGCCCGAGGTGGCCGACAGCCGCTTCATGAAATGGGCGATCAAAAGCGGGATGTCGTCGCGCCGCTCCGACAGGGACGGCACGCGCACCGGCACGACGTTCAGGCGGTGATAGAGATCCTCGCGGAACATTTCGCCGACGATCTCCGCGCGCAGATCGCGCGTGGTCGATGAAATCACGCGCGCATCGACCTGAACACGGGTCGTGCCGCCCACGCGCAGAAAGGTCTGATCGACGAGGACGCGCAGGATTTTGCCTTGCGTCTCGAGCGGCATGTCCGCCACTTCGTCCAGATAGAGCGTGCCGTTATGCGCAAGTTCGAACAAGCCGATCTTGCGCGGGCCTTCGCTGGTTTCTTCGCCGAACAATTCGGTCTCGATGCGGTCGGGGGCCATCGTGGCGCAATTGATGGCGACGAAGGCGTTGCCGGCGCGACGCGAATGGCTGTGAATGAGCCGTGCGACGACTTCTTTGCCCGACCCCGACGGTCCGGTAATGAGCACGCGGCTGCCTGTCGGCGCAATTTTATCCACGAGTTGACGCAATTGCGAAATTGCCGACGACATACCGACCAGCTCCGTTTCGTCGCCCGCCTTCAGCCTGAGTTCTGTCACCTCCCGGCGCAGGCGCGAGGCTTCGAGCGCGCGGCCCACGACATGAATGAGCCGATCCGCCTTGAACGGCTTTTCGATGAAGTCGTAGGCACCCTTCTTGATCGAGGCGACCGCCGTCTCGATCGTGCCGTGGCCGCTGATCATGATCACCGGCAGTTCGGGATGCTCGCGCTGCAGCACGTCGAGCACCTGGATGCCGTCGAGACGGCTTCCCTGCAGCCAGATGTCGAGCACGACAAGCTGCGGCCTGCGCATGCGCACGGCGTGAAGTGCGCCGTCGCTGTCGCCGGCGACGCGGGTCGCAAAGCCTTCGTCGTGCAGGATGCCCGCAATGAGGTCGCGGATATCTTCCTCGTCGTCGACGATGAGAATTTCAGGCGCAATCAACGATCCGTTCTTGCTCATCCTACACCTGCTGGAATGCTTACATCTGGCTTGGCATCTGACCCGGATTCGCGCACCGGCTTTTGGCGCAAGGGAAAGGACAGACGCACTTCGGCGCCCTGCTCCCCGTCGCTGCGATCCGCCAGCGTGACTTCGCCGCCATGGTCTTCGACAATCTTCTTCACGATGGCAAGACCAAGGCCGGTCCCCTTGGCGCGCGTGGTGACATAAGGCTCTGTCAGATGATGGCGGTGTTCCGGCGGCAGGCCAACGCCATTGTCGGCGATGCGGTAGACCAGCCGGTCGCCGGTCTGTGCCAGCGTTACCGCGATGCGCCCCTGCCCGTCAGTCCCGGAAGTTTCGCGCGCAGCAATAGCCTCGGTCGCATTCTTCAGAACATTCGTCAGCGCATGCGAAACGAGACGCCCGTCGCATTCGAAATGAACGATGTCGACCGGCGCATTCGTCTCGAAGGCGATCTGGGGATGGGCGACGCGCTGCAAGAAGACCGCCTGGTGCAACAATTCCTGGGCATTCTCGCGGCGCATCGTGGGCGTCGGCATGCGCGCGAAAGAGGAAAACTCGTCTACCATGCGGCCAATGTCGCCGACCTGGCGGATGATCGTATCGGTGCATTGCCGGAATATCTCGGGATCCGTCGTTACTTCGCTGCCGTATTTGCGCTTCAGGCGTTCTGCCGATAGCTGGATCGGCGTCAACGGATTCTTGATCTCGTGCGCGATGCGCCGCGCGACGTCGGCCCAGGCGGCGGTGCGTTGCGCAGAAACGAGATCGGTGATGTCGTCGAATGTCACGATATAACCGGCTTCCGGACCTTTCTCGCCGTCGACCTGGACGCTCAGGCTGCGAACCGTGCCGCTGCGTTTCACCGTCGTCTCGCCGCCCGCCCGTCCGATCGGTTCGAGCAGCGCGCGGCGGATAAGGCCGCTGAGTTCCGGAACGGCTTCCGCATAGTGCCGGCCGACGAGTTCGTCCTGGGGTGCGTTCAAGAGCCTCGCGGCGGCGCGATTGACGATCGTGATGCGTCCCTCGCTGTCCAGGCCGATGACGCCCGCGCTGACGCCCGCCAGCACCGCTTCGGTGAAGCGCCGCCGCGCATCGATCTGGTGGCTTGCCTCGATCAGTTCGGAGCGCTGCGCATCGAGTTGCGACGTCATGCGGTTGAAGGCCCGCCCGAGCGTTGCGATTTCGTCATCGTCGCGATGAACCGCGACCTGTGCTTTGAGATCGCCACCTGTCACGCGCTCCGCCGCGCGGATCAGCCGGGAAATAGGGTCGACAAGCTTGTTCGCAGCCCACAGGCCAAGCCAGATCGCCGCGAGCAGGATCAGCAGCGACACGGCACCGTAGAGCGCGGCAAAGATCAGCTCCACTTTGGAACGGTTTTGCTCGATCCTCTTGTATTCCGACACGGCGTCTACGGTTCGTTGATAGTAGCCCAGCACCTGCGGATCGACGCTCCGCACTACAAGCAGATAGGCGTCGTTCAGGGCTTGCAGCCGTATCAGGGCGCGCACCACGCCGGATTTCGAACTGGCATCGATGACGATCGTGCCGTGGGCGGCCTGCCCGATGTCGCTTTGCTTGAGGGTCGGCTTTTCGGGCAGGAATTGTCGTCGTGAACTGCCCAGAACGTTCCCTTGAGAATCGAGGATGTAAGACGCCTGGAGGTCGTGGTCCTTCGTCATGTCGCCAAGTTTTTTGAACAGCAAGTCCGGGTTCACCCGATTGTCGGGACCGAACAGCCCTGGATCGTGTTCGATGCCATTGGCAATTTCATAAGCATCGCCAACAATCGCCTGCTCTTCCTCTGCCTCATAGAGCTTGGCGACTTTGACCGAACCCGTCACCGCCGCCTCCACGCGCGCAGAAAACCACTCCTCGATCCCGAGATTGAGCGTCACGGCGGCGAAGATGGCGACGAGAATCGCGGGCACGACAGCAATCACGGAAAAGATCGCGACAAGCCTTGCATGCAATCGCGCTCCCGCCGCCCCCGAGCGCCGTTCGCCCCAAAGCCGGGTCAGACGCCATGCGATGAGGGCGCCGAGCGCGAGGACGACCGTCAGGTTGATCAGCAACAAGGCCAGGAGCACGGCCTGGGTCGGTTTATAGGGAACCAGACCGGTAATAGTGACGTAGGTGACGATCCCCGAGACGACCGCGAGGACGCCCACGCCCGCGGCGAGGATGGATGACCGAGAAACTGCCCTCAGCACACCCAACGCGCCATTTGCCGGTATTTCGACTGCTTCCGTCGTCGCCATCCCGGTCCTTTGCCCGCCTGCTAAGTGGCAGCAGAAATTCACAAATGCGGCAGCAGTGTAACGATGTCACAATCTGTTGCAAGAATGCCGCGATACGAACGCGGTTCAGCGTTAAAAACCGCACAATTCCTGACGAAACACGACGAACAGCGCGCAATCTCGGCCTATTCGGTCTTCAGCCCGCGAATGACGTCGAGGCCCAGATCGCGAATCTTTTTGCGCAGCGTGTTGCGATTGAGGCCCAGCAGGTGGGCCGCGCGAATCTGGTTGCCGCGTGTCGCCGCCAGGCAGATCGAGATCAGCGGTCGCTCGACCTCCTGCAGTATCCTGTCATAGAGGCCTGCCGGTGGCAGACGCCCCCCATGCTCGGCAAAATATCGCGCCATATGCTGCTCGACCAAAACGGTGAGCGAGGGATGTTCGTCATCGCCTCCAGGATCGCTCGATTTTTCCGGTTCCTTCAATTCGCTGGCGACGGTTGCGACCGATATCGTATCGCCCGAATGGAGGACAGCGAGCCGGCGAATCAAATTCTCCAATTCGCGCACATTGCCGGGCCAGCGATAACGCCGCAAAATGTCGAGGGCATCCTGTTCGATGCGCTTGGCCGGGAGACCTTCATCTTCCGCCTTGCGCAGGAAATGGCGGGCAAGATCTGGAATGTCTTCGCCGCGTTCGCGCAATGGTGGCAGGCGCAAAGGCACGACATTCAACCGGTAATACAAATCTTCGCGGAACAGTCCCTGATGGATCAATTGCCGCAGTTCGCGGTTGGTCGCCGCGATGATGCGGACATCGGTCTTGATCGGCGTCCGCCCCCCGACGGTGGTGTACTCGCCCTGCTGCAGAACGCGCAGCAATCGGGTTTGCGCTTCGAGAGGCATGTCGCCGATTTCGTCGAGAAACAAAGTTCCGGATTCGGCCTGCTCGAAGCGGCCGATGCCCCGGTTGGCCGCTCCGGTGAAAGCGCCCCTTTCATGGCCGAACAACTCGCTCTCGACGAGTTCCTTCGGGATTGCCGCCATGTTTACGGCGACGAATGGACCATGACGACGACGACCGTAATCGTGCAGCGCGCGCGCCACCAGCTCCTTGCCTGTGCCGGATTCGCCCATGATCATGACCGTCAAGTCGGTCTGGGTGAGACGCGCTATGACGCGATAAATTTCCTGCATGGCTGGCGATCGGCCGATCAAGGGCAACCGCTCTTCGCCGCTCTCGGCATTTGGCTCGCGCTTGATCTGCGGAACCTGAAGCGCCCGCTGCACGACGGACGTCAGTTCCTTCAGGTCGAAGGGCTTTGGCAGATATTCGAAAGCGCCGCGCTCCGCTGCCGTGATCGCCGTCAGGATCGTGTTCTGCGCGCTCATCACCACGATCGGCAGATCGGGCCGCACGCGCTTGATTCTCGGAATGAGGTCGAAGCCGCTTTCATCGGGGAGGACCACGTCCGTAATGACAAGATTTCCGTCGCCGCTTGCTACCCAGCGCCACAGACCTGCCGCCGTTCCGGTCGTGCGGACTTCATAGCCCGCACGCCCCAACGCCTGGTTGAGAACGGTGCGAATGGCCGAATCGTCGTCGGCTACCAGGATTGTTCCAGCCGGCATATCAGTTCCCTCTCATTTCGCCCGCCTTCGGCAGCAGCACGCGAAACACGGTGCGGCGCGGAACCGATTCGCATTCGATGACGCCGCCATGGTCGCCAACAATCTTGGCAACGAGCGCCAGTCCAAGTCCCGAACCGCGCGCCTTCGTCGTCACGAACGGGTCGAAGATGTGCGGCATCAAATCGGACGGCACGCCCGGTCCGTTGTCGCGGACCGTAACTTCGAGCGGCAGGCTGAAACGCGAGCCCGTCTGGCCCGTCGTGACCTTGACACCCGGACGATAGCCCGTCGTCATCGCGATTTCGCCCGCCTGCTCGGGCACGGCGTCGCTGGCGTTTCGCACCAGATTCAAGAACACCTGGATCAACTGGTCACGATCTCCCAGCACCGCCGGAAGCGAAGGATCGAATGCTTCGACGAAACTGACGTGACGGGCAAAGCTCGTGCTGGCAACTTTGCGAACGCGGTTTAGCACTTCGTGAATGTTCACCGGTGCGCGCGGCAGGGTGCGGGTATCGCCGAACACTTCCATCCGGTCGATGAGGGCGCTGATGCGATCCGATTCCTGGCAGATAAGCTGCGTGAGTTCCTTCTCCTGGTCGGAAGCGGCATCTTCGAGGAGCTGCGCTGCGCCGCGGATTCCGGCCAGCGGATTTTTGATCTCATGGGCAAGTACCGCCGCCATGCCGTGAAGCGAGCGTACCGCGCCGCGGTGCAGCAGCTGCCGGTCCAGGCGATGGGCAAAGCTGCGTTCCTGCAAGATCACGAGCAAGACGCCTGCGCTGCCGGCGAATGGAGTCACCGTGACGTCGACCAGGCGCTCGCCATGCCGCGGCGTCGTCAGATCGACGTCGCGTTCGCCGACTGTGCCGTCGCGGTCGCGGGCCTGCGCCATGACCTGGATCAGCGCGCTTCCCGGGGGCACCACATCCTGCAACCGGTGCCGTAAGAGCAAGCCGGCACCCATGTCGAAAAACTGTTCCGCGGCCTGATTGACGAACTGAATTTCGTCTTTGCGGCCAATCACCATGACCGGCATGGGAAGCGCTGCAAGAATGAGCCCCGCCCGATGACGTCCCGTGATGTCCCATGTGTTTTGGCTTGCCGACACGAAATGCCTATCGATTAATCACATCGCCCCCGTGGTTATAGGATAGGCAAGTTCGGCTGAGAAGGGGGCTCGTCCGACAGCGCCTGAGGACAAATGCGCCTCCCCGGCGCAAACTCGTGCTAGATGCAAGTCTGCATCATATCCGCCCGCCCCGGAGTCGCCATGTCATGCATTGCAGTCCTGATCGTCGCTGCCGGCCAAGGTGAGCGGGCGGGCGGCGGTATACCCAAGCAATTCCGCCTGCTCCACGGTATGCCCATGATCCGCAGATCGGTCGGGGCGTTTGCCGCCCATCCCGACATCGCTCTCATCCAGGTGGTGACCGGACCGGGCCAGGATGCGCACGCGGCAACGGCGCTCGCAGGCCTCCGGCTTCAGCCGTTGGTTACCGGCGGAGCAACCCGGCAGGAATCGGTACGCCGGGGCCTTGAGGCGCTTTCTGCACATCAGCCCGATTTCGTGTTGATTCACGATGCTGCACGGCCATTCGTCTCGAAAGGGCTGATCGACAATTTGATCGCGGCGCTCGTCGGGGGTGCAGCGGCGGCGGTCCCGTTGCTCGCCGTTGCAGACACGCTCAAACGCGAAACCGCGAATGGCGTGTGGACCACCGTCGCGCGCGACGGCCTCTACCGCGCCCAAACGCCGCAGGCCTTTCCCTTCGGCACCATCTTGAAGGCACATCGCGATCACGCCGAATTCGCTGTCACCGACGACATGGCACTCGCGGAACTTGCCGGATTGAAGGTCACTGCAGTTCCGGGAGAAGAGATCAACACCAAGATGACCAAGCCGGAGGATTTTCAGTTGGCGGATCGTTTGCTCGCTGGTGCGGCCGAGTATCGCACCGGCTTCGGCCTCGACGCGCACTGCTTCGCGCCCGGCGATCATGTCTGGCTCTGTGGCGTAAAGATACCGCACGATTCAACGCTCGCCGGCCATTCCGACGCCGACGCGGGCCTGCATGCCTTGACCGACGCCATTCTCGGCGCCATCGGACAAGGCGATATCGGCCAACATTTTCCGCCGACGGACGAGAAATGGCGGGGCGCGGCATCCTCGCTCTTCCTCGCCCATGCCGCGAAACTGGTAAAAGACGCCGGCGGCGCAATCGTGCATTGCGACATAACGCTGGTCTGCGAGCGGCCGAAGGTCGCCCCGTTTCGCGACGCGATGCGAGCCCGCATCGCGGAGATTCTGGAGCTCGACGTTGGGCGTGTGAGCGTCAAGGCGACGACCACCGAAGGCATGGGGTTCACGGGACGCCGCGAAGGCCTGGCGGCACAAGCCGTGGCTACAATCCGCCTCGCTTCGCCTCAGCAATGACGTTGTACGAAGGGATTGCCACGCTGTTTGGCGTCGGGCGCGCACGTGTCGCGCCAGGCACGGTCGCCAGCCTTTTGGCGCTCGCTTTGGCCTGGCCGATTGCTTTGGCCGGTGGCCGCTATGGGCTTTTGGCAGCGGGACTTGTCGCAAGCGCGCTCGGCACTTGGGCGTGCGAGCGCTATGCCCGCGAGACGCGCCGGGACGACCCTTCCGAATGCGTCATCGACGAACTCGCCGGCCAGTGGATCGCCTGCGTCTTCGCGCCGCTTTCGCCGCGCGCATTCGTGCTCGCCTTTGTCCTTTTTCGTGCCTTCGACATTGCCAAGCCGTGGCCGATTTCCCGGTTGGAGAACCTTCCCGGCGGCATCGGAATCATGGCCGACGACCTGGCGGCGGGATTGATCGGGGGCGCTATCATTGCGGGGCTGGCGTATGCGGGCTTAGTGTGACTGACATGTTTCCTTCCCCTCTCCTGCGTCTGGCGGAAGTCATTCTCGCCGACGCGCGCGCCCAGAACCTCCGTATTGCTACGGCCGAGAGCTGCACGGGCGGACTGATCGGAGGCCTGCTCACCGAAATTCCCGGTTCCTCCGACGTGTTCGACCGCGGTTTCATCGTCTATTCCAACCGCGCGAAATCGGATCTCCTGAACGTTCCGGGCGATCTTATTGCCGACGCCGGTGCGGTGTCCGAAGCAGTCGCACGCACCATGGCGGAAGGTGCGGTCCAGAATTCCAACGCGCATATGGCGGTGGCGGTCACCGGCATTGCGGGGCCGGGCGGCGGCACGAAGATGAAACCCGTCGGGCTGGTGCATGTCGCCGCCGCCCGCGAGCGCCACTCGATCCTCCACGAAGCGCATTTTTTCGGCGATATCGGCCGGAGCGAAGTCCGCATGAAGGCGGTCGAAGCAGCACTGCTATTGTTGCAACGACTTCTGTGAGAGCGCCTTCGCCCGCGCCTCGAACGCATCGCTCATCCGCAGCATGACATGGCCAAGCGCCGCATTGGCGACGAGGCCGAGCACCCGGTTCTTGAACTCGAATGTGATCGCGAAGTCGACGCGGCAGTTCTGCCCGACGGGTGTGAAGCGCCAGTGATTCTCCAGTTGGCGGAACGGACCGTCGGTCTGCACCACGTCGATCGTGCGCATGTGCGAATCGAGGATCACCCGGCTGGTGTAGCGCTCGCGCAACGATTTATAGCCGACAAGCATCTCGGCCATCACGGTCTCGCGGCTGTCCTGCGCGGCGCGGCTCAGCACGCGAAGCCCGGCGCACCACGGCAGGAAATCTGGATAACGCTCGATGTCGGCGACGATCGCATACATGAGATCGGCCGTATACGGAACGATTCGGGCTTCGGAATGGGCAGGCAAAGACTATTCCCGGGCTGCGGCGCGCGCGGCCTTCAGCGCGGCGAAATCGGAATCGGCATGGTACGACGAACGGGTCAACGGACTCGCCGACACCATCTGAAAGCCCTTGGCGCGGGCGATCTGTTCCAGGCCTGCGAATTCGTCCGGCGACCAGAAGCGCGCCAGCGCCGCGTGTTTGCGGGTCGGCTGCAGATATTGGCCGATGGTGAGAAAATCGACGCCGGCGGCGCGCAGATCGTCCATTACCTGCATGATCTCTTCGCGGGTTTCGCCCAAGCCGACCATCAATCCGGATTTGGTGAAGCCATCGGGCGCCAATTCCTTGGCCCGATCCAGCAGGCGCAACGACGCGTAATAACGCGCGCCGGGCCGTATTGTCAGATAGAGGCGCGGAACCGTCTCGAGATTGTGGTTGAACACGTCAGGACGCGCGTCCATCACGATTTCGATCGCGCCGGACTTGCGCAGGAAATCCGGTGTCAACACTTCGACCGTCGTCCCCGGGCTCGCGCGCCGAACGGCCCCGATCACGCGCGCAATATGCCGCGCGCCCCCGTCTTCGAGATCGTCGCGATCGACGGATGTGATCACCACATGCTTGAGGCCGAGCCTGGCCACGGCCTTACCAACGCGTTCGGGCTCCTGCGCATCGAGCGCATCCGGAAGACCGGTCTTGACGTTGCAGAACGCGCAGGCACGGGTGCAGGTGTCGCCCATGATCATCATGGTGGCATGGCGATGGGTCCAGCATTCGCCGATGTTGGGGCAGCCGGCCTCTTCGCAAACCGTATGAAGGCCATGTTCGCGCACGATAGCCTTCGTCTCGGAAAATTCGTGCCCGGCCGGCGCCTTGACCCGGATCCAATCCGGCTTGCGCAGGACGGCGCTGTCCGGCCGATGCGCCTTTTCGGGATGCCGCGCGGTCCTGAGATCGTTGGCGGATTGGTCGAAAACGATGGTCATGCCCTCTTCATAAGGGCTGCGGACCTGAAAATCACGGATTTCCGACGCCCTTTTGCGCTAGTATCACGACGCCGATAAAACAAAAAGCCGGGCATGGGCCGCTCGGACCAGACGGGAGCACCCAGGTGAGTCCAGCAAATGTCGCCGCGGCGTTCGGCGAAGAAATCGTGCCATTCGACGTTCGTGAGGCGCACAAATCCGTGTTCCGGGCACTGATCGAGGCACGCAGCCGCTTCGGCGGGACCCGCGCTATCCTCGTCGATGGCGACGAGCACATGCTGAGCTACGACGATATCATCCGTGCCGCGCTTGCCTTGGGCCATGCGCTGAAAAAAGGCACCAATCCGGGCGAGGCAGTCGCGATCATGCTGCCCACGGGGGCCGGCGCCATCATCGCCTTCTTCGCCGTGTCGGCCTATGGCCGCATACCGACCATGCTGAATTTTACGTCCGGCGCCGCCAACCTCAAATCGGCCCTGCGGACCGCCAGGGTAAAGCGCGTCGTGACGGCACATCGCTTCGTCGAAGCGGGCAAGTTCGAAGGGCTGATCGCCGCGCTGAAGGACACGGCCGAGATCGTCTATCTGGAAGACGTCCGCGCCAAGCTTTCGCTCACCGACAAAGCCGCCGCCGCAATCGGCCAATACGCGCCCTGGCTGGTGACTGCCCATCCGGGACATCACGCAGCGGCCGTGATCCTCTTCACCTCGGGCACGGAAGGCATGCCCAAGGGCGTGGCGCTTTCGCATCTCAACCTGTTGTCCAATGTGCAGCAAGTCCGTTCGCACATCGCGCTTTATCCGAGCGACGTATTGTTCAATCCGCTGCCAACCTTCCACTGTTTTGGCCTGACCGTCGGAGTGCTGATGCCGCTGCTTCTCGGCATCAAGGTCGTATTTCATCCCACACCCCTGCAACCGCGCGAAATTGCCCATCGCATCCACTCGAGCGGCGCCACGATCCTGCTGACGACCGACACCTTCATTTCGCAATATGCGCGCGCCGGCGAGCAAGGCGATCTCAACTCGCTGCGCCTTGCGGTATGCGGCGCGGAGCGGTTGCGCGACGAAACCCGCGCGTTGCTGCGCAAGAAATACAGCATCGAATTGCTGGAAGGTTATGGCGTCACCGAAACCGCGCCGGTCGTTGCGGCCAATCAGCTGGGCGCCAATCGCTCCGGCACGGTCGGCCGGCTGATGCAGGGCATGGAAACGCGGCTCGAACCGGTCGAAGGCATCCCCAATGCGGGCCGTCTGTTCGTGCGTGGTCCCAATGTCATGCTGGGATACATCAAGCCGGAAAAGCCCGGTGTGATCGAGCCGCCGCCCGACGGCTGGCACGACACGGGCGACGTCGTGACTATCGACGAGGACGGCTTCATCGCCATCAAGGGACGCCTCAAGCGCTTCGCCAAGATCGGCGGGGAAACCGTCTCGCTGGCAGTGGTGGAAAGTTGCGCATCGGCGCTATGGCCGGAATACAGCCATGCCGCTGTGGCCATTCCCGACGGCCGTAAGGGCGAGCAGATCGTGCTCGTCACCACCTGCCCCTACGCCAAGCGCGCCGATCTGGTCGGTTGGGCGCATAATCATGGCGTGCAGGAACTCGCCGTCCCGCGCCGCATCATGATCGTGGATTCCATACCGGTGCTCGGCACCGGAAAGACGGATTACACGATCGTGCAGAAGACCGTGGAGGACGATGTTGCGGAGGGCGCGCTGGCCCAAAACGGAAATGAGACGGCGGCGTAACCCCGCGCCCTATCCCGGCCGAGCGCTTTCGCGCGAGATGACAAATGCGCAAAACCACTGCGCGCATTGGCTCTGATGTTTCGCGGCCATGCCAGCTTTTTGTTTTCGCTTTTCTTTTCCCTGATCGCAGCGAACCGGCGGCGGCATAATTGCGCGCCCTACCCCAGCCGCGCCACCGCCTCTTTCAACCGCCCCGCCAACGCTGCGGCCTCGGCGCGTTTTTCCTTCTGCTCGTCGATCACCTCTTCCGGCGCGCGGGCGACGAAATCGGGATTTTTGAGCTTGGCGTCGACTCTCGCGATTTCGCTTTCGGCCTTCTGCAATTCCTTTTCGAGGCGCGTGCGTTCCCTCGCAAAGTCGATCACATCGCCCAGCGGCAGGCCTGCAACCGACTCACCGACGACGAATTGCGCGGAGCCATGCGGAATCGCGTCCGCGATCTCGACACTCTCCAGGCGCGCGAGTGTTTGAATCACGTCGCGGTTGCGTTCGAGGCGTAGCGCGACATGCGGGTCGCTGTTCTTGAGAACGAGCTTGATCTTCGCCGCCGGCGGCACGTTCATCTCGGAACGCACGGAGCGCACGCCGGACACGAGATCGATGATCCAGCGCATTTCGGCATGGGCCACCGCGTGCCTGGGAATGTCGGCCAAGTCCGGCCATGCCGTTATGACCAGCAGCGAGTCGCGCGGAGTACCCGCGGTGCGCGCCCACAATTCCTCGGTGATAAAGGGCATGAACGGGTGCAGCAAGGTGACGATCTGGTCTCGCACCCAGGCTGCCGTCGAACGGGTTTCGGCCTTCGCCGCCTCATCCGTTCCGTTCAGGACAGGTTTGATGAGTTCGAGATACCAGTCGCAGAACACCGACCATACGAACTGGTAAGCGGCGTTCGCCGCGTCGTTGAAGCGCAATGCCTCAATCGATTCGGTGACCGCCGCGACGGCGTCCCGCGTTTCGGCGACGATCCAGCGATTGACCGTCAGGGCGACCTGCGCCGGATTATAGCCGTTGGCGATCACGCAATTGTTCATTTCGCAGAAGCGCGCGGAATTCCACAGCTTGGTGGAGAAATTGCGGTTGGCCTCGACGCGCGAAGGCCCGATGCGCATGTCGCGCCCCTGGCCTGCGGCGAGCGCCAGGGTGAAGCGCAACGCATCTGCGCCGTAGGCGTCGATGAGCGTCAGGGGGTCGACCACATTGCCCTTGGTCTTCGACATTTTCTGGCCCTTCTCATCCAGCACCCGTGTATGGATAAACACGGTGCGGAAGGGAACATCGCCCATGAAATGCAGGCCCATCATCATCATACGGGCAATCCAGAAGAAGATGATGTCGAAACCGGTGACGACGACGTCCGTGGGATAGTAACGCGCAAGTTCCGGCGTCTTGTCGGGCCAGCCGAGCGTCGAGAACGGCCACAACGCCGAAGAGAACCAGGTGTCGAGCACGTCGGGATCGCGCGCGAGCTTGACGCCGTCGCCTTTCTTCGCGCGCGCGGCTGCAAGCGCCTGGTCTAGCGTTTCCGCGACAAAGATTTCGCCCTCTTCGTCGTACCAGACGGGGATCTGATGGCCCCACCACAGCTGGCGCGAAATGCACCAGGGCTGAATGTTGCGCAGCCAATTGTAGTAGACGTTCGTCCATTGCTCGGGCACGAACCGCGTCCGCCCGCCTTCCACCGCAGCGATCGCCTTCTCCGCCAGGGGCCGCACGTCGAGATACCATTGCTCGGTGAGATAGGGCTCGAGAATGACGGTTTTCGTCTTTTCGTCATGCGGCACGGCATGGGTGATCGGCTCGATCCTGTCGACAAGGTCGAGGGCTTCGAGGTCGCCGACGATGCGTTTGCGCGCTTCGAAGCGGTCGAGACCGCGATAGGCAGGTGGGGCTTCGTCGTTCAGCCGGCCGTCTTTGGTGAGAATATTGATCATCGGCAAAGAGTGGCGCTTGCCGACCTCGAAATCGTTGAAATCGTGCGCGGGCGTGATCTTCACCGCGCCGGTTCCCTTTTCGGGATCGCAATGTTCGTCGGCGACGATGGGGATCAGGCGGTTGGCGAGCGGCAGACGAACCTGCTTGCCGACGAGGGCCGTATAACGCGGGTCGTCCGGGTGAACGGCGACGGCGGTGTCGCCGAGCATGGTCTCGGGTCGCGTGGTCGCAACGACGATGAATTGCCCCATCTGGCCTTCGATCGGATATTTGAGGTGCCACAGATGGCCTTTGACCTCGATGTTTTCGACCTCGAGGTCGGACACCGCAGTCTCGAGCCGCGGATCCCAATTGACCAGCCGCTTGTCCTTGTAGATGAGGCCCTGGCTGTGGAGTTCGACGAAGACCTTGAGCACCGCACGCGACAGCCCCTCGTCCATCGTGAAACGTTCGCGCGACCAGTCGCAGGAGGCCCCCAGGCGGCGCAACTGCTGCACGATTGCGCCGCCATATTCGTCCTTCCACTTCCATACAGCATCGAGAAACTTCTCGCGCCCCATGGCAACCCGGCTTTGCTGGCGCTGGGCCAGATCGCGCTCGACGACGAGCTGCGTCGAAATGCCGGCATGGTCCGTGCCGGGTTGCCAGAGCACATCCTTGCCGCGCATCCGTTCGAAGCGGGCCAGCACGTCCTGCAAAGTGTTATTGAGGGCATGGCCGATGTGCAGGCGCCCCGTCACGTTGGGTGGAGGAATGACCATGCAGAATGTCGGGGCGCCGAGCCGTCCACCCGCGCGAAAGGCACCGGATGCTTCCCACTCCGCATAAATGCGGCGTTCGACCTCTTCGGGATTGAAATTCTTGTCGAGCATGAAAGGAGCCTCTCGGACGGCGGCAACCAGTGGTTCGTCCCGTCAAACCGTCTGGAAGCCTTATCGTCAAGAGGCTAATCGGGGACGGCCCTGGAGCTGGTCCCCGGTTCGCGGCAATGGCGTGGGGTCAGCGCTTGCTTCGTGCCCGTACCGCGCGGGCAACTTCGGCTTCGACGGCGCTCTTCAACATGTCCGGAAGATGGTCTTCCATCCACTCGCGGATCGTTGGCTTCATGCGGTCGACGATGGCATCGGCCTGCTCGTGAAGCCATTGGCGCAGGACCGGATCGAAAGTCTCGCGCACGGCGCGGTCAAAGACGGCTTCCACCGATGGGCCGTTGATCGGCGCCACAGGCGCAGGCGACGCTGCGGGCTCTTCGGGGCCGAAATCGAGGCCGGAAAGCGCGTCGTCGATGGCACTGCGCGCCTTGTCGGAAACGAATTCTTCATCGGCGTGCGCGGCCGATGCGGCAGGATGCTTTTCGGGCTCGTCGTCGATCGATTGAAACACGATGTCGTCAGCGGGATGAACCGGTTCTGGCTGCGGAGGTTGTAGCGGGGCAGCTGCCATTACCGGGGCGGGTGCCGCCGGTACCAGAATCGGCTCCTCCTCGACCTCGTGCGTCAACTCGAGCACATCGGCCTCATGCAGTTCGCTGACCGGCGGCTGCATCGGCTGAGGCTGGGCCACCTGCGGCTGCGCCGGCTGGGGCTCGCTTGAGTCTTCGGAAATGATTTTACGGATGGAAGCGAGAATCTCTTCCATCGTGGGTTCGTGCTGAGGACTCGTGGGACTCGCCATATTTCGCTCCGGGCGCGCGGCTGCGATTTCGCAGTCACCGTAAGATACTTACCCAAAGAAGGAAAGACGGAGTTAAGATCGATTGGTTGCGCGGGGCCTCTCGTCAAAAAAATTCAGTTGCCCAGCCCGAACCAGCGCGAGGCGTCATCGTCGTAATGCTGGAGCGGATCGTACTGCTTCACGTTCAGTGAAATATCCCTGGCCGTTAACGATCCCATGGCCGACAGCAGCTGATACGCCGCGACAGACGCATTGCGTTTGGCAGTGACCAGGGCGACCTGCGAATTAAGGAGCTCCTGCTCGGCATTCAGCACGTCGAGAATGGTTCTTGCGCCGACCTGCTGCTCCTTTCGTACACCTTCATAGGCAATCTGATTGGCCGCGATCTGTGCCATATTCGATGCAATCGAGGCCTCGGCGGAGGTGTAGGCCTGCCAGGCGCTGCGCGTCGAGTCCTGGACCTGCCGCGCCGTGTCGGCCACTGCGAGTTCTGCCTGACCGCGCAACTCCTTTGCCTGCCGCACAGCCGCCTCGTCGGCGCCACCTTGGTAGATGGGCACATTGAGGTTGCCGAGAACGGTAATGATGTGCAGCGCGCCCGGGCCGTAGGATGGATTGTTCTGTGTGTATTGATACTGGCCGTTAACGCTGACCTGCGGCATCATGGCTCCACTCGCCGCGTCCACCGCGTAGTCCGCCGCTTTGACGTTTTCCCTGGCCGCAACCAGGTAAGGATTGAATCTGGTCGCGTGATCGATGGCATCCTGCTGCTCCTTCGGCAGCGGCGGCAATGCGGGCTCGCTCTCCAGCGTTTCTGCCGGCCGACCGATCACATGCTCGAAATTCGAACGACTGATCGCCAGCTGTCCGTCGGCGTTGATGAGATCAGCCTGCGCACCGGCCAGACGCGCCTGCGACTGTGCGACGTCGGTGCGCGTCAATTCGCCCACCTTGAACTGTTCTTGCGTGGCATCGCGCTGTTTTTGCAGCACCGCCACGTTGTTGCGCCGCAGGTTCAACGTCGCTTCATCCCGGACGACGTCCATATAGGCCGTCACGGCGTCCAAAAGGACCGTTTCTTCGGTTGAGATAAGCTGCGCACGTCCGGCCCGCACCTGGGCCTTCGCTTTTCCCAGCTGCGCGAAGCTCGTCGCGTTGAACAGCGGCTGGGTAAGCTGAATCTGGCCGCTTAACGGATAGGAAATCGGGGGTGATCCAAAGAGCGACGGTGTTTTTTCGTAACCGCCCGACACCCCGGCATTCAACGTCGGCCGGAATCCCGCATCGGCCTGGGCAACGGCTTCGTCTGTAGCGCGCAGACCCGCCCGCGCCGCTTCGAGCTGCGGATTGGTTTCATAGGCGATCCCCAATGCTTCGCTAAGCGTGAACGGAGCCGCCACAGCCAAGCCAGGCCATGTCAAGGCGGCCGCGACGACGGCAGTCGCCAAAAGACATCGTGAATCCATGAGACGCCCCTCGTCCGCGCGAATCGATACGAGAGCCACGTTGGATATCTTAAAAGACAAATCCAACTGTCTCGCGAAACCCTGCAAGCAGAGGGACCGACGCGTCGAAGCCAACGCGGTGACCGATCCGGCCGCGCTCACGCAAATAGAGTACGGCACGCCCGGGCCCGCCGTTTTGGACCACGGTCACAAGCCGTCCGCCTTCGGCTAGCTGCGCCAGGAGCCGGTCCGAAACCGTTTCAACGGCACCATTGATGACGATCGCGTCATAGGGTGCCTTTTCGGCAAAACCTTCTGCCAGCACGCCTTGCACAATGACAGCATTCTTGGCGTCAACCGCCGGCAGCACATCGCTGGCGATGCGCACGAGGGCCGCATCCTGTTCCAGGCCGATGACTTGGCGCGCCAGCCTGGCAATAACGGCCGTGGAGTAACCCGTCGCGCACCCCACATCGAGCACGACGTCGTCCGGCCCGATAGCGGCAAGCTGCAGCAGTTTCGCGAATGTCCGCGGATCGAGCAGATAGCGCGCGGGGGCGATCTCGATAGGCGCATCGGCATAAGCGACACCCCGCTTCGCAGCGGGTACGAATTTTTCGCGTGGCACCGCGCGCATCGCGGCGACGACCTGCGAATCCGTAACGTCATTGGGACGAATTTGGGTTTCGACCATATTGAGGCGTTGGGCAGTGAAATCGGACATGGGCGCGATTCGGTTAGGGGCGATCGGCGCGCTTATACTGGCGCGGGTTTGCGCTGACAACGCGACCAGGTTTCCCTCAATGCCGGATTGTCCTGCGGTCCGGCGGCTGGTATAGGGCGCCCCCTGCCCCGGCCACGTGGCGGAGTGGTGACGCAGCGGTCTGCAAAACCGCGTACCCCGGTTCAATTCCGGGCGTGGCCTCCAATCCTTCCACAGAAAACATCCATTATCCCTAAGACCTGATACGATTGTTAAGGTTTTATTAACCTCGTTGTGGCATGTTCTCACCGTCTTCCCTTGAAGACACCCCACCATTACCCAACGCCTTGGGGCCGGGCTTACACCCGGCCCTTTTTTCTTGCGTCATTGAGCGATCATCGGCGAATCAGCATTGTGACGACATTTACCAGGACTTGGACGGGGCGGCCCCCCGGCGCGGCTGCTCTGAAATTCCTTCGCCGTCGAGATATTTGGGTAGCCACGGCGAAAATGATGCGCTAGACAACCGGCCCCAAGTTCCCCGGTAGCTCAGTCGGTAGAGCAAGCGGCTGTTAACCGCTGGGTCGCTGGTTCGAGTCCGGCCCGGGGAGCCAATTTCATCTTGTCCAGTCTCACACCCATCAGAAAATAGGCGAAAAGCGACCGAATCGACTCGGCGCAGATCGCTTGGCTGGCTCTTTTCTTGGAGAATCAGAAGCGCCCCGGCGCCGGCGTGACGATCGGCAATGTCCGCAACAAGGCGGGTTCCGAATTTGCGGGCGATCCCGCGCAGGGCAGGCCTTTGGCGGCCGTATTGGACAGCGCGGCGGCGATCTGAAATTCTTCGCGCCATGCATGACAGTTCACGCCGGACCACACAGCTCCGCACTTGGTCCAAACGAGTCACGCTGGAGAGCGACGCCCTCGATATCGAGTCGGGGGTCTTCACGTGGGAAAATCCCCGAAAAATCGCACTCTCGCTTCGGAATTCCGCGCTGCAAAGCACCCGGCGAAAAGCAGACCCATATCATTCGGCGATGTCGATGCTCACCTTCTTCATCAACCGTGCCGGCAAGAACCTTGCCCCGAAACAGCGCCGCATTCTGGAACAGGCCAAACGCGAACTGCGCCTTCTTTTCGGCCGTCCCCGCGTTACCGCCCGCCCCCGAGGTAACCGCATCGCTTGAAGGGGGCCGGAGGTCCCATTAGGTTCCGCCAGAAGGCTATTCTTCTGAAGGCAGATGGATATCAAGCAAGACGCTGTGGCTGCGATTGGAAATACGCCTTTGATTCGTCTCAGGCGGGCCTCCGAGCAGACGGGCTGCGAAATCCTAGGCAAGGCCGAATTCATGAACCCCGGCCAGTCCGTTAAGGACCGCGCTGCCCTTTACATCGTTCAGGACGCGGTTGCGCGCCGCGCGCTCAAGCCTGGCGGCGTGATCGTCGAAGGAACGGCCGGCAATACGGGGATCGGGCTGGCCGTCGTGGGAAACGCCCTTGGGTTTCGTACCGTGATTGTCATTCCTGATACCCAGAGTCAGGAAAAGAAGGATATGTTGAGGTTGCTGGGCGCCGAACTGATCGAAGTGCCCGCCGTTCCGTACAGAGACCCGAACAATTACGTGAAATTCTCCGGCCGACTGGCCGAACAATTGGCGACAAGCGAGCCGAACGGCGCGATCTGGGCCAATCAGTTCGACAATGTCGCCAACCGGACGGCCCATATCGAAACGACCGGACCGGAAATCTGGCGCCAGACGAGCGGCAAGGTGGATGGGTTTACCTGCGCCGTCGGCACCGGCGGGACGCTGGCCGGCGTCGCTTTTGCGCTCAAGGCGCGCAATCCGGAAATCCGTATCGCCGCGGCCGACCCGCCGGGCGCGGCAATCTACAGCTGGATAAAATCGGGCACGCTAACGGCGGAAGGCAGTTCGATCACCGAAGGCATCGGTCAGAACCGTGTTACTGCCAATCTCGAAGGTGCGCCGATCGACGACGCCTATCGGATTCCAGATGAGGAAATGCTGCCCATCATCTTTGATTTGCTGGAACACGAAGGCCTGTGCCTTGGCGGCTCGACCGGCGTCAACGTCGCCGGGGCCATCCGGCTTGCAAAGGATTTGGGGCCGGGCCACACCATTGTCACGATCCTCTGCGACTACGGCACGCGGTACCAGTCGAAGCTGTTCAATCCCGCATTCCTGGAGTCGAAGAAACTGCCGACGCCCCATTGGCTCGTCGATAAGCAACCGGTCCGCAAACTGCCCTTCGTCGCATGAAACCGACCCCGCCCCTCGTTTCCACCGACTGGCTCGCCCAGCATCTGGATGCGCCCGATGTCAGGATCGTCGATGCATCCTGGTATCTGCCTCAGGCGAACCGCGACGCCAGGGCGGAATATCGTGCGGCGCACATTCCCGGCGCGATCTTCTTCGACATCGACGATCTTTCGGACGAAGCCAGCCCATTGCCGCACATGCTGGCGCCGGCTGCAAAATTTGCGAGCCGCATGCGCAGACTGGGACTGGGCGACGGGCATCTGATCGTGGCCTATGACGGCGCCGGCATATATTCGGCGCCGCGGGCTTGGTGGATGTTGCGCGCCATGGGTCATGAGGATGTCGTCGTGCTCGACGGCGGCTTTCCAAAATGGAAGCGCGAAGACCGTCCCGTCGACGATTTGCTCCCCCAGCCTCATTCTCGCCATTTCACGCCGAGGCCTAACAATGCGCTCCAACGCGACTTCGCACAGGTGCTCGCCAATCTGAACAATGGCGGCGAACAGGTGGTCGACGCGCGTAGTGCCGCCCGCTTCGCCGGCCGGGAAGCCGAGCCCCGGGCCGGTGTCAGGCCCGGCCACATTCCCGGGAGTGTCGACGTTCCGTATACGGAACTGACCGAACCCGATGGCACGCTCAAACCGCCCCAAACCCTGCAGCGTCTGTTTGCGGCTTACGGCATCGATCCCGGCAAGCCCTGTATCACGACATGCGGCTCCGGCATCACGGCGGCAATCGAAATGCTCGCGCTGAATGTTGCGGGCGCCGCCAAAGTTGCGCTGTACGATGGATCTTGGGCCGACTGGGGTGCGCGCGACGGCGCCCCGATCGAAACCTCATGATCGGGCGCAAGCAAAAGAAAGAACCGCCAGGCGGACCGCGACGCATTCCGACGGTCGTCACCTTCCTCGAAATGACGCGGCCCCCTTCCGCACCTCCACCGCCGCAGCCGAAGGAAAAAATTGCCATCTTCAAGACCGAACGGCCGCCGGTGCATTTCTACCGCTACCTCTACGACACGATCGGTCGCGATTATAAATGGGTCGACCGCAAGAAGGTGGGCGACGCGGTACTGGCGGAGATTTTGCACGATCCGCTCCTCGAGATTTTTGTCCTTTATGCCGATGGTTGCCCCGCGGGAATGGCCGAGTTGGATTTTCGCAACGACGGCATCGGTCATCTCGCCTATTTCGGCCTGCTTCCGGAATTTGTGGGCCGCCGTTTGAGCTTTTTCTTCCTTTACCACGCAACGATCAATGCCTGGGCCAAGCCGATTAGCAAACTTCTCGTCAACACCTGCACCCTCGATCATCCGCGTGCGCTACCGCTCTACCAGCGCGTCGGCTTCGAACCCTACGCGCGGGAAGACCGCTATATCGAGATGTTGTAGGGGCCTGGTCCCGGCCGCAATTTTCCAATACCCGTTTCCTTCGTCGCCGGCTCACGGCATGCTCCCGCGCGTCATAATTGTCAGAGGGAGTATCGGGGATGACGGCAGAAGCTGTAGCCGTGAAAGAGCATGATTTGTTCGGCCACCCGCGGGGGCTGACGTTTCTGTTCACGACAGAAATGTGGGAGCGCTTTTCCTATTATGGAATGCGCGCCCTGCTGCCTATCTACCTCACCGGCTATCTGTTGCTGCCCGGCCATGCCGAACATGTCATCGGCTATCACACCATGAAGGGTATATTCGAGTCGATGCGCGGAACGCTGAACGCGCAGCAACTCCAGTCTATGATCTACATGTGGTACACGGGATTGGTGTATTTCACGCCGCTTGTCGGCGGCTATCTTGCCGACCGTTATTTCGGGCGACGTTATACGGTCGTCGTGGGTGGTATCGTCATGGCGATCGGCCATTTTCTGATGGCTTTCGACAGCATGTTCTATTTCGCGTTGCTGTTTTTGATCGTCGGCAATGGCGGGTTCAAGCCGAATATCTCGACTCAAGTCGGCGGTCTCTATGCGGCGGGCGATCATCGCATCGATCGCGCCTATTCGATCTTCTATGTCGGCATCAACACCGGCGCCGCGCTCGGACAGATCATCTGCGGCGGACTCGGCGAGACTGTCGCCTGGCATTACGGCTTTGCCTCTGCCGGCATCGGCATGTTGATCGGAACGCTCATTTATCTCTTTGCATTGCGCATCCTGCCGCGCGACATGCCGAAGGCGAAAACGAAGCAAATGCCTGCCGCGGCGCGGTCGCCCTTTACCGCACAGGACTGGCGGGCGACCGCCATTCTCATTCTTCTCTTCATTCCATGCTGCCTGTTTTGGGCAACCTACGAGCAGTCCGGCAATGTCATCGAGACCTGGAGCAGGGATTCCGTTGACCGCGTCATTTCATTGGGAAGCTGGAATTATACTATTGCGGTCACGACGATCCAATCGCTCAATCCGGTCTTCATTATGGCCTTTACGCCGCTTGTCGTTGCATTCTGGAAGTGGCAGGAACGGCGCAAGGCTGAGCCGTCGGTCATTACCAAGATGGTCATCGGCTGCGCCCTGATTATGATTTCCTATTTGATACTCGCCGCTACCCAACATCTTGCCGGGCCGGCGGGCAAGGTGCATTGGATTTGGTCGGTCGTCTATTTCGCTGTGCTGACGTTGGGCGAGCTCTATTTCTCTCCGGTCGGTCTGTCGCTCTATTTCAAAGCGGCACCCGCGCAAATCGCAGCCTTCATGATGGCGGTTTTCCTGGCCACGAGCTTTCCCGGCAATCTCCTGGCCGGCTGGATCGGCACCTATTACAGCGTGATGGATAAAGTTCAATTCTTCCTGATGATCGCAGGGATCATTGGC
>JBAVOL010000050.1:0-8366 GCA_049692035.1 Rhizomicrobium sp.
GGTGCGCCCTGGCTGTCGCACACCCGCCTGAGCGAGGCGCGGCGCGGCACCGGAATCTCCTGCCCGGTCAGCGCGACGAGCGCCGCGCCGGCCAGCGGACCCGACACCCGGATCACGGCGATGCCCGCCCGGCCGGGCGCGGTCGACGGCGCGTAGATCGTATCACAGCGGTCCGGGAGGCTCACCATGAACCGGCACCAGAGGGCGCACCCCCTTCCGTCAAATGTTCCCCACCATGCCCTAACGCGATGATTTTGGCGGCTCCTTGGTCCCACTCGTCGCCTTGCGGGCGCTGTCCCACATAAACCGCTGGAACTGTTCGAGACCCTGGCTGCCCAGCGAGAACCATTGCCTGAGCATTTCTTCCGGCTCGCTCTTCTCCATTGCCGCCATCATGCGGCGCTCGACTTCGGCCACCAGCCTCGCCTGCATCGCGGTCAAATCGGGCAAGCCCATCAGCCGGCGCGCCTCGTCAGGCGTCATGTCCATTTCCATCCGCACCTTCATGATCTTCGTCCATCCAGCTTGTGAGCGTCACAGGTTGCGCGCTAAGGAGGCTATGGCCAAAGGCCGCAGCTTCGCAACGCCGCGCCGGGCAACAAAATACCCCGCGCCGTCATCAGGTGGAACATGAGCCGCAATCTGCTCGACCAGCAAACCAGCCCCTACCTCCTTCTCCACAAAGACAACCCCGTCCATTGGCGCCCGTGGGGGCCCGAAGCGCTGGAGGAAGCCGAAACCTCCGGCAAGCCCATCCTGCTCTCAATCGGCTACAGCGCCTGTCACTGGTGCCATGTGATGAACGAGGAGAGTTTCGCCGACCCCGAGATTGCGGCCCTGATGAACGAGAACTTCATCAACATCAAAGTCGACCGCGAAGAACGCCCCGATATCGATCAGCTCTACCAAACCGCAGCGAACGCGCTGGGGCATGCGGGCGGCTGGCCGCTCACCATTTTCCTCACCCCGCGCGGCGAACCGTTCGTCGCCGGCTCCTATTTTCCCAAGGAAGATCGCGCCGGCGTGCCCGCTTTCAAGCGCGTGCTGCCGGAGGTGATCCGTGTCCACAAAGAACAGCCCGAACCCGTCGCCAGCGCCATTGCGCGCGTTCAGAACACGTTCGCCCAATTGTGGGGCCGCGATCTGCGCGGACCGCTCGATGCCACGATCCTCGACACGGCGGCCGTCAAGGTCGCGCAGCGTTTCGACATTTTCTACGGCGGCATAACGGCCACGCCGAAATTCCCCAACACCACTCTCACCGAAATGCTGTGGCGGGGCTATCTGCGCACCGGTGCTCCGCAATTCGTCCAATTGGTGCAAACCACGCTCGACAACATCTGTCTCGGCGGATTGTACGATCACATCGGCGGCGGCTTCTTTCGCTACACGACCGACGAGCGCTGGTTCGTTCCGCATTTCGAGAAGATGCTCTACGACAACGCGCTGCTCGTCGATCTGCTCACCCTCGTCTCCCAGCACAATCGTCTGCCGCAATATGTCGACCGTATCGCCGACACCATCGACTGGGCGTTGCGCGATATGATGGCCGGCGACGCCTTTGCCTCCAGCATCGATGCCGATTCCGAAGGCGAGGAAGGCAAATATTATGTGTGGAGCGAAGCCGAGATCGATGCAGCGCTCATGGGCACCTTCGTCCAGCGCTTCAAGGAGGTTTATGGCGTGCGCCGCGAGGGCACGTTCCACGGCCGCAACATCCTGCACCGCTTCGGAAGGCTCCCCTATCCGTTGCCCGAAGCCGACGAAGCGCTGTTGAAGAAACAGCGTGCGCTCCTTCTGGCCGCGCGGTCCAGGCGTGTGGCGCCGTTACGCGACGACAAGGTGCTCGCCGACTGGAACGGCATGATGATCACAGCGCTGGTGCATGCCGGCACGGTCTTTCGCAACCCGCAATGGCTCGCCGCCGCGGTCAAAGCGTTCGATTTCATCGTCAAGGCGCATGGCGAAGGCGATCGCCTGTGTCATTCCTGGCGGGCAGGCAAGCGTGGCTATCCCGGCTTTGCCGACGATTACGCACATATGGCGCGCGCCGCCTTCGCCCTGTGGGAGGCAACCGGCGAAAAGCGCTTCCTCGATCGCGTGCACGGGTGGGTCCGCACACTCAACGAACATTTCTGGGATAACCAGAACGGCGGCTATTTCTACACCGCAGACGATTGCGAACCGCTTATAGTCCGTGCACGGATGGTTTTCGACCAGAATGCGCCGAGTTGCAACGGCATCATGGTGGGTTTGCTGGCCCGGCTCTATATGGTGAGCGCCGATCCGTCCTATCGCGACCGCAACAATGCCCTGATCCAGGCCTTCTCCGGCGAGGTTCCGCGCGCCTTCATTTCCATGGGCAGTTACCTGAATGGCCTCGACGTAACGATCGCCGCGCTCGAAATCGTCATCATCGGCCATCGCAACCACGCCAAGACCCAGGAACTGGTCGCGGCGGTGCTCGGCCGCAGCCTGCCCAACCGCACCTTGCAGATCATCGACCCGACCGAGAACATCCCCCAAGGCCATCCCGCTCACGGCAAGACGATGGAAAACGGGCAACCCACCGCCTTTGTCTGCCAACGCCAGACCTGTTCGGCGCCGATCACCAATCCCGTCACATTGTCACAAGTCCTGCAATTGCCCCCGGCGCGCCCCCAGGGACAGGCGTGACACCATTCCGGTGCGACACCGATGAGCGCCGCGCCTGCCTTTCAGCCGGTAGCAACGCGTTGTCCCACTGGTTAACTTCGAACAGGTTTACGCAAGGGGAGCGCCAATGACCGGTCACGACATTCCCATCGCCACAGAAGAGGGCACATTCGGCGGGTATCTCGCTGCGCCGACAGCGGCGCGCGGCCCCGGCGTCGTCGTCATCCAGGAAATCTTCGGGGTGAACGGCTTCGTCCGCGCCGTTGCCGACGAATTCGCCGCCCGCGGTTTTTTCGCGCTCGCGCCGGATCTGTTCTGGCGCCTCGAACCCAATGTTCAACTGACCGACAAGACCGACGGGGATTGGAAGCGCGCACTCGATCTGATGGGCAAATTCGATATCGGCACCGGCGTCCAGGACATCCAGGCGGCGATCACGCACCTGCGAAAGCTGCCGGGCGTGACCGGCAAGGTCGGCGTCGTCGGCTATTGCCTCGGTGGTCGCCTCGCCTACCTTTGCGCCACCCGTACCGACAGCGACGCTTCAGTCAGTTATTACGGTGTGGCAATCGAACAAACGCTCGACGAGGCCAGGAACATCCGCCGCCCGCTCCTGCTGCACATCGCCGCTGCCGACGAATATGTCCCGCCGTCCGCGCAAAAGCAGGTCGTCGAAGGCCTTGCCGGCATTCCGCAGGTGACGACCCATGTCTACCCCCAAATGGCCCATGCCTTCGCGCGTATCGGCGGCCGGTATTACGATCGGGCCAATGCAGAGCTCGCCAATGGCCGCACCGCGACGTTCTTCAGGCAACATCTGAGTTAGGCCGGTTCTGGATTGCCGGGAATGCCGAAGCAAATCCGTAACGTCCGTTCGGATTGCTGCGACGGCTGTTGCGGGCGCGCGGGTCGAAAACCGACCGTAGATTACGTATTCATGCTCTCGAAAAAATCCGCGTTGTTCTTCGACGAACGCAGCTTGTCGAGCATGAATTCGATCGCATCGACCGTGCCCATGGGCGCCAGGATGCGGCGCAGCACATACATCTTCGAGAGTGTACCCTTGTCGACGAGGAGTTCATCCTTGCGCGTTCCCGAACGCAGAATGTCGATCGCCGGGAAGACGCGCTTGTCGGCGACCTTGCGGTCGAGGATGATTTCCGAATTGCCCGTACCTTTGAATTCTTCGAAAATCACTTCGTCCATGCGGCTGCCCGTATCGATCAGGGCGGTTGCGATGATAGTGAGCGAGCCGCCTTCTTCGATATTGCGCGCAGCACCGAAGAAGCGCTTGGGCCGTTGCAACGCATTGGCATCGACGCCGCCCGTAAGCACCTTGCCAGACGACGGCACGACGGTGTTGTAGGCGCGGCCCAGACGCGTGATCGAGTCGAGCAGGATTATGACGTCGCGCTTGTGCTCCACAAGGCGTTTGGCCTTTTCGATCACCATCTCGGCCACCTGCACATGCCGCGATGCCGGTTCGTCGAAGGTCGAGGAAATCACCTCACCCTTCACCGTGCGCTGCATGTCCGTCACTTCTTCCGGCCGCTCGTCGATCAACAGCACGATCAGATAGCATTCGGGATGATTGGCCGCGATCGCCTTCGCGATATTCTGAAGAATCACCGTCTTGCCGGTGCGCGGCGGTGCGGTGATCAGCGCGCGCTGGCCTTTGCCCTGCGGCGCCACGATGTCGATGACCCGCCCCGTCTTGTCCTTGATCGTCGGATCATCGATCTCCAATTCGAGCCACTTCGTCGGATAGAGCGGCGTCAGATTGTCGAAATGCACCTTGTGCTTGATCTGCTCGGGATCCTCGAAATTGATCGTCGAGACCTTGAGCAGCGCAAAATAGCGCTCGCCATCCTTGGGACTGCGAATCGGCCCTTCGACCGTATCGCCCGTGCGCAGGCCAAAGCGCCGGATCTGCGACGGGGACACATAGATGTCGTCGGGTCCGGGCAGATAATTAGATTCCGGCGAACGCAGAAAGCCGAACCCGTCCTGCAACGTTTCTACCACGCCGGTGCCGGTGATTTCGACGTTGCGCTCCGCCAATTCCTTCAGGATCGCAAACAGCATGTCCTGCTTGCGCATCGAGGAGGCGTTCTCGATCTCCAACTCTTCAGCAAAAGCCAGAAGGTCGGTGGGTGTTTTGGACTTCAAGTCCTGCAGTTTCATGGCCTGCAGGCCGGATTGCACTGTCATGGGAAAATTACACCTGGAGTGAAGCCTTTGGAGAGCTTACCCGTTTGTCCCTCTGCACCCGTTCCAGGCACCAAGAAGAGCATCAACGGAGTTGGACCACGCGCGATGCCGGTTTGAAACCGGCCCCAGCCTCATGCCAATGCGGCACTCGCTGTCTGCGACGTGAATGGGGAACTGGTTATCTTATAGCGCGTTTTTCCGATCTTGCAAATGCTTTCAAAACCCAGAAACGTTCAAAAAGGTTTTACGATGACCAAGATCACGATGGCGATCATCAGAACTGTCGGAACCTCGTTCCATAGCCGGTAGAAACGGGCTGGCCGCCTTTTGCCGTCCCGTGCGAACGATTTCACCCAGCTCGCAAAGAGCCCGTGTACGGCGCTCATTGCAATAACCAGCGCCAATTTCACGTGGAACCAATCCTGATGCCAGGCGTTCACCGCTGGCAGGACCGAAAGGATGAGACCCAGACCCCAAACGGCAATCATCGCCGGGTTGATGATCAAGCGCAAAAGCCTGCGTTCCATCGTTTTGAACCGCTCCGACTCCGCTGTCCCCGGTTTTGTCTCGCAGTGATAGACGAAAAGTCGCGGCAAATAGAGCATACCGGCCATCCACGCGATCACTGCGATCACATGAAAGGCCTTAACCCACAGGTAGAAATCGTTTGACTCCCAGACGCTTGTCATATTTTCCCCCTCTCAAAGCCGCAGCGCCCAAAACCGCCGGGGCATAGCCGACCCCCGCAATCCGTCACAGGCTCTTCGCCATTAACCGCCCGCACCACCAGCACCGCGAGCCCGTCGATGAATTCCGGGCGAATTCCGACCGTGGGTACCCGAATATAATCGGCAACACCGCATTCCCGTGCGAGCCTTGCATATTCGATATCGAGCTCGACCAATGTCTCGGAATGCTCAGACACAAAAGCTATCGGCGCAACAATCAAACCCATGCCGTTTCCGCCGGCCCGGCGGATTTCGCCATCGGTTGCCGGTCCGATCCATTCCAGCGGTCCCACCCGGCTTTGGTACCCGGTCGTCCAGTCCAGCCCGTCGATTCCCAGCGCTGCCACGATCGCAGCCGCGGATCGCTCAACCTGCCATTGATAGGGATCGCCGCGCGCGATCACGCGCTTGGGTAACCCGTGGGCCGATAGCAGCAGCCGGTAGTCAATGCCGGCTTTCCGCCGCGCCCATGCATCGCGAACAAGCGCCGTCTCGGCCGCAATAAACCCGCTATTTTCCGGATAACAACAGATGCGGGATTGTCCGCCCGCCAATCCTGCCCTGCCGGCGGCATCGATCCACGCCGCAAGCGAGGATCCGCTCGTCGTCGTCGAATATTGCGGGTAAAGCGGCAGCAATACGGTTCGATCCGGCTGCCAGGCAGCGACAGCACGCGCGGTCTCCTCGCTGAACGGTTTCCAGCAGCGCATAGCGATGAACACGCGCGCTTCGAATCCTCGCGCTACCAGCGCCATCTCCAATGCGCCCGCCTGCGATTGCGTCTGTTCCAGGATAGGCGAACGTCCGCCGATTTTCGCATAAATCTCCCGTGCCTTTGGCGCCCGGCGCGCCGCAATGAAACGCGCCAAAGGCTTGCGTACCACACCCGGTAGGGTGATTACCGCCGGATCCGAAAACAGGTTCCTTAAAAAGGGTTCGACAGCTTCGGGTTCATCCGGTCCGCCCAGATTGAATAGAACAACCGCAAGCCTCACACCGCGCCCCGTATGCGGGCCACGAGTTCGCTTACATGCTCGGGAGGCGTCTCCGGCAATACACCGTGCCCCAGATTGAAGATAAACGGTCTATCCTTCATCGCCTGAACTATCCGGTCCGTAGCCTCACCCATCGCCTCGCCGCCGGCAATCAGGACGACCGGATCGAGATTACCTTGAACGGCCACATACGGTGTTACCGAGTCCGCTACCCAATCGAGCGGAACCGCCGTATCCACCGACAATGCATCGATACCAGTTTCGCGCGCATAAAGCTCGTAGCCACGCAGTGTCGCAGCCCTGGGAAATCCAATGATCTTTGCCCCAGGCCACGCCGCGCGTACCTTGTCCACAACGCGCTTGGTTGGTCCGATCACCCATTTTGCAAACGCAAAATCCGGCAAACCCGAGGCCCAACTGTCAAATATCTGTACCGCGTCGGCGCCTGCCTCGAGCTGCGCGATAAGATGTTGGGCCACACAATCCCCAATCAGCTCCAGCAGCCCCGCAAACCCCACGGAATCGCGATATCCCCACAACTTTGCCGCGCGCTGGTCCGATGACCCCTGACCTTCCACCATGTAGGTCGCAAGCGTCCAGGGCGCACCGGCAAACCCCAACAAAGCCGTCGATGAACCAAGTTCTTGGCGAACAAGGCGTAACGCCGCATAACAGGGCGCGAGCTTCTCGGCCCATATCACCGGCTCCAGAACCAAATTCCCGGTCGAACTCACCGGTGTCAGCGACGGACCCGTTCCCTCGTCGAACCGAACCTCGCTGCCCAAAGCAAACGGGACGACCAGAATGTCTGAAAAAATGATTGCAGCATCCAGCCCGAACCGCGCTATCGGCTGGAGTGTGACCTCGGCGGCAAGCTCCGGCGTGTTGCACAAAGACCAGAACGAACCGGCCTTTGCCCGAACCGCCCGGTATTCCGGCAAATACCGTCCAGCTTGCCGCATCAGCCAGATTGCAGGCGGACTTTCGCTTCGTTTTTCCAAAGCATTTAACAGCTTTGCCCGCCCAGTTTCCTTCATAATAAAAGGACTCCTAAGAAATTGATGAAGATGCTGTTGGGGATGTGAATTGTGGACAGTATCGTGGACCTTTGCTGCTGTAGGCTGCAACCTCTTCCGACTCAAGGCTTGTGCTCACGTAGCAGGATCGGTTCGTCTGCGGTCGGCCTCCGCTCGAGGCTGGGCATGGACTGTGGGCGGTAATTGCGCTCAGTGGATCGAGTGGGTTGGCTGTTCTGGTTTTGGGATGAAAGAACTTGGCAGGGGATAATTTGTGAGTCAGGAGTTTCATCTTCATCTCATATCCGACGCTACCGGCGAAACGCTCAACGCGGTGGCCAAGGCGGCTTGCGCGCAATTCGAAAAGGTGGAGGTCATCCAGCATTTTTACGCTCTGGTGCGCAGCCAACGGCAGCTTCAGCGGGTCATGGAGCATATCCGCCAGCAGCCAGGGCTTGTCCTGTTTACGCTGGTTAATCCGGAGCTTCGCCGAGAACTCGAAACATATTGCGCGCAACTCAACCTGCCCTGCCAGGGTATACTCGACGGACCGATCGCAATGATGCGCCAATATCTCGGTGCATCCGAATCCCATCGTCCCGGCGGCCAGCATGAGGTCGATCAGCGCTATCTTCAGCGCATCGAAGCGCTCAATTTCACGATCGCCCATGACGATGGCCAATCGCCCGAGATGCTCGATAACGCCGAGGTCATACTGGTCGGTGCCAGTCGCACATCCAAGACGCCGACCTGTGTCTATC
>JBAVOL010000051.1:0-5666 GCA_049692035.1 Rhizomicrobium sp.
GCCTTGAAACTCGCACAACGCCGCATCCAACCCGCCAACGTCATCGCGTGGTCACTGTGGCGACGCGCACACCAGGCGGAAGCACGTCGCGCCCACTTCAAAAGAAAAAAGCAACTGTAATGCTAGCCAGAATTTGAGTTCTCTCGATATTTCACGCCCTATTTTCTGCATTATCCGCCTGCATTTCGGCGAGAAAATCTGTCCAAGTTCGGCTTTTGCCGTTATTTCTGATGCCTGCCGAAACTCAGTGCAAGCGAAGTTACGCCATGCTCCACCAGAGGCTTTCGATCAGCTGCTTCAAATTTTAGCAAAGTGGTGGCCGATGTCGACTCATAGCAGCCTAAGCCACGGCAGAAGGCGTTGCTTGCGCGGATATTGCACATCGTGGGAATATGCGACTCATAGAGGAAGTGTTCGGCGCAGGGAGCGAGGCCATGGACAGACGGATGCAGGCAGTTCTCGATCATTACGAAATCACGCAAACCCTGAAGGAATATTGTCACGGCTGTGATCGGGGTGATGAAGAGCGAATGGGAAGTGTATATCTCGAGGAAAGTTGGGACGACCACGGAAGTCTCAAGGCACCCGGGCGAGAATTCGCCAAGCTTATTATGGCGGAGATTCTGGCGACGACCAGCAGCCTGTTCCACATGCTTGGCCAGTCTCTGATCAATGTGGATGGCGATGAGGCCGGCGCGGAAACCTACTTCTTTGCAGTCTCGCGTAGCACGGGCGAGGACGGGAGCGAAATGTGCAATCAGCTGGGTGGGCGCTTCGTCGACAAGCTGAAGCGTGAGAATGGCCGTTGGCGCATCAAGAATCGTGTCGTCGTACGCGACTGGACTATCAGCATTCCGATCACAGTTGAATGGACGTCGGCGAATACGCTGATGCCGGGCCAACGATCGAACGCCGACCCGTCATTTGCGGCTTTGGGGCTCGTCCATAGCGGTGCGCACTCGGTGCGCATATAGCTGCTCGAGCCTCGAAAGATTCGTTGTCCGCACCCCTGTCCTTTCCGAGAATTATATCCGGCCATATCGATGGCGTAGTCCTCCCAAGACGTCCTTAGCAACGATGGTACCGTGACGCTCAAGCGAGCGGCCAAATCCGCCCTGCGGTTGCAGGGCGTACAACGCCGATCACGAGCGTCCGAAGGACTGATACCAAAATCCCCCGCCCACCAAGAACCGTCGTCCTCCTGAGGGCCGGCGCGGAAACCTTATCCGCTGGGCTCGCGGAGGAATGCAGAATCTTTCGGATAAGGTTTCCGGAAGGGACAGGTCTGACTGATCGCAAGACTGTGCAAGTTTTGGCGTATCTGCAAGGCAACGCAACGAGCAGGCAATCGCCACTCGCGTGTAGCCTTGGTGATTTGGGTGTGATTGAATTGGAGAGGCCGTCATGGCCGGAGAGCCGAGCAGGAGAAAGAATGATGAAAATGGAAGACATGGTGATCGTCAGCGTCGACGATCACATCACCGAACCCGGCAATGTGTTCGACAATCAGCTCACGGGCGAGGCCTACGCCACCGCGCCGAAGCTCAAGGTCAAGCAGAACGGCACCAACTACTGGGAATATCAGGGCAAGAAAATCCAGTCCGTCGCGCTCAATGCGGTGACAGGCCGCGTGCGCGAGGAATACGGCATGGAGCCGACCTCGCTCAAACAGCTGCGCAAGGGCTGCTACGATGTCGACGCCCGCATCGGCGACATGGACGTGAACGGCATTGCGGCCTCGCTTAATTTCCCCAGTTTTGCGGGCATCGACGGCGGGCTGTTTATCGCCGCGGAGGACAAAGCCCAGGCGATCATCCACATGCGCGCCTACAATGACTGGCACATCGACGAATGGTGCGGCGCGTATCCGGGCCGCTTCATTCCGCTCGGCTGCCTGCCGCTGTGGGATCCGCAAGAGACCGCCAAGGAAGTGAAGCGGCTGGCCGACAAAGGCTGCTTCGCCGTCACGATGAGCGAAAACCCAACCAAGCGCGGCCTGCCCAGCGTTCATAGCGACTATTGGGAGCCGCTATGGAAGGCGGTCAGCGACACCGGGACAGCGATCTGCCTGCACATCGGCACGGGCAATGTTTCGCCGCACTGCTCGCCGGAATCGCCGATCGAAGCGAACATCACGACGATGCCGATGGCGGTGGCGTTCGGGGCTGCGGACTGGATGAACATGGCGGCGTTGCACCGCTATCCGACGCTGAAGATCTGCCTCTCGGAAAGCGGCATTGGCTGGATCCCGTACCTGATGGAACGCGCCGACTATTCGCATGAGCAGCACCACGTCTGGACGCATTCGAACCAGTATTACGGCGACATGAAGCCCAGCGAAGTGTTCCGCCGGCACTTCTCCAGCTGTTTCATCGACGACGCCTATGGCCTTCGCAATCTCGACCTGATCGGCGAGGACAATGTGTGCTACGAGGTGGATTATCCGCATTCCGACGCCCCCTGGCCGAACGCGCCGGAGACCTTGTGGAAGTCGGCCCAGTACCTTACCGACAGCCAGATCGACAAGGTGACGCATCTCAACGCCATGCGGCTCTATAAGTTCGATATGTTCAGACACCACAAGCGCGGGGAGCTGACGGTCGGCGCGTTGCGGGCCAAGGCCAAGGCCGCTGGAATCGACACCACGCTCATCTCGACCGGCGGCGCTGCGCCGCTGGCCGCGGGTGAAAAGGCCCGCCCGATCACCTCGGGCGACGTCGTGGCAATGTACGCCAAGCACGCCGAAGCGGCCTGAGGCGACGGTTGGCCCTGGGGAGGTGTTCCGGCTAATTGGTCCGGATCATCTCCCGGATAACGGGTGATCGTCATTCCGGCCATGACTGAAGGGCCCAGGACGGTGATATTTGGGCGAAGTCCACGATGAACGTCGCCCAAACAACCATGGCGCTGTGGCGAACACTGTGCCTCCCGAAAATAGCGCGCACGGGCAGGGTGAGGACAAGGTTGTTGCCGTGGTCGTGTAGCGTGTCGCCAGTTGCCAGAGCCGCGCGGCAGCCGGCGAGGATGTCCGCTTCCGGTTCGCGCGCGGAGTCCGGATTCTGCTCGCGCCAGTAATTGATGACGTGTGCCCGATCGAGGCGCAGGACAATGGCGCTGGCCTGGACTTCGATGCGGTGGATCGCAGCGCGGAATTGGTTGGATTGGTCGATGGAGGGAAGGCTCAATCGAGCGACCACACCGGCGAGGAACGACTCGAACGCCGGCGCCGGAATCCTCGAGATGGCAGCCCTCGACCTCTCGCCCTTCATGGTGGGCCGGCTCGCGTAATAGCGATAGCGCGCACCGGTCCCTTTGACCGAATAGGTGGGAAGCATCGCCTCGCTCGTCTCGTCGAACGGAAGGCGGGCAAAGGGTGCGTCCTGCGCGGAGCGGACTTTCGTTCGGATGGGTCCACCAGCCGCGGCGAGTTTCTCCTGGACGGCATGGAAGAGAGCCTTCGGCACGAGAGCCTCGTGCTCGCCCTTGTAGGAATGGCCTTTATGGACGGTCTCGCCCAGATAGGCGCGGTTACTGAGAAGGGCATAGAGGCTCGAACGGCCCAATATCCGTCCGCCGCGGCGCTCGCCGGACTGGAAGATTCGGCGCTTCGAGACGATGCCGGATTTTCCAAGGTCGTCGCATAGGAGGCGCACGCAACCAAGATCAAGGTAACGCTGGAAGATGTGCCGGACGGTCTCAGCTTCGGTCACATTGAGCGCCAGCTTGCGGTTGGCAACGTCATATCCGAGAGGCGGATTGCCGCCCATCCAGATGCCCTTCTTCTTCGAGGTGGCGAATTTGTCTCGGATGCGTTCGCCCGTGACCTCGCGCTCGAACTGCGCGACGGAGAGAAGGACATTGAGCGTCAGCCGGCCCATCGAGTTCGTCGTATTGAACGACTGGGTCACGGAGACGAAGGTGACCGACCTGCGATCGAAGACCTCCACCTGTCCATTCCGAAAACAATAATCAAACCGTCGCTTCCACCGAAGGGCGCACAGACGAGCGGAAGCGTCCCCCAGGGCGACGTCAGGCTGCCCTTGCACCGGATGGCGACATCAGGAACTGTGAATGCGGCGGAATGATTCTGAAATGAAAGTGACACGGAAGCGCGCTGTCGAGAACTCCGCGACGCAAGCCGCAATAATTGAAGCGACGACGCAGCTCATATATTCAGGAACTGTGAATGCAGCGGGATGATATTCTGGAATGAAAGTGACACGGAAGAGCGCTGTTGAGAACTCCGCGACGCGAGCCGCAATAATTGAAGCGACGGCGCGGCTTATATATGAAGAAGGTTATGCCGCTGCGACGTCTCGACGAGTCGGAGCCAAGGCCGGGGTGCGGCCTCCGCTCATCCATTACTACTTCCGGACAATGGACGACCTCTATGCCGCCGTCGTTCGTCGCATGTCTGAGCAGGCTCTCGATCGAATTGAGAAAGCTTTAAAGTCAGAGCGGCCATTTCAGGCTGTCTGGGCTGTCGTAGCCAACCCACGTTGGGCGCGGTTCACTATGGAGTTTATGGCGCTCGCTAATCAAAACAACACCGTCCGCGAAGTGATCGCGCAGCAGATCGAGAAAGTCCGGCGTCTCGAGGTCCAAGCCCTGGCGCGTCACCTCGAAGCACGTTGCGTAAGTGCCAAGCTCCCCCTTCTGGTGGGACCCGTGCTGATGACCGCCGCTTCGTACCTTCTTACGCTGGAAGCTGCGCTCGGTGTATCGCTGGGCCACGCTGAGACAAAGGCGTACGTCGAAGCTTTCTTACGCGCCTGCGAGTCGGGGGAGGATCAGCCCGAGGGAATCCGACGGTGAGGTCGGCACCGATTTTGCGTCAAAACGAGCCTGCTCGCGCCGCACACACGGACATGCAAGCGTTACTGCCACGCTAACCCGCTGTCGGCTACCCCGTGGCGCCTGAAGATCATGCGGACATGACGCCGAAACCTGACGGCGCATCGCCCAGTCAACGCTGCTCCTTTCGACGGAAGCCACGGCTTGATTGATAGCCGAGCGCTGCGCTTCCACGTCCCAAACCTGGCACAGCCGAAGTTTTAGCGGACGCTAAATTTTAATTGACACGCATGACGCCATCTGGCACGACGCCAACAACAGCATCACCCGAACCGGTTCGGCCACAAGGCCTCTTGGTGCGGCGCTCTGCTCGGCACGGATATGCATCATGCTTTCGGAAAAGATGTCGGGGAGGTCTCAACGTCTAGATACCGACACATTCGCAACGCCTCGCAAGAGTGCGACGACGGATTAGTGTTCCACAAGTCATGGTCTCACTGTCTGCTTCCAGCATAACAGGCGGTGCAAGCCAACCCGTGAGCGGTTCCGTTGGGCTCCATACGCAGGGCACCACGTTGTGGTAGCGTCGATTAAAGTATGCGACGCGATGACGATCATTTCAGGAGGGACAATGTTGAAATCCGATTGGGATTTCGGTGAGAAGGTCCCGCAGCCCGGCGATTGGGCGCGTAGTTCTCTCGTTCGCAATGGAGGAATTGGTAAGTGACAAGCGGCATAAACTTCAAGGGGCTATTCAAGCCGTTTCAGCTTGGCAAGCTCACGCTTCCCAACCGCATCATTTTTCCGCCGATGGGCCTGAGCGTCTGCGAGAACGGAGTCCCGAGCGACGCGGCCGCCGACTATTACGCGCG
>JBAVOL010000052.1:0-4170 GCA_049692035.1 Rhizomicrobium sp.
GACGGGCAGGGCTCGGACAGCGTTGGATATTTGCCGTTCTTCCCCCAATCGAATTTGCCGCCGTCGACAATGACGCCGGCGAGCGAATTGCCGTGCCCGCCGAGGAATTTCGTCGCCGAATGCACGATAATGTCGGCGCCCCATTCCAGCGGACGGATGAGATAGGGGGTGGCGAGGGTGTTGTCGACGACCAGCGGCACGCCGGCTTCCTTCGCCACGATCGCGATGGCTTCGATGTCGCTGACGATGCCGCCGGGATTGGCGATGCTCTCGATGAAGATTGCCTTTGTTTTGGGCGTAAGTGCGGCGCGGAAGGATTGCGGATCGCGTGTATCCGCCCATTTGACGTGCCAGTCGAATTTGGCAAAGCCATGGCTAAGCTGGTTGATCGAACCGCCATAGAGCTGGCGTGCCGCGACGATCTCGTCGCCCGGCTGCATCAACGTATGAAACACGATGAATTGCGCCGCGTGGCCGGACGCGACCGCGAGACCCGCGCGGCCCCCTTCGAGCGCCGCAACGCGCTCCTCGAGCACCGCGGTCGTGGGGTTCATCAGACGCGTATAGATGTTGCCGAACACCTGCAGATTGAACAGCGCCGCGGCATGATCCGCGTCCTCGAACACATAGGACGTCGTCTGGTAGATGGGGGTAGCGCGCGCGCCCGTCGCCGGATCGGGCTGGGCGCCCGCATGGATGCTCAGAGTGTTGAAGCCGTAGTCGCTCATCATGTGCTCCTGTTGATTGGTGCGTCCGCCGCCGCCTAAAACCCCAAACGTCCATAGAGATCGTCGAACGGCACCATGACATGCGTGCGATAGGCTTCGCGTTCCTGAAGCCGCGCATACCACGCTTCCACATTGGGCAGGGAGGGACGGTCGATCTCGAGGTTGAAATAGCGATAGAGTTGCGCACCCGCCGGGATGTCACCCATCGTCAGGTTGTCTCCGGCCACGAAGGCGCGGCCCTCGAGATGGCGGTCAAGCAGGCGGAAGAGGACCGCGCTGCGCGCTACGCCCCGGCGGATCAACGGCCAATTCCGCTGTGCTTCGGGCGTACGGTAGAAATTCCAGAACACGCCTCCGATAAAGGCGGGTTGCAGATCGGCCAGCACCCAATCCGTCCACATATCGCTTTGTGCACGTAGCCCCGCGTCGCTCGGTGCAAGTGTCCCCTCTCCATATTTCGCCGCAAGGTAACGCACGATAGCGTGGCTCTCCCAAACGATCGTACCGCCGTCGTCGATCACCGGAACACGGCGATTGGGATTGAGGGCACCAAATTCCACCGTGTCGAGGCCGCCGAAAGGACCGCCCGCGTCGATGCGCTCGTGCGGCAGGCCCAACTCGCCCACCGCCCACATGACCTTTTGTACATTGATGGAATTCCGCCGGCCCCAAATACGCAGCATGTCACTTCCGTTTGAGCGAGCCGCCTTTGCCGAACAGGAGCGGTTTGCGGTTATCGATGACGCGGCGGTTGACGCCCATCCAGCCGATTTCGCCGGAGAGGCGACCATATTCGATCTTGGGGCACCGATCCATGATGACGCTGAGACCCGCCTCGCGCGCCTTTGCCGCGGCCTCCTCGTTGATCACGCCGAGCTGCATCCATACGGTCTTGAGACCAAGCCTTTCCTTTTCGGCCAGCGCCTCGTCGACGATGCCCGGCGCCGCGTCGGAGCCGCGAAAGATGTCGACCATGTCGACCGGCGCAGGCACGTCCTTGAGCGCGCCATAAACGCGCTGCCCGAGGATTTCCTTGCCCGCCATGCCGGGATTGACCGGATGGACCGTAAAACCCTTGTCGAGCAGGTATTTCATCGCGAAATAGGAGGGCCGCATCTCATTGCCGCTGGCGCCGACCATGGCAATCACCTTGGTCGAGCGCAGCACGGATTTGATCAGGTCGTCGGAGTAATGGGGCATTTCAAACCGGCCATTTCGGGTCGCGCTTTTCGACGAACGCGCCGATGCCTTCTTGCGCTTCGGCGGCGAGCATGTTTTCGGTCATCACGCGTGACGCATAGTCGTAGGCCTCGCTCAGGCCCATTTCGAGTTGACGGTAGAACGCCTCCTTGCCGATTCTAACGGTGGCCGCCGGCTTGGACGCAATCAAATGGGCAAGCTCCATCGTCTTGCCCTCGAGCGCTGCCGGATCCGCCACATGGTTGACGAGCCCGATGCGGCGGGCCTCGTCGGCCGACACCATCTCGCCGGTAAGCAGCATTTCCATCGCGTGCTTGCGCGAGACGTTGCGCGACAGCGCTACCATAGGCGTCGAGCAGAACAGCCCGATATTGACTCCGGGGGTGGCGAAGTGGGCGGAAGATGACGCAATCGCGAGATCGCAGCTCGCAACGAGCTGGCAGCCCGCGGCCGTAGCCGTGCCTTGCACTTCAGCAATGACCGGTTTGGGATGACGCACGATGGTCTGCATCAGCTGCGCGCATTGCGCGAACAGGGCGGCGAAGGCGGCCGCGCCCCGGTCGGGGGCTTGACGCCGCTCCGTCATCTCCTTGAGGTCGTGCCCCGACGAAAAGACCGGGCCGTTGGCGGCCAGCACGATGACACGCGCCTGATTGTTGGCGGCGGCTTCGTCCAATGCGTTTTGCAGCGCAGCCATCAGGCCAACGCTCAGGGCATTGCGGGCGCGGGGACGGTTGAGGACCAGCCGTAAGACGGCGCCCCGGAGGTGTATCTGGACAAGCGGTTCGGGGTGGATCGTGTTCATCGTCGGGAATGTAAGCGCTTTGCTCGCGCTTACCAATGTGCAGGACGATGACGCGGTATCATGATACCACATCAAAAAAATTTCGCTCCAACAGGGTTTTCCTTGACGGCCGCGCGCAGCCCCCGTATACGCCGCGGCCTGACCTTTGGGCTTTCTGGAGCTTCGGATATGAAAACCTACTCGGCGAAGGCGTCCGAGATCGAGAAGAAGTGGGTGGTGATCGATGCCGAAGGGCTCGTGGTCGGCCGGCTCGCCTCGCTCATCGCACTGCGCCTGCGCGGCAAGCATAAGCCGACATTCACCCCGCACATGGATTGCGGCGACAATGTCATCGTCGTGAACGCGGCGAAAGTGCTGCTCACGGGCGACAAGCTGAAGAAGAAAATCTACTACCGTCATACGGGCTATATCGGCGGCATCAAGGAACGCACCGCCGGTGCCGTTCTGGCCGGCAAATTTCCCGGGCGGGTCGTCGAGAAGGCGGTTGAGCGCATGTTGCCGCGCGGCCCCCTCGGGCGGCGTCAGCTGTCCAATTTGCGCGTCTATGCGGGCGCCGAGCATCCGCATGAAGCCCAGCAGCCCGAAACGATCGACATCGGTGCACTGAACCCCAAGAACACCAATTACCGCAAAGCGAAGGCGGCCTGACCATGGCGGAAGAAGTCAAAAGCTTCGGCGATCTGAAATCTACCCTCATCAAGGCGAAGCCTGCCGAAACGCAGGCCGAAAAGGGCGAACCGGCAAAGGCCAATCGCGATGCCAAGGGCCGCGCCTATGCGACCGGCAAACGCAAAAACGCCGTCGCGCGCGTCTGGATAAAACCCGGCCTCGGCCGCATCACCGTCAACGGCAGGGAAGAGAAAATCTACTTCGCCCGTCCGGTGCTGCGTATGATCCTGCGCCAGCCGCTGATCGCGGCCAATCGCGACGGACAATTCGACGTCATCTGTACCGTGGCGGGCGGCGGGTTGTCGGGGCAGGCGGGCGCGGTGCGCCACGGCATTTCGAAAGCGCTGCTCGCTTACGAACCCGGGCTGCGTCCTGTTCTCAAGCAAGGCGGCTTCCTGACACGCGACCCGCGAGCCGTCGAGCGCAAGAAGTACGGCCGTCCCAAGGCGCGCCGCAGCTTCCAGTTCTCGAAGCGCTGATCGGGTAGTTTGCTTTTGTTCGCAACAGCGGTCGGGCGAAAGCTTGGCCGCTGTTTTGCTATCCGCGACGACACATCAATTCGACGAAAAGAGACGCCATTTCTGGCGCCTCTTTGCATGCGATAAGGGTTAGCTCGCTGTGGTGGCAGCGTTGCCCTTGGGATCGGTGAAGCGGACCCCGAATCTGGGACCGGGGGCTTAGTTGGAAAATAGGCCGTTCTGTTGCTAAACGGAGCGGACGATGACGAAGAAGACGAGACGCAAGATTGATGCGGCGTTGAAGGCGAAG
>JBAVOL010000053.1:0-16246 GCA_049692035.1 Rhizomicrobium sp.
CATACGTACCGGAGGTTCGTCGCATGACCGCGCAGGGCTACGCAGGGTTCGCGTTCAAATAGTCACCGGGCCGGAAGGCATAGATGGACCGGATCTGCTGACGGTGGTGCGGCTGGATGGCCATGCGGAGCGGTCAATGCGATGCGCCTGGCCATGGTGACAAGCCAATTCCTGAAGCATCATACCGTTTTCTGCGCGGCAATGGCTGCACGGTTCTCGATTAAACCGGTGCGATCGAGAAGCTCAGTCTTCAAGATGTCCTCCATGTCTCAGAGTCGGGTTGTCGGGGCCATAGGCCTTGTGGTTGACATGAACAGAGTTGTTCGTAGCGCGGAACCGCCTTGCCAAATACAGAAAGGCCGCGCGCAATCTGCGGCCGCAAAGGTCGATTCGGTGCGCGCCAGCACATAGGGCGCGGCAAGACAGATGGCGACGACCTCGTGACAGAGCGCTTCAGGGAAATCGAGACGAGGGACAGTTTAATTAAGCACATGTCATCCGGATTGGGGACAGACCTCCCCCTAAGCTCACGGAGCGCCGTACTTCGCTGCCAATTCCAACAGCTCCGGCTCGCGTTGGACGCCGGTCGAGCGCATGACGCCAGCAACCGTCACGTAAGCCCCGACTGTGAATAGGAAGTCCAGCATCTGCCGGTTGTCCCACTCCGCCATCAACGCGTGCCAGCTCACGTCGGAAACCTGCTTGTCCGCCACAAGTTCATCGGTAGCGCGAATGATTGTGCGCTCGAATGCGGTGAAATAGGGATCGTTTGGCCCGACCTGGATCGGCCTGAACATGTCCGGCTCCAGGCCGCAGCTCATGCTGGTGCGCAGATGGCTCGACCACATGTACACTGCCTTGCAGATCCAGGCCGTGCGCATGATCGCGATCTGTCGCTGCTTCACGGGCAGAGTATTGGTGGTGAGCAGGTGGATGTTGAACTGCGAGAACAGCTCCGCGAGATGCGGGTGATGGGCGAAGGTCAAGAGCGTCGGATTGGCCTCGGCGTTCTTGAAGTATCCTCCCGTCCAGCGCGAAAAGAAAGCGCGCGTTTCGTCGGTGAATTCATCCGGCTTCACCTGCGGCATGCGCGGCGGGGGATCGGGCGGCAGCATTGGGCGGCCTCTATTTGATGATGAAGGGATATTGCACGCGCGGTTCGCGCTGATAGAGCTGGCGCGCCGAGGGCGGCTGTCTGCCGCCTTCGTCCTTGATGCCGTATTTCACCGCCATCTCCGCGCCGATCACGGTTTGGCCGCTGCTGTCCATTAGCTTGGGATCGTTGTAGAGCGCCCAAATCACATGGCCCGTTAGCTCCGGCGTTTCTGCTGTGTCGAGCAGATGGCCAAATTTCTTCGTGTCGGAAGCGACGATTATCTTCAGCCGCTCCGTCAGTAACGTACCCATCCAGATGGAAAGTGCCGCGACGTCGACGCCAGCGTCGCGGAAATCGACCGCCATGTCTGCCGCCATCTTGTCCATACCGGCTTTGTGCGCACCATAAGCCGGCCCGAAACAATAATGGACCGCGCCAGGAGACGAGGTGAACACGATGAGCCCGTGGCCCTGCTTCACCATCATCGGCGCGACATACCAGCTGGCGGCGAAGCCGCTGCGCACGCCGACGTCGATCATATCGCCGATCGCGAGCGGTTTTTCCCAAAAATTGCCGGGGGCGGGTAGCATGTCGTGGATGGCACAGGCATTGTTGACGAGGATGTCGATCCGTCCCTGATCGCGTTCGACCTGTTCGAACAGGGCCTTGACCTGCGCGTCATCGCCGTGATCGACGCGCACGGCAATGCCCTTGCCGCCCGCGGCGGTGACTGCCTCGGCCGTTTCGTAGATCGTGCCCGGAACGGACGCGTCGCCCGCCTTTTCGGAGCGCCCGGTGGCGTAGACGATGCAGCCATGCGCGCCCAGCGCGATTGCAATACCACGGCCGGCGCCTCGGCTGGCACCCGTTACGACGGCAATGACTCTCGTATCCGACATGCCTCACACTCCTCTCAGCCCATCCTGTGCCCCCATCTCACGCATGGGAACCAAGCATGTAAAGAAGCATGGACCATCACGGTGTCATCGCGACCGACAGCACCAGACACACACTTGACAGCTACCAGCGGATTAAAGAAGGGACAGACAGGCGTGCGAAGCCTTCGCCGCCACCGCCAATCGGGCAGCGACCTCGTCGCGGAGTTCGTCACCAAATACCTAAATATCGGCGCTAGTATCGGAACTGTTTCCCTCACGCCGCCGTCGTACCAATGGTCACGTCGCCCTTGTTTGCGTCTGCGACGACGCCGGACTCCCGCTCGCGGGCCGCGCGGTCTTTGGGCCGCAACAGTCGCTTCAGGCCGTGTTCTTTCAGCCATGGCTCATAGACCTCAGAACGGAAGCGAGGCAGCACTTCCTCGGCGAACAGCCTGAGACTCTTGGTCGTAAGCGCATAGGACATGGTCGAGCCCTGGAACATGCCAAGAAAATTGCCGAAGCCTCCGACCGCGTGGAAGAAAGCTTTGAGCTGCTCGAATACCGAGTCCGGATTGCCGTAAAACCCGATGCCAGCCTCGACCAGCTTCTCCGGATCGGACCGGCCCACCGCATCGAAATTGAATACGCTCCCAGGCTTCTCGGCCTCGGCCTTGAGCATTGCGGCGCGGGCGTTCACGTCAAGATAACCCGGCACATCGAGTTGCCCTTTCGGCACGCGGAAGCTCTGCTTCAGGAAGTCCTGGATCTTAGGCGCCTCCTTCAATGCTTCCTCGTCCGTGTCGCCGACGAAAGCGAAGCCGCAATAGGCGAGCTTGTCCGGATGGGGCGGTGCTCCGAACTGTTGGGCATAGGTTTGCCGGTAGAAGTCGAACAGCTTGGCGCATGCCTCGGTGCCGGTGTTCATCGTTGCCATGGTGTAACCGCGTTCTGCAATCGGAGAGGTAGAACCCGGGCTGATCGCCGTCACCCAGATCGGCGGGTGCGGCTGTTGATAAGGTCGGGGCACGATGTTGACTTGGCGATGATGGAAAAACTCGCCTTCCCAATTGAACGGACCGTCATGGCTCGTCCATGCCTTCACGATCAGCTCAATCGCTTCATAGAGGCGCGGGTTTAGATCCGTCGGCCGTGCATTCGTCGCCGACATTTCATAAAACACGCCCTTGATGAAGCCGCAGTCCAGCCGGCCGTGGGAAACGACGTCGATCATCGCCATCTCCGTCGCCAAGCGGACGGGGTCCGGACGATTGGCGGCGGGATTGCCGAGCGCAAGAATTCTGCACTTTTTGGTCTCGCGCGCCGCGATCGCCATGGTCAGCGGCATAACGGCATTGAGATTGCTCATCGTCTCGTGATGCTCGTTGAACATCACATCTAGGCCAAGATCATCGACCGCCTGAACGATATCGAAGTATTTATGATACACTTGATTGGTTGCGTCGGGATCTAGCCATCGGTTCGGCATCGTCGTCCGAGTCACTTCGGCGAATTCGAAGGCCGGAGGATATGGATACGGCATTTCGCTGAAATAGTAGGTCCGGAACATGGCGCGCACTCCCTAGCGGCTAAAGCATTTCCTTACACTTATCGTTCCTGACCGCGGCAACCTCGCAGAAAAAACTTACTTCGGCTCTGCGAAGGCCTTACGCAGAGCCGCTGCGCTATTGCGCAGCGCGGCTCTACTGGCGTCGTGATCAGGAACGATTGTTATGAACCCGTGGACCATACGAGCATAGCGCTCGACGGTCGCCTCGATCCCAGCCGCGCGTAGATGGGCGGCATAGGCTTCACCCTCGTCACGCAGTACGTCATATTCCGCTGTAATGACATGAGCCGGCGGCAGCCCGGCCGCTTCGGCTGTCAGAGGGATCCACAGGTCGCCGCTATGGTCAGTACGGCCGCCATATTGCTTCCAGTACCACGCCATCCGCGCTTTGGTCATAAACGGACCATTGCCGAATTCGCGATAGGAGCGGGTGGCTAGTCCCGGGTCGATCGCCGGGTAGGTCAGAAGCTGGAGCAGCGGCATCCGCGTATCTCGCGCCCGCGCCAGCAAAGTCGTACCAACAGCGATGTGTCCGCCCGAGCTCGATCCGCTGATCGCGCACCGCTCGGCATCGCCACCGAATGCCGCCGCCTCAGTCGTTACCCACTTCCAGGCTGCGAAGGCGTCCTCAATAGCAATCGGAAAGACATGCTCCGGCGCAAGGCGATAGCCAACCGAAGCGACAATGCATCCGACTTCGCGCGCCAGCCACAGGCAGCGCGCGTCGTCCTGCTCGATCGAGCCAGCAACGAAGCCGCCGCCATGCAGATGGACAACAACTGGCAGTTTCGCCGTCCGTCGTTCAGGGAAATAGAGTCGGACACGGATATCTGCGCCGTCGTAGCCGCCGATGGTCCAATCCTCGCTGTGCGGCGGAGGCGGCGTCGGATTGGCGCGCGGCCGGGCGATGAGCATCGCCTTCTCGAGCGGCATCGCGTCCAGATCGACATAAGGCGCGTCGCCGATGACATCAAGCACGGCTTTTACCGCTGGATCGAGCATGATCTCGGTCCGCAACTGCGTCGTCGCCGAATTTCCATTCACATTCACGGTGCACGGTCCTTCTGCACACGGTTCCAGTAACCGCTCTGCAGTTCCACTGGTAGTTCCATCATGCCCCACACGCCGCATGGAATCTGGCGATCCTTGAGCTCATGTTCAAAGGCCTCTGCGACCGCGTCCGCCGTCCACTTGGCGCGTACTACGGGCGGGACCAACAATGCAGGATGGGTGTAAAGTTGAAGCTCGCCCTTGTCGATCCGCACCAGTTGGCCGTTCACGCGCGCGGAATAGTCCGACAACAGATACTCCACAACCGGTGAATTGGCCTCCGGCGGTTGGATTTGCGAAATCCGTTTCGCGAGCTCGGCATCCACCTTTTCGCCGGGTGCGGGGGCGCCCATCCGGGTTGCGCCGAAGGGCGACAGTCCGTTCACCCGCACGCCTGACCCGGCCAGCTCCATCGCCCAAGTATAGACCATCGATGCGACGGCGCCTTTGGTTGCTCCGTAGATGCCCAAAGTCGGCATGCCCATATGCGCACCCGAGACGACATTGACGATTGAACCCGATCCTTGCTTGAGCATCGGCTTGACGGCGTGGCCGGTGCAGTAGAGCGGGCCGAGCACGTTGACTTCGACTAGCGCCCGTGCCGCGGTGGGATCAAGGGCGTCGATCCCCGCTTTGTGGTAGAGTCCGGCATTGTTGACCAGCCCGTCGATCTTCCCGAAGGTCGCGATGCAGGTCTCGATCAGCCGGCCGGCCTCCTCCCATTTCGAGACGTCGGCAGCGCGGGCAACCGCCTTGCCGCCTTCGGCGACGATCGCCGCTGCCGTTTCATTCGCCTCAGCAGCATCGACGTCGTTGACGACGACTGCCGCGCCCTGACGGGCGGCGCCCTTGGCGCATGCGGCGCCGATACCCCGGCCGGAGCCCGTAATGATAACCACCTTGCCTTCCAACAAATTCATCTCGCCCTCCAGCTTTTCCGAATCTCGTGGATATCCTGGTCCGCCTCCATGTGTTCGACAAGCAAGTCGACAAAATGCGTGATCGCCGTAGTCTCGCGGTCGCGTTGCCACATCGCTGCCAAGTGGAGGGGCACGTCAAGATCTTCGATCGTGACGAAGGTGACGCCTGGTGTTGGCCGGCGCTCGGACAATGAGGAATTGACGAAGCCGATAACGATGCCCTCAGCCACCAGGTTGATCAGAATCGCCTCGTTATCAACTTCCAGAACGATACGCGGGGTAAGGCCGCTTCGCACACAGGCGCCCATCATCTCGCTATAGGTAGCCGGCCGCAGCGTCGGCGACACGAACGCCATATTTTCATCGCGCAGGTCGGCCAGCTTTACCCGGGACCGCGTGGTGAGCGGATGCCCGCTAGGGACAATCAACTTATAACTCTCGATCCGCAGATCACGATAGACCGTTCCCGGCGGATGCGGTTCACGCCGATAAAGCAGGCCGACGTCGATCTCGCCGTTCATCAGCGCTTCCATCTGATGGTCGGAATTGATCAGACTGAGGCGGAAATCGACGTCAGGCATCGACCGCCGCGCATCGCCAAAGGCCGCCATGGCAAAACGAAACTCGGCCGCCAGCATGGTGAAGCCGATCCGCAGCAGGCCGAACTGGCCCATTGCCGCGCGCTTGGTCCTGGTCCTAGCCAGCTCGATCTGCGTCAACAACCGCTTGACCTCCGTGAGAAACACCTCGCCCGCCGGCGACAGCTTCACGCCCTGGGCCGAACGGACAAACAGCGGAACGTCCAACTCTTCCTCGAGGTCTCGTATCTGCCGCGACAGTGCCGGTTGAGCAACGTTGAGTCGGAGTGAAGCGCGGTGGAAACTTCCTTCCGCCGCCGCCATCGCAAAGTAGCGTAGATGCCTTAGCTCCATGAGCTATCACAGCTCCGTGGCTTCCCCACCTCGATGCAATCGAACATCTCACGCCGCCTGCGTCGTCCGCTTGATCGCTTTACCCGCGTCCGCCCCAACGTCGGTGTCCTGTCCGCGATCCGCCCCCTTGCCGCCTGTGGGCAGCAATAGCCGCTTCATGCGGTGTTCTTTTAGCCACGGCTCGTAGACCTCGGAACGGAAACGGGGGAGCACCTCTTCGGCAAACAGCCTGAGGCTCTTGGTCGTGAGTGCGTATGACATCGTCGAGGCTTGGAACATGGCGCGCTCTCCCTGCTATGCGGCAGTCCGGGCAGATGCCGGCGCCGAGACAAAGTTGGCGACGCGTGCAGCGAGCTTGTGTGGCTCTTCCTCTTCAACACGGTGCCCCGCACCGGCGATGACCTCGTCCCGGGCACCCGGGATCAGGCTGGTGTATCCGTTGTAATAGGCCGGATGGAGAATGAAGCGATCGCGATCGCCGGAAATGATAAGCGTCGCGGCGCGGATACGCCGCAGCCGGCCCTTCAGTCCCGGGTCATGCATGTAGGGCTGCCAGCAATAGCGGGCGATAGCGTCGTCAGCGATTGCTTTTTCCAGGAAGGCGTCGATATTGGTGTCCTTCTTGCGCAAAGGCACATGTGCGGAAGAATAGTAGAGTGCCTCGCGCTCGGGCACCGGCAGAATATAGAGATCGGCGAAATCGCGGTCTTCGCGTTCGCCAAGCTTCACGCCAATTGGCGAGATCAATACCATACTTGAAACAAGCATCGGCGCATTGGCCGCTATTTCGGCCGCCAACCATCCACCGAATGACAAGCCAACCACCGCGACCGGGCCGTCGAACCGCTCGATATATTCCTGGGAGACAAGTGCGACATCGCGCACCGTGCGTATGTGGGAAGCGCGGCGCGTGTCCGGCCAGCCGGCATGGCGTGGCACATGGACCTCGAAATTTTCGGCCAGTTTCTCCAAGAATGCATTGGCGTTGCGAGGCCCATCCTCGCCATGGAGGACGACGACGGGCGCCCCTTTGCCGCAACGCTCGACCGTGATCTCGCAGCTGCCTATTTCAAGCGTTTCGCTTTGCATCCAGAACCTCCCCACGCCGAAATTCGAACGTCCCAGATACAGTATGTGACCAGACCGCTATACCTACCAGTACTATATTCATTCTACTGCGATGCCTAAAAGGCATCGAGCGACCAAGCAGACAGGATGGCCGGAACTCGGTCGGCCGTCCCGAATGCATGCCATTGACGCTCAAGGAGAAAGCCCACAAGGCCGCCGGCCGTAAACAGCGTCGGCGTTAGGCCAAATTCGATCGCTTTCTGCAGGAGTACGATAAAATTCGTCCGCACAGCGCGCAGAGATATGGTCCTCCCCGCCCAGAGAAATGATCGCCTTTCACGAGCTTCGCGAGCAACCCAATCTCATTCAGTATGATAGCTGACCGGAAAAGGTTGAGCACCATGCCTTCGTGCCGGAAGCTACGCGAGCGGCGATCTCATCGGATGACAAGCGGCGGAGTTCGTCGTTGAACAGCTCGACCTCGATCGAGATGGCGGGGCTGTTTGCCAGCGCGGCGCGCACTAGTTCGACCAGGGGCAACTGGCCTTCGCCAGGCATAATGCGGCCGCTCATAGGGACATAAACGTCGCCTGGCTGCTCGGGGATACGATCGCACAGCTGAACGCCGGCGAGCGATCCTGGAAGCAGCCGAACGACATCCTCCACAGAGCCGCCAGAACGATCGAGATGCCAGGGATCGAGTGTAATTCGGCAATTGGGCTCGCCACAGGATCTGGCCACGACGTCAGCGGATACGAGGTCGGGCAGGCCCGTGCCGGGGACAAATTCCAGCGCAACCTGGAGCCCACGCGCACGGGCACGGCGGCAGACCGCTCCGATCGCGCCGGTCATCTCCTCAAGAGGAACGGGCTTTCGACCGAAGTGTGTGACATTGATGAAGGACGCCTCCAGCGCCTCAGCGGCGTGCAGGCAGGTGTCCTGATCTGGTGGGAAGAACACGTCGGACGGTAGCAGTGCGCGCAACTTCGGATCGGAAATATCCAGGGTGGAAAGGCCTGGCAGGCCCTCGGTCAGGGCATCCACCATCGTGACCTGCACGCCAGCATCTGTGAGCCGGCGACGAAGTGCCTTTTCCGTATAGCCCTGCTCCAGCGCGCTTGCGAAAGCCGCCGGGCGCACAGTGATGGTGGGAAAGCCGTGGCGTCCCGCCGTCTCGATCAGTTCAATCAGTCCCGCATTCAGCAGGGTGCCGCAGCAAAGGCCGATCTTCAGCGTATCCAAAATGGTATTCTCCAAAGAGACGGCGGTCCGTCGTCCGCCGATGTCCGGTAAAGCGGCCTTTTTGTTCTTCAGGATGCGAACCTGTCGAAGTAATAGGTGAACTGGATTTGACCGAAGGGTGCTCAGTCGCCGGCCAGATAGCGGTCGATCGTTTCGTGGAAATTGATGATCTCGACCTCCTGGATCGGATTGGGCCGCGCCACGCGGAAAGCACGCGACTTCATGCCGAGCTGAACCTCAGCCATATTGGCGATGTCCTGATCCAGGATGGCGCCGGCGCTTTTGCCGGCCATGTCGCGATAGAGCTTACGCTCGAGCCGCGGCTCCTTGCCCGGCGCGTAGCGCACCAGCGACCAGATGTCGAAGACGCACTTATCCGGATTGTCGCCGTCCGGCCGCGCGCGGTAGAACAACGCGCCATCGAACCAGGGGAGCGTCACGCAATTCGGGAAGATGTGCCAGTCGGCGCCGGCCTTCGCCATGTGCTCCCATGTGACGCCCTCCGGATAGCCGACACCGTCGCCTTCGGCCGCCCTGCGTCCAAGCTCGACCGCCATAGTGAAGGCAGTGCCGGAATCTGTGCCCTCCGGCACGACGTCCGCCAATCCGCGTGTCGCCTGAAAGTCGCGCTCGCTGAACATGGCCTTCAGGTTTGTCTCATACTCCTCGAAGAACCTCATCACCGATTGCCGGGGGTCCGCTGGCCACGGCTTTTTCAAACGCGGAGAAGGCATGGCGAACGGCGTCTTCGCCTGCCAGAAGCCGAAATTCGCGTGCTTTCCGTGTGCATAGCTTTGCGAATAATCGTCGCCTGTGAAGGACAGCAGCTGGGGGTGCGTCGCAGCGACATGGTAATTCTCCATGAATGCTTCCAGCGCGACCTTCCAGTTGCAGGGAAGATGCATCGTTAGATACCAGCGATATCTCATCCGCTCATATTCATATGGCCCGAGATAGTCCGGAACCGTCTCGAGATATTCGTGCAGGCTCTCGCCCTGCTCGCGCATGTCGATGAAGACGAACCCCGCCCAGGTATCAACGCGGACGTGCTCGAGATCGATCTGCTCGCAATCGAGCCCGCCGTCCCAGTCGTGGCGATCCTGGACGAGGACATTCTTGCCCTCGAGATCAAACGTCCAGCCGTGGTAGCCGCAGCGGAACTGGCTCGCCCTCCCGCAGCCCTTGGCGAGCCTACGGCCGCGATGCGGACACACATTGTGGTAGGCGACGATCTGGCCGCTGTTAGTGCGCGCGACGATGATCGATTCATCGGCGATCTCATAGGTCACGAAGTCGCCTGGCGAAAGGATCTCCTCCTCGCGGCAGGCGATCTGCCACACGCGCGGCCACAGCCGTTCCTTCTCGCGTTGCAGAAAATCGCGGGAGATGTATCGGTCGGGCGATATGGTCGGGATATCCCTGCCGACATTTTTCAATACGATCACTTCGACCTCCGCTGATTATTGTCGTTGATGGTGGCCAAATTGAAAGTCGTCGGACCGAATCAAAGCGTCGGCAAGAATGGAATCATCGTCTGAACTGCGGTGATTGAGTCTCCTCTTAGAGCCACCATTGGTTCATGGCGGCTCTCGCCGTGGTCCGCCTTATTAAAGCAGTCCCGCTTTTGCCATATGTGGCAAAGCGGGACTACCTTGCCCTCACTCGGCCGAAGCGAAGGGTTTCACGGTCAGGCGAAGCCAAATTTCCCGACCAGGATCCATGAAGCAAACCATTTGATCGGGCCCGACGAATCCCCCGGTTGTGCCTCCGGAGATCTGGCCAGGGAAAATGACGCCACCTGCTACGTTGGCGGACGAGCAATTCCCGGTCGTAATTTGGTTGTTGATATCCTTCGCGATCACGGCGAGTTCCCAGTTATCACCCGGAGCTTTCAACGACACGCTCAGATCGGATTTGATGAAGCCCATCTGATAGTTGTCGTTGTTTGGGCGGTCGATCGCGAGGTCTACGACATACTTGGACGTATACGCATTGCTGTTACTGAAGAGTATCGTGTAGCCGTGACTAACCGGAATCTCATAGTCAAAACCGAAGTTGAGCTGCCAGTCGGGAGCGCGGAACATGCGCGACCCGCTGAGGTTCTGAGCCGTGTAGAGCCCGGTGGCCTGGTTATAAAACTGGTTGCAACCCTGAGCGATCGTCTGATCGCCCCAGCACGGAACGTTGTTTAACGTAATGTAACGGGCCTGATCCCAGTTCACCTCGCTGTGCAAGGTCAGCCCTTTGATGGCAGGCGGATCATACGTGCCGTTGAAGTCGAGGCCGTATGTGCGGGCCAAGCCGGCGTTCACCGTCGTGATCACGATCCCCGCACCAGGGTGGCCGGGCTCAGCGGGCTGGACCGCGCCGACCTGCAACCCGGAGTAGTCGTCATAATAGCCGGCTAGGTCAAGCGCCAAAGTATCGTCGAGCCAACGGCTTTTCACACCGCCTTCTTCGCCCACAACCCTCTCCTCGCCGAAGGCATTGTTCCCGCCTGGTGTGGGGGGAGTGGCAAGAGTGAAGGAGCCCGATTTGTAAGCTTGCTTGTAGGATGCGAACAACGTCACGTTATCGGTTGGCCGGTAAGTCAGAGTGGCTTCCGGCGCGATGGGCTGGGCCTCGATGCGCGTAGTCGTAAGGGGTACGGGGATCGGCGTTCCTCCGCCGGTCACCGTCGGGAGGGAGACTGGCGCCTCCGTCCTCGTCTCATCCGTCCAACGCAAACCACCCGCCAGCTCCAGCTCTGGCAGGATCTGATACCTGAGCTGGCCGAAGGCCGAATATACCGTGATGTCCATGGGAATCAGGCTGTTGCCTAGCAGCGGTGGAATGCTGTAGGCGGCATTTCCAATGAGAATAGTATCTTGTCTGACCGAGCCGTCCTCATAAAAGCCGCCGACGGTGAAGTTTACGGGCGTCGAGAAATCGCTGGTCAACCGCACTTCCTCGGTTACGTCGCTGCGGTGGTAGATATTTTCAGCCGCGAGAGGAGACCCGGCGGCCGAGCTTTCGATCGTGTTGAGCAAGCTGTTGTTAAGCATGTGGTAATAGGCGGTCACGGAGGTAAGGGTCAGATCCTCGATCGGGCGATAATTCAATTCCAGGGTTCCGTAATACTGTTTCGTCTTCACGAATGGGACGCCGTTATTCATAATTCCGGGGAAGTCGGCCGGATTATAAAAAACAACCCGGAGGTCCCTACCGCTCTTGCAAGTGTCACCCCCGAGGAACGGAATGCCAAAAGGCTCGTAGTTGGGTCCTTCGGGGCACGAGGTTACCTCGCCATTTTCAGCATTTATTGCATCATCATAGACGTCGTTAAGCTTCAGCCGTGCGCTGAATTGACTGGACGGGTTCCACAACGCGGTCCCCCTAATCATATAGTCTGTCGTTTCGGGCGAATGAGGATACGGGTTCACCGCACCGGTACCGGGCGCGGCTACAGCCAGGTTGTTGAAGTATCCCTCGCCGCTCGAGTACATGGTGGCCAGTCGGAGTTCGAGCGTGTCGGTCACCGGACCCGAGATGATGGCCTCCTCGCGGGGGGTAACGGATTCGAATTCATAGGATTCTCGGCCGATGATCTCGAACTCATCGGTTGGATCGGCAGTGTGAAACGATATCACGCCGCCGGGGCTGCTTTCTCCGTAGAAGAGGTTTTGCGGCCCTTTCAGAACTTCGACCTGCTGCAGATCGAACAATCCGCTCTGGAAGGCTAGGCCATTGCCGAGCGACAGGCCGTCGATGTTGAGCGAGACTGACTGGTCAACGCCCTGATCCGAGGAAGACGTTCCAACGCCGCGTATGGAGATTTGCGTGCCGATCCCGAGCACATCGTGCCCGAGCTCCAGACCGGGAGCAATGTTCGGCAGGTCCGTGATTTCCACGGTCTGTAGGTTTTCCAGTCGCGCCTTCGGAATAACCGTTTCGACCTCCGGAACGTTGAGGATCGATTCCTGCTTCTTGCGCGCCGTGACGACGACCTCCTCTATCTGCGCCCGAACTGGGAGCGTCGTGATCAGCACCGAGGTGCAAGCGATCGTGGCGTATAGGATTTTCTTACAGCTAATCTTGTTCATTGTTTCCCCCTGAAGCGACGCAAACCGCCGCCATTTGTGGTGTGAGTAGAAATGTCGTTATTAGCCCGCGCGAACTCCTCGTCCTAATGGATCGTTGGAGTAGTCCATGGCCATGACCCAGCGGCGGGATGTTGCTCGACGAGTAGGTATCCCACTGCCAGCCTCCGCCGACGAGCTGGCCGCCTCAGTGTTCGATGCCACCGAGATCGAGCTTCGCTTCGGTCTGGCTGAACACGGCGCTGGACGTTGAAACCGTCCCAACATCTTTTCTCGCAGCACGATGCTTATCCGCCCCGAGTGGGTATCCGAAGCGCCGCTCTAAGAGGCCCTATCGCACGCCCGCCAATTATGCACTTGGCACAATAATACTAATCTGCATTATGCGCGTCAATGAAAATTTAGCGTCCGCTAAAATGCCGCCAGACATGGAACTTCGAAGCGCAAGGCTCAGTTAACAATCAAACCGTGGCTTCCACCGAAGGGCGCGCAGAGACGAGCGGAAGCGTTTCCCGGGGCGACGCCAGGCTGCCCTTGCACCGGATGGCGACATCAGAAACTGTGGATGCAGCGGGATGATTCTGAAATGAAAGTGACACTGAAGCGCGCTGTTGTGAACTTGGCGACGCCAGCCGCAATAGTTGAAGCTGCGACGCAGCTCATATATTCACGAATTGTAACTGCAACCGGATGAGATTCTGAAATGAAAGTGACACGCAAGCGTGCCCTTGTGAACTCTGCGACTCAAGCCGCAATAATTGAAGCGACAACGCGGCTTATATACGAAGAAGGTTATGCGGCTGCGACGTCTCGACGAGTCGGAGCCGAGGCCGGGGTGCAGCCTCCACTCATCCATTACTACTTCCGGACAATGGACGACCTCTATGCCGCCGTCGTACGTCGCATGTCTGAGCAGGCTCTCGATCAAATTGAGAAAGCCTTACAGTCAAGCCGGCCATTTCAGGCTGTCTGGGCTGTCGTAGCCAACCCACGTTGGGCGCGGTTCACTATGGAGTTTATGGCGCTCGCTAATCAAAACAAGACTGTCCGCGAAGTGATCGCGCAGCAGATCGAGAAAGTCCGGCGTCTCGAGGTCCAAGCCCTGGCGCGTCACCGCGAAGCAGGTTGCGTAAGTGCCACCCCTCCCGTTCTGGTAGGGCCCGTGCTGATGACCGCCGCTGCGTATCTTCTAACGATAGAAGCTGCGCTCGGTGTATCGCTAGGCCATGCTGAGACAAAGGCTTACGTCGAAGGTTTCTTACGGGCCTGCGAGTCTGGGGTGGACCAGTCCGAGGGATGCCGACGGTGAGGTCGGCACCGATTTTGCGTCAAAACGAGCCTGCTCGCGCCCCACATCACGGACATGCAAGCTTTACTGTCACGCCAACCCGCTGTCGGCTACCCTGTGGCGCCTGAAGATCATGCGGATATGACGCCGAAACTTGACGGCGCATCGCCCATTCAATGCCGTTCTCTTCGATGAAAGCCTCGGCATGATTGAGCGCTGAGCCTTGCGCTTCGAAGTTTCATGTCTGACGGCGTTTTAGCGGTCGCTAAATTTTCGTTGACGCGCATGAAGCGATCTGGCATTACGCGAACAGCATCACCAACCGGTGTGCGACTGGGCCTCTTGGTATGGAGCTTCGTTCACCGGTCAGCGTGCACAGGCAACATGCTTCAGCATCACGCTTCGCGAGAACATGTCCGGAAGGTTTCGATGTCCAGCGCCGCATTCAGCCAGACCGAAGTGAAGCTCGATCTCAGCGACGTCGATCATCGAGTCGGTCAGTTGGTCGGCGGCGGCCAGCAATGGTCTCCTTGCTCTTCCAACGACATCCGTCGCTGGGTTATGGCCATGGACTATCCCAACCCGATCCACTGGGACGAAGAATTCGCCCGCGAGTCCAAGTTTGGCGGTCTGGTCGCCCCGCAATCCATCGCCGTCTGCCTGGACGTTGGCCATGGGGTGCAGCCCGCCTGTGTCGGCCGCATCCCCGGCAGCCATCTGATCTTCGGCGGCGAGGAATGGTGGTTCTACGGCTATCGTATGCGACCGGGCGATCAGTTGTTCCAGGAGCGCCGCTTCCACGACTATAAGGTCACCGCGACCAAGTTCGCGGGCCCAACTCTGTTCCAGCGCGGCGATACACTTCATCGCAACCAGCACGGCACGGCCGTGGCGAAGGAACGCTCCACCTCGATCCGGTATCTCGCCGCGGAGGCCGACAAGCGGAAGATGTATGAAAAGCAGTTGCCCCAGATCCCGTGCTGGACGCCAGCAAAGCTGACTGAGATTGACAGGGTCCGCCACGACTGGATCCTGTCCAACCGAATGGGGAACTCCCCGCATTTTGACGCGGTGAAGGTTGGCGACAAACTGCCCCAGCGGGTGCTCGGTCCCCACAGCATTGCAAGCTTTACGACCGAATACCGCGCCTTCGGAGACAATGTGTGGGGCGGCTATCGCTGGGTGGCCCCGCAAGGGGTGAAGGACCCTTGGATCAACCAGGACGCCGGATGGGTGGAAGGCTTCGGCATCGACGACGAGGGCGCCAAGATCGACCCCCGCTACCGTGACGGTCTCTACAAGGGACCATCGCGCGGCCATATCGATAGCGAGAAGGCTGGCAGGATCGGCATGGCGCGCGCCTATGGTTATGGCGCAACCATGGGGGCATGGGTTACCGACTATCTCGCTTATTGGGCCGGCCACGACGGTTTCGTGCGCCACGTCAAATCATCTTTCCGCGGGCCAGCCTTCGAAGGCGACGTCACCTATTTTGAGGGCGAGGTCATCGCCAAGCAGGCTGAAAGCGCCTGGGGCGTGCCCTTGGTCGAGGTCAGGGTCCGCCTCACCAATCAGGACGGCGGTGTCCTGGTTGATGCCGCTGCCGAGGTGGAGCTGCCGGTCGGCTGAGCGGGGACTTCGTCATGAACACGGTGTCGCAATCATCCCTCTCCCTCGCCCACGGAATCTCGCTGAGCGAGGAGCCGGGCCTCGGTGCGCTAACATTGCCCGGCTTTTTGCGCGAAGTGACGAGCTAGTGTTTCACATGTCATGTGGCTCGGTGGCTCACTCCAGCGTAACGGGCGGTGCAAGCCAACCCATGAGCGGTTCCATTGGAGGCCCGGAGTGTAAGACGTTCTAACAGCGCCGACTAACGGATGCAGTATGATGACTATCACCTTGGGATTTCGGTGAGCAGGCGCCGCGGCCCGGCGATTGGGCGCGTAGTTCTCTCGTTCGCAATGGAGGAATTGGTAAGTGACAAGCGGCATAAACTTCGAGGGGCTATTCAAGCCGTTTCAGCTTGGCAAGCTCACGCTTCCCAACCGCATCATTTTTCCGCCGATGGGCCTGAGCGTCTGCGAGAACGGAGTCCCGAGCGACGCGGCCGCCGACTATTACGCGCG